>NZ_VFAC01000006.1 GCF_007644105.1 Elioraea rosea | reverse complement strand
CGCCGCGCTCGCCGCCGCGGCGCCCGCCCAGGCGGGGCTGCCCGCTCAACCCGCGCGCGCGCTCGAGGCGCTGGGGCCCGAGCGGCGGCTCTCGCTCACCCATGCGGCCGACGCGGAGCGCTGGGAGGGGGTGTACTGGCGCGAGGGGAGCTACGTTCCGGAGGCGCTCGCGGCGCTTTCGCAGCTTCTGCGCGACCGGACGGCCGATGCGGCAGGCGAGATCGACCCCTCGCTCTTCGACATCCTCGCCCTGCTTGACCGTCGGCTCGTCGGCCGCGGCTTCGTCGTGGTCTCCGCCTATCGGACCGCGGAGACCCAGGCGGCCCTGTCGGCCCGCTGGGGCAGGGCGGCGGCGAACAGCTTCCATGTCGCGGGGCGTGCGGTCGATGTCCGCCGGCCGGGGCTGCATGCGCTCGGGCTCGTCGGCGCAGCGGTGCAGCTCCGCGCAGGTGGCGTCGGGCTATACCGGGGCGGGAGCCCCTACGTACACCTTGATACCGGGCCGGTCAGGCGCTGGTAGGCCTCAGAAGCGGCGCTCGAACACCTGAACGACGTCGCCCGGCTCGATGATGGTCTGCCGCGTCGCCTTGCCTTCGCGCGCGACGCCGTCCTCGATCCGGGTGATGCCGACATACTCCTCCTGGGCGCGGTAGGTGAACCCGCCCGCCCGCGCCACGAGGGTGAGCACTGTCATGCCTGGCTGGTAGGCAAGCTGGCCGGGGGAGCGTACCTCGCCGAGGATGAACACCGGCCGGTAGGAGGTGATCTCGACCGCAACCTCCGGCTGTCTCACGAGATTGTTCCTGCGCAGCGTCTCGGCGACGGAGCGCTCGAGCTCGCTGCTCGTCAGACCCACGGCCTTGACGCTGCCGGCGAGCGGCACGGCGATGTTGCCGGCATCGTTCACCCGGAACTCGCCGGACAGCCGGGGGTCACCGAACACGGTCATCCGCACCTGGTCGCCCGTGTCGAGGCGGTATTCGGAGGCCGTTCCCTCGGGCAGGGGGGGCAGGTCCGCGCCCGGGCTCGAGCAGGCCGCGATGGCGAGCAGCGCGGCGGCGGCGAGCAGTCCTTTCAGGCGGGCGATGACCATCGATGCGTCCCCTCGATCGGCCCGGGCGCAGGGCGCAGGACGCGCCGCGCCGCGGGTCGGGCGAACATTGCCTTGCGATCCTGCCGCTGAAAAGCCTGAAAACAATGGCCTATCGCCATGCATGGTCGGAGGGGCACACGGTTCCGGCGCGCCGATTGACGCGCCGCTTCACTCTACGGTAAGGCACCGCAGCCCATCGTGCGCAGCCGTTGCCCGCGAAACGGTGCCGCATACCCATGTCGGACCGCGCCTCTCCGCGCCGCCGGCAAGGTGCCCCGGCCCACCGTCGGGGCAGACGCGCGAAGTGAGGCCGGAGAGCCGCAGATGCTGAACCAGCCGTCCGAGACGCTGCCAGAAGGCCAGGCGCGCCGCCCCCCCGGCGCCTTCGGCTACACGCAGCAGATCGAGCCCGTCGGCGGGCTCAGCCCCGCGGCGCTGCTTGCGGTGCTGAAGCGGCGGAAGTGGGGGATGATCCTTTCCGTCATCATCTTCCCCGTCATCGCCCTTGTCGCGCTCGGCCAGCTCACCCCCCGCTACACCGGCACGGCCACCGTCATCTACGAGGCCCAGGAATTCCAGATCCGCGAGATGCAGTCGATCCTGCGGGACGAGGGCGGCACCACCTCCGTCGTCCTGCAGAGCCAGCTCGAGATCATCAAGTCCCTGCCGATGGCCGAGCGCGTGGCAGACCGGCTCGATCTGGCCCGCCGGCCGGAGTTCAACTGGTCCACCGCCGAGCCGTCCAACATGGCCAAGGCGCGGCGCTGGGTGCAGACGCAGGCCTCTGCCATCGCAGGCCTCGTCTCGGCCGAGCTTGCCGCCTCGCTCGCGCCGCCGCGGCGCGGCACGCCGCGGCCGGAGGACGTGCGCAACGGCGTCATCCTCTCGACGCTCGACCGCATCTCGGCCTCCGTCGTGGCTAACTCGCGCGTGATCAACATAAGCTTCACCTCGCAGAGTCCACAGGTGGCCCAGGCCGGGGCGAACCTGCTCGCCGAGCTCTACATCAACGACCAGCTCGAGCAGAAATTCGACGCGGTGCGGCGGGCGAACACCTGGCTCGAGCAGCGGGTCGCGCAGCTTCGCGAGGAGGTGCTCGACGCGGAGGAGCGCGTCGAGCGGACGCGCGCGCAGGCAGGCCTTGTGCGAGGCGCGAGCTCGAACCTCCTGAACGAGCAGGTCTCGCGCTTGCAGTCGGACCTTCTCGCCGCCCAGGCGGACCTCGCGGCCCAGGAAGGGCGGCTCGCCCAGGCGAGGACGGCGCGCGGACCGGCCGACCTCGAGGCGCTCACGACCGTGCTCGGCGCGTCGACCGTCTCGGGCATGCGGCAGCGCGAATCCATCGCCCGCGCGGAGCTCGCCCAGCTCCGCAACCAGTTGGGCGACCGCCACCCCGACGTGCAGCGCAAGCAGGCTGAGCTGACCGGAATCCTCGGCTCAATCGGCGTCGAGATCAACCGCGTGACCGGCGCGCTCGAGGCCGAGGTGCGCGCCACCCGCCTGCGCATCCAGAGCCTGCAGGAATCGCTCGCGCGCACCCAGGCGCAGCTCGTTCAGGCGGGCGAATCGGAGATCCAGGTCCGCGCCATCGAGCGCGAGGCGGAAGCGGCGCGCAGCCTGCTCCAGTCGGTGCTCGCGCGTACGCAGCAGACGGTGCAGCAGACGGCGATCGAGAAGCCCGATGCCCGCGTGCTCTCGCCCGCCACGCTGCCCGGCACGCCCTCCTGGCCGAGGCGGAACATGATCCTCGCCGCCTCGATCGTGCTCGGGTTGATGTTCGGCGCGTTGATCGTCTGGCTTCTCGAGATTGCCGACAGCACGTTCCGTTCCGGCGACGAGATCCGCTCCGTTCTCGGCCTGCCCTGCTTCGCGCTGATCCCGTCGGTCAAGCGCGGGCTCGGGCGCACGAAGGTCGAGGACTACGTGGTGCGCAAGCCCGTCTCCGCCTTCTCCGAATCGCTGCGAAGCCTGCGCGCCGCGCTGTGGTTGGGCGCGACGCCGCCGAAATGCATCGTCATCACCGCCGCCAGGCCGGACGAGGGCAAGACGACCACGGCGATCACGCTCGGCCGCACCGCGGCGCTGAACGGCGAGAAGGTGGTGGTGATCGACTGCGACATCCGCCAGCCCTCTTTCGACCGAATCCTCAAGACGGAGGGAAGCCAGGGCGTTGCAGACTACCTTCTCGGCCATGCCCCTCTGCCCGCGGTGAAGCGGCGCGACGCGCTGACGCCTATGGACTTCATCCCCGCGGGCGCGGCGGAGACGAACAGCTCGGGCCTCTTCATGGCCGATGCGATGGGCGCGCTGCTCGACCAGCTCCGACGCGAGTACGACCTGATCGTGCTCGACGCGCCGCCGACCCTCGCCATGGCCGATGCCCGGATCATCGCCCGCCTCGCCGATGCGACCGTGCTCTGCGTGCGCTGGCGAGACACGCCGCAAAGCATCGTCCGCTCGACCCTCGACATGCTCGAGGACGCCAAGGCCCGCGTGGTCGGCGCCGTGATGACGCGCGTCGATGCGAAGGCGCATTCCCGCTCCGGCTACTCCGACGCCGAGGTCTATCATCCGCGCTACGGCGGCTACTTCCGCGAATAGGGGTTCCTCGCATGTCCGGGCGTTACCTGGTGACCGGCGGCGCCGGCTTCGTCGGCAGTCATCTCGTGCTTGCGCTGCTTCGCGCAGGCGCCTCCGTGACGGTACTCGATGACCTCACCACCGGCCACGAGGCGGCAGTGCCGGAGGGCGCACGGCTCCTGCGCGGTTCCGTCGCCGACGCAGGGACGGTCGAGCGTGCCTTCGCAGACGGTCCCTACGAGGCGGTGTTCCACTTCGCCTCCCTCACGCTCGTCGGCGAATCGATGCGCGAGCCGGTGCGCTACATGGCCGAGAACTTCGCCGGCGCAGCGACGCTCGTGCAGGCCTGCGTCACCCATGGGGTGAACAGGGTTGTCATCTCCTCCACCGCCAATCTCTTCGCCGAGCCCGAGCGCATGCCGATCGACGAGGACGAGGCGGTGATCCCCGGCTCGCCCTACGGCGAGAGCAAGGCGATGCTCGAGCGGCTGCTGTACTGGGCCGACCGGATCCACGGCGTGCGCGGGGCGTGCCTGCGCTACTTCAACGCCGCCGGCGCTGATCCCGAAGGCGAGGCCGGCGAGGACCATCGCCCCGAGACGCACCTGATCCCGATCGTCCTCGACGCCGCGGCGGGGCGACGCGACCCGCTGACCGTCTTCGGCGACGACTATCCCACACCGGATGGCACCTGCATCCGCGACTACATCCACGTCGCCGATCTCGCCGCCGCGCATCTCGCGGTGCTCGAGCCGTTGCGTTCGCGCAGCGTCAGGTACAATCTCGGCACGGGGAAGGGGCATTCGGTGCGCGAGGTGATCGCCGCGTCGGAGCAGGTGACGGGGCTCAAGGTGCCATACACGATCGGGAAGAGGCGGGAAGGCGACCCTGCGGTGCTCGTCGCGGCATCACGCCGCATCACCGACGAGCTCGGCTGGCGTCCCCGCTACGCCGATCTTGCAACGATCGTCGGCCATGCCTGGGCCTGGCGGCAGGCGCACCCGAAGGGCTATGGTTGAGCGGCGCGCCTCGCCGCTGATCGCCGCAGCCTCGATCGCGCTCGCTGCCGTCGCGCTGGCCTGGGTCGCGCTCTACAACGGCTATCCTCTCGTCTTCGCCGATACCGGCACGTATCTCGGCCAGGCGCTGCAGCGCTATCTCGGCTGGGACAGGCCGGTGTTCTACTCGTTCCTGCTCTACGGCCTGCACTGGGGCGTGACGCTCTGGACCGTTCCGTTCGTGCAGGGCGCGGTCGTCGCCCATCTCGTCTGGCTCGTCCTGCGCACGCTCGGCGCGGGAGGGCCGCTCCGTTTCGGGGTCACCATCGCCGCGCTTGCCATCGGCACGGCGCTGCCATGGTTCGTCTCCTGGATCATTCCGGACGTCTTCACAAGCGTCGTCGTCCTGACGCTCTGGCTTCTCGCCGCCGTGCCGGAGAGGCTCGGGCGGCTTGAGAAGGCCTATCTCGTTCTGCTCGGCGCGGGTGCGATCGCTCTGCACCAGTCGCACGTGCCGCTCGCGGGCGGGCTCGTCATCGTCCTGCTCGCGAGCCGCTGGCTCCTCTCGGTTCGGCGCGGTTTCGGCGTCGCGGGCGTGTTGATGGTGCTTGCCCCGCTCGTGCTCGCAATCGCCGGCCTGATGTTCGTCAACCTCGTCGGGCACGGGAAGTTCTCCCTCTCGCCCTTCGGGGCGAACTTCCTGCTCGCGCGCGTGATCTATGACGGCCCGGGCGCGGCAACGCTGGTCGAGGCCTGCCCGGAGAAGGCGTGGCGGCTCTGCGCCCACCTCGCCGACCTGCCGCCCGCCTCGCGCCAGTTCCCCTCGTCGGACCATTTCCTGTGGCAGCCCGATAGCCCGTTCTACAGGATGGGCCACCCGCGCGACTTCGCCCCCGAGGCGGCCGACATCGTCGCCGAGACGCTGCGCAGGCACGGCGCGTGGCAGTTCGGCCGCTTCGTCGACAACGCGATCGCGCAGCTCAAGAGCTTCAAGACCGGCCCGGCGATGGACTTCGCGCCCTGGGTCGGCACACCCGGGCCGCAGCCGGTGATCGAGGCCTACCTGCCTGGCGACCGCGAGGCCTTCCTCGCCGCGCGCCAGGCGACCGGCACGCTCGGTCTCCTGCCGCCGCTCAGGGACCTCCATGAAGTGATCATCCAGGGCTCCGTGCCGCTTGCGGTGATCGCGCTGTTCCTCTTCGCCTGGCGGGGGGAGCGGCCTGGCGTGGTGCTCGTGCTCGCGATCTTCGCCGCGCTGTTCGGCAACGCCGTGCTCGCTGGCGGGCTTTCCGCGGTGCATGACCGCTACACGGCGCGGCTCGCCTGGCTGCTGCCCTTCGCCGTTCTCGCCTGCGCGCTCGGGATGCTGCCGCGCGAAGATCAGCGCAGCAGGATCTGACGCAGTTCCCTGTCGGGCAGCATGTCGATGCCGGGCACGAGATCGAGGCCGACCGTCATCTTCCCGAGATAGAGGAAGCCCGCGACGATCACCGCGAGCACCAGCACGGTGCCGAGGATCAGCGCGGCGTCGGCCACCACCCGTGCTCCGGTCATCGCGCGGTCCGCCGCGCGGCGGGCCTCGCCGCGCTTCTCCGGCCCCGCGACGATGGCGAGGTAGAAGCGGCCCCAGGGAAGTGGGATCGAGCGGCGGAAATCGAGGCTGTGGCGGGGGAGGGTGCGCAGCGCGAACGCGGTGTGGATGGCCGAGAGCTGCTCCTGCGTGAAGGTCTCGCCCACGTCCGGGTCGATCCGTGCCCTGAACCGCGCGATGAACAGCGGGTCAGGCTCCGGCGGCGGGGGACGAGGGACGGGAGCCTCGGGCATGGCCGGACAATTGCGCCGAAGCGTGAACGGGGCGTCAACGCCCGCAGGCGCACGCCTGCCGCCTGGGCGTCTGGCTGCCTCGCGCCTGGCCACCATGGTGCAGCGCGGCGGAAGTGCGTTATAGACGCCCGCGGAAGCGCACCGCCTCCAGCTTCCAGGCCGGCTTGTCCGATCCGTGACCCTGGCGGTGCAGCTCTCTCGCCCATGCCGCCCCCGGGGCGGCGCCGACCGGAAGGCTGATGACACTGGACGACACGCCGAGCGCCGCCCAAAGCGACGAAGGAGCCGCCGTTACCGTGGCGGTGTGCACGCGCGCGCGCCTGCACTACGTCGCCCGCTGCCTCGGCGCGCTTAAGACCCTCTCCGACGGCACTCCGCCCTGGCGCCTTCTCGTCGTCGACAACGACGTCTCCGGCGCCTCGGCCGAGCGGCTGCATGCTCTGATCGCCCCGTTTCCGGGCGCCCGCTACGTCGCCTGCGCGCGCGAGGGCATCTCCTACGCCCGCAACGTCGCGCTTGCCGAGACGTCCACCGAGTGGCTCGCCTTCCTCGACGACGACGCCGTGCCGGAGGCGGGCTGGCTGATCGGCCTTGCCGCCGCGATCGCCGATGCCCCTTCCGGCACCGCCGTGATCGCCGGGCGGATCGACCCGGACTACGAGGTGCCGCTTCCCGCCTGGTGGCCGCCCGCGCTGATGGGGATGCTGTCTGTCCAGCCGGTCGCCGGCCGGGGCAGGGTGGGGCATGACCCGCTTCCCGGCCGTGTCTGGCCGATCGCTGCCAACCTCGCCTTCGCCGTCGCCCCGCTTCGCGCGGCCGGCGGCTTCCCCGACTGGCCCTCGCGGACGGGCTCGACGCTTCTCTCCGGCGAGGAGGCCTATGCGGCGCGGCGCGTCGAGGCGTCCGGCCACGGCATCTGGTACGACGACCGCATGCGCGCCCTGCACACCATCCAGGCCCCGCGCCTCTCCCCCCGCTGGCTGCTGCGCCGCATGGCCGGGCAGGGGGCGACCGAGGCGATGCTCGGCCAGGCCTTCGAGGGGCGCGGTAAGGTGCTGCGCGAAAGCCTCGGCCATCTCTGGAAGGTTCTCACCCATGCGCCGCTTGCGCTGATGAGCCCGGATTCGCCCCGCTTCATCGGCCGGCGCTGCGGGCTCGCCTATTCGCTGGGCTTCCTGCGCGGCCTTCCCGCCGCGCTGTCGGGAGTGGCATCGCGCGCATGATCCCCGCCGTGCTCCACTACATCTGGGTCGGCCCCCGGCGCATGCCGCCGATGCTGATCGACGCGCTCGCCTCCTGGCGCGCGGCCATGCCCGAGTTCCGCATCGCCTGCTGGAACGAGGACACGATCGACTTCTCCGAGCCCTTCCTGCGCCGCGCCTATGCGCTTCGCCGCTGGTCAACCGTCGCCGATTTCGTGCGGCTCGACGTGCTCGCCCGCGAGGGCGGCTTCTATCTCGATACCGATGTTTTCGCCGTGCGCAGCTTCGAGCCATTGCGCCGGCATGGCTGCGTCGTCGGCTTCCAGTCTCGCGAGCCGGTCGTGCCGTCGGGCGACTGGGTGTGCAACGCGGTCATCGGCGCCGCACCCGGCCACCCGCTTCTCGTCGAGGCGCGCGCATCCCTTCTCGCGCGCTTCCGCGGCACGGAGAACATCGGCTCCGAGACAGGACCGTCGCTTCTGACGTCGCTCCTCCGCCAGCGCGGGCTCTCCTCCTACGCCGACGAGCCGCAGGAGGTGGGCGACGTGACGGTGGTGCCGACCGACTACTTCTATCCCTATCGCTGGGACGAGGAGTACGACCCCTCCTGCATCACGCCGCGCACCTACGCCGTCCATCGCTGGGCGGAGAGCTGGACGGGCGCGGTGCGCAGCCCGCCGCTCTGGTGGAAGGTGCTGCGCCGCGTCGTGCGCTTCAGCCCCGATCCGTTCTTCTCGATGCAGCGGAAGCTCGTCGAAAGGCAGCGCGAGCCGGCATGAGCGCAATCATCCCAAAGATCATCCACTACGTCTGGTGCGGGCCGCGGCCCATGCCGAAGGCGCATCGCGCCTTCGTCGAAGGCTG
Source organism: Elioraea rosea (assembly GCF_007644105.1). Classification (GTDB taxonomy): domain Bacteria; phylum Pseudomonadota; class Alphaproteobacteria; order Acetobacterales; family Acetobacteraceae; genus Elioraea_A; species Elioraea_A rosea. The sequence continues at coordinate 145,789 of NZ_VFAC01000006.1, read as the reverse complement.
GAAGCGGATGCTGCCAGGCTGGACGTTCATGGAGTGGAACGACGCGACGATCGACTTCTCCTCCAACTGGCTCTGCTCGGCCTATGTGGCGCGGAAGTTCAACGTCGTCTCCGACTTCGTGCGCATGCAGGTCCTGCTTCGCCATGGCGGTGTCTATCTCGACACCGACGTGGAGTTGCTCAAGCCGCTCGACCCGCTCCTGACCGAGCCCGCCTTCCTCGGCATCCAGACGACCGGGCCGAGCCTCGACTGGCTGAACGGCACGGTGATCGGCGCCCCACCCGGCCACAGGCTGATCGAGCGCGTGCTCGACTATCTTGAGCACGCGATGGTCCCCACCTGGAATTACGACGCCTTCACTGGGCCGGGCCTGCTGACCCAGACGGTGCTGCGCGAGCGGCTCGCACCCGAGCCGATGCGCGACGTGCTGCAGCGCCACCCCGAGCTCACCCTTTTTCCCACCCGCTGGTTCTATCCCTACCCGTGGGATGGCACCTATGACCCCTCCTGCGTCACGCCCGATACGGTCGCGGTGCATCACTGGGAGGCCTCCTGGTCGGGGAAGGGGCCGAAGACATTGACCTCGGCCGATCTCTGGCGGCTCCGCTACGCGAACCGCCTGCCGCGCCTCGGCATGGCGCTGCAGCGACGCGCGTTCATCCGCGCGCGAGGCCGCTCTCGCCATCGAGGGCAAGGTGTGATGCGGAGGCGTGTCGAGCCGGGCAAACGCGATTTCACGACAGCAAAGCGGGCAGGGAGGCGGGCAGTCGATGGCTGACCGCGGCAACGCTACGGCGGCAGCGCCGACCCAGGACGGCAACACCGCCGTCGGGGCGGCCGGGGACCATGCCGTGCTTCGCGCCCGGATGGGCGAACTGTCTAGTGCGCTCGATGCCATCCTGCCCGCGCTCGGTCCTGCGCGCGACATCGTCTATCTCGACATTCCGGACCACGAGAACGTGGGTGACCGGCTGATCCACGCTGGCGCAGAGCGGTTCTTCCGCCGCAACGGCGTGAAGGTGCGCTACCGCTGCACCGTCGATTCCTACCGCGAGGACGAGCTTCGCGCGGCGCTTCGGCCGGACACGGTCATCGCCCTCCACGGCGGCGGCAATTTCGGGACGATCTGGCCGCGCTACCAGCGCTTCCGGGAAGCCATCCTCCGCACCTTTCCCGACAGGCGCATCGTCGTCCTGCCCCAGAGCATCCAGTTCGACGACGATGCCTCGCTTGCCAAAAGTTCGGCGATATTCCGCGCGCACCGTGACGTCACGCTGTGCGTTCGCGATCAGCCGAGTGAGGCGGTGGCGCGCGCCCATTTCACCGACAAGGTCATGCTGGTCCCTGACATGGCGCATGCGCTGTGGGGGCACCTCAAGGCCTCGTGCCAGGCCACGCGCACCAAGCCCGTGCACCTCATGCGTCGTGACAAGGAATCGACGTTGGACGGTGCCACCACGATCGGCACCGATTGGCTCACCTTCCTCGACGATACCGACCGGCGCCGGCGCCACTTCCTCAAGCACCAGGAATGGCGTCTCGAGCGGTGGCGTCGGCGGCTGCCTTTCCTGCCTATTCCGGGGCCCTGGGTTGCCATCGCGCTCGACGGGCATCTGCTCGTCAGGAAGGGGGTGCGCCTGTTCTCCCCGCACCACGAGATCCACACCGATCGCCTCCACGCCATCCTGCTCGCGTGCCTGCTGGAGCGGCGTGTGTCCTACATCGACAACAGCTACGGCAAGCTGTCGCGGTATGTCGAAGCGTGGCTGCCCAACGTGCCGACGATTCGCCGGGTGGAACCTACGCTGATCGCGCCCGCCGCGGGGACGCCCGGCTGATGCAGATCGCGATCCTCGACCCGAGCCTCGCGACCGACAACCTCGGCGATGAGGTGATCTACCAGGCCGTCGAATCCCTGTTGTTCGACCTGTTTCCGAACGCGTGGTTTCACCGCATTGCCACGCATGAGCCGATGAGCAACCGAAGCCACAAGGTGCTCCGGGCTGCCGAGCGGATCTTCGTCGCGGGCTCCAACCTGCTGCCTCCCGATGGCGGGCAGTGGCGCATCACGCTGTCGGATTCGATGTTCGTCGAGGGGCTCGTCGTGATCGGCGCTGGCTGGCAGCACGACGCGACGAAGCTGACGCGAGAGGCGAGCAAGATCCTCAGGCGCTCGCTCCACGCCTCGGCCCTGCACGCGGTGCGCGACGCTCCGGCGGCCGAGAACCTCAAGGCGCTCGGCCTCCGCGCCGTCAACGCCACCTGCCCGACGCTCTGGCGGCTCGACGCGGCGGCGACCGCCCGCATCCCCGAGGCGAAGGCGCAGGATGCCGTCGTTGCCGTTACCGCCTACCGCAACCAGCCGGAGGCCGATGCCGCCTTCCTGAAGCTGGTGACGGATCGTTACCGGACGGTGTGGTTCTATCCGCAGATGGGCGACGACATCCCCCACCTCGAGCGGCTTGGATTCGGCCATCTCAAGCGCATCCGTGCGAGCACGGAGGCCTATTCGCGCTTCCTTGCCGAGAACGACGTCGACTACATCGGCTCCCGCCTGCATGGCGGCATCCGGGCGCTGCAGATGGGCAAGCGGTTGCTGATCCTCGAGGTCGACAACCGCGCCCGCGACATTGCCGCCCATACCGGCCTGCCGAGCGCGAGGCTCACCGACCTCGCCGCCATCTCCGACTGGATCGAGCGGCCCGCGCCGACGCGGCTGCACCTGCCGGAAGCAGAGATTGCTGCCTGGAAGGCGCAGTTCGCCTGATGCCGCCTCGCACGCGACGCCCGACGTGAGCCTCGCCCGGAAGGCGATGGAGAGCGCGCTGCTCTCCATCGGCGCGGCGTTCGGCGACCGCGTGATCGGCTTCATCGTCTTCGCGATCGTCGTCCGCTTCGTCGACCCGCGGGATGTCGGGCTCGTCGCGCTGTCTGCACAATTCGTCGATCTCGCCAACGCCGTCTCGACTTCGGGCCTCGGCGAGCGGGTGATGCAGCGGCGCGCCATCGACGCGCGGATCACCGCCACGCTGTTCTGGACGCATGCGCTGATCTCGGTGCCCGTGGTGCTGATCCTTGCCGGCATCGGCCCGCTCCTCGCCTGGTCGCTCGAGGAGCCGCTTCTCCAGCCGCTGATGCTCCTGCTCTCGGCGAGCCTCGTGCTGAACGTGTTCGTCGTCATTCCCGCGGGGCTGCTTGCGCGCGACCTGCGCTACCGGCCAATCACGCTGCTTTCGGTCCTCTCGACGCTGTTCGGCGGCGCGGTGGCGATCGTTCTCGCCGTCTCCGGCCTCGGTGTCTGGGCGCTTGCGGCGCAGCGTGTCGCCGGCGTCGCCTTCTACGCCGCGGGCGTCACGGTGGTCACGCGCTACCGGCCGCTCTTCGCCTTCGACAGGCAGGAATTCATCGGCGCGGTGCGCTTCGCCCTACCGCTGATGGGCTCGCAGGCGGTGATCGCGCTTCCAGGCGTCGTCACCTCCACCGCGATCGGCCGCAATCTCGGCGTCGAGGTGGTCGGCCAGCTCCGGATCGCGCAAAGGCTTATCGAGCTTCTCTCCCAGCTCGTGATCTCGCCGGTGATGCGCGTGTTCATCCCCGTGTTCTCGAGCACGGCGCAGAACCGTGAGCGCTTCGGCGCCATCACCCGCCGCGTGATCGACGCGCTCGCCCTGCCCGTGCTGCCGATGTACGCGATCGCCGCCGTGGTGGCCGAGCCGCTGACGCGCATCGCCTTCGGCCCGGGCTGGGAGGTCTCTGCCTCGCTGTTCCGGGTGCTCGCCCTGCACGCGCCGTTGATCGTGCTGTCCACCGTCACCTGGCCCGCGCTCGTCGGCATCGGAAGGACGGCCTGGGTGTTCCGGCTCAAGGTGATCGAGGTCACGCTGTCGATCGCGGTCGCGCTCGTGTTCTCGCCCTTCGGCGTGCTCGTCTATGTCTGGGCGACGGTCGCGCGTGCGGTGCCGCAGCTTCTCGCCAATGCCTGGCTACTCGGACGCGCGGCGGAGGAATCGATGTGGCGCCCGGTTGCGCAGCTTCTCGTTCCGGCGCTCGCAGCGCTCGCCTGCTTCGCGGTCGGTCACCTGCTGGTCGAGCCCTTCCTGCCGCCGCTGCACCCTGTGCTGACCCTCGGCGTTCTCGGGGGCGCGGCCGGGCTCGTCGCGCTCGCCGTGCTCACGGCGCTCGCCTGGCACAGGCTGAAGGACCTCGTCCTGTTCGTCTGGAAGAACGTCTCCCCGGCCGGGAAGGTGCCGGAGTAGCGGTTAGCCCTGCGGCGGGGGAGGGAGCGGGCGATTCCATCCCGTGCCTGCGCGGTAGCTCCTGAGCTCGAGCGTGACGAGAGACACGACGTAGCGCAGCGCGCCCTTGATCTGGCGGCGGAAGCGCTGCGGGTAGTTGCGGTGCCTCCGCTCCGCCTCCCAGGCACGCAGCGACGCGAAGCGGAGCCGCGGCAGCTCGCGCAGCACGCAGAGCATGAAGTAGGCCCCGCCGGCGACGTCGTTCTCGCGGTTGATCTGCTCGATCAGCGCGGGCGTGGTCCGGCCATGGTCGTGATGCACCACGAGGTCGGGCTCGTGGCGGCCGGTGAAGCCCTCCATCGAGGCGCGCGCCACGAACTCGATGTCCTCGCAGCGGAACGGCGCACCGGCGCCGAGTGCCGGGTCGAACAGGCCGATGCGCTCGAACACGCTGCGGCGGACGATCAGGCTCGCGCCCTGGAACTTGCCCGGCCAGATGCCGCTGTGCGGCGGCTGCACGAAAGCTTCGGTCTCGGTCATCTCGCCGGTGCCGCGGCCGGCCGGGTCATGCGCGAGGATCCGCCCTCCGGCGTAGCCGATCGCCGGGTCGGCGAAGATGCGGCGGACGACCGTGAAGTAGTCTTGGTCGAGGTAGCAATCGTCGTCGAGGAAGCAGAACAGGGTGCCGGTCGCCGCCCGGGCGGCGGTGTTGCGTGCGCGCGACAGGCCAGGCGCCTCCTCCCGGAGCAGAACCGGGGCGAGCGGGCGGCCCGTGCCTTCCGCGAAGCGGGCGAGCACGGCCGGCGTGTCGTCGGTCGAGCCGTTGTCGACGATGACGAACTCGGCCCCCTCGCGGGCGAGCGTCTCGAGTGGCAGGCGGGCAAGCATGGTCTCGAGTGCGCGCGCGCGGTTGCGCGTGCAGACCAGCACCGAGATCCGCTCGCGCATCACCTTCCGGCCGCGGCGCCGAGCGCGCCGCGCACGTAGCCGGCGGCGAACAGCATCCAGCCGCGCCGGCGGATCGTCGCGGGGTTGTCCTGGTCGCGCAGGAAAAGCGGCAGGGAGCGGAGGGTCTTGGCGGCCATGCGGATGGCCTTGTGCCACATCGCGCCGCGCTGGCCGAGCCGTGCCGCGAGGATCGCCTCCGAGACGCCCTGCCAGTAGAGGCGCGAGAACAGCCACTCCCGCGTCAGGCGCTTGGCCTGGATCGAGTGCCGTACGACGATCGCCCCTGAATAGACGATGGCGTGGCCCGCGGCGGAGAGGCGGCGGATGACATAGGCCTCCTCGCCGGAGATCAGCCTGTCGCCGACGCGGCCGAGGTCGAGCGGGAAACCGCCGATGGCGGCGAGCGCATCGGCACGGAACGCCATGTTCGCGCCGTAGGGCTCCACCCCTTCGGGAAGCGTGCCATCCCCCACCACGCCTTCGCCCTCGTGCTCGATCACCGTGAGGGTACCCACGGCGTCGCGCGGCCACCAGTCGGGCAGCGGTGCTTCCCAGTGCGGGACGATGCGCCCGCCTATCCCTGCCGTGTTGGCCGGGGCGCGGGCGAGAGCGGCGAGAAGCGAGGACGCCCAGTCGGGTTCCGGAACCGCATCGTCGTCGAGATAGGCGACCCAGGGTGCGGCCGCGGCGGCGAGGCCCTCGTTGCGGGCAAGGCTGAGCCCTGGCTCGGCGCAGCGCACGAGCCGCGCGCCCGCCTGCCCGGCGAGCGCGGCGATCCTCGCCGCCCCCTCGGGGGGCGAGGCGCTGTCGACCACGATCGTCTCGAACGCCGCGCCCGTCAGGTCCTGCCGTGCGAGCCCAGCGAGGCAGGCCGCGAGATAGCCCGGCCTGTCATGGGTGCAGAGGATGACGGAGAGCGACGGCGCTTCCGGCGGCGCCATCGCGCGACGTCAGGAGAACTTGAAGGCGCTCGGCATGTCGGACGGCGCGGCGGGAGCCTCGGCCGGCGCGGCGCCCTGCTGCTTCGGAGCCGATTCCTTCATCTTGTCCTGGATCTGCCGCACGAGCGCGACCATCGCGTTGGTCGCACCGGGAAGCTGCGTCAGCGGCAGGACGATCTGGCCGCAGGGGCTCGGCTTGCCGTCGCCGCCGGCCTGGCCGAGCGTGATGCGCACCACGCCGTTGAGAACGTTCGCCTCGATGATGCCGTCGCAGAACAGCACGGGCACACGCTCGGTCATCTCTGGAACTCCTGTCGGATCGGGCTGATGTCTTCGGGCGCAATCACTGCTCGCGGAAGGCGCGGGCGAAGCTGTCGCGGAGCGGCTGGGTCAGGTACTGCCAGAATGTGCGCTCGCCGACCAGGATCATCACCTCGACGGGCATGCCGGGGGTCAGTTCCACCCCCTTGAGCCGGCTCAACTGGTCCTCGTCGATGATGACGTTGGCGCGGTAGTAGCTGGTCCTCGACCGCTCATCATACACGGCGTCGGCCGACACGAACGTGACCTTGCCGTGCAGGAACGGAACGAGCCTCTGCTTGAAGGCTGGAAGCCGCACCTCTGCCTGCAGGCCGGGGTGGACCACGTCGATGTCGGTTGGAGAGACCTGCACCTCGGCGACCAGCCTGTCCTCGACTGGAACGATGTCGAGCACCGGGTCGCCCGGGCGGACGACGCCGCCGATGGTGAAGAAGCGCAGGTTCAGCACCGTGCCGGTCGCGGGAGCGACGATGTCGCGGCGGGAGGCGACGTCGCGCGCCTGGCGCAGCCGCTCGTCGACCTCGGCGAGACGGTCGCGGACGTCGCGCTGCTCCTTCGAGTACTCGGAGCGGCGCATGTCGTCCTGCGCCTTCATCTGCGCCTCTGTCTCTGCGATCGAGGCCTCGTTGCGCTGGATCTGGCCGATGATGTCGTCGCGGTTGCCCACCAGGCTCGCCTCTGCCCGCTGCAGCGCGAGAAGGCGCGGGCGGCGCTCGAGGCCGAGGCGGAGAAGCTCGGCCACGCCCCGCATCTCCTCGCGGATCAGTTCCATCTGGCGCTCCTGCGAGACGAGCTGCGAGCGGGCGCTTTCCGTCGAGGCGCGGAGCTGGTCGACCCGCGCGGCGAGCACCTGCTGGTTGCTCTCGAAGGCGGTGCGGCGGGCGATGAAGAGCGCGGTTTGCCCGGCGATGGCGTCGGCCACGCGCGGGTCGTTCCGCCGGGCGACCAGCTCCTCCGGCCAGTCGATCGCCGGCGCGCTGGCGAGCTCCGCCGACAGGCGCGCGTCCTGGGCGAGGAGGAAGAGCTTCTGCGCGTCGAGCGCCTGGAACTGGGCGCCGGCGGCAACATCGTCGAGGCGCAGCAGAATGTCGCCCGCCTGCACGCGGTCGCCGTCGCGCACGAGGATCTCGCGGACGATGCCGCCCTCGAGGTGCTGCACGGTGCGACGATTGCCCTCGACCTTGATGACGCCAGGGCCGGCCGCGGCCTCCGACAGGGGTGCGAGCACGGCCCAGGCGCCGAAGCCGCCGGCGAACAGGATCAGGGCGGCGAGGCCAAAGATCATCGCGAAGCGCGTGGGCGGCCGCTTCGGCGCGATCGGGCCCGCGCTCGGCATCGCCAGCGCTGCGCCGAAGCCGGCCGGGGCGAGGGCGCGCTGCCCCGCCGGCACCAGGCTGCCGCGCGAACCCGTGTCCTGCACCTCGCCGCTCATGGCGCGGTCCTCCGGTCATCAAGCCTTGGCGGACCGCCCGCGGCGGTGACCTCCGTCGGCCTTGCGGGCTGGAGCAGGCGCTTGAGCACCTCCTGCCTCGGCCCGAACATCTCCACCATCCCGTCGCGCAGCACCACCACCTTGTCCACGCCCTGGACGAGGGCGGGGCGGTGGGAGACGAGCACGACCGTGGTGCCGGCGGCCTTGATCTGCTCGAGAGCGCGAAGCAGCGCCTGCTCGCCGTCGCCGTCGAGGTTGGAGTTCGGCTCGTCGAGAACGACGAGCTTGGGCCGGCCGTAGAGGGCGCGGGCGAGCCCGATCATCTGCCTCTGCCCGCCGGAGACGAAGGTGCCGCTCTCGCCGATCTCGGTCTCGTAGCCCTTCGGGAGCTTGAGGATCATCTCGTGGCAGCCGGCAAGCCTGGCGGCGGCGAACACGCTCTCGGCGTCGGGCGTACCCATGCGCGCGATGTTCTCGACTACCGTTCCGTCGAACAGCTCGACATCCTGCGGCAGGTAGCCGACATGGCGGCCGAAATCCTCGCGCAGCCACTGGAACACGTTGGCGCCGTCGAGCCGCACCGTGCCAGCGTTCGGCTCGAGCACGCCGATGACGAGGCGGATCAGCGTCGTCTTTCCCGCAGCCGAGGGGCCGATGATCGCGCAGCTCTCGCCCGGTTCGAGGTTGAAGCCAACGCCCTTGATGATCGGCACGTTCGTGCCGGGGAAGGCGTAGGTCACGCGGTCGAGCGTCAGCCTTCCGGTGGGCTCGGGGAGCGGCATGCCACCCGGGCGGATGCGCGGCACGGTGAGGTGGGCGGACAGCCGGCGATAGGACTGGCGCGCGGCGACGAGCTGCTTCCACGCGCCGATCATCTGCTCCACCGGCGCGAGAGCGCGGCCCATGATGATCGAGCCCGCGATCATCGCGCCCGCCGTCATCGCGTTCTCGAGCACGAGGAGCGCGCCTGCGCCGAGCACGCCGATCTGCACCGTGAGGCGGAAGAACTTCGTCATTCCCATGATGACGCCGGCACGATCCGCCGCCGTCTGCTGCGCGGGAAGCATCCGCGCCACGCCCTCGTGCCAGCGTTTCAGCACGTTGGGCAGCATGCCCATGCTGTCGATCACCTCGGCGTTGCGCACCACGCTCTCGCTCCGGCGCTGGTTCGCCATCGCCGCGACGTTGGCGCGCTTGAGAAGCGAGGAGGTGGTCCACTCGTTGACGAGGGTGAGCAGGAACAGCACGACCGCGCCCGCCGTCGCGATCCAGCCGAGCGCGGGGTGGAGGATGAAGATGAAGCCCAGATAGATCGGCACCCAGGGAACGTCGTAGAGCGCCGTCATGCCCGGGCTCTGGACGAAGCCGCGGCAGACGGCAAGGTCGCGCATGGCCTCCATGCGGTAGGGGCGGTTGCGGAGCTGCGCCTCGATGGCGCGCGAGAAGGCTTCCGGCGCGACGGTCTGCTCGATCCAGGTGGCGCAGCGGCCGAGCAGCTGGCCGCGGGCGAACTCCAGCAGCGCCATTAGAAGCGTCGCGCCGATCGCGATCACGGTCAGGAACAGGAGCGTGTCGGTCGAGCGCGTGGCGAGCACCCGGTCGAACACCTGCATCATGTAGATGCTGGTCGTCAGCATCAGCAGGTTCACGAACAGCGAGAACACGCCGACCACGGCGAATTGCGAGCGGCACGCGCGCACCGCCTGCTGCAGGAGGTTCGGCGGCTGGGCGTCGAGCGTTGCCATGGAAGCTGTCTCAGCCCCCCGCGCCGATTGCCGCGGCGACCCGCGCGACCATCTCGGAGAGGATGCCGCCCTGGCCCATTGCCCAGAGCGATGCCGCGCCGACGAGAAGCACCCCGACGGCGGAGGCGGCGACCATGCGCAGGAAGCCAGGCGGGCGGGGCAGGGACCCGAGATGGTCGCGCACCGCCGCGTGGCGGATCTCCTCGATCTGGTTGTGGAAGAAGCGGTAGGTGAAGTTGGTCAGGTCCGCTGTCGCCTCGCGGCGGAACCGCATCACGGGGTCCTCCTCGGCCTGCGCGGCGGCGGCGACGGGCCCGCGGGCCTCCCGGTCGCGCACGTAGAGGGCGTAGGCCAGAAGGTCTGGCACGAGATCGTCTGCGCGGCCGGAGAGGAAGGCCCTGACCGGCAGGGCCGGAGCAGTCGCCGCCTCGGCCGCCGGGGCCCGGTCGTTCACGTCATGGACCTGCATCAGGCTCCTCGTCATCCTCGCGCCGCGCCTCCACGGTCCGACCCCGGCATGGCGTGTTCCCCCGGGTATCCCGCCTTCGACGGTATGCCGGGCTGCCGTTTCAGAACCGTGTCCTCGCGCACACGTCCGTGAGGCAATCATACCTGAGCGGGCCCATGCATAGGAACCCTGCGGCGCTGCAACACGGAACCGCGCTGTAGCCGGATGGCGGGGGATCGTGCTACGCGGAGCAGAGGTCTGGATTCGCAGGACAAAGGCGCTGGCGGAGAGGGTGTGCAGAGGATGAACGCTGGCGCGCGGCGCCTTGTCCCCGCGGTGCTTCTGCTGCTTGCCGGAACCGTCGAGGCCTTCGCTCAGGGCCGGCCGGAGGACGAGCAGCGCGGCGTCACCGTGCTCAACCGCGAACGGCCGGAGTACGATCCGCTCGGCATCCGCGTCGGCGCCTTCACCATCCGGGGCACCGCCCAGCTCGACCAAGCCTACAACGACAACGTCTTCTACAGCTCGACCAACAAACAGAGCGACAGCGTCTCGCTCATGACGGCGCGCGGAAGCATCGCGAGCAACTGGTCCCGCCACGGCATCGGCGGCTACGCCTCCGTCCAGCGGCTTCAGTACTGGCAGCTGACCGACCAGTCCTACACCAACTACGAAGCCGGGCTGAACGGACGCTACGACCTCACGCCCGACACGGAACTGACCGGCGAGGCGAGCTCGGCCGTCTACCACGTGCTGCGGACCGACCCCGACTCCCAGCCTTCCGACGAACCCATCGAGTACAGCGTCCAGTCCTTCGGGGCCGGCGTGGCACAGTCGCTGAGCCGATACAGGCTCGGATTGCGCGGCTTCTACCGGGTCTACGATTACGACGCCTATTCGTTTGACGGCGTGCAGGTGCGCGGCAGCGGCCAGTTCAACGACTACGAGATCTACGGCGCGACCGCGACGGTCGGCTACGCGCTCGGCCCGTTCCGGACGGTGTTCGCGGGCCTCCGCGTGTTCCGCCTCCGCTACACCGACGTGCCGACCGGCTTCCTCGACCTCTCCTCGAACGCCGTCTACGGCTTCGTCGGCTTCAACTACGATTTCGACGGCGTGTGGCGCTACGAGTTCGACGTCGGCTACATCAACCAGGTCTATGACGAGGACAGCATCCAGAGCCTCAGCGGCCCCTCGGGAAGCCTGCGCGTGACCTGGGCGCCGACGTCGCTGCTTGCCATCCGCGCCAACCTCGCCCGCTCAATCCGCCAGCAGCTCGTCCAGACCGGCACCGCGGCGGATTTCGAGAACGGCTTCTTCTCGAACGAGTTCGGCGTCAACGCGACCTACGAGCTCTACCGGAACGTGCTCGTGAATGCCGGGATATCGGGCCGCTACGACGAGTATCGCGGCACGCGCGGCTCCTCCTGGTACCTCGCTCCCACGGTCGGCGTGAACGTCCTGCTCGACCGGAACTTCCGCGTCGGCGCCTACTACCTGCGCCAGGACACGCTGAACGAGAATGGCGGCGACCCCTCCCGCAACGTCATCGCCTTCCGCCTGACGGCGGAACTCTGAGCCGGTGGCCGGGTTCGTCCTCGCGCCGGCAGCAGGCGCGGTGGAGCTGCTCGGCCGCCGTTTCGCCGCGCTCGACCTCGCCGGTGTTCTTGCCGCGCTCGCCGCCCGCCCATCCGATGCGCCCTTCGCCTATGTGGTGACACCGAACGCGGACCATCTCGTCCGGCTCGCCCGAACGCCCGGCCCCGCGCCGCTCTACGACGCAGCGGGGCTCACGCTGCTCGACAGCCGGGTGGTGGCGCGGCTTGCCGGCCGCCTCGGGCTCGCCGTGCCGCCGGTCGTGACGGGGAGCGATCTGACAGCGGCGATCCTCACCGAGGTGCTTCGGCCAGGCGACAGGGTTGCCGTCATCGGCGGGAGCGAGGCGGCGATCCGCCCGCTTTTCGCCAGCCACGGCATCGTGGACCTGATCCACCACGACCCGCCGATGGGCTTCGACAGGGACGAGGCCGCCTTCGCCCGCGCGGCGGACGCCGTGCGTGTGGCGGGGGCGCGCTTCACCTTCATCGCCGTGGGCAGCCCGCGGCAGGAGAAGCTCGCCCATGCCGTTCTCGAGGCAGGCGGGGCGACCGGGGTCGGCCTCTGCATCGGAGCTTCGCTCGATTTCCTCACCGGTGCGCAGGCCCGCGCTCCGCTCTGGATGCAGAAGGCCGGGCTCGAATGGTTCCACCGGCTCGCCACCAATCCGGGGCGGCTCGCGAGGCGCTACCTCGTCGACGACCTGCCGATCGTGAGGATGCTGCTTGCCGAGGCGCGAGCGCGACGGCGAGGCTAGCGGCCCTGAATGGTCATGAATCCGTGGCATGCGATTGTCGGGGATTTTGACATGTCGCAAGCCTGTGCCAGATAAAGCTTTTCCAATCAATGGCTTAGATAATGGCATATAAATTGCTCCAACCTTTGTAGGCAGCCTGTGCCCTGCCTAGCAAGATCGGAGATCCCCAATGAAGTCCCTCCTCGCAGCCTCAGCCAGCACCGTTGCGGTGCTCGCATTTGCCGCCGGTGCTTCTGCGGCGCCGCTTCCGCCCGCCAGCATCGTCGGCCAGGACATCTTCGCGACCGGCGACCCGGTGGTGGCGGCGTTCCTGTTCGCCGATGCGGCGGATGACAGTGACCTCGACGTGACCATCAACCTCGGTGGCGCGTCGTTCCTGTTCTCCAACTCGAACTCCGTCACCGCGAACGCGACCGCGATCGGCGGTACGGTGAGCATCACCCCCGTCATCCCGGGCGACCTGCTCACCTTCACCCTGAATGACCTGACGGTACCGGCAACGTTCTCGACCGGCGTAGGCTCAACCAACGTCGCCTACATGACGACGAGCGACGTGGCCGTCATCGAGGCCGCGCTCGGCGTGAACCTGAACGCCGATGCCGAGGCTGCGCTTGCCGCCCTCGCCCTGATCGGCAACGTCACCGTGATCGCGTTCGAGGACCGCGTCCTTCCTCCAGGAGGCAACGCGGACGGAGATTTCAACGACCTGATCTTCGCCTTCGCCCAGACAACGTCTACCGGCGTGCCGGAGCCCGCGACGCTCGCGCTTCTCGGCGCCGGGCTGCTCGGCCTCGGGCTGGCCCGTCGCCGCCGCGCCTGATCGCGCAGGAACAGGCCTTACGTCACGGCGGCGCCTGCAGGCGCCGCCGTTTTCGTCTCAGGAGGCCGCCCGCCGCGCCTTCGCACCAGGCATGGCGGAGAGCACCTCGCGCCCGAGCCGGTCGAGCGCAGAGCCGCGATGGGCGGCATCGTTGCGCGCGAGATACGCCCGCCCGTCCGCGCCGAGCCTGTAGCGGGCCACGGAAGCGGGGTCGCTGCGGAAGCGGCGCAGCATGGCGGTCGATTGCGGCAGGGCGCGGACCGTCTGCATTCCCGCGCCGTTCAGCGTTCCCTTCACCAGGTAGGCGAGCCAGCGCACCGCACGCCGGGGAAGGGAGGTGCCGATCTTGCCCTCTATGTAGAGGCGGTTGCGCACATGGTAGAACCAGCGCGTTCCGCCCCAGTCGAACCGCCGCTCCGGGCTCACCTTGTGCAGGATCTCGAGATCGCCCCGGTACAGCACCGTCATTCCCGCGGCGATGAAGCGGAGGGAGAGGTCGAACTCCTCCCAGGTGAAGTGGAGCGTATCGTCGTAGCCGCCCGCAGCCTCGAAGGCGGCGCGGCGGATCGCGTGTCCCGCGCCGACGAAGGTGCAGACCTCGAAGGTCTCGCCCGCGCGGGGAAGCAGGGACGAGGGGTAGCCCCAACTCGAGAGGTCGTCCTGCCGGTCGCCGTAGCGGAGGATGCGGAACGCGATGGCGGCAATCGACGGCTCGGCATCAAGCGCGGCAACCGCCTTCGCCACCGTGTCGGGTGCGCCGAACTCGGCGTCATTGTCGAGCGCGATGATGACGCGCCCGCGCCCCGGAGCGATCACGCGGTTCCGCCCGCCTGCCACGCCGCGATTGTCGGGGAAGGCGAGAAGCGTCAGCCCCTCGCGGCCGGCGCAGAACGCCTCGAGGCGGGCGAGGTTCTCGGGCCGCGAGCCCTGGTCCGCCACCCAGACATGGCGCGTGATGCCGGACTGGCCGAGCGCGCTCTCGATGGCGGCGAGCGTGTCGTCGATCCGGTCGAGCGAGAGGATGACGATGTCGGCATCCACGTCCGGCCCGCTCGCCGGCGCCGGCGCGGGCTCCGCCGCACCCATCAGCGACCCGCGTCCCGCCTCGCCGCTCCAGGGGCCGGCACGGCCAGGTAGGCGACGCGCTTGGCCTCCTTCCGCCCGCGCGTGACCGTGTCGAGGATCAGCCCGCAGGCGAAGGACAGGAAGGACAGGAGAACGAGCCCGGTGGAGAGGATCGCCGTCGGCAGGCGGGGCACCAGGCCAGTGCGGATGTACTCGAGAAGCACCGGGATGAAGATCGCGATGGCGGCAAGCAGCAGCACCCCGCCGGCGAGCGAGAAGAACTGGAGCGGGCGCTCCTCCTTCACCAGGACGAGGATGGTCCGCAGGATCCGGAACCCGTCCGAGTAGGTCCGCAGCTTGGAGGTCGAGCCGGCGGGCCGGTCCTTGTAGGACGTGCGGACCTCGCCCACGGGCATCTTCAGCTCGAGCGCATGGACGGTGAACTCCGTCTCCGTCTCGAAGCCGGCGGCGAGCGCGGGGAAGCTCTTCACGAAGCGGCGCGAGAACACCCTGTATCCCGAGAGCATGTCGGAGACCCGGTTGCCGAAGATCCAGGCGACGATACCGGTCAGCATCGCGTTGCCGAAGCGGTGGCCGCGGCGATAGGCGGCCTCGATCTCGGTCACCCGCGCGCCATTGACCATGTCGAGCTGGTTCTCGACGAGAAGCTGCACCATCGCCGGCGCGGCCGCCGCCTCGTAGGTGTCGTCCCCGTCGACCAGGACGTAGATGTCGGCGTCGATGTCGGCGAACATCCGCCGCACCACGTTGCCCTTGCCTTGGAGCATCTCGGTGCGGACGATCGCGCCGGCGGCGCGCGCGGCGGCCACCGTGCCGTCGCGGCTGTTGTTGTCGTAGACGTAGATGGTCGCGTCAGGCAGCGCGGCGCGGAAATCCGCCACCACCTTCGGGATCGCGACCTCCTCGTTGTAGCAGGGGATGAGCACAGCCACCGACGGGCGCTGGCCGTCGGAGGCGGCGGTCACGTCGCGTTGTCCGCTCTGCTCGAGCATCATGCCTCGTTCAAGATGCGCCACAGGCCGCCCCGGCGCCCGGTGCGATGCCGTCGCTGGAGGGGGCCCGCGCTCAGTACGCGTTCTTCATGCGCAGCACCATCAGGAGCGTGCGCACCAGGATCGCCGCATCGAGCCAGACCGACCAGTTCTCGACATATTCCAGGTCGCTCTCGACGCGGCGGATGATCTTCTCCTCGGTGTCGGTCTCGCCGCGCCAGCCGCGCACCTGGGCGAGCCCGGTCATGCCGGGTTTCACGCGGTGGCGTGCGGCGTAGCGCGCGACGACCTCCTCGAAGGGGCGGCCGGCGGCCCGCGTCTGGGGCGCGTGCGGGCGTGGGCCGACGACGGACATGTCGCCCCTGAGGACGTTGAAGAGCTGCGGAAGCTCGTCGAGCGACAGGCGCCGGAGGACGCGGCCGACTCGCGTGATGCGCGGGTCGTCGCGCTTTGCCTGCTCGGAAATCCGCCGCTCGGACATGTGCGCGTACATGGTGCGGAACTTCAGCACCTCGAAGGGGCGGTTGTTGAAGCCGATGCGCGGCTGGCGGAACAGGATCGGCCCGGGGCTGTCGAGCCGTACGGCAAGCGCGATCAGCAGCATCGGGATGCCGAGCACGAGCAGCGCCGTGCCGGCGATGGCGAGGTCCTCCGCCCGCTTGATCAGGTAGCCCCAGCCGCTGATCGGCCTGTCGAGCAGGTGCAGGAGCGGCACGCCCCCGACATCCGACAGGACGCGGCCCGGGAAGTGGTAGGTGATCAGGTCAGGCGCGAGCCGCACATGCACCGGGTATTCGGCGAGCTGGCGGAGCAGCTGCAGCATCCGCTCCTCTGCCGACCAGGGCAGGGCCACGATCACCTTGTCGACCATCCCGGCGCGGACCATCGAGAACACCTCGTCGATCGGCCCGAAATAGGGGATCGCGCCCATCTCGACGCCGATCCGCGTCACCCGGTCATCGACGAAGCCGAGCAGCTTCAGCGAGCGGTCATTGCGCAGACGCAGGAACTGGACGAGCCGTGCGCCATGCGGCCCGCCGCCGACGATGACGGTGCGCAGCGCATAGCGGCCCTGGCGGTCCGACTTCAGAACCGCTGCGAGCGAGACCCGCGCCGAGACGAGGCCGACGAACGACAGCCCTGCCCAGGCAATCGCCCAGCGCGCATCGACCTGGTGGGAAAGACCGAACACGGTCTCGACGAAGGCGACGATGCCGGCCGCGCCCGCCCCGCCCGAGACGATGGCATGCACCTGGCGCGAAGCCGAGAACATGGTCCTATGCGTATACGCGCCGAGCCAGATCAGCAGGCCGATGCCGAGGCTGGTGGTGACGAGGATGGTCTCGTCGCGGAGCACGCCGCCAGCGCCGGTCAGCGCCGAGGCGAGGAGCGCGCAGACGACGACGATGACGGTATCGGCCGCGGCGACGGCGGTGGCGACGATGCCATGCGGAACCGGAGCGGGCGGAAGCGCGAAGGCGCCGTCGTCCTGCTGGCGATGGCCTGCCGTTTCGCCCGAGCGGGCCGGGATGTCGAGCGTACCGTCGGTGATCGCATCGCCCGTGAGGACGCCGGAGGCCTGCGCGCCGACGGCGCGCGGCGTGGCGGGCTGCTCTTCAGCCGCGGAACCCCGTTGCCCGGGGACGGAACCGGCGGTCGCTGTCGCTTCTTCGGTGCTCTTCAGCATCCGGTGCAGGGTCCCAGGAAGCGCATGACGCTTCGTATCCATCTGGATATGGCAAAGTCAAGGCGGTCACGGTCAGCAGGTCGGATTTTCATGCTGCAGCGCGGCAACCAAGTCACGGCTTCGCCACGATTTTGACATATCAGGTCTTCGGCAAGTAGAAGACATGTAGAAGCCGCAATCTTTTGGTCGCGCCCTTGCGTGCATGGCGGGCCTCGCCTGAACGTGTCGGGGATGTGGTCATCGCCCATCTCGCGCATCGCTCCGGGCCGTCTGATCTCGGAACGCCTAACGCATCTGCCCCGCCCGACGTTTCCTGACCGGCGTCAGCCTCCACTTGCGAGCATTGGATAGTCTGGCGAGACACCGCACGGAGGGTGGCGACACATCGCGCGATCGCGACGTGCCCTGCATACGGTCGCAACTACTGAGAGAGTAAATCTGCGTATTCCGCTACCATCATACCGCGTAGCGACGCAGTTGCTTGCGCGCGATCAGATTTTGTTCCCTGCCGACGGCCGGAAGACGATCAGCCGCGCCGTGAGAAAATTCACGCCCATTCCGGCGATCGAGCCTGCCGCGACAGCGATCACCGGATGGGCCGCAGCGAGCGGCAGGAAGGCGATCAGCGCGGCATAGGTGCCCCGGTTGAGGACGAACCCGACCAGCTGCACCGCGAGGAACAGGGCCCATTGCCTGGCCGGCCGCTCGCGCGCCGCGTCGGCGAAGGTCCAGATCCGGTTGAGCGCCCAGGTCGTCGTCGCCGCCACCACGTAGGCGGCAGCCCCTGCGGTGTAGAGATCGGCCCCGGCCAGATAGTGCAGCCCGTAGACGGTCGCGGTGTCGACGATGAAGCCGATCACGCCGACCACGCCGAAGCGAAGCGCCTGGCCGATCAGCGCGGCGAGGTCGGTCCTTCTCGGCGCGCCGTGTTCTGGCGCGGCATCCGTCTCCGGTCGCGGCATCGTCTCCTCGTTGCGGTAGGTGCGGCGGGCGAAACCGCGCGGCTTTTCCCACGCTGGGGCGGCGCGGGCAACGCGTCGCCGCAGGGCTGCGGCGATCAGTCCGCCGCGGTCTCGCGAGCGCGCGGGGCGGGGTAGATCTCGTCGACGATCGGGTCGAGGACGATGGGCTCTGCGAAGGGCACGGGCAGTGCCTCGGTCTCCACCGTGTCTGCGCAGAACCGGTGGCGGAGGATGCCGAGGCAGCGCTCGCCGCCATGCGTGTCGGGCATCAGGGCCGGGCCGACGACGAAGCTGGTCGCCGGGCACCAGGCATGCATCACGGGCCCTTTCCGCACCAGTCTCTGCACATGCAGGTGCCCGCTCGCGATCAGCCGCAGATGCGGGCTTTCGAGAAGGGGCGCGAGCACGCCGCGCTCCTCCGGCGGCACCGTCCAGTATCCCGCGTCGCCCTCCTCCGCGTGATGCAGGAAGGGCGGCTTGTGCAGGAACAGGGCAAGCCGCCTGTCGCCGAGCGTCAGGGCGGCTTCGGCGAGCATCTGCGCCTGAGCTTCCTCCGCCGCCGTCGCCGTGCCGAGCACCTGGGTGTTGATGCCGATCAGCCTCCAGCCAGGCGGGTCCTCGACCCAGGAGGCAGGGCCGAGTGCCGCGGCGTGCGCGGCGATCGTCTCGTCCGTCGTCGGCTGGTGCGGGGTGATGAAGGCACGGTCGCCGACATCATGGTTGCCCGGGACGCAACGCAGCCTCGGCCCCTCCGGCCCGATGCCCGCGCGGAGCGCGGCGGCGGCGAAGCGGAGATCGGCTGCATGGTCGGGCCCGTCGAGCGCGGCATCGCCCGTGTGCACGATCAGTTCGCTCGCCTGCTGCGCGACCACGCGCGCCGCCGCCGCCCAGTTCGCGTTGAAGCGCGGAAGGCGCTGCGAGAGATGCGTGTCGGAGATCTGCAATACGGTGAACACGGGCGGGCCACTCCTGACCGACGCAACGTTACCTATACCCGATCGGTTGCCCCGCTGCCTCTGGCGTCTTGGCGAGAAGCGGTTACGGTCCCGCGACCAGAGGAGGACCGGCATGGCGGATGGGCGGCGCGTTGTCCTGATTACGGGCGCGGCAAGCGGCATCGGTGCGGCACTCGCGCGGCGGCTGGCCGCACCATCCGACGCGCTGGTGCTGGCGACGCGCGGCAACGACACGGGGCTGGCTGCCGTCGCCGACGCGGCCCGCGCGAAAGGGTCGGCCGTCGAGACCATCCTTGCCGACCTCACCGACCCGGCCTCCGGGGCGACCCTCGTCTCGGCGGCAATCGCGCGGTTCGGCAGGCTCGACGCCGTCGTCGCCAATGCCGGCTTTGCCGACAGGACCGAGTTCGCCGCCCTCGACGAGGCGGGCTACGCGGGCTCCGCCGCGGCGATCGGGGCGGGGTTCTTCCGCCTTGCCTCCGCCGCCATCCCGCAGCTCGGCCAGGGCGGGCGGATCGTCGCGGTCAGCTCCTTCGTCGCGCATGTGTTCCGCAGGCATGTCCAGGCCTTCCCGGCCTCCGCCGCGGCCAAGGCGTCCGTCGAGGCGATGGTGAAGTCGCTGGCCTACGAGCTCGGTCCGCGCGGGGTGACGGTCAACGCGGTCGCGCCAGGCTTCATCCGCAAGGACCCTGGCTCGCACCGGGCGATGCCGCCCGAGCGCCTCGCAGCGGTGGAGGCGGAGATTCCCCTCGGCCGCGTCGGCGAACCCGATGACGTCGCCGCCGCGATCGCCTTCCTGCTCTCGGCGGAGGCAGGCTACATCACCGGCCAGGTTCTGCATGTGAGCGGGGGGCTCGTCATCTGATGCGCGTTGCTGTGATCGGGCTGGGCGCGATGGGGCTGCCCATGGCGCGGCGGATCCTCGCCGCAGGCCATGACGTGACGGCGTGGGACCTCTCCGTAGCACGCCGCAACGAGGCGCTCGGCATCACGCTTGTCGAGAGGGGGTCGCGCGGGGCGGAGGTGATCGTTCTCAGCCTTCCGCATGACGATGCCGTTCGTGGCGCGGCGGAGACGATCCTCACCTCGGGGCCGGCACCGGGCTGCGTCGTGCTCGACTGCTCCACCGTCGCACCCGAGACGCCGCGCGCGCTGGCTCCGCGCTTCGCCGAAGCGGGGCTTGCCTGGGTCGACGCCCCCGTCTCCGGCGGGCCGGCCGGGGCGGCGGCGGGAACGCTGACCGTGATGGCCGGTGCGGAGCCTGGCGTGCTCGACCGTGCCCGGCCCGTGCTCGATGCGATCGCGGGCAAGGTCGTGCACGTTGGCGGCCCGGGCGCGGGGGCGGTGGCAAAGCTCGTCAACAACCTGCTCGTCGCGGCGCACCTGCTCACCGCAGCCGAGGCGCTTCGGATGGGCGTTCGCGCGGGCGTCGATCTCGAGGCGCTCTTGGCGGTCGTCAACGGCGCTTCGGGCCGGAGTGCTGCGACGGAGGTGAACTTCCCCCGCTGGATCGCCTCCGGCGCGTTCGATTCCGGCTTCACCGCCGGGCTGATGCGGAAGGATCTCCGGCTCGCCGCCGCGCTCGCCGAAGCCCAGGGCGGGGCGGGGCCTGTCTCGCAATCCGTTCTCGCGGCCTGGGCCGAGAGCGCTGTCACCAACGGGGCCGATTTCAACAGGGTGGCGGAGGCGGTGTTTCGCGATGAGTGACGGGGTGATGCGGCCGAGCTCGGCCGAGGCGGCGAGGGCAGCGTTCGACGCGCTGGTGGGCGAGGGGGCGCAGCCGGGGTCCTGGGTCGGCGCAGGCCTCGTCCGCGGGTCCGGCGATCCGGTGACGCTGACCGACCCGGCGACCGGCGAGGCCATCCTCGCCTATCCGGATGCGGGCGAGGGCGTCGCCGCGCGCGCGGCAGAGGCTGCGGGGAAAGGGTTCCGTGCCTGGTCCTCGCTCACCGCCGCAGCGCGTGGCCGCGCGCTCTGGGCCTGGGGTGAGCGTGTCGCCGGGGCCTCCGAGCCGCTCGCCCGGCTCGAGGCATCGGTGTCGGGCAAGCCTGTGCGGGACTGCCTGCGCGAGGTCGCGGCGGTCGCCGACATGCTTCGCTACTGGGCGGGGTGGACCGACAAGCTCGAAGGCCGCGTCATCCCCGTGCCGACGACGCACCACGTCACGGTCCGCCACGAGCCGTATGGCGTGATCCTCGCCATCACGCCGTGGAATGCGCCGCTCTTCACCGCGGGCTGGAACGTCGCGCCCATCCTTGCGGCCGGCAATGCCTGCATCCTGAAGCCCTCGGAGCTCACTCCGCTCACCTCGCTCGCCTTCGCGAAGCTCGCGCTCGAGGCGGGGGTCCCTGAGGGCGTGGTCACGGTCGTCCCCGGCTTCGGCGCGACCACGGGCGCGGCGCTGCTGCGCTGCCCGGAGGTCGCGCAGGTCGTGTTCGTCGGCAGCCCCGAGGGCGGTGCGGCGGTGGGCGCCGCTGCGGCAGCGCGCGGCATCCCGGCTGTGCTCGAGCTCGGCGGCAAGAGCGCCAACATCGTGTTCGAGGATGCCGATCTCTCCCGCGCCGTGCTCGGCGCGCAATCGGCGATCTTCGCCGGCTGCGGGCAGAGCTGCGTCGCGGGCTCCCGCCTTCTCGTGCAGAGGACCGTGCATGAGCGGCTTGTCGCCGAGGTCGCCTCGGGCGCCGCGCGGATCAGGCTCGGCCACCCGCTCGACCCCGACACCGAGATGGGCCCCATCGCCAATGCCAGGCAGCACGCGAAGGTGACGGCGATGGTCGCGCAGGGGCTGGCGGACGGGGCGCGCCTCGCGACCGGCGGCAATGCGCCCGCGGGGTTGCCGCGCGAGGGGTTCTGGCTGTCGCCGACGCTTCTCGCCGATGTCGGCAACAGCATGACGATCGCGCAGGAGGAGGTGTTTGGCCCCGTGCTCGCCGCAATCCCCTTCGACACGGAAGAGGAGGCGATCACGCTCGCCAATGCCACGCGATTTGGCCTCGCTGGAGCGGTGTGGACGCGCGATGTCGGCCGCGCCCATCGTGTGGCGGCTGCGGTACGGGCCGGCACGTTCTGGGTGAACGGCTACCGCACCATCCATGTCTCGGTTCCCTTCGGCGGCTTCGGCGCCTCTGGCCACGGGCGCTCATCCGGCACCGAGGCGCTCGCCGCCTACACGCGCAGCAAGGCGATCTGGGTGGAGACGGCAGCCGACCCGGCGGTAGCCTTCGGCTACGGGCCGGCGAAGGCCTAAGGTACGCGTGCGATCTCTGCCAGCCGCTCGGTCGTCACGCTGCCGCGCCAGCGGAACCCCTCCGGCCCGAGCGGCTCGATCACCGCGATCGCGCCCTCCGGCATGATCGTGTCCGGAAGCTGCGCGCCCACATAGTGCTCGAGCGGTGTTCGGTGGCCGACCAGGACGGTGTTGAGCCGCGGCGGGGGCGGGGTGGCGAGGCGGCGTCGCATCGCCTCGACGATGGCGCGGTAGTCGAGCCCCGAGGCATAGTCGTCCGCCACCAGGTCTGTCACGATCTCGACATTGCCTGCGCCGAAGGCGATCTCTGCCGTGTCGCGCGCCCGCCAGACGGGCCCTGCCAGCACGCGCCCATGCGGCACGGGAAGCGCACGAAATGCCGCGCCGAGGCGGCGGGATTGGGCGCGCCCGGCGGCGTTGATGTTCCTCTGCCCCTCGCGCGGGCCGAGAACGCCGCTGTCGCGGTCGGTCCTCGTCGTGATGGCGTGGCGGATGAAGAGCACCGCCCCGCCCCCGCGCAGGGACGCGGCGAGGGCCTCGGCGCCCGTGTCGACGGGTGGGATGGCCGCCCGCGCGGCGGCAGGCGAGGCGAGGGCGGCGGCGAGCAGGACGCGTCGTCGGATCATCGCAATTCTCCCGGACTGCAGGGGTGTGGACAGCAGGCGCCGCTCCCCGTCATGCTCCCCGCCAAGACGGGGGTTTAAGGATAAGGGAGACAGAGCGATGAAGCGACGCGACTTGCTTGCCGCTGCGGCGGCGGTCACGACCGGGGCGACGCTGGCAACACCGGCACTCTCCCAGCCGGCCTCGGCGCGGGTGCTGCGCTTCGTGCCGCAGGCGAACCTGACGGTGATGGACCCGATCTGGACGACCGCCTACGTCACCCGCAACCATGGGTTCATGGTGTGGGACATGCTCTACGGCCTCGATGCGCAGTACCGCCCGCAGCCGCAGATGGTCGAGGGCCACACCCTCGAGGATGACGACAAGCGCTGGACGTTCACTCTCCGCCAGGGCCTCCGCTTCCATGACGGCGAGCCTGTGCGCTCGGCAGACGTCATCGCCTCGCTGAAGCGCTGGGCGGCGCGCGACGCGTTCGGCGCCAAGATGGCAACCGTGGTGACCGAGATGGTCGCCCTCGACGACAGGCGCGTCCAGATCCGCCTCTCGAAGCCCTTCCCGCTGATGCTCGACGCGCTGGCCAAGCCCACGTCCAACCCGCCCTTCATCATGCCCGAGCGGATCGCTGCGACCGACCCGTTCACCCAGATCCGCCCCGAGCAGATGATCGGTTCAGGTCCGTTCCGGTTCAAGCGCGACGAGTTCAACTCGGGCTCGCTCGTCGTCTACGAGAAGTTCGCCGAGTACCGCCCGCGCGAACAGGGGCAGCCCTCCTTCACCGCCGGGCCGAAGGTCGTCAACTTCGACAGGATCGAGTGGCGCATCATCCCCGATGCCGCGACGGTGGCAGCGGCGCTGCAAGCTGGCGAGATCGACTGGTGGGAGCAGCCGACGGGCGACTACCTCCAGCTGCTCGGGCGCAACCGGAACATCTCCGTCGAGGTGCAGGACGAGCTCGGCCTCGTCGCCGTGCTCCGGCCGAACCACCTGCACGCGCCGATGAGCAACCCGAAGTTCCGCCAGGCGCTGATCCGCGCGGTCAAGCAGTCCGACTACATGCAGGCCGTGATCGGCACCGACCCGAAGCTGCACAGGAAGGGGGTGGGCGCCTTCACGCCAGGCACGCCACTGGCGACCGATGTCGGCATCGCCGATGTGTACAAGGAGGACACAGCGCTCGCGAAGCGGATGATCGCCGAGAGCGGCTACAACAACGAGCGGCTGGTCCTGCTATCCACCACCGACCTGCCGAGCCTCGTCGCGCTCTCGCAGGTCGGCGGCGGCATGTTCCGCGACCTCGGCGTCAACCTCGACACCCAGGCGATGGACTGGGGCTCGGTGGTGCAGAGGCGCGCGAGCAAGGAGCCACTCGACCGTGGCGGTTGGAGCGTGTTCTTCACCTTCTGGGCAGGGCTCGACCACCTGAACCCGGCAAGCCACCACATGCTGCGCGGCCAGGGCGACGCGGGCTTCATCGGCTGGCCGACCTCGGAGCGGCTCGAGCAGCTTCGCGATGCCTGGTTCGAGGCGCCGACGCTCGATGCGCAGAAGGCGATCGCTGCCGACCTGCAGCGCCAGCTCTTCATCGACGTGCCCTACATCCCGCTCGGCCAGTACTTCCAGCCGATCGCCTATCGCCGCAGCCTCGCCGGGCCGATGGCCGCGGGCGGGGTGCCGGTCTTCTGGAACGTCCGGCGCCAGAGCTGAGCGGTGCCGAGCTGATGCGACGACGCCAGTTGTTCCGCGCGGGGGCGGCGCTTGCCGCCTCCGCGTCGTTTCCGGCCCCGGCGATCACGCAGCCCGCGGCCGCGCGCGTCCTGAAGTTCGTTCCGCAGGCGGATGTCACGATCCTCGACCCGATGGTGACCACCGCCTACCCGACGCGGAACCACGGCCACATGGTGTGGGACACGCTGTACGGGCTCGACGAGCACTTCCGCCCGCAGCCGCAGCTCGCCGAGGGCCATGTCGTCGAGGATGACGGCCATCGCTGGACCTTCACCCTCCGCGACGGCCCGACCTTCCATGACGGCGAGAAGGTGCGCGCGGCCGATGCGATGGCCTCGATCGAGCGCTGGATGGCGCGCGACACGCACGGACAGACGCTGAAGGCGCGGCTTGCGGGAATGGAGGTGCTCGACGACAGGCGCTTCGAGATGCGCCTGACGCGCCCCTTCGGCCCGATGCTCGACGCGCTCGCCAAGGCGTCGAGCTACCCCTGCTTCGTGATGCCTGAGCGGCTCGCCCGCACCCCCGCAACGACGGCGATCGCCGAGATCATCGGGTCGGGGCCGTACAGGTTCAGGGCCGATGAGCGCGTCTCCGGCGCGCAGCTCGTCTACGAGCGCTACGACCGCTACGTCCCGCGCGAGGGCATGCCCTCGATGACGGCGGGGCCGAAGCTCGCGCATTTCGACCGGATGGAGTGGCGCATCATCCCCGATGCCGGTACGGCCGCTGCGGCGCTGCAGGCAGGCGAGGTGGATTGGTGGGAGCAGGTCGCCAACGATCTCCGCCCCGTCGTCCAGCGCCACCGCGAGGTGGTGGTCGACCGCGTCGACACCTCCGGCATCATGGCGATGATGCGGCCGAACCACCTGCACCCGCCCTTCGACACGCCGGAGCGCCGCCGCGCGCTCTGGCCCGCGATCGCGCAGGCCGACTACATGACCGCAATCATGGGAGCCGACGGGTCGGTCTGGCGCGACGGGGTGGGCTGCTTCCCCGTCGCCTCGCCGATGGCCTCCGACATGGGCATCGAGACCGTCACCGGCGCGAGGAGCCTCGAGGCAGCGAAGGCGGCGCTCGACGCGGCGGGCTATGGCGGCGAGAAGGTGGTGTTCCTTCACCCGACCGATGTCGTGAACAACAACGCGCTGAGCATCGTCGCGGTGGATGCGATGCGACGGGCGGGGCTTGCCGTCGAGCCTGCGCCGTCGGACTGGGGCACCGTGCTCGGCAGGCGGGCGAAGAAGGACCCGCCGGACCAGGGCGGCTGGAACGTCGTCATCGCCCTGTTCGCAGGCGCCGACCTGATGAACCCCGGCGCGCACCTGCTTCTGCGCGGCAATGGCGAGGATGCGTGGTTCGGCTGGCCGACCAGCCCCGAGCTCGAGGCCCTTCGCGAGGAATGGTTCGACGCGCCGGACGCAGAGGCGCAGGCCCTGCTGGGGCGGCGCATCCAGGCGCGCTTCTGGCAGGACGTTCCCTACTGGCCGCTCGGCCAGTACTTCGTGTCCTCCGCCTGGCGGCGCTCGCTCACAGGCGTGCTCAAGGGCATGGTTCTTCCCCTCAACGTCAGGCGCGCATGATCCCTCGTCGTTCCCTCCTCGCGGGCGCAGCGGCGCTCGCGGCACCCAGCGTGGCCCGTGCCCAGGCGACGCGGCCGCTTCGCTTCGTCCCGCACGCGAACCTGTCCGTGGTCGATCCCGTCGCGTCGACCGCCTACATCACGCGCAACCACGGGTTCCTGGTGTGGGACACGCTCTACGCGCTCGATGACGGCTTCCAGCCGCAACCGCAGATGCTCGCCGGCGACCGGGTGGAGGAGGACGGACGGCGCTGGGTGTTCACGCTCCGCGAGGGGTTGCGCTTCCATGACGGCGAACCCGTCCGCGCGGAGGATTGCGTCGCCTCCCTGATGCGCTGGAGCAGGCGCGACGCGATGGGCTCGCGGCTTGCCGCGCTCGCCGAGGAGATACGCGCCCTCGACGACAGGCGCTTCGCGATCCGGCTCCGCGCGCCGTTTCCGCACATGCGCGCAGCACTCGGCAAGCCCGGCAGCCTCGCCCCCTTCATCATGCCGGCGCGGATCGCGGCACGCGATCCGTTCCAGCCCTTCGGCGGGGCGGAAGCGATCGGCTCAGGGCCGTTCCGGTTCCGCGCCGACGAGTGGAACCCAGGCGCGCGCGTGGCCTACGAGCGCTTCGACGGCTACGTGCCGCGCGAGGACGGGGCGGTCTCGTTCCTCGCGGGGCCGAAGCGCGCTTCCGTCGCGCGCATCGAGTGGACGATCATTCCCGACCCGGCGACCGCGGCCGCGGCTCTTCGCGCAGGCGAGGTTGACTGGTGGGAGCGCGTCACGCCCGACCTGCTGGCTTCCCTGAGGCGCGACGCCGCGCTTGCCGTCGAGATCCCCGATCCGCTCGGCTTCATCTCGACGCTCAGGATGAACCACCTGCAGCCGCCCTTCGACAACCCGGCCCTTCGCCGCGCGGTGCTGCCCGCGGTGAACCAGGAAGACTACATGCAGGCGGTCATGGGAACCGATCGTTCCCTTTGGCGAACGGGGGTCGGCGTGTTCACCCCCGGCACGCCGCTCGCGACCGAGGCCGGCATGGACGCACTCCGTTTCGACCTCGAGCGGGCGCGACGCCTGGTCGCGGAGAGCGGCTACAGGGGTGAGCCCGTCGTCGTGCTCACCGCGACCGATGTTCCGGCCCTCGCCGCGCTGTCTGCCGTCGGCATCGACATGCTCCGGCGCATCGGCCTGTCCGTCGAGGAGAAGGCGATGGACTGGGGCAGCGTGGTGCGCAGCCTTGGCTCGCGCGAGCCGGTCTCGCGCGGCGGCTGGAGCGCCTATTTCTCGAACTGGGCAGGGCTCGACCATGTCGACCCCGCCGGCCATCTCGTGCTGCGCGGGCAGGGCGCGCAGGGCTTCATCGGCTGGCCGGACAGCCCGCGCCTCGAGAGGCTGCGCGAGGAATGGTTCGAGGCGGTGGCGCTCGCCGAACAGAAGCTCATTGCGGCGGCGATGCAAGAGCAGGCCTTCGAGGACGTGCCCTACGTCCCGCTCGGACAGTTCTTCCAGCCGATGGCATATCGTCGCACACTGCGCGGCGTCGCCCAGCCGGGGGGCATACCGCGCTTCTGGGGAGTGGAGAGCGCGTAGCGAACAGGGAGGTACGGAATGAAGCGTCGTGACGTTCTGAAGGGTGGTGCCGCGCTGGCGGCAACGGCGGGGCTGTCGGCCCCCGCGGTGTCGCAGGGCGTGGCTGCGAACAGGGTCCTGCGGTTCGTTCCGCAGTCGAACCCCGGCAGCCTCGACCCGGTGTGGACGACCGCCTACGTGACGCGCAATCACGGCCTGCTCGTCTACGACATGCTCTACGGCTCCGACGCCGAACTCAACGTGCACCCGCAGATGGCGGCAGGCCACCAGGAGGAGGATGGCGGGCGGACGGTCGTCATCACCCTGCGCGACGGGCTCAAGTTCCACGACGGCGAGCCCGTGCGGGCGGCCGACTGCGTTGCCTCGATCACCCGCTGGTGGCGGCGCGACCCGATGGGCCAGGCCGCGGCTGCGGCGACGGACGAGGTCACAGCGCTCGACGACAAGCGCATCCGCTTCCGGCTGAAGGCGCCCTATCCTCGCCTGATCCCGACGCTGGCGAAGCCCTCGAACGGGCTATACATCATGCCCGAGCGGGTCGCGAAGACCGATCCGTTCCAGCAGATCACCGACTACACGGGCTCGGGCCCGATGCGCTTCAAGCGCGAGGAATGGATCACCGGCCAGATCCTCGTCTACGAGCGCTTCGCCGACTATGTGCCGGTGAGCAGCGGAACGCCGAGCCTGACGGCTGGGCCGAAGGTCATGAACGTCGACCGCATCGAGTGGCGCATCCTACCCGACCCGGCAACGGCCGCCGCGGCGCTGCAGGCAGGCGAGATCGACTGGTGGGAGCAGCCGCAGGTCGACATCCAGCCGCTGCTCCGCCGCAACCGGAACATCGTGGTCGACGTGCAGGACCCGATCGGGCTGATCTCGGCGCTCCGGTTCAACACGCTTCACCCGCCCTTCGACAACGAAGCGGTTCGCCGTGCGGTGATCGCCGCGGTGAACCAGGAGGACGTGGTCGTCGCCATCAACGGCAACGACCCCGCCGGCTACACGACCGGCGTCGGCTGGTTCACGCCGGGCACGCCGATGGCGAACGAGGCCGGGCTCGATGCGTTCAAGAAGAATATCGCCGCCGCCCGGGAGGCCGTGCGGGCTGCCGGCTATCGCGGCGAGAAGGTGGTCTTCCTCGGGCCCACCGACATCCTCGCGCCGAAGGCGGCGTCCGAGGTGATGGGCGACGTGTTCCGCCAGATCGGCTTCGACACCGACTACCAGGCGATGGACTGGGGAACGGTGCTGCAGCGGCGGTCGAGCAAGCAGCCGCCCGGCCAGGGCGGGTGGAGCGTGCTCTGCACCAGCTTCGCTGGCTACGACTTCCTCGACCCGCTGGTGCACAGCCAGATCCGCGGCCACGGCGACCAGGCCTGGTTCGGCTGGCCGAACGTGCCGAAGCTCGAGGAGCTCCGGAACCGGTGGCTCGCCTCGACCGACCTCGCCGAGCAGAAGCGCATCGCGGCGGAGATCCAGGCGGCGGCCCTGCAGGCTGCGCCCGGCATCCCGCTTGGGCACTACAAGCAGTTCACCGCCTACCGGCGGAACCTGCAGGGCGTGCTCAAGGGTATTCCGGTGTTCTGGAACATCCGCAAGGGCTGAACCGTAACGGATGAGGAAAGGGCAGGGCAGGGTTGCGATAACGGCTTGCGCCGCGCTGCCCTGCCCGTAAAGTGCGCGGTGGGATGGCTTGGGGCCCGAATGCGGGTCCCGGACATGGCGGGGGCGGACCTGGCGGCAAGCCTGGCTGCGCCCGCCGTGCGGGGGCGCCGGTCCTCAGGCCGAAGAAAGGCAGTGGGGGCTGAATACAATGAAACGTCGTGACTTTCTCGCCGGCAGCATCGCGGCGGGTACAGCAGCATTTGCCGCACCGTCGGTGCACGGGCAGGCCTCGGCCACGCGCGTCCTGCGCTTCGTGCCGCAGGCGAACCTTGCCAATCTCGACCCGATCTGGGGCACGCAGTACGTCGTGCGCAACGGCTCGGCGCTGATCTGGGATACGCTCTACGGCGTCGACAGCCAGCTCGAGCCGAAGCGCCAGATGGTCGAGAGCGAGGAGCACTCCGCCGACTTCAAGACCTGGACGTTCCGGCTCCGCCCCGGCCTCAAGTTCCACAACGGCGAGCCGGTCCTGTCCAAGGACGTGGTGCAGAGCCTGATCCGCTGGATGCCGCGCGACCCGCTCGGCCAGCTGATCCGTGCGCGGCTCGATGCGCTCGAGGCCGTCGACGACCGGACGTTCCGGTTCCGCCTCAACCAGCCCTTCACCAAGATGATCTTCGCGCTCGGCAAGAACAACACGCCGATGGCGTTCATCATGCCCGAGGCTGTCGCCAAGACGGACAGCTTCACCCAGATCAAGCCCGAGGAGGTGATCGGCTCCGGCCCGATGCGCTTCAAGCGCGACGAGTGGGTGCCCGGCTCCAAGGCCGTGTTCGAGCGCTTCGCCGACTACCAGCCGCGCGACGAAGCGCCCGACTGGCTCTCCGGCGGCAAGAAGATCAACTTCGACCGGATCGAGTGGAACATCATCCCCGACCCCGCGACGGCCGCCGGCGCGCTGCAGAACGGCGAGGTGGACTGGTGGGAGACCCCGATCCCCGACCTCGTTCCGGTGCTGCGGCGCAACCGCAACATCATGGTCGACATCGCCGACCCGCTCGGCAACATCGGCAGCTTCCGCATCAACCACCTTCACGCCCCGTTCAACGACGTGCGCGTGCGCCGGGCCGTGCAGATGGCGCTGAGCCAGGAGGACTACATGCGCGCCGTCGTCGGCAATGACGAGGCGCTCTGGAAGACGCTGCCGTCGTTCTTCACGCCGGGCACGCCGGCCTACACGGAAGTCGGCGGCGACGTGCTGAAGGGACCGCGCAACATCGACGGCGCCAAGCGCCTGCTCGCCGAGAGCGGCTACAGCGGCCAGCCGATCACCGTTCTCGTGGCGCAGGACCAGGCGCCGCTGAAGGCGATGGGCGAGGTGACGAACGCGCTCCTCCGCAGCCTCGGCATGACCGTCGACTTCGTCGCGACTGACTGGGGCACGGTCGGGCAGCGGCGCGCCTCGAAGGCGCCTCCGGGCCAGGGCGGGTGGCACATCTTCCACACCTGGCACGCCGGCGCCGACTGCATCGCGCCCGCCTCGTACAACGCGGTGCGTGCGAACGGAGACGGCGCGTGGTTCGGCTGGCCGAACAGCCCGGAGGTGGAGGCGGAGATCGACAAGTGGCTGAATGCCGCGACGCCGGCCGATGAGAAGGCCGCGTTCGACGGCATCAACAAGACCGCGATGGAGCACGTCGTCTACATCCCGAACGGCTTCTATCTCGGCTACCAGGCGTGGCGGCGGAACGTCACCGGCATCACCAAGGGTCCGCTGCCGTTCTTCTGGGGCGTGACCAAGAGCTGAGCTCGGACTGGCGGGGCGGCGCGCGTGCGCCGCCCCGTGCTGCCGGCGCAACGATGCCGGCGAGGGGGAGGGGGCTGCGAGGAGGTGCCGGGACTGGCCCGCCGCGCGGCTTCTGCTTTGGGGAACACGAGAGAGGGAGTGCTCGTTATGCGCCGTCGTCAACTTCTTGGAGCCGCCGCCGGCGGCCTCGCCGCCTCGGGCTTCGGAGGCACCGTCAGCGCGCCTGCCGTCGCCCAGGGTGCGGCCGCGCGCACGCTCAGGATCGTGCCGCAGGCGAACCTCACCAGCCTCGACCCGGTGTGGACGACCGCGACGATCACCCGCACGCACTCCTATCTCGTCTACGACACCATCCTCTCCGTCGACGAGAAGTTCGAGGTCAAGCCGCAGGCCGCGGACGGCTGGCAGATTGAGGACGACGGCAAGACCTATGTCTTCACGCTGCGGGAGGGGCAGAAGTTCCACAACGGCGAGCCGGTGCGCGCGCAGGATTGCGTCGCCTCGATCAAGCGCTGGTGGGCGCGCGACGGG
This sequence comes from Elioraea rosea, assembly GCF_007644105.1. Lineage (GTDB taxonomy): Bacteria > Pseudomonadota > Alphaproteobacteria > Acetobacterales > Acetobacteraceae > Elioraea_A > Elioraea_A rosea. The sequence goes on along the minus strand of NZ_VFAC01000006.1, from coordinate 114,161 downwards.
TTCGGGCAGGAGATCGCCAAGCGCCTCGACACCATCGAGGCGATCGACGACCGCCGCTTCCGCATCAAGCTGCAGCGGCCCTTCACGCACTTGCTCGCGGCGATCGCCAAGCCCAATGCGAGCCCCTGCTTCATCATGCCAGAGAGCGTCGCGGCGACCGACCCGAACACCCAGATCACCTCCTGGGTCGGTTCCGGGCCGTATCGCTTCATGCGCGACGAGTGGGTGCCCGGCTCGCGCGCCGTGTACATGAGGAACGACGCCTACGTTCCGCGCCAGGAGGAGGTGTCGTGGACGGCCGGCGGCAAGCGCGCGAACGCCGAGCGGATGGAGTGGCACATCATCACCGACCCGGCCACGGCCGGCAACGCGCTGATGAACGGCGAGGTCGACTTCATCGAACTGCCGCTGCATGACCTGCTGCCGCTGTTCCGACGCAACCGCCAGGTCGTCGTCGAGAACCGCGACACGATCGGAACGATCGGCATGATGCGGCTCAACCACCTGCATCCGCCCTTCGACAACCCGGAGATCCGCCAGGCGCTCCTGCTCGCCGTCAACCAGGAGGACTTCCTGCGCGCCGTCGTCGGCGACGAAAGCTCGATGTACAAGACGAGCTACTCCTACTGGTCGCTCGGTGGGCCGATGCACACCGAAGCCGGCTCGGAGGCGCTGCAGGTGCGCAGCATCGAGAAGGCGAAGGAGGCGCTCGCCAAGGCCGGCTACTCCGGCCAGAAGATCGTGCAGTTGCACGCCTCGGACTTCCCGACCATCGCCGCCCAGAGCCAGGTGACGGCCGACCTCATGCGCCGCCTCGGCGTCAACCACGAGTTCGTCGCGACCGATTGGGGCACGGTGGTGCAGCGCCGCGCGAGCCGCGAGCCGGTCGATCGCGGCGGCTGGAACATCTTCCACACGACCTGGGCTGGGCCTGACTGGCTCGACCCGCCGGCGGCTGTGGGCATGCGCGCGGTCGGCACCGGACCGGGCGGCTGGTTCGGCTGGCCTTCGAGCGAGAAGATGGAGGCGCTGCGCGCGGAGTGGTTCGAGGCGCCGAACCTCGCCGAGCAGCAGCGGCTCGCGCGCGAGCTGCAGATCGAGGCGTTCAAGGTGGTGCCGCATGTTCCGCTCGGGCATTTCCTCTCGCCCTCGGCATGGCGGCGCGACGTCACGGGCGTGATCAAGAGCCCGGTCGTGCTGTTCTACAACATGGGCAAGGGCGGCGGCTGAACGGAGGGCGGGAGCGGAGCGGGCATGCGGCGCAGGGCGCTGATCACGGCCGTTGCTGCGGCGGGGCTCGGCCTCGCCGCACCGTCCGTGCACGCGCAAGGTGCCGCGGCCCGCACGCTCCGCTTCGTGCCGCAGGCGGGTCTTTCCAGCATCGACCCGGTCTGGGGCACGCAGTACGTCGTTCGCAACGCCGCGCTGCTCGTGTGGGACATGCTGTACGGCATCGACAGCCAGTTCCGCCCGCAGCCGCAGATGGCCGAGGGCCACGAGACCTCGGCCGACGCCCTGGTGTGGACCATTCGCCTGCGCGAGGGCCTGCGCTTCCACGATGGCGCGCCGGTGCGCGGGGCGGACGTGGTCGCGAGCCTCGAGCGGTGGATGGTGCGCGACCCGATGGGGCAGATGATCCGCGCGCTGAGGCAGGAGCTCTCCGCATCGGATGACCGCACGGTCCGGCTCGTTCTGTCGCGGCCCTATCCGAAGCTCCTCCACGCGCTCGGCAAGCAATCGGCGCCCTGCGCCTTCATCATGCCCGAGCGCCTCGCGCGCACCGACCCGTTCGCCGAGATCGACGAGGCGGTCGGCTCGGGACCGATGCGGTTCCGCGCCGATCTCTGGGACAAGGGGCGGAGCGCGGTGTTCGAGCGCTTCGCCGAGTATGCGCCACGGCAGGAGCAGCCCGACTGGCTCTCGGGCGGCAAGCGCATGGCGCTCGACCGCATCGAGTGGCGCAGCATGGCGGTGCCTGACGAAGCCGCGGCTGCCCTCGATTCAGGCACTGTCGACTGGGTCGAGACCGTGCTTCCCGATCTCGCACCCGGGCTCAGGCGGAACCGTTCCGTCGCGGTCGAGATTGCCGATCCGATGGGTGCGATCGGCGCGATCCGCTTCAACCACCTCTTCCCGCCCTTCGATGACGTGCGCGTCCGCCGCGCCGTCGCCATCGCGGCGGACCAGGGCGACTTCATGCGCGCCGTGGTCGGGGCCGACGACGTGCTCTGGCGGTTCTGCCCGAGCTTCTTCACGCCTGGCACGCCGCTCTACTCCGAAGAGGGGGGCGAGATCCTGAGCGGCCCGCGTGACCTCGAGGGCGCGCGTCGCCTCGTCGTCGCCGCGGGGCAGCAGGGCGCGCCGGTCGTTCTCCTGTCGGCGGACGATGTGGCGCCGCTGAAGGCGATGGCGGACGTGAGCGAGCGCCTGCTCGGCGAGCTCGGCCTCTCCGTCGAGCGGGTTGCGACCGATTGGGGATCGGTGGCGCAGCGCCGTGCCCGCAAGGACCGGCCGGACCAGGGCGGGTGGAACGTGTTCCACACCTGGCACGCGGGCGCGGACTGTGCGACCCCTGCCTCCTACACCGCGCTCCGCACCAACGGGCCGGATGCCTGGTTCGGCTGGCCGAGCAACGCGGGGATCGAGGCGGCGATCGCAGGGTGGTTCGCGGCCGAGGGGGTTGCGGAAGAGCGCGAGGCGGTGGCACGGCTGAACGCCGCCTCGATGGAGTTCATGACATGGGTGCCCAACGGGCTCTTCATGTCGTATCAGGCGTGGCGGCGGAGCGTCAGCGGCGTCGGCAAGGGGCCGATGCCGGTGTTCTGGGGTGTTCAGAAGACATGAGGGTGAGTGGCGTGATCGACATCGGCGCAATCTCGTTGCCGCGGGGCGGCTAGGGCGATGCTCGCGTACATCGCACGGCGCGTTCTGGCCACCATTCCGGTGATGCTGATCGTCGCCTTCTTCGTGTTCTCGCTTCTCTACCTCGCGCCGGGCGATCCCGCCGCCGTGATCGCGGGTGACCAAGCGACGCCGCAGGATGTCGAGCGCATCCGCGCCTCGCTCGGCCTCGACAGGCCCTTCGTGGTGCGCTTCACGGAATGGCTGTGGCGCATCGTCCAGGGCGATCTGGGCGTCTCGATCTTCACCAACCTGCCGGTCAGCCACATGATCGCGCAGCGCATCGAGCCCACGACGAGCCTTATGCTCATCACCATCGTGCTCGCGATCTGCATCGCGGTGCCGATGGGCGTGGTCGCCGCCTGGAAGGCCGGTTCGTGGATCGACCGCGCGGTGATGGCCTTCGCGGTGTTCGGCTTCTCGGTGCCGGTGTTCGTCACCGGCTACGTGCTCGCCTACATCTTCGCGCTCCAGCTCGACTGGCTGCCGGTGCAGGGCTACACGCCGCTGAGCGAGGGCTTCTGGCCGTTCCTCGAGAACCTCATCCTGCCCGCGATCGCGCTCGGGTCCATCTACATCGCGCTGATCGCGCGCATCACCCGCGCGACGATGCTGGAGGTGCTGGCGCAGGACTACATCCGGACAGCCAAGGCCAAGGGCCTTGGCAGCCGGGGAATCTTGTTCCTGCATGCGCTGAAGAACGCCGCGGTGCCGATCTCCACCGTCATCGGGATCGGCATCGCGCTGCTCATCGGCGGCGCGGTGGTGACCGAGAGCGTGTTCGCGATCCCCGGCCTCGGCCGGCTCACCGTCGATGCCATTCTCCGCCGCGACTACCCGGTGATCCAGGGCGTGGTGCTGCTGTTCAGCTTCGTCTACGTGCTGGTGAACCTGGCCATCGATCTCCTCTACACCGTGTTCGACCCGAGGATCCGCTATTGAGCCCCGACACAGCCGTCGCCGCCGCGCCCGCGGCGGTGGATGTGTTCCCCGCTGAGGTGCAGCGGGGACGCGTCCGCACCTTCATCCGCCGGCACCCGACGATCGCGCTGGGCGGCTTCCTCCTGATCCTGATGGTGGTGCTCGCGGTCTTCGCGCCCTTCCTCGGCACGAGCGACCCGCAGGCGCTCGCCCCGGCCCGCCGCGTGCGGCCGCCCTCGGACGTGCACTGGTTCGGCACCGACATGCTCGGCCGCGACGTCTATTCGCGCGTCATCTACGGCGCACGCGTATCGCTGATCGTGGGGCTCTCGGTCGCCATCCTCGCCTCCGCCGCGGGGCTGTTCATCGGCCTCGTGTCGGGGTTCATACGCGTGGTCGATGGCGTGATCATGCGCATCATGGACGGGTTGATGAGCATCCCCTCCATCCTGCTCGCGATCGCCCTGATGGCGCTCACGCGGGGGTCGGTGCAGAACGTGATCATCGCCATCACGGTTGCCGAGATCCCGCGCGTCTCGCGCCTCGTCCGCGGCGTGGTGCTCTCGCTGCGCGAGCAGCCCTATGTCGAGGCCGCGATCGCGGCCGGAACGACGACGCCGCGCATCATCTGGCGCCACATCCTGCCCAACACGCTCGCCCCGCTCACCGTGCAGGCGACCTACATCGCCGCCTCGGCGATGATCACCGAGGCGATCCTGTCCTTCATCGGCGCCGGCACGCCGCCGATCATCCCCTCCTGGGGCAACGTGATGGCGGAGGGCCGAGCCCTGTGGCAGGTCGCGCCGTACATCGTGTTCTTCCCCGCGGTGTTCCTCTCGATCACCGTGCTTGCGGTGAACCTGCTCGGCGACGGTCTGCGCGACGCGCTCGACCCGCGACTTGCGAAGCGGATCTGAGGGGGCATCGATGACCGAGACCGTCCTGAACAAGACGCAGACTGCGGCGAGCAAGGCCGGGCACACCGGCCCGCTGCTGCAGGTCGAGGACCTTCGCACGCATTTCCGCACCATCGACGGAACGGTGCGCGCGGTCGACGGCGTGTCGTTTCACATCGCCGGCGGCGAGACGCTTGCCGTCGTCGGCGAATCCGGCTGCGGCAAGTCCGTCACCTCGATGTCGATCCTGCGCCTGATCCAGGAGCCGCCGGGCAAGATCACCGGCCGCATCCTTTTCCAGGGCACGAACCTTCTCGATCTCAGCGAGAAGGAGATGCGCGCCATCCGCGGCAACGCGATCTCGATGATCTTCCAGGAGCCGATGACCAGCCTCAACCCGGTACTCACCGTCGGGCGGCAGATCGGCGAGACGCTCCGCCTGCACCAGGGGATGGACGAGAAGCAGGCCGAGGCGCGCGCGGTCGAGATGCTCGACCTCGTGCACATCCCCGAGGCGAAGCGGCGGGTGCGCGAGTATCCGCACCAGCTCTCGGGCGGCATGCGCCAGCGCGTGATGATCGCCATGGCGCTCGCCTGCAACCCGCAGCTGCTGATCGCCGACGAACCCACCACCGCTCTCGACGTGACGATCCAGGCGCAGATCCTCGACCTGATGCGCGAGCTCAAGTCGAGGCTCGGTTCGGCCATCCTGCTCGTCACCCACGACCTCGGCGTCGTTGCCGAGATGGCCGAGCGCATCGTCGTGATGTATGCCGGTCGCAAGGTGGAGGAAGCCACGGCGCGCGACCTGTTCGCCCGGCCGCGCCACCCCTACACGCAGGGGCTTCTCGGCGCGGTGCCGCGGCTCGGCTCGTCTCTCGAGGCGAAGGGCAGGTCGCGGCTTTCGGAGATCCCGGGCATCGTGCCGAACCTGAAGAAGCCGATCATCGGCTGCGCCTTCGCCGGCCGCTGCCCAGCCGTGACAGACATCTGCCGTTCCGTCGCCCCGGCCGTCGAGACCAAGGCGCCCGGCCACTTCGCCGCCTGCCACCACGCCCCGCGCGAGGCGGTGGCAGCATGAGCACCGCACCGATGCAGACACAAGCGCCTCCCTCCGGCGCGGCCAGGCGGCCGCTGCTCGAGGTAAACGACCTCAAGAAGCACTTTCCCATCCGCTCGGGGTTCCTCTCCGGCGTCACAGGCTACGTCTACGCGGTCGACGGCGTGTCGTTCTCGATCGACAAGGGCGAGACGCTGTCGCTCGTGGGCGAATCGGGCTGCGGCAAGAGCACGGTCGGCCGCACCGTTCTCCGCCTCATCGAGCCGACATCGGGCCAGGTTCTGCTCGACGGCAAGCGCATCGACGACCTTCCGGCGAGCGAGCTCAGGCCGCTGCGCCGGCGGATGCAGGTGGTGTTCCAGGACCCGTTCTCGTCGTTGAACCCGCGCCTGAAGGTGAAGGACATCCTTGCCGAGCCGATCACCAATTTCGGCCTCGCCTCATCGGCGCGCGACGTCGAGGAGCGCGTGGCGGAGCTGCTCGACAAGGTGCGGCTGCCGCGCGATGCGATGAAGCGCTTCCCGCACGAATTCTCCGGCGGGCAGCGCCAGCGGATCGGCATCGCCCGCGCGCTCGCCCCCGGGGCCGACCTCATCATCTGCGACGAGGCGGTCTCCGCGCTCGACGTGTCGGTGAAGGCGCAGATCGTCAACCTCCTGTCCGACCTGCAGGACGAGCTCGGCCTGTCGCTTCTCTTCATCAGCCACGACCTCGCGATCGTTGAGCACATCACCCATCGCGTCGCGGTCATGTATCTCGGCAAGATCGTCGAGGTGGCGGAGAAGTCGGCGCTGTTCGCGGCACCGAAGCACCCCTACACCGAGGCGCTTCTCTCCGCCGTTCCGCTGCCGGACCCGACCGCCAAGCGCGACCGCATCATCCTGACCGGCGACGTGCCGAGCCCGATCAAGCCGCCACCCGGTTGCCGGTTCCACACGCGCTGCCCGCATGCGTTCGACCGCTGCAGGCAGGAGGAGCCGGCGCTGAAGGCGATCGGCCCGGGCCATCTCTCCGCCTGCCACCTGCACGACGCGGGCGTGATGCGGCCGACGCCTGTGACCCAGGCGGCCTGACCCGGCGGCCTGCCCGGCACGAAGAGGCCGGACGGAGGGTCGTGACCGGTCCGGAACGGCACGAGGACGGGCCGGCGGCGAGCCCGACGGCTAGAGCGAACTCCGGGGCAGGGATGGGGGCAGCGAGCGCGACGGGCGCGGACGGCCGCCTCGTCCGGCTCTGGCGTTTCCTGTTCTGGGCGTGGCAGGGCCTGAGCCTCTTCGTGCTCGCCTGCCTCGGCCTCGCCCTGCTTGCCGAGAGCCTGTTCTGGAACGACATCGCGGCCTTCCTCGGCGCCATCGGCATCATGGCGGTGCTCGTCATCCTTCCCGCCTGGGTGCCGGTGACGCTGATGCTCGGCGGCGCCTGGCTGCTCGCGCGTGCCTGGTCGCGTCGGCGTTCGCCGGATGCGCGCAGGGGTGCTTGACGCGCACGCTCCCGTCCCCCGACACTCCCGCCCGGAACGGACCCGCCGCGAAGCCGCGGCGTCAATTGCATGGGGAGAGAGCGCATGCCTCGGGTGTCGCTGACCGTGAACGGCAAGCCTGTTTCTGCTGAGGTCGAGGACCGCACGCTGCTCGTCGAGCTCCTGCGCGAGACGCTCCGGCTCACCGGCACCCATGTCGGCTGCGACACGAGCCAGTGCGGCGCCTGCGTGGTGCATGTGAACGGCGACAGCATAAAGAGCTGCACCCTGCTCGCCCGCCAGGCCGAGGGCGCTGAGGTCGTGACGATCGAGGGCCTCGCCGCGGCGGACGGCACGCTCCACCCGATGCAGGAAGCGTTCCGCGAGTACCACGCGCTGCAGTGCGGCTTCTGCACGCCGGGCATGGTGATGAGCGCGATCGACCTCGTGAAGAAGAACCCGCAGGGACTCTCCGAACAGGAGATCCGCGAGGGGCTCGAGGGCAATCTCTGCCGCTGCACCGGCTACCACAACATCGTCAAGGCGATCGACGCGGCGCAGCAGGTGATGCACGGCAAGGTGAAGGAGCTGCCGCGCGCGGCGGCGGAATAGCCTCGCGTACGCAACGAACGACAAGAACCGACGCCACAAGGCGGGGAGACGACCATGGGATTCGAGGGCATCGGTGCTTCCGTGAAGCGGCGCGAAGACCTCCGCTTCCTTTCCGGCCGCGGCAACTACACCGACGACATCAATCGCCCCGGCCAGCTGCATGCGGTGATCGTGCGAAGCCCGCACCCGCATGCGCGCATCACCGCGATCGACACCGCGGCGGCGAGGGCCGCGCCGGGCGTCGCGGCGGTGTTCGTCGGCGAGGACATGGCGGCGGAGAACATCGGCGGTCTTCCCTGCGGCTGGCAGGTGAAGAACAAGGACGGCTCGCCCATGGCCGAGCCCCCGCACCCGGTGCTCGCGATCGGCAAGGTCCGCCACGTGGGTGACCCCGTTGCCGTGGTGATCGCCGAGACCAAGGCGCAGGCGCGCGACGCGGCCGAGCTCGTCTCCGTCACCTACGAGGAGCTGAAGGGCGCGCCGACGCTCGAGGCTGCGCTGAAGCCCGGCGCTCCGGCCGTGCATGACGATGTGCCCGGCAATGTCTGCTACGACTGGCACCTCGGCGACAAGGACGCGACGGATGCCGCCTTCGCCGGTGCGCACAAGGTCGCCAGGCTCGAGCTCGTCAACAACCGCCTGATCCCGAACGCGATGGAGCCGCGCGCCGCGGTCGGCGAGTACGACACGATGTCGGGCGAGTACACGCTCTACACGACGAGCCAGAACCCGCACGTCATCCGCCTCTTGATGGGCGCCTTCGTCCTGCACATCCCCGAGCACAAGCTGCGCGTCGTCGCGCCCGATGTCGGCGGCGGGTTCGGGTCGAAGATCTACCATTACGCCGAGGAAGCGATCGTCACCTGGGCCTCGGCAAAGGTGAAGCGCCCGGTGAAGTGGACGGCTGAGCGTACCGAGAGCTTCATGTCGGACGCACATGGGCGCGACCATGTCACCGTCGCCGAGATGGCGATGGACGCGAACGGCAAGTTCCTCGGTCTACGGGTGAGGACGCTCGCCAACATGGGCGCCTATCTCTCGACCTTCGCGCCCTGCGTGCCGACCTACCTTTACGCCACGCTGCTCGCCGGCACCTACACCACGCCCGCGATCTATGCCGAGGTGAAGGCGGTGTTCACCAACTCCGTTCCGGTCGATGCCTATCGCGGCGCGGGTCGGCCGGAGGCGACGTTCCTGCTCGAGCGGCTGGTCGACCAGTGCGCGATCGAGATGGGTCTCGACCGCGTGGAGATCCGCAAGCGCAACTTCATTCCCTCCTCGGCCTTCCCCTACCAGACGCCCGTCGCGCTGCAGTACGACAGCGGCGACTATGGAGCGACGCTCGAGGCCTGCCTGAAGGCGGCGGACTGGGCCGGGTTCGAGGCGCGCCGCGCCGAGGCGAAGGCGCGCGGCAAGCTTCGCGGCATCGGCATCTCCACCTATCTCGAGGCGTGCGGCATCGCGCCCTCGGCGGTCGTCGGCTCGCTCGGCGCCCGCGCGGGGCTCTACGAGGTCGCCAACATCCGTGTGAACCCGACCGGCTCGATCACGGTGTTCACCGGAACGCACAGCCACGGCCAGGGACATGAGACGACCTTCGCCCAGCTGATGGCCGACAAGTTCGGCATCCCGATGGACCAGATCGAGATCGTGCACGGCGACACCGCGCGCATCCCGTTCGGCATGGGCACCTATGGCAGCCGGAGCCTCGCCGTCGGCGGCTCGGCGATGGTCAAGGCAGCAGACAAGATCATCGCCAAGGGCAAGAAGATCGCTGCCCACCTGCTCGAGGCCGATGCGGCCGACATCGAGTTCAAGGACGGCAGGTTCCAGGTCGCCGGAACAGACCGCGCCAAGGCCCTCGCTGAGATCAGCCTCACCGCCTACGTGCCGCATAACTACCCGATCGAGGAGCTCGAGCCCGGCCTCGAGGAGACGGCGTTCTACGACCCCAAGAACTTCACCTTCCCGGGCGGCTGCCACATCGCGGAGGTCGAGATCGACCCCGACACGGGGGTGACGCATGTCGTGAACTTCACGGCGGTGGACGATGTCGGCCGCGTCATCAACCCGATGATCGTGGAAGGCCAGATCCAGGGCGGCGTGGCGCAGGGCATCGGCCAGGCGCTGCTGGAGACCTGCGTGTACGACGAGGACGGCCAGCTCATCTCCGGCTCGATGATGGACTACACGATGCCGCGGGCCGATGACCTGCCCAACATCTCCGTCGGCACCGCCATCACGCTCTGCACCCACAACCCGCTCGGGGTGAAGGGCTGCGGCGAGGTCGGCGCGATCGGCTCGCCGCCCGCAGTGATCGGCGCGGTGGTCGATGCGCTGAAGGACCATGGCGTTCGCCATATCGACATGCCCGCCACGCCGCAGAAGGTGTGGGGCATCATCAATGCAAACCGGCCCCGCATGGCGGCCGAGTAGCGGAAGGGGACAGCGATGTACGAGTTCACCTATCACCGCCCGGGTTCGATCGCGGATGCCGTGAAGCTTCTTGCCGGCGACCCTGACGCACGCCCGATGTCCGGCGGCATGACGCTGATCCCGACGCTGAAGCAGCGCCTCGCGCGCCCCACCTCGGTGGTCGACCTCTCCGGCATTGCCGAGCTCAAGGGCATCACCGTCTCTGGCGGTACGGTGAAGATCGGCGGGATGACCACGCATGCCGCGGTGGCGACCTCGGCCGAGGTGCAGAAGGCCATCCCCGCGCTCGCCAAGCTCGCCGCGCATATCGGCGACAACCAGGTGCGCAACCGCGGAACGATCGGCGGTTCCGTCGCCAACCACGACCCGGCTGCGGATTATCCCGGCGCGCTTCTCGGGCTCGGTGCGACGGTGCACACCGACAAGCGCACCATCGCCGCCGATGACTTCTTCACCGGGATGTTCTCGACCGCTCTGAACCCCGGCGAGATCGTCACCGCCGTGTCCTTCCCCGTGCCGGAGAAGGCGGCCTACGCCAAGTTCCCCAACCCGGCCTCGCGCTACGCCATGGTTGGCGTGTTCGTCGCCAAGGGACCTTCCGGCGTGCGCGTGGCCGTGACGGGCGCGGGCGCGGACGGCGCTTTCCGCCACAAGGCGATGGAGGAGGCGCTTGCGACGAAATGGTCTGCCTCCGCGCTCGAGGGCATCACCACGCCGCAGGACACGCTGAACGGCGACATCCATGCCTCGAAGGAGTATCGCGCCCACCTGATCGGCGTGATGGCCAGGCGCGCCCTCGCCGCCGCGGGCTGAGGCGGCTCAGCCGCTCCGGCGCGGCACCGTCGCGAGCCATTCGCCGAGTTCGCGCGCGTAGAGGCGGGCATTGCCGGTCGTGGCATGCCCGGTCGTCTCGCCGCTCGCGGGGATGAGCAGCAGGCGCGCGTTCGGGATGCGCTTCATCGCCGCGTCCTTCAGCCCCGTCTCGGGCGGGTTGCGCTCGTCGTCTGCGGCGTTGATGGCGAGCACGTGCGCGGTGATGCGCTCGAGCCTGGGCGATGGGTCGTAGTCGCGCGAGCTGTCCCACTGGTAGAGGTAGTCGTTCGCATCCGCGTTGAAGGGTGCGGCCATGCGCTGCTCGAGGATGCGGTTCGCGGCCTCCGTCGTCGGTGCGTTCCTCTGCCAGGCGAGCGTGCCGCCATTCGTTCCGATGCCGTAGAACACGGCGACGAACCGCGCCATCGGCGGCTGGCTCGTATAGTCGCCGCCCATGTAGGCCGGATCGTTGCGGATGCCGTCGACGATCATCCGACGCATCAGCCAGTTGCGGCTCGCCATCGCGGTTGGCTGCGAGGCCATGGGCACGAGCGCATCGGCGAAATCGGGGTAGGTGACGCCCCAAACCCAGGCATGCATTCCCCCCATCGAGTTGCCGATGATGAGGCGGACGCGGCGAAGCCCCAGCCCCTCGCTGAGCAAGCGGTACTGGGCCTGCACCATGTCGTCGTAGTTGTAGCGGGGAAAGCGTGCGCGCAGCCCGTCCGAGGGCTTGGCCGAGCGGCCGGCACCCAGCGCATCGGGCAGGATGATGAAGTGCTTCGCGGCGTCGAGCGGCTGGCCGGGGCCGAAGAGCTGGCCGGCGAAGCCAGGGCTCAGCATGCCGGCGCCGGAGCCTGCGGTTCCGTGCAGGACGACCACCGGCTCGCCGGACGGGTCGCCGATGGTGCGGTAGTGAAGCCGCAGCTCGGGCATCACCTCGCCGGTGTGGAAACGGAAGTCCCGCGCCACCCAGCTCGCCTCGCGCGGCTCAGGAAAGTTGCGCTGCGGCTGGCCCTGGGCGCGCGCCTCGCGCCCGAGCGCAAGCGCCCCGAGCCCGCTCGCCCCAAGCCGCAGCACGGCGCGGCGCCCCGCGCCGATGGTGCCCGTCGTCATGGCCGTTTCCTCCTGGTGTCGTTCCGCCGACAGTACGGTGCCCTACGGCTCCGCGACAACCCGGTCCGACGCGCTCAGCCCGCCAGCGTCCGCGCCAGCCGGAACGCCACGGCGATGCTGGCATTGCGGATCGCCGCACGGTCGCCGCCGAAGACATGGCGCTCGACGAGGAGCGTGCCGCCCCGCCGCGCCGCGCCGATGAACACGAGGCCGACGGGCTTCGTGGCCGTTGCGCCGCCCGGGCCTGCGATGCCTGTGACCGATAGCGCGATGTCGGCGCGCGAACGGGCGAGCGTGCCGTCCGCCATCGCGCGGGCGACCTCCTCGCTCACAGCGCCCGCCATGGCGAGGCTCTCGTCCGTCACGCCGAGCATCTCGCGCTTGGCCTCGTTCGAGTAGGTGACGAAGCCGCGGTCGACCACGTCGGAGGAGCCGGCGATGGCGGTGAGCGTTCCGGCGACGAGCCCCCCCGTGCAGCTTTCCGCCGTCGCGAGCATCAGCTTCCGCGACCGAAGCAGCGCGAGCAGGCTTTCCGCCTCGGCAAGCAGGGCAGGCGTCATGGCAGCACCTCCGGGGCGAGAAGGCGAAGCAGGATCAGCGCGAGCGCGGCAAGCGCGCCGGCGAGCATGTCGTCGAGCATGATGCCTGTCGCGCCGACCTGGCGGTCGGCCCAGGACACGGGCCAGGGCTTGGCGATGTCGAACAGGCGGAACAGCAGGAAGGCGAAGAGGATGCCCGCCAGCGACACAGCTCCGAGGCCCGCGAGCGCGAGCCACTGCCCGGCCGCCTCGTCGACGACGATCCAGCCCGCATCGGCCTGCTGCGCCTCGTCAGGCAGGACGGAGACCGCGCGCCAGCCGAGCCAGCAGAGCGCGAGCGCGGCTGCGGCGACGAGCAGCGGCCCGCCGAGCGCGAGAAGCATCGCACCCGGGGCGAGCGCGACGAGGCTCGCCCAGGTCCCCGGGCCGTAGGGGAGGCGGCCGACGCCCCAGAGCGCGGCGAGGCCCGTCACAGCTGCGCCTCGAGGAACGCGTCGACCGCGGGCGCGATCTCGGGTTCGGAGAGATGCGGCGCATGGCCCACGCCGGGAAGCTCGATCAAGGCGAGGGACGGGAAGCGCCTCTGCATCTCCGTAGCCGTCCCGGCAGAGAGGACGTCGCTCGCCCCGCCGCGCACGAGCATCGCCGGCATGCGCGCGAGCGGGGCGAACAGCGCCCAGAGATCGCCCTCGATTGGCCGCTCGAGAACGCGGACGATCCGCGTGTCCCAGTTCGCGCGCCAGGTGCCGGAGCCGTCCTCGGCGAAGGTCAGGAGCGCCATCTCGCGCCACTCCTCCTCCGTGCGCAGCGACAGCCACGGCAGCGCGCCGCGCAGGAACGCGACGGCGGCCTCGAGGCTCGGCTGGCGATGCTCGGCGCCGACGAAGCCGCGCACGAAGTCCAGCCCGCCGGTCTCGAACACCGGCCCCGCGTCGTTCAGCAGCGCAGCCGTCACGAGCCGGCGGCGAACGGTCGCGAGCCCCATCGCCAGCACCGCGCCCAGCGAGGTGCCGACGGCGACGACGCGGCGGAGCCTGAGCGCCGAGCAGACATCGACCACGTCCTTCAGCACCCGCTCGGGAAGGTAGCGGCGCCAGAGGAGCGCGCGGTCGGAACTGCCGCGTCCGGGATAGTCGAGGGAGACGACGAGGCGGCGTGGCGCGTGGCGGCGGGCGAGGCGGTCGAAATCCCCCGCGGTGCGCACCAGGCCCGGAAGGCAGAGAAGGGGCGTGCGATCGGTCATCGCCCCCCACGTCATGACGGAAACCGAAAGCCCGCCGCGAACCCTGATGCGCCGCGTCTCGCCACCCGGGCGAGGGGTGACGGCATGCTCTCTCACGCCACCTTCTGGCCCGGCTCGAGCAGCTCGGGCAGAGCGAGAAGGCTGTTGATCTCGGCCGCGGGCGGTGCCCAGGCGAACTCCGCCATCGCCTTCGAGCGATTGAGCCAGATCGCCCGCATGCCGGCGAGCGCCGCACCCGCGACGTCCCACGCATGGGCGGAGACATAGGCGATCTCGGCCGGCGCGACACCAAAGCGCGCGGGCGCGAGCTGGTAGACGGCAGGGCTCGGCTTGAACACGCCCGTCGGCTCGGCGGAGAGAAGCGCGTCGAACAGTCCGAACAGCTCGCCTGCCTTGGCCGTCGCCGTCGCCATCATCGCCGAGGCGTTGGTGAGCAGGGCGACGGGACGCGCGCGGTTGCCCGCGAGCGCGGTGAGCGCGGGCTTGGCGTCGGCGAAGGGCGGGGCCTGCAAGAGCCCCTGCATCAGCCGCGCGCGGAGCAGCCTGTCATGCCCGAAGCCGAGCGCGCCCATCGCATGGTCGAGCGCCTCGCCGGTGATCTGCCAGAGCTCGGTCCGTCGCCCCGTTGCGGTGGCGATCCAGGCATACTCGAACCGCTTGGCCTGCCACAGCGCGGCGAGCGCCTCGCCCCGTCCATCCAGCGACTCGGCCGCGGCGAGAACGGCAGCGGTGCTGTCGAACACCGTGCCGTGCCCGGCAAGCACCACGGCGCGCACGGGCCCGAGCGCCTGGCTCACTGGCGTGCCGCCGCGAGGCTGCGCACGGGGTGCCGCGCGGAGGCCTCCGCCGTGCTGCCGCGTGCGCGATAGACCGTCACGCTCTCGATCACACGCATCACGTAGTTCCGCGTCTCCGAGAAGGGGATCAGCTCGATCCAGTCGATCGGGTCGACGCTGCCGGTGCGCGGGTCGCCGTTCGCGTCGAGCCACTGGCGAACACGATGCGCCCCCGCATTGTAGGCGGCAAGGGCGAGGGGCACGGCGCCGTCGAACTCGTCGAGCCGCTTGGCGAGATAGGCCGTGCCGAGGCGCATGTTCGACTGCGGGTCATGCAGCCGGTTGGCGAGGGCGGGTTCCTTGAG
The DNA here is from genome assembly GCF_007644105.1 of Elioraea rosea. GTDB lineage: Bacteria > Pseudomonadota > Alphaproteobacteria > Acetobacterales > Acetobacteraceae > Elioraea_A > Elioraea_A rosea. The sequence continues at coordinate 99,024 of NZ_VFAC01000006.1, read as the reverse complement.
CTCGCGCGCCATCGCCCGCGCCGTGCCGGGCATCAGCTGCATCAGCCCGCGTGCGCCGGCCGGGCTCACCGCGCCCACCTCGAAATTGCTCTCCTGCCGCATCAACGCGAGCGCGACGGCGCGCTCGATCCCGGGCGGCGGCTCGACGGGGATCGGCCAGCCTGCATCCGGCAGCACCGTTCCCGTCGTCGCCATCACGCGGCGGGCGAGCCACACGCCCGTCTCCGCCTGGCCGAGCACGACGGCAAGCGAGCCGACGAGGCCGCGGTCGACCGGGTCCGGCGCGATCTCTGCCATGCGGAGGAGAACGATCCGCGCCCGGCGCTGGTCGCCGACCGAGACGAGGATGCGCGCGGCCTCCGCAAGCTCGCGTCCGGCGAAGGCCGCGACATGGCCCGGCTCTGCCGCGGGGGGAAGCGTGCCAGCGATGCGAAGCGCGAGCTCCGCCTCGCTCTCTCCGGAGGCGAGCGCTGCGAGCTGGCCGTAGTAGGTGAACGGGTGATCTGCCGCGGCACGATAGGCGGCCTGCGCCTCCTCCGGCCGCTGCAGGGCGGCGAGCGCGCGGCCGCGCCAGTAGGAGCCGCGCGCGACCGAGATGGGCGCGACCGCGGCACGCTCGAGAGCGGTGAAATGGGTGAGCGCGCGGGCCGGGTCTCCACGCCTGCGGAGGCTGATCCAGCCCGCGACGAACTCTGCCTCGAGATAGGCCTCCTGCGGCGCGGCGGGCAGGCCGTGTGCTGCGGCAAGGTCGCGCGCGCGGGCGTCCTCGCCCCGGCGCAGGAGGCGGCGGATGAGGATCTGCCGCTCTGCCCAGAACTGCGGCAGCCGCTCCACGCCGGCAGCCGATTGCGCGGCCGCCGCATGCGTGGCCCAGAGGCGGAGCGATTCGTCGTCGCGCTCCTGCCTGCGCAGGCTGCGGGCGCGCTCGAGGAAGACGAGCGGGTCGCGCAGCGCCTCCTCCATCTGGACGAGATCGCCTTCCGAGCCCTCGAGTGCAGTGAGGCGTGCGCGTGCGGCCACCTGACGGCCGGTGGGCAGCAGGGTCAGCAGCCGCTGCGCGCCTGCCTCCTCGCGCGCCCAGGTCAGCCTGTCGAATCGCGCCCAATGATCCTCCGCGCGGATTGCGCTGCCGTAGCGCTCGAGGAAGGCCTGCTCATCGGCCGCGTCGGCGCGCATCGCCACCCAGGCCTCGCGCCGAAGCCGCGTCGCTGCCGCGCGGTCGGTCGTCTCCACCGCCTCGGCGAGCCGCAGCTTGCCGGATGCCGTTGCGGGAGGGCGCCGGGAGAAGAAGCGGCGGAAGGCTGCATCGTCGAGAAGCTGGGCGTGCAGGTCCTCCGCCCGTCGCGTGAGCGTGACCTGCATTGGCCAATCGGGATTCTCGGAGACGAAGCGGGCGATCTCGCCTGCGCTCGCGGGGCCCCAGACGAGGCGGAGCCACTGCGCGACCTTAGCGGGCACAGCCTGGGTACAGCGCGCAGGCTCGGCCCAGCGACCCTCTGATGCCGCGGTGACGACGGCACGGCAGGCAGTGTCGAGTGAGTGCGCCCGCACGGCCTGCTGGGCATGCGCGGCGGGCGAAGCAACCGCCAGTAGCAATGCCCCAAGACTCGTGACGATCCATGCTGGCATGCCGCCCTTGTATGGCCTTGGGGTGCCTCTTGTCACGGATCGCCTCAGGCGCGAGTGTGCCCGGGAGTTGGGCCAGGGTCGCGGGCGTGGCGCGGTGCGCGCGCCGCCCGCCAGGGAGAGAGCCATGCTGAAGGGATCGCTCGTCGCGCTGATCACGCCGATGCGCCAGGACGGCGCGCTCGACGAGAAGGCGTTCCAGGACTTCGTCGACTGGCAGGTGCGGCAGGGCACGCATGGCCTCGTCCCGGTCGGAACGACAGGCGAGAGCCCGACGCTGTCGCATGCCGAGCACAAGCGGGTGGTCGAGCTCTGCATCGAGGCCGCGGGCAGGCGCGTTCCCGTCGTCGCCGGCACGGGCTCGAACTCGACCGACGAGGCGATCGACTTCACCCGGCACGCCAAGGCCGCCGGCGCCGACGCCGCCCTGGTCGTGACGCCCTACTACAATCGCCCGACGCAGGAGGGGCTCTATCTCCATTTCAAGGCAATCGCCGAAGCCGTTGATCTTCCGGTGATCATCTACAACATTCCGGGCCGGTCTGCCGTAGACATGACCGTCGAGACGATGGCGCGGCTCGCCAAGCTGCCGAACATCCTCGGCGTGAAGGATGCGACCGCGAACCTCGCCCGCCCGCTGCACCAGAAGAGCGCCTGCGGGCCCGATTTCGTTCAGCTCTCCGGCGAGGACCATACGGCAGTGGCGTTCCTTGCCTCCGGCGGCGTCGGCTGCATCTCCGTGACCGCGAATGTCGCGCCAAGGCTCTGCGCCGACATGCACGAGGCGTGGGAGCGAGGCGAGACGGCCGCGGCGATGGCGATCCAGGAGCGGCTGCTTCCCGTGCACGACGCGATGTTCTGCGAAACCTCGCCCGGCCCGGTGAAGTATGCCGCGCATCTTCTCGGCCATTGCGAGGAGACGTGCCGGCTGCCGCTCGCGCCCGTGTCCGAGGCGAACAAGGGCCGCGTGCGCTCGGCCCTCGTCCAGGCCGGGCTGCTCAACTGATGGAGTTCCGGTGGCAGAGCCACGCAAGAAGGGCCTGATCTCGCACGGCGTCGCGGCGCAGAACCGCAAGGCGCGCCACGACTACACGATCAAGCAGACGCTCGAGGCAGGCATCGTGCTCAAGGGCCCGGAGGTGAAGAGCCTCCGCCACGGCCGCGCGACGCTGACCGAAGCCTGGGCGGGCGAGCGCGACGGAGAGCTCTGGCTGTTCAACGCCTACATCCCCGAGTACCAGGCCGGCGTGCTCTCGCGCTTCGAGCCGCGCTCGCCGCGCAAGCTGCTGGTGCACCGGAAGCAGATGCGCGAGCTGTTCGGCGCGATCGCGCGCGAGGGCTCGACGATCGTTCCGCTCGAGATCGCCTTCAACGAGAAGGGCCGGGCGAAGGTGCTGCTCGGCGTCGCCGTCGGCCGCAAGAAGGCGGACAAGCGCGAGGCGATCAAGCAGCGCGACTGGCAGCGCGAGAAAGCGCGGCTTTTGCGCGCGCGGGGCTGAGCAGGCTTCAGCCGCGCTCGCTTTCCCTCAGCGCCTTGCGCATCACCTTGCCCGTCGCTGTCATCGGCAGCGCGTCGAGGAACGCGATCTCGCGCGGGTACTCGTGCGCGGCGAGCCGCGTGCGGACGAAGTGCTGGATCTCGGCCGCAAGCGCCTCGCCCGGCGCATGGCCGGGGCGGAGCACGAGGAAGGCCTTCACCCGCTCGGTGCGCACCGGGTCGGGCACGCCGATGACGGCGGCGAGCGCGACGGCGGGGTGGCGCGTCAGGCACTCCTCGACCTCGCCCGGGCCTATGCGGTAGCCGGCGGAGGTGATCACGTCGTCGTCGCGGCCGACGAAGAACAGGTTGCCCTGCTCGTCCTGCCGGCCCTGATCGCCGGTCACAAGCCACGCGCCGCGGAACTTCGCCGCGGCCGCCTCCGGGTTGTTCCAGTAGCCGAGCATCATCACGGGGTCCGGGCGGCGCACGGCGATGTCGCCGAGCGTGCCGTGCGGGAGCGCCTCGCCCTCCGGCCCGATCACGGCGACCTGGTGGCCCGGCACGGCGCGGCCCATCGAGCCAGGCGCGGGAGGGAAGAGGTCGGCGCAGTTGGCGACGAGAAGGTTGGCTTCCGTCTGGCCATAGAACTCGTTGATGGTGAGGCCGAAGGTCGCGCGGCCCCAGTCGAGAAGCGCCTCCCCCAGCGTCTCCCCGCCCGAGGCGAGGCTGCGGAGCGTGAGCCCGGGTGGTGGCTTCGCCGCACGCAGAAGCCTGAGCGCCGTCGCGGGCATGAACACGTTGCGCACCCCGGCGCGCGCCATCAGCGCGTAGGCGGCATCCGCGTCGAACTTGGCGAAGCGTCGCGCGAGAACGGGCACGCCGTGGAACAGGCTCGGCAGGAGGACGTCGAGAAGCCCGCCGATCCAGGCCCAGTCGGCCGGCGTCCAGAACAGGTCGCCGTCCTGCGGGAAGAAGCGGTGCGGCAGCTCCACGCCGGGAAGGTGGCCGAGCAGGACACGGTGTGCATGCAGCGCGCCCTTCGGCTGCCCGGTGGTGCCCGAGGTGTAGATGATCAGCGCCGGATCATCGGCGGCGGTGTCGGCCGTGGCGAAGCTGTCGGACGCGCGGGAGGCGAGCGCGGGCAGGTCCTCCGCGCCGTCCGCTGCGCCGTCGGCCGAGAGGACGCAGCGGAGATCAGGAAGCAAGGCGCGCAGCGGCGCGAGCAGGGCCGCGCCCGCACGGTCGGTGATGACGGCCGCCGCGCCGCTGTCTGCGAGCCGGAACGACACGGCATCGGGGCCGAAAAGGGTGAAGAGCGGCACGGCGATCGCACCCAGCCGGTAGGCGGCGAGGTGGGCTGCAGCCGTCTCTGGCCGCTGGGGCAGGAGGATGGCGACACGGTCGCCGCGCCGCACCCCTCGGGCTGCGAGCACGTTGGCGATCTTGCACGACAGCGCCTTCAGCCTGTCGAAGGACCAGCGCTCTTCGCGCCCGTCCTCGGCGATGGCGATCAGCGCGGTGCGGCCCGAGCCGTCGGCCCAGGCGTCGATCGCGGCGGCGATGTTGAACCGCGCCGGCACGCGCCAGCGGAAGCGCCCGGCGAGTGCCTCGTACGTCTCCTCCCGCGCGAGCATCCGCCGCGTCATGCCTCCCTTGTAGCTGTCGAATAGCTGCGCATCTATGGCCGGGACGTGGAGAGATCGCGATGGTGGACCAGGTGAGACGAAGCCTCGGCATGTTTGCCGCCCTTGGCGCAGCGCTCGCGCCCTTCCGCCCCGATCCGGCCGCGGCGGCCGCCTCGGTCGCGTGGGACTTCACCTTCGAGAGCATCGAGGGCGAACCGCTTCCGCTGTCGGAGTTCCGCGGGAAGGTGCTGCTCGTCGTCAACACCGCCTCGTTCTGCGGCTTCACCAACCAGTATGCCGGGCTTCGCACCCTGCACGAGACCTACGGCCCGCGCGGCTTCTCGGTGATCGGCGTCCCGTCCGGCGATTTCCGGCAGGAGAAGGCGACGAACGAGGAGGTGAAGACCTTCTGCGAGGTGGAGTTCGGCATCGAGTTCCCGCTCGCTGCGATCACCCGCGTGACGGGGCGCGAGGCGCATCCGTTCTACCGCTGGGCCGCCAACGCTGCTTCGCCGCCGCGCTGGAACTTCCACAAGTACCTCGTCGCGCGGGACGGGCGCATTGCCGGCTCCTGGGGTGCCTCGACGGCGCCGGAGAGCAGCACGATCCGCCGCGCGATCGAGCAGGCGCTCGCCGCCCCCTCAGCCTGAGCGGGACGGCTCCTCCGGAAGGCTGAGCACGAGGGCGAAGGCGGCGGAGCCCGAGAGCGCGATCCCGAGCGCCATCGCCCAGCCTTGCTCGTCGAGAACGCTGCCGAGGGCGAGGCCGGCGAGGGCCGCGAGGCTCCATTGCAGGCAGCCGAGCAGGGCAGAGGCCCGGCCCGCCATCGCCGGGAAGGGCGCGATCGCCCCGGCCTGGGCGTTCGGCTGGACCACGGCAAAGCCGACCATGTAGAGGATCAGCGGAAGCGCGACGGTCGCGAGGCTCGGCCCGGCGAACGCGAGCGAGAGAGGCCCTGCCCAGCCGCAGACGAGGCACCAGGCGGAGCCCACCTGCATCATCCGCCGCGGCGAGATTCGCCCGGCAAGCCGGCGCACCAGAAGGCTTCCTGCGAGATACCCGCCGACGGCCGAGGCGAAGACGAGCCCGTACGCGCCCGGTCCGATGCCGAGGCCGCGCTGGATGACGTGCGAGCTGCCGGAGATGAAGCAGAACAGGCCCGTGTAGCTCGCCGTCGCCACCAGCGCGTGACGGAGGAACCACCGGTCGGCGACCAGCCCGCCATAGGCGCGCCGGAGCGAGGCGGGGTCGAGGGCGGCGCGGTCGAGCGCAGGCGCGGTCTCGGCGAGCCGCCGGGTTGCGGCGACGCTCACCAGGATTGAGACGAGGCCGAGCAGCACGAAGGTCGCGCGCCAGCCCGACAGGGCGGTGACGGCCCCGCCGAGCACGGGCCCGATGGCGGGGGCGAGCGACATCAGCCCAGCCATGGTGGCGAACACCGCCGGCGCACGCTCCGGCGGCACGGTGTCGCGGACGACGGCACGCGCGACGACGGGACCGGCGCAGGCGCCGATGGCCTGGACGAGCCTGGCGAGCACGAGCAGCCCCAACGTCGGCGCGACGGCGCAGGCGGCGGTTCCGGCGAGGAACAGGCCGAGCCCCCAGAGCATGGCCGGGCGCCTGCCGAACCGGTCTGCCATCGGTCCGTAGACCAGCTGGCTCGGAGCGAAGGCGAGAAGGAAGCCCGACAGCGTCCACTGGACCCCCGCTGCGTCGGTTCCGAAGGCGTCGGCAATCGCTGGCAGGGCAGGGAGGTAGAGGTCAGTCGAGAGCGGTCCGAGCGAGATCAGCGCAGCGAGCAGCCACACCGGTGGCACGGACGGGCGGGAGGACGCGTCAGCGTTTCTCATGCAGGATAGGAATGATCTGCTCGAATACGTTGAAGAACATCGATTCAGTCAATCGGCCGGTATTGGTGTTGTAGCGGCTGCAATGATAGCTGTCGGCCAGCACGAGCCCAGGGGCGAGCGTGTGGAGCGCGGCGTGGGCGAAGCGGTGCGCCGACAGCCTCTGCCCCAGCGCGCGCAGCACCGCACCATGCGCGATCGCCCCGAGGGCGAGGACCACCCTAAGGCCCGGCATCGCGCCAATCTCGTCGGCGAGGAACCGGCTGCAGGTGGCGATCTCTGCCGGGGTTGGCTTGTTCTCTGGCGGCACGCAGCGCACCGCGTTGCAGATGCGCGCCCCCGTCAGCACCAGCCCGTCATCGGCCCGCTCGTCATACGTGCCTGAGGCGAGGCCGAACCGCAGCAGCGCGGCGTAGAGGAGATCGCCCGCCCAATCGCCGGTGAAGGGCCGCCCCGTCCGGTTCGCGCCCCGCAGGCCCGGTGCGAGCCCGACGATGAGGAGGGGCGCGCCGAGCGGGCCGAAGGAGGGAACGGGCGCGTTGTGCCAGGGGCCTTCCGGGTCGGCCGCGAACCGGCGACGATTGTCGTCGCGGAACGCGGCCAGGCGCGCGCAGAGCCGGCAATCCGGCTCAGGCGGCGAGGGAAGGCCGGTCAGGTGGTGACCGGTCAGGTGTTGCCGGTTTCGGGAAGGCCGCGCCAGGGCGCGTCCGGCGTCGGCCGCGGCGTACCGCCGACCGTCTCGACCGTGAACGTCCGGCCGGTGGCGGCGACGCCCTCGCCGCGGTCGCGTCCGAGCGAGGGGGCTGCCTCGCGCGGCGCGTCACGGTCGCGCGGGGGTACGATGCGGCGGGTGAACTCGCCCATGATGTCGGCAAGATCGACGAACTGGTCTGCCTGGCGGCGAAGCTCGTCGGCGATCAGCACGGGCTGGGTCTTGATCGTCGAGACCACGGTCACGCGCACGCCCTTCCTCTGCACGGCCTCGATCAGCCGGCGGAAGTCGCCGTCTCCGGAGAACAGGACGATGTGCTCCACATGCGGGGCCATCTCGAGCATGTCGATCGCAAGCTCGATGTCCATGTTGCCCTTCACGCGGCGGCGCCCGGTGGAATCGGTGAACTCCTTCGCCGGTTTCGTCACCACCGAGTAGCCGTTGTAGCCGAGCCAATCGACCAGGGGCTTCAGCGGCGTGTACTCCTCGGTCTCCAGCACGGCGGTGTAGTAGAACAGGCGAACGACATACGCCTTGTTCTTGAAGTACGCATGCAGTGACTTGTAGTCGACGTCGAACCCGAGGGTGCGTGAGGCAGAATAGAGGTTCGCGCCATCGATGAAGACGGCGACTCGCTCTTTTTCGTGGAACATTGACAACTCCTCACCCGGCAATGGTCATGCCGTGCAACTGAATGGTACACCCGCTGGGTCAACGGCGCCGAATCCCGTCAACAGATGACGTAGGCCAGCTAACCGCATCGTGTCCGAAAGATGAAGAGTGATCCTCATAGCCCTCGGCGGAAATCTTCGCACCCCTGACGGATCGGCGCCAGCCGAGACGATCCAACGCGCCTTCGACGCCCTCGTTGCACTGCCAGGCATAACGGGCGGAACGCTGTCCGGGCTGTGGGACAGCGCGCCCGTGCCTGCCTCCGACCAGCCGCGCTACGTCAACGCCGTCTGCCGCCTCGAGGGGCGGGCCGACCCCTCGATCCTGCTCGCGGCGCTGCACGGCATCGAGTCGCGGTTCGGCCGGGTGAGGGGGGAGCGCAATGCCCCGCGCACGCTCGACATCGACCTGCTCGACCTCGATGGCATCGTCCGCGACGACAAGGCCCCCATCCTGCCGCACCCCCGGCTCGCCGGCCGGGCCTTCGTGCTTATGCCGCTCACGGAGGTCGCCCCCGGCTGGCGCCATCCGGTGAGCGGCGAGACGGTCGAGGCGATGATCCATGCCCTGCCGGAGGCGGACCGGGCGGAGTGCCGACCCCTCGGGCAGGCTCCGGGCGAGGCCTGACGGCGCGCTGGCGCTTGATTGCCGCGCCGCAGCACGCTATTTCATCTGATCCGCCCCATGGGGTCATTACCGGAGGGTCGAGCGCATGGCGCGCGTCACCGTGGAAGACTGCGTCGAGAGGATCCCGAACCGCTTCGAGCTCGTGATGCTCGCCGCCCAGCGCGCGCGCAACATCAGCCGCGGCGAGGCACTGACGCTCGAGCGCGACAACGACAAGAACCCCGTCGTCGCCCTGCGTGAGATCGCCGACGAGACGGTCCCGCTCGACGGGCTCCAGGCCGACCTGATCAAGAGCCTGCAGCGCGTGCCCGAGCCCGAGCCTTCGTCGGAGGAGGTCATGGACCTGTTGCCGACCGAGAGCAACATCTTCGCCGGCATGGACATCTCCCCCGAGGAGGTTGCGGCGGAGGAGGCCGGCGGCGATGCCGGACCCGAGGACGACATCGAGGCCGCGATCGCCCGCGAACTCGGCGGCGGCTGAGCGGGCCGCGGATGACAGAGGGGCAGGGCGGCCGAAGCGCAGGCCCTGCCGCCACGCGGGCGGCCCGATCCCGGTGCGCCGATGCCTGACGGGTCCGCCGCCCAGGTCGATGCGATGCGGGCGGATCTCGTCGCCCAGGTCCGCACCTACGACCCCAAGGCCGACGGCGACATCATCTCCCGCGCCTACGATTTCGCCGAGAAGGCGCACGCGAAGCAGACGCGCGACAACGGCGACCCCTACTTCACCCACCCCGTCGAGGTCGCCCAGATCCTGACGGGCTACCGCGTCGACACGAACTCCATCGTCACCGCGCTCCTGCACGACGTGGTGGAGGACACCCCCGTCACGCTCGCAGACATCGAGAAGGGCTTCGGGCGCGATGTCGCCCGCCTCGTCGATGGCGTGACCAAGCTCACCCGGCTCGAGCTCCAGTCCGACCGCACCAAGCAGGCGGAGAACTTCCGCAAGCTCGTGCTGGCGATGAGCGAGGACATCCGCGTCCTGCTCGTGAAGCTCGCAGACCGTCTGCACAACATGCGCACGCTGCGTTTCGTGCGCGAGGAGAGCCGCCGCAGGCGGATCGCCGCCGAGACGCTCGAGATCTATGCCCCGCTCGCCGAGCGCATCGGCATGGATGCGGTCAAGACCGAGCTCGAGAACCTCGCCTTCCGCGAGCTCCAGCCAGACGCCTGCGCCTCCATCCTCGCGCGCATCGCCTTCCTGCGCGGCGAAGGCGCGGACGTGATCGACCGCGTGACGGAGGACCTCAAGCGTCTTCTCGCAGAGCACGGCATCCGCGCGGAGATCACCGGCCGGGAGAAAAGCCCCTACTCGATCTGGCTCAAGATGCACCGGCGCAACGTCGCCTTCGAGCAGCTCTCCGACATCATGGCGTTCCGCGTCGTCGTCGGAACGGTCGACGAGTGCTACCGCGCGCTCGGCATCGTGCATGCCGCGTTCCGCGTCGTGCCGGGGCGGTTCAAGGACTACATCTCGACGCCGAAGCCGAACGGCTACCGCTCGCTCCACACCGGCGTGATCCTTGCCGAGAGCAGCCAGAAGATCGAGGTGCAGATCCGCACCCGCGAGATGCACGATATCGCCGAGTACGGCGTCGCCGCGCACTGGTCGTACAAGGACGGAACGCCGCCGGGGGCGGAGGCGCCGAAACAGTATCGCTGGCTTCGCTCGCTTCTCGAGATCCTCGAGCAGGCCTCGGGTCCGGAGGAGTTCCTCGAGCACACCAAGCTCGAGATGTTCCAGGACCAGGTGTTCTGCTTCACGCCGAAGGGCGACCTGATCACCCTGCCGCGCGGCGCGACGCCGGTCGACTTCGCCTATGCGGTGCATTCCGAGGTGGGCGACACCTGCGTCGGCGCCAAGGTGAACGGGCGGATCGTTCCGCTGAAGACCGAGCTCTCCAACGGCGACCAGGTCGAGATCGTCACCGCGCGCGGGCACACGCCGAACCCGGCCTGGGAGCGCTTCGTCGTCTCGGGCAAGGCAAGGGCGCGCATCCGCCGCTTCGTCCATGCCCAGGCGCGGGCGCAGAATGTCGAGGCCGGTCGCGCTGCCCTCGTGAAGGCGTTCCGCCAGGAAGGCGTCGAAGGTGGTGCCGCCGTGCTCGAGGGCGTGCTGAAGGCACTGAAGCAGCCTTCGGTCGAGGATCTCCAGGCGGCCGTCGGCTCCGGTGCCCTCGGGCCGCGCGAGGTGGTGCTCGCCGCCTACCCCGAGCTCCGCCCCACGCCGCGCCCTTCCTCGCTCGTGATGCCGCTCGCGCGCGGCCGCGCCAAGCCGGCCGGACCGACGCCCGGTGCACCTGGCCGCGACGGCCGCGCGGCGATGCCGATCTCGGGCCTCGTCGCGGGCATGTCGATCCACTTCGCCGGCTGCTGCCACCCGCTTCCGGGCGACCCGATCGTCGGCATCGTCACCACGGGCAAGGGGGTGACGATCCACACGCGCGACTGCCCAACGCTCGAGAGCTTCGCGGCCACCCCGGAGCGCTTCCTCGATGTCGGCTGGGACAGCGATGGTGGGCTCGCGCAGCGCCACACAGGCCGGCTGGCGGTGGTGACGACCAACGAACCTGGCTCGCTCGCGACGCTGACGAACGTGATCGCCAAGCGCGAGGGCAACATCGTCAATCTGAAGATCGTGAACCGCACGCCCGAGTTCTTCGAGATGCTCGTCGACCTCGACGTGCGCGACCTTCGCCATCTCGGCGACATCATCGCCGCGCTGCGCGCGAGCCAGCACATCACGAGCGTCGAGCGCGCGCGCGCCTGAGAGGAGTGAGGCAATGCAGGGCAAGCTTCGCCTTGGCGTGAACATCGACCATGTGGCGACGATCCGGAACGCCCGCGGCGGCGATGCGCCAGACCCGGTCCGCGCTGCCCTGCTCGCGGTCGAGGCCGGGGCGGACGGGATCACCGCGCATCTGCGCGAGGACCGCCGCCACATCCGCGACGGCGACATGGAGCGGCTGATGGCCGCGCTCCAGGTGCCGCTGAACTTCGAGATGGCGGCGACCGCGGAGATGGCCGCGATCGCGACGCGGCTGCGCCCGCATGCCGCCTGCCTCGTTCCCGAGAAGCGCGAGGAGCGCACGACGGAGGGCGGGCTCGACGTCGCGGGCAACATTCCCGCGCTCAAGGACTATGTCGCGCGGCTCGCCGAGGCCGGCATGCGGGTGAGCCTCTTCGTCGAGGCCGATCCGCGCCAGCTCGACGCCGCGCGCGCGGTCGGCGCCCCGGTGGTCGAGCTTCACACGGGTACCTATTGCGAGCACGAGGGCGAGGCGCGGGCGCGCGAGCTTGCCCGCCTCGCCGCCGCCGCGCGCCACGGCGCCTCGATCGGCCTCGAGGTGCATGCCGGGCACGGCCTCGGCTTCGAGACGGTCGGGCCCGTCGCGGCGATCGCCGAGCTGATGGAGCTGAACATCGGGCACTTCCTGATCGGCGAGGCGGTTTTCCTCGGCCTCGGCCCCGCGATCCGCCGCATGCGCGCGCTGATGGACGAGGCCCGCGCCCGGAAGGCAGCCTGACGGAGGCTCGCGATGATCATCGGCCTCGGCTCCGACATCTGCGACATCCGGCGCATCGAGGAGACGCTCGCGCGCTTCGGCGAGCGCTTCACCTTGCGCATCTTCACCGCGCGCGAGCGGGCGAGGGCGGAGCGCAGGCCAGGTGCCGCCGCCACCTACGCCAAGCGCTTCGCCGCCAAGGAGGCCTGCGCCAAGGCCCTCGGCACGGGGCTTCGCCGCGGCGTGTTCTGGCGCGACATGGAGGTGGTGAACCTCCCCTCCGGCCAGCCGACGCTCTCGCTCACCGGCGGGGCTGCCGCGCGCCTCGCGATGCTCACGCCCGAGGGCATGGCGAGCGCGATCAGCCTGACGATGACCGACGAGTATCCCTACGCCCAGGCGGTGGTGGTGATCAGCCTCTCCGCCGCGCCGGCGCTGCCGATGCGCGTCGCGTGAGCGCCGCCGTTGCTTGACAAGCGCCCGGGCGGCGGGCAAAGCCGCCCCCACGGTTACCCTTCGAGATGCCCGGCCTGATGCCGGCATCCCATTCACCATCCGAACGCGGATCATCCATGGCCAAGCGCAAGGGCGGCGGCTGGCTCGAGACGGTCAAGACGATCGTCTATGCCGGCCTGATCGCGATAGGCATTCGCACCATCGCCTTCGAGCCGTTCAACATTCCCTCCTCCTCGATGGTGCCGACGCTGCTGGTGGGCGACTACCTGTTCGTCTCGAAGTTCAGCTACGGCTACTCGCGCTACTCGATGCCGTTCTCGCCGCCGCTGTGGCAGGGGCGCATCCTGTTCTCCATGCCCGAGCGCGGTGACGTCGCGGTGTTCCGCTGGCCGCGCGACAACGCGACCGACTACATCAAGCGCATCGTCGGCTTGCCGGGTGACCGCATCCAGGTCATCGGCGGCGTGCTCTATCTCAACGGCGAGGCGGTGAGGCGCGAGGCTGCGGGCCTCTGCGAGGATGACGGCACGGGCGTGCGCATCCGCTCGCGCCGCTACATCGAGACGCTTCCCGCAGCCGCGGGCGGCCGCAGCCACGCGATCTGCGAGTTCTCAGACACCGAGCGCTTCGACAACACCGAGGAGTTCCGCGTGCCGGCCGGCCACGTCTTCGCGATGGGCGACAACCGCGACAACTCCTCCGACAGCCGCGACTTCTCCGCAGGCGGCGTCGGCTACATCCCGATCGACAACCTGATCGGGCGGGCGGAGATCATCTTCTTCAGCCACGAGGGAACCGCCTTCAACCCGTTGAACTGGCGCCTTGGCCGGTTCTTCCAGATGGTGCGGTGAGGCGCCGCCGCGGCAGCGGAGCGCCTTCGTCCTCCCCCGCGGAAGCGGATCTCGCCGCCGCGGAGGCGATCCTCGGCCATGCCTTCAACGATCGCGCGCTTCTTGCCCAGGCGCTGTCGCACAGCGGCCTCAGCCAGGGGCGGGACCAGGGGCTCGCCTCGAATGAGCGCCTCGAGTTCGTGGGCGACCGCGTGCTCGGCCTCGTCGTCGCCGAATGGCTGATCGAGCGTTTTCCTGCCGAACGCGAGGGTGCGCTCGGCCGAAGGCTCGCCCATCTCGTCGCCGAACCCTCGCTCGCCTCCGTTGCCGGGCGGCTCGGCCTCGGCGCGCTGCTCGCCGTCGCACCGGGCGATGACAGGGCAGGTGTGCGCGACCGCCCCGCCGTCCTCGCCGATGCGGTGGAGGCGATGATCGGTGCGCTCTATCTCGATGCGGGGCTCGAGGCCGCGCGCGGCTTCATCCGCCGCGCCCTTGCACCCGAGATGGTGGTCGATGCGCCGCGCGATCCGAAATCGGCGCTGCAGGAATGGACGCTCGGGCGCGGGCTCGGGCTTCCCGAGTATCGTGTCGTCGCCACCTCCGGTCCCTCGCACGCGCCGACGTTCCGGGTGCGCGCCTCGTGCCGCGACACATGGGCGGAAGCGGAGGCGGGGGTGAAGCAGGCGGCGGAGAAGGCGGCGGCCGCCTCGCTCCTGGCGCTGCTCGAGAAGGGGGACGGATGAGCGGGGTCACACGCTGCGGCTTCGCCGCGATCATCGGCGCGCCGAACGCGGGCAAGTCGACGCTGCTGAACCGGCTCGCGGGGCAGAAGCTCGCCATCGTCTCGCCCAAGCCGCAGACGACGCGCTTCCGCGTCCTCGGCATCGTGCCGCGCGAGGGCGCCTGGGGGCGGGCGCAGGTGCTGCTCGTCGATACGCCGGGCATCTTCAGCCCGCGCAGGATGCTCGACCGCGCGATGGTCCGCGCCGCCTGGACAGGCGCGACCGATGCCGACATCACCCTCTTCCTCGTCGATGCCGAGCGGGGGCTCGCAGACGACGTACGCACCATCGCCGCGAGGCTGCGCGAGGCGGCAAGGCCCGTGTGGCTCGTGCTCAACAAGGTCGATCTTGTCTCGCCGCCGAAGCTCCTGCCTCTGACGGCGAAGCTCAACGAGCTCACTCCCTTCGGCGAGACCTTCATGATCTCGGCGGAGAAGGGCGACGGCGTCGAGACGCTTCTCGACCGCCTCGCAGCCGCGATGCCGGAAGGCCCGTTCCTCTACCCAGAGGACGAGCTGACCGACCAGACGGACAGGCTTCTCGCCGCCGAGATCGTGCGCGAGCAGATCTTCCGCCAGACGCATGAGGAAGTGCCCTACGGCACCACGGTCGAGACCGAGGTTTGGGAGGAGAAGCCGGACGGTTCGGTCGTCGTGCGGCTTGCCATCTGCGTCGCGCGCGAAGGGCAGAAGGCGATCATCATCGGCAAGGGCGGGGCACGTCTGAAGGCGATCGGCGCTGCCGCACGCACGGAGCTCGCGAAGGAGCTCGAGCGGCCGGTGCATCTCTTCCTCACCGTCCTGCACAGGCCGGGCTGGGACGAGGAGAAGGATCGACTTCGCGACCTCGGGCTCGAGCCCGACTGAGCGCGGCATGGAGGGTTGGGAGGACGAGGCGATCGTGCTCGCCGTGCGGGCGCATGGCGAGGGGCACGCGCTCGCCTCCGTGCTCTCCCGCGAACACGGGCATTGGCGCGGCCATGTGCGCGGCGGCCAGGGCAAGGCGGGGCGCGGCGTGTGGCAGCCAGGCAATCGCCTCGCAATGCGCTGGTCGGCCCGGCTCGCTGACCAGCTCGGGCATTTCACGGGTGAGCTCGAGGATGCCGCAGCCGCCCGCGCGCTCGACGATGCCGGCGCGCTCGCGCTTCTCTCCTCTGCCTGCGCCGTGGCGGAAGGCGCGCTGCATGAGCACGAGGCGCACCCGCTCGCCTATGGCGGGCTCGCGGCGTTGATGGACCGCATCGGCGAGGGGGACGCGCTGGCGCCCGACTATGTGCGCTGGGAGGTGGCGCTGCTCGCCGAGCTCGGCTATGGGCTTGACCTCTCGGTCTGCGCGGTGACGGGCCAGCCGGACGATCTTGCCTTCGTCTCGCCGCGCACCGGCCGTGCCGTCTCGCGCGGCGCCGCAGGCCCTTGGCTGGACCGGCTTCTGCCGCTCCCGCCCTTCCTTCTCGGCAACGCCGCGATCGCGCCCGGGGACGTCGCTGCCGGCCTGCGGCTGACGGCGCATTTCCTTGGCCGGGACGTGTTCGGCCTGCGCAACCTCCCCCTGCCTCCGGCGCGGTTGAGATTGGCCGACCGCTTCAGCTAACTGTCCGGCCCGAACCCCAGGAGAGCGACTCCACCATGCCGATCGACCTGACGGGTGGCGACATCCTCGACACGCCTCTCGCCGACGCGCTGTCGGAGCGCTACCTCGCCTACGCGCTCTCGACCATCATGGCACGCTCGCTTCCCGACGTGCGCGACGGGCTCAAGCCCGTGCACCGCCGGCTTCTCTGGGCGATGCACCAGCTCCGGCTCGACCCGGCCTCGGGCTTCAAGAAGTGCGCCCGCGTGGTCGGCGACGTGATCGGCAAGTTCCACCCACATGGCGACGCGGCGGTGTACGAGGCTCTGGTGCGGCTCGCGCAGGATTTCGCGCAGCGCTACCCGCTCGTCGAGGGCCAGGGCAATTTCGGCAACATCGATGGCGATAACCCCGCGGCCATGCGGTACACCGAGGCGCGGCTGACGGAGGTGGCGCAGGCGCTGCTCGCCGGCATCGAGGAGGACGCGGTCGATTTCCGCGCCACCTATGACGGCGAGGAGAAGGAGCCGGTCGTCCTTCCCGCCGCCTTCCCGAACCTGCTCGCCAACGGCGCGCAGGGCATCGCGGTGGGCATGGCCACCTCGATCCCGCCGCACAATGCCGGCGAGCTCTGCGCCGCCGCGCTGCACCTGATTGACAACCCCGATGCGTCGGTCGCGCAGCTCATGCGCTTCGTGAAGGGCCCTGACTTCCCCACCGGCGGCGTGCTGATCGAGCCGCGGGAGGCGATCCGCTCGGCCTACGAGACGGGGCGCGGATCGTTCCGGCTTCGTGCGCAGTGGCAGGTGGAGGAGGGCAAGTTCGGCACCTGGCGTATCATCGTCACCGAGATCCCCTGGCAGGTGCAGAAGGCGCGCCTCGTCGAGCAGATCGCGCAGGCGATGGAGGAGAAGAAGCTGCCGCTTCTGGCCGACCTGCGCGACGAGAGCACCGATGAGGTGCGCCTCGTTCTCGAGCCGCGCGCCAAGACGGTCGACCCCGAGGTGCTGATGGAGAGCCTGTTCCGCGCCACCGCGCTCGAGAGCCGCGTATCGCTGAACATGAACGTGCTCGACGCGACGCGCACGCCGCGGGTGATGTCGCTGAAGGAGTGTCTTCGCGCCTGGCTCGACCATCGCCATGTCGTGCTCGAGCGCGTCTCGCGCCATCGCCTCGCCGCGGCCGAGCGGCGGATCGAGGTGCTTGAGGGCTATCTCGCCGTCTATCTCAACCTCGACGAGGTGATCCGCATTATCCGCACCGAGGACGAGCCGAAGCCGGTGCTGATGAAGCGCTTCACGATCAGCGAGATCCAGGCCGACGCGATCCTGAACATGCGGCTCCGCTCCCTGCGCAAGCTCGAGGAGATGGAGATCAGGAAAGAGCACAAGTCGCTTTCGGGCGAGCGCAAGCGGCTGCGCGCGCTGCTCGCCTCGGAGAAGGAGCGCTGGGCGGCGATCGCGGCCGAGATCGAGGAGACCCGGAAGAAGTTCGGCGGCGGAACGCTGGGCACGCGCCGCACCCGCTTCGCCGAGGCGCCGGCGGCGGCAGCGGAGGCGGTGGAGGAGGCGCTGACGGTGCGCGAGCCCGTCACCGTCGTCTACTCCGAGAAGGGCTGGATCCGCGCCATGAAGGGGCATCTGGCCGATGTCTCCGGCCTCAAGTTCAAGGATGGCGACCATCTCTTCGCCGCCATCCATGCCGAGACGACCGACAGGCTCCTCGCCTTCGGAACGAACGGCCGGGCCTACACGATCGCTGTCGACAAGCTGCCGGGTGGCCGCGGCGACGGCACGCCGATCCGCCTCCTGATCGACCTGCCGAACGATGCTGCGCTTCTGGACCTCCAGGTTCAGGGGACCGAGGGCCGCTTCCTCGTGGCGGGCGCGCAGGGGAAGGGGTTCGTGGTCGAGGCGTCGGAGCTCGTCGCCGGAACGAAATCCGGCAAGCAGGTGATCACGCTCGACCCCGGCGAGGAGGCGGTCGTCTGCGCCCCGATCCCCGAGGGGGCCGACCATGTCGCGACCATCGGCGAGAACCGGAAGGTGCTGATCTTCCCGCTCGAGGAGCTGCCGGTGCTGGCCAGGGGCAAGGGCGTTGCGCTGCAGAAGTTCAAGGATGGCGGGCTCGCCGACGCCAAGCCCTTCTCCATGGCGGAGGGGCTTGCCGTGCGCCTCGGCGAGAACCGGGTGAGCGTGCGGGCGAAGGCCGAGCTCGCCGAATGGATGGGCCACCGCGCCGCCGCAGGGCGGCTCCCCTGGAAGGGGTTTCCAAGCTCCGGCCGCTTCGGGTAGCGGACCTCCTGGGCCGATAAGCGGCATCCGCGGCGGCGATTTCCCTTTCGCTGCCCGGCAGGCGCATGGTGCTCCGAGAAGGAGAACGCCATGACCACCGAAACGCTTGGCCAGAGGGACACCCGGACGGACACGCTCATCGCCGGGCTCACGCTCCGGGTTGGCGATGCCGAACGGGTCGCGCGCTTCTACCGCGAGGTGATCGGGCTCGACGACATTGCGCGCGACGGGACGGAGACGGCGCTGGGCGTGGGCGGACGACGCCTGCTCACCCTGATCGCCGACCCTGCTGCGCCGCCCGCACCGCGCGGTTCGGCCGGGCTGTTCCACACCGCCTTCCTTCTCCCCTCGCGCCGCGATCTGGGTCTGTGGCTTCGCGCGATCGCGGAGAAGGGGGTAGCGCTCGAAGGTGCGTCGGACCATCTCGTATCGGAAGCGATCTATCTCTCCGACCCCGAGGGCAACGGCATCGAGGTCTATGCCGATCGCGCGCCGGAGACCTGGCAGCGCCAGGGCGGCCAGGTGGTGATGGCAACGGAACCGCTCGACCTTCGCGCTCTTGCCGAAGCCTCTCCGGGGCCCGTTCCAGCGACCGCGCCCGCGGGCACGGTGATCGGCCACGTGCATCTCCGCGTCGGTAACGTCGCGGAGGCGGAACGGTTCTGGACGGGCGTTGCCGGCCTCGAGGTCAGCGCCCACTATGCCGACGCCGCGGTGTTCCTCGCGCGAAACGGCTATCACCACCACCTGGCGGCGAATGCCTGGGGAAGCCGCGGCGCAGGCCGCCGCCCCGAGGGCGTGCGCGGCCTCGTCGAGGTGGCGTTCGACGCGGCGCTCGAGGGCCCCGTGACCGACCCGTGGGGCAACCGGGTGGTCGAACGGTAGGCGCTACTCGACCTTGATGTTGGCCTCGCGCACCACGCGCGCCCAGCGGTCCAGCTCCGCCTCGAAGAAGGCAGCGAACTCCTGGCGGGACGAGCCGACGGGCTGGACGCCGAGCTCCTTCCAGCGCGAAGCCGCCTCGGGGTCGCGGGTCGCCGCGGCGATGTCGCGGGCAAGCCGCGCGAGCACCGGCTCGGGCGTTCCTGCCCGCGCCATGATGCCGTGCCAGGAGGTGACGACCAGGCCGGGCTGGACCGTCTCCGACAGCGTCGGCACGTCCGGCAGCTCTGGAAGCCTTTCCGCCGTCGTCACGGCCAGTGCGCGCGTGCGGTTGGCGGAGAGGAGCGGCAGCGCCGTCTGCGGGTTGTCGAACAGGTAGGAGACGCGGCCGGCAACGAGGTCCTGGTTCGCCGGCGCAGCCCCGCGATAATGCGCGACCGGAACGGTGATGCCCACCGCACGGTTGAACAGCTCCGCGATCAGGTGGCTCGAGGTGCCGACGCCGCCCGTCCCGTAGGTGAGATTGCCCGATTTCGCGAGCGTCACGAGCTCGCCGAGCGTCTTCGCCGGCGACGCGGCGGGCACGGTGAGGATCACCGGCACATGCGTGACCTGGCTCACGGCAACGAGGTCGCGCCGCGTGTCGTAGGGAAGGCGCTCGAACAGCGCCGGGTTGGCGGCGTTGGAGAAGCTCGCCATCAGCAGCATGTAGCCGTCCGGTGCTGCGGAGGCGACGGCCTGGGTGCCGATGTTGCCGCCAGCTCCCGGCCGGTTCTCGATCACGACGGGCTGGCCGAGGCGTGGGGCGAGATACTGGCCGAGCAGCCGCGCGGCGATGTCGGTCGGCCCGCCAGGTGCGGCCGGCACGACGATGCGGACGGGCTGTTCGGGCCATTCCGCCTGCGCAGCGTGGGCGAACCCGAGGCCGAGCGCGAGCGCGATGACGATGCGGCGCATTGCTTCCTCCCTCTTCGTGTCGTTGCAGCGACGTTCCCGCCGCATGGATGGTGCGTCAACCCCGCGGGTTGACCGGTGCCGCCATGCGCCCCGAGCATGCGCGCCACGAAACGGGAGGAACGACGGATGCGCATCACCGACATCACGGTCACCATGGTCGCATGGGAGAACATTCCGGCAGTGCGCTACGGCACCGCCAATCCGGCGACCGTGGGGCGGAGCGACATCGGCGTCGTCGCGATCGAGACCGATGCCTGCATCACCGGCCATTCCTTCCTCGGCGCCTCGTTCCGGCCCGCGCATCTCGACGCCACGATGCTTGTCGAGAGCCTGAAGCCCCGGCTGATGGGGCAGGACCCGCTCGCGCGCGAGGCGCTGTGGCAGGCGATGAACAAGGCGCGCCGCGGCGTCACCTACCGCGTCATCGGCGCGCTCGACACCGCGCTGTGGGACCTTGGCGGCAAGGTGGCGGGCCTGCCGATCCACCAGATGATCGGCTCGTTCCGTAGGCGTATCCCGGCCTATGCGAGCTCCGGCTCGCTCGGGGACGAGGCGGCCTATCTCGCGCAGCTCGAGGAGGTGCGCGCGCGCGGCTTCCGCGCCTACAAGCTCCACCCGCCCGCAGACGTCGAGGCGACGATCTCGCTCTGCCGTGCCGTGCGCCGCGCCGCGCCGGAGATGACGTTGATGATCGACACGATGATGATGCACAGGCTGCCCGAGGCGATGCGGCTCGGCCGCGTCCTCGAGGAGCTCGGCTTCGAATGGTACGAGGACCCGCTCGGCGAGGACGACATCGAGAACTATGTCACGCTGCGCCGGAAGCTCGACATCCCGATCCTCGCCACCGAGTACAGCTCGGGCGGGTTCGAGGCGTTCACGCAATGGCTGGTGCGGGGCGCGACTGACTATCTGCGCGGCGACATCGCGGTGAAGGGCGGGCTCACGCCGCTCCACAAGGCGGCGCATCTGGCGGAGGCCTTCGCCACCACCTTCGAGGTGCACCATGGCGGCAATTCCTGGAACAACGTCGCGCAGCTCCAGCTCATGATGGCGCTGCCGAACGCGCGGTACTTCGAGGTGCTCCTGCCTGACGGGGCGCAGAAATTCGGCCTCGTGCACGACATCGAGATCGAGCCCGACGGCACCGTCACGATCGACGCGTTCGAGCGCCCAGGCGTTGGCGCGGAGATCGACTGGGATCTCGTAAAGGCGAAAACGATCGGGGTGCTGAGGTAGCGCTCAGCCGGCGGTGATCGGCTGGGCAAGGCCCGTGGAGACGGGGACGGGGCCGGTCGCGGCTTCGGCCCCGGTCAGCACCCGCCACTGCCCGCCCCAGAGGATCTCGACGGGGCGGAACGCGGCCTTGTAGGCCATCTTGCGGCTCTCCGGCACCCAGTAGCCGAGATAGACATGCGGCAGGCCAAGCGCGAGAGCGCGGCGCACGAGCCACAGCACCATGAAGGTGCCGAGCGAGCGGCGCGCGTGCTTCGGGTCGAAGAACGAGTAGACGGCAGAGAGGCCGTCCGACAGGCGGTCGGTCAGGCAGGCGGCGACCAGCGCGTCGTCGGGGTCGCGGAACTCGATCACCGATGTCTCGATCGGCGTGTCCTCGACCATCGCGCGGAAGTCGTAGAACCCCATCGCCGCCATGTCGCCTTCGGCGTGGCGCGCGGCCTGGTAGCGCTGGAAGAGCGCGAACTGCTCCGTGGTCGCGCGCGGCGGCACCTCGAAGCCTTCCACCGCGACATTGGCGGCCGCGATGCGCCGCTGCGTGCGGTTCGGAGAGAAGGCGCGGACGTTGAGGCGGATGGGGATGCAGGCCTGGCAGCCGGGGCAGACGGGGGCGTAGGCGATGTTGTGGCTTCTGCGGAAGCCCGCGCGGCTCAAGCGGTCATGCAGCGCCTCTGCGTCCGCCCCGGAAAGCTCCGTGACGAGCTTCCGCTCCAGCCTGCCCTCGAGATACGGGCATGGCAGGGGCGCGGTCGTGTAGAAGAATTGCGGGCGTCGGAAGGGCTTCTGCAGCATCTGGGCGGGAGTGAACCGGAAGCGGGGCCATGCGGTCAATCACGCTGCGCGGGGCCTGCCGTCACCCGCGGGGCCGAAGCGTGATCGTGCCGATCCGCCCCTGCGGCTCGGCCGGGATCGTGATCGTGCCGCCCGCGCCCCAGGCCTCCGCGAGGTCGCGGTAATGCGGGCTCAGAGGGTGGCCCGACTGGCCGGTCGCGATGATGAACCGGGAGTTCTCCGGAACGGCGAGGTCGTAGGAGCCGCGATAGCCCGCGCCATGGATGTTCTCGTAGGGCGTCGGGCCGGCGAGCCGCATGCCAGCGCGCTTGACGGTATGCGTGTCGCCGCCCGTCGGCAGTGTGGTGCCGAACCAGGGGCCGATCACCGGCACGAATCGCATCAGCGGGTGCTGGAACCGCACGCCATGAACCTCGCCCCAGCGCCACGCGGCCATGTCGGCCCCGTGAGCGTCCCGAAGTTCGGTGACGGCGTCGGATAGCGCGTCGGCAAGAAGCGGCAGGCAGCCGCCTGCGCCGCACCAGTGCTGGCCGCGCGTGAGCACGAAGGTGAGGAACTCCGCAGAACTCTCGCGGAACGCTTCCTGCTCGGGGCCGACGGCGGCATTGGCGATGCGCCGGCCGGTGTGCTTCACCCAGGCCGTGTAGATCAGCGGCTCGGGGCGGTCGGCCGCCATCAGCCCGTTCCAGGCCTTCACAAGCGCATGCGCCTCGGCATCGCCCGGCGCGGGGTTGGGGCGCGCGGCTGTCATGAGCGGCAGGAGGTCGCGCGCGGCGAGGCTTTCGACGTCCATCTGGATGGCGGCCATGCTCAGCACGTCGTGCCTCGGCAGGGCCTCGAGCCGCTCGAGGATGCGCCGGTGGCGATAGTCGCCCCACCAGTCGCGCGTCAGGAACACCGGGAAATCGTCCGGCACGACGCGGTTGTTGGCGTTGACGATCCGTTCCGAGGCGGGGTCGATGAAGCGCGGCAGGGCCTCGCGCGGGGCAAAGCCTGTCCAGTCATGCGAGCCGTCCCAGCCGGGGGCGGGGAAGGAGCCGTCGCCGGCGCGGCGGATCGGCAGGCGGGCGGGAAGCAGCATGCCCATCCGGCCCACCCGGTCTGCGATCACGATGTTCTGCTGCGGCGCGCCGATGCCTGAGACGGCCGCCTCGGCCTCCTCGAAGCTGCGCGCCCGGTTCAGCCTGTGCAGCGCGCCGGCCGCGCCGTCGCCCGGTTGCAGCGCGGTCATCGCCACCGCCAGCACATGTCCATTCGGCATGCCAGGCGTCGGGTCGAGGTCGGACAGCACGGGGCCGTGCCGCGTGGTGCGCACGCGCATCGTCACGGGCTCGCCGAAGCGCACGCCGATCACCTCCTCGCGGTATGCGAAGGGGCGGGGGCCGTCGGGCGCGAGGTAGCTGTCGGGGCCGGCAAGGCGTTCGACGAACACGTCCTGCGTGTCGGAATGCGTCGTCGTCATCCCCCATGCGATGTCCGCGTTTCGCCCGAGCACCAGGAAGGGAACGCCCGGCGCGAATGCGCCGACGAGGGTCAGGCCCGGCGCCTCGACGCGGGCGAGATGCCACTGGATCGGCTGGGCATAGGCCAGATGCGGGTCGTTCGAGAGAAGCGGCAGGCCAGTCGAGGAGCGGGATCCCGTCACCGCCCAGATGTTCGAGGCGGTGGGCGGCACAGGCGCGTCCTCGCCGAACACCGGCAGGGCGGCAAGCACGCGCTCGAGATGCCCCCCAAACCCGTCAAGCGAGGCGACCGGGCTGCCGTTGCTCTCGTCGCGCGGCCAGAGCTCGTCGATCCGCTCGCGCGGCAGGTGCGAGGAGAGGCGAAGACGGGCGAGCTCGGTGCGCGCGTTGCCCGAGAGGAACAGCGCCATCACCTTGCCCCAGAGCAGGCTGTCGGTCTCCCGCCAGGGCTCCGGCGTGATGCCGAGCGCGATGAACTCCGGGGCGGACCAGCGGCCCTTCTCGGCGATCCACGCATTCACCCCGCGCGCATAGGCGGCGAGCGCCTGCCGCGTCTCCTCGGACTGCGCGGCAAGATCCGCCTCCGCCGCCTGGGCGAGGCCGAGGAGCCGTACGTAGCGGTCGAGCCGGAGACCCTGCGCGCCGATCAGCTCGGCGAGCCGGCCCGCGGCGCCGCGGCGCATCAACTCCATCTGGAACATCCGGTCGCGTGCATGCAGCCAGCCGATCGCCGCCCAGGCATCGCGCTCCGACCCCGCGCGGACATAGGGGATGCCATGGCGGTCGAGCGTGATGCTCACCGGCCCGTCGAGCCCGGGGATGGCGGACTCGTCGTCTGCCGAGGGCAGCGTGACGCGCATCACGCCCCAGCCTGCGCCGAGCGCGATAACAGGCAGCGCAATGAGGACGGCAACGAGAACGATGACGATCCGGCGGATGACACGGGCAATGCTTCGCATGGCGCTTCACATGCCACAGCGCGCGCGCCGCGTCTGCCGCGGCTGGTCACGTCCGGGTGAGTCGGGGGCGATCGGCACGATCCTTCCCCCTCGCTGCCACACACCTGACACATCGGGCCCCGAGCGTGCCGGAAATGACGGTGGAGGAACGTATGCGGCTGTGGACGGCAATGCTCGGTGCCTGGCTCGCCGCCGGCACCGGGACGGCGACCGGCGATGCCGCCGGGTCCCCCCCGGGAGCGCGCCAGGCTGGAAGCCTCGCCCCCAGGCCCGTTGCGGAACGCGTGGTCGAGGTGGCAGCCCTCTCGCGGGCGGACCGACGCGAGCAGGAGCAGGCGCGCCAGGAGAACGGCGAGCCCGAAGCGGGCTGATCCACTCCGGCTTGCGAATCCGCCCCGAGGCGCCATGCTCCGGGGATGCTTCACCTGATCAAGCTCGCCGTCGGCTGCGCCACGGCCGAGGACCTCGCCGAGCGGCAGAAGGCCCGCATCAAGGCCGACCCGCCGCTCAGGCACCAGACGCGCAACCTCCCCAGGCGGGCGGAGGAGATCGTCGGCCGCGGCTCGCTCTACTGGGTGATCGGCGGCTTCATCCAGGTGCGCCAGCGCATCGTCGCGATCGAGCCGGATGTGTGGGACGACGGCTCGGCCTGCTGCGGCCTGCATCTCGACCAGAAGCTCGTGCCGGTGCAGCTTCGACCCGTGAAGCCGTTCCAGGGCTGGCGCTATCTCGAGGGGCCGGACGCGCCGCCCGACCTCTCGCGCGGGGCGCAGGCCTCCGCCCGGTCGGTCGCGGCGATGCCGGCGAGGCTGCGCCGTGAACTCGCAGAGCTCGGCCTTCTGTAAGGCTGCCCTGCTGCGACAGGACATGTGGGGGATGACGGCTGCGGCCTTGCCGTCGCGCCGAACGAGCCCGACACTGGCGCTCGTGAAACCGAACGCAACGCTGCTCGACCCGGAGGATGGTCTCGTCGCGCTCGCCGCGGCGGGGGCGGCCGACATCGCCCAGCTGTCGCGCCTGCTCGACCAGCTCGGCCTCGCCTTCTGCCTCTATGACGGGGCCGACAGGGTGACGGCCTGGAACGATACCTATCTCGCCTTCTTCCCCGAGCAGGACGGCACCGTCACCGTCGGCATGCCCTATGCCGATACGCTTCGGCGCTTCTTCCGCACCAACCTGCCCGAGAGCGAGCTCGTGCGCCTCGACGAGCATGTCGAGGCGGCCGTCGCCCGGCACCTGACGCAGGAGCAGCCTTTCGTCTTCCAGATGCGTTCCGGACGCTGGGTGAAGGTGGCCTCGCTTCCGCTCGCCGGGCACGGGCGCATCCGAATCTGGCGCGACGTCACGCCCGAGCAGACGGGCCAGGCGCAGGGCAGGGCGGGGCGGGAGACGGCGCGCGCGCTCGCCGCGCTCGACACCGCCTATGCGGTGTTCGACCGGGCCGGAACCTTCGTGACGGCGAACAAGCGCTATCTCGACCTCTTCCCAGCGCTTGGCAAGCGCATGTCCGCGCCCGCGCGGCTGGCAGACCATCTTCGCACCATCGCCGCGGAGGTCGTCGTGCCGGCTGCCGCGGCGCGCCTCGAGGGGCTTGCCGAGCGCCCACTTCCAGAGGCGCTTCCGGTTCGCCTTCCCCTGCTTCTGGAGCGGCGCGACGGCGGCTGGCTCCGCTTCGAGGAGCGGCTCGGCGAGGAGGGCGGCGTTGTCGCCCTCTGGACGGATGCGACCCGCGAGGCGGAGGCCGACGCCCGCATCCGCTCGCTCGAACGCCACCTGCACGACGCCGTCGAGGCGATGCCCCAGGCGCTGGTCATGTTCGACGGCAATGGCTGGCGCGTGCTCTCCAATGGCAGGCTCGCCGCGATCGCCCCCGCGCTTGCCGAGGCGCTCGAGACTGAGCCGACGCTCTCGCGCCTCACCGCCTGGCGCGAGTCGGCGGCACGGGCGGGGCGCGAGGCGGGACGCCAGCAGGAGCCGGACGAGCTTGCCCTCGCCGATGGCCGCACGCTCCGCTTCGAGACGGCCACGACCTCGGCCTCCGAGACGCTCGTCCTGATCGACGACGTGACGCGCGAGCGCGAGGCTGAGCACGAGCTCGGCCGCCAGCGCGAGATCGCGCATCAGAACGAGAAGCTCGCCGCGCTCGGCTCGCTTCTCGCGGGCGTCGCGCATGAGCTGAACAACCCGCTCTCCGTCGTCGTCGCGCGCGCGGCACTGCTCGAGGAAGCGCTCGGCCAGTCGCCGCAGGGCGATGCTGTGCGCACGCTGAAGGGCGCGGCCGAGCGCTGCGCAGGCATCGTCCGCACCTTCCTCGCCGTCGCCCGCGCCAAGCCGCAGGAGAAGGACGTCGTCTCCGTGCCGGCCGTGATCGATGCGGTGTTCGACATGGTGGCCTACGGCTTTCGCACGGCGGACATCGCGCTCGAGCGCGGCGAGATCGCGCCCGATGCGGCGGTGGAGGTCGAGCCGGAGCGGCTGCACCAGGTGCTGCTGAACCTTCTCGTGAACGCCCAGCACGCGCTGCGCGACGCGCCGCGGCCGCGCCAGGCACGCGCCTCCGCCCGCGTCGCTGACGGCCGCGTCGAGATCATGGTGGATGACAACGGGCCAGGCGTTCCGGCCTCGATCCGCCGCCGCATCTTCGAGCCCTACTTCACCACCAAGCCCGTCGGCGTCGGCACGGGCATTGGCCTCTCCGTCTGCCACGGCATCATCGCCGCGCATGGCGGGACGATCACGATCGACGATGCGCCGGGCGGCGGCGCCCGCTTCACCATCACCCTGCCGCATGCACGCCGCGGCGAGGCCCGGGCGGAGGGGAAGGACCGCGTCGAGGCGCCGTCCGGGCGGCTCAAGGTTCTGGTGGTCGACGACGAGCCCGACATCACTGACGTGCTGGCCGAGGTGCTCGCCCGCGACGGCCACGACGTCGCGACCGCTGCGGAAGGCGAGGCGGCACTTGTCGCGCTCGCCGGCAGGACGTGCGACGTCCTGATCACGGACCTGCGCATGCCCGGTCTCGATGGGGCGGGGCTGCTGCGCCGCCTCGCCGAGGTGCCTGCCGCCGAGCGCCCCGCCGTGATCGTGCTGACGGGCGATGCCCTGTCGCTCCGCCGCGACGCGGCGCTGATCGAGCCGCCTCCGAGCATCGTCGAGAAGCCGTTCGACCCGGTCCGGCTTGCCGCCGAGGTGCGACGCCTCGGCGTCGCGCGCCGCCGCGCCATGGGTGGCTGAGCGGGGCGGAATCGCCAAGCTGGCGCCGTCGGAGTAGACTCCGGCCGCTTGCGGAGGGAGGACACCATGTTCGATCTCGACCGGTTCATCGCCGAGTGCCAGGACGCCGTCCGGCAGGACGACGGCCAGCGCCACGTGCGGGAGATCGTCTCGCGCGCCTGTTCCGACCACGCCGCGTTGATGCGCGCGCTCGGCGAGCCGACGCGCGCGGGCCTCAACACGCTGTACCGCTCGGACACGCTCACCGTGCTCAACCTCGTCTGGGGGCCGCACATGACGCTCTCGCCGCACAATCACGGCATGTGGGCGGTGATCGGCCTCTACACGGGGCGGGAGGACAACATCTTCTGGCGCCGCATCGAGGACGAGACCGGCTCGCACGTCGAGGCGGCGGGAGCGAAGTCGCTCTCGGCCGGCGAGGCCGCGCCCCTCGGCAAGGACATCATCCACTCCGTGCTGAACCCGATCCCACGCCTGACCGGGGCGCTGCACGTCTATGGCGGGGATTTCTTCCGCCCCGGAAGAAGCGAGTGGGACGCCGAGACGCTGCGCGAGGGCCCCTACGACGCCGACAGGACCCGCGCCCTGTTCGAGGCGGCGAACGCCGGGCGCTAGGCGCTCAGCGCCGCCCGCCGAGCAGGCCGCCGAGGACCTGCGCGAGCATCTGGTTCATGTCGCCGCCCCGCTGCTGCGGCAACTGCCCCTGCGGACTCAGGCCGTCGATGACCTGGGGAAGCATGCGCGCGAGGCCGGACATCAGGTCGTCCTTCGGCAGGCCGGCTTCCGCCGCCATCGCGCCGAGCCGCTCCTCGCCGAACACGGCCCGCATCGCCTGCGGCTCGATCGACTTGTTCGGCCCGGTGCCGAGCCAGCTCTCTGCCTGGCTGCCGTAGCCCGCGTTGCGGAACTGCGACAGGATCTCCTCGATCCCGCCCGAGCCGAAGGCCTGCGCGGCCTGGCCCTGCTGGGGGGTGAGGAGGGCTGCGATCACGCCGGCGAGCGGGTTCGCCTGCGCGCCCCCGTGTCCCGCCTGGGCCTGGCCGCCGAGCATGCCTTGAAGGACGCTGCCAAGGATGTTTCCAAGCGGCATGATGTCTCTCCCCCGTTTGATTGCGCGAGCCTAACGGCCAGGGCGCGGCCCGCGCAATCACGTCTCCGGGGGGGAGGGGGGGGAGGAGTCAGGGGCCCCCGGCAAGCACGCGCCCGGCTGGCGCGTCGATCACGCAATCGGGCGAGGCGCTCTCCGCGCAGGCGGACGGGTCAGGGCCGATCGCGTAGGCCGCGTCGTGCAGGGCAGGGATGTCGATCGCCGGGCCTGCCATGTCGGCCGGCATCTCATGGGTCGCGGCAAGCACGAACACGCCCGCGCCGAGCACGAGCAGCGGGATGGCACGAAGCTGGGCAACTGTGAGCGTCATCGTCGTCTCTCCGCCTTGCGGGGCAGGCCAGTCCTGCACCGCGCGGGAACGATCCCACAGCGGAACATCCTCCTGTATGCCGCGCGTCACACGGGGTCAGGACAGTCCCGGAAGCCAGAGCGACAGGGCGGGGAAGGCGACCAGCAGGGCGAGGCGGACGACATCGGACGCGCAGAACCCGAGCACGCCGCGCCAGGTTTCCGTGATCGGAACGTCCTTCGCCATGGCGTTGATGACGAACAGGTTCAACCCGAAGGGCGGCGAGATCATGCCGACTTCGACGGCGACGAGAACGAGGATGCCGAACCAGACGAGAAGCTGCGTCTGCGACAGGCCGAAATCGAGCGCGAGCATCACCGGCAGGAACACGGGAAGCGTCAGCAGTACCATCGCGAGGCTTTCCATCGCGCAGCCGAGCACGAGGTAGATCGTGAGGATGATGGCGAGCACCGCAAGCGGCGCGAGGCCGAGGGAGACGACCCACCCAGAGAGCGAGGCGGGCAGGCGCGACAGCGCGAGGGCGGCGGAGAACAGTTCCGCCCCGAGCAGGATGAGGAACATCAGCGCCGTCGTCTCCGCGGTCGCGAGCAGGCTCTCGCCGATGCCGCGAAGCCGCATGCCGCCGACCGTCGCGGCCAGGAGCCCCACTGCTGCCGCACCCACCGCCGCGCCCTCGGTGGGCGAGAACCAGCCGGCATAGATGCCGATGACGACGAGAAGGAACACGCAGGCTGCCGGCCAGATCTCGCGGCTCATCGCGACGCGTTCGGCCCAGGGAAGGCGCGGCGCGGCGGGCGCGGAGCCGGGCGCGAGGCGCGCATGCAGGTTGACCACCAGCATGTAGCCGACCGTCGCGAGCAGACCCGGGATCGCCGCTGCGACGAAGAGGTTGCCGATCGATTGCTCGGTGTAGATCGCGTAGATGACGAGGATGACCGAAGGCGGAATGAGGATGCCGAGCGTGCCGCCAGCGGCGAGCGTGCCCGTGGCGAGCGCGGGTGAGTAGCCGGCCTTGCGCATCTCCGGCCCCGCCACCTGGCTCATCGTAGCAGCCGTCGCGAGGG
The DNA here is from genome assembly GCF_007644105.1 of Elioraea rosea. GTDB lineage: Bacteria > Pseudomonadota > Alphaproteobacteria > Acetobacterales > Acetobacteraceae > Elioraea_A > Elioraea_A rosea. The sequence goes on along the minus strand of NZ_VFAC01000006.1, from coordinate 68,990 downwards.
AGGAGCCGCAGATCGCGCCGAAGGCCGCGCAGCCGCCGATCGTTGCGACCGCGAGACCGCCGCGCCAGTGGCCGAACCAGGCGCGCGCGGCGCGGAACAGCGCGGCGTTCATGCCGCCCTTCGTCGCGAACTCGCCCATCAGCAGGAACAACGGGATGACGGAGAGCGTGTACGAGGAGAAGCGGCTGAAGGTCAGCGTCTTCAGCGTGTTGAGAAGTGGCCACCAGCCGGTGATGGCGGCATAGCCCGCGCCGCCCGCGAGCAGCATCGCCACGCCGACGGGAACGCGGGCGAGCAGGAGAACGGCAACTCCCGCGAACATCGCGACGCCGATATCGTGCGGGTTCACGGGCTCGGGCGCCTGAAGCCCGCCAGAGCGCCCTCGATCGCCGCCGCGGCCCAGAGAAGCATGCCGAGCGCGGCCGCCCCGTAGCCCCACCAGAACGGGATCTGCAGGAACATCGTCTCGCGCGCGCGGTCATGCGCATCGAGCCCGCCCTGGACCAGCCGCCAGGCGAGCACCGAGACGACGAGCGCGACGAGGAGGCCCGCCGCCGCATCGAGCGCGGTGCGCACGGCACGGGGCGCGCGCGCGGTGAACACATCGAGCCGCACATGCGCACCGCGCACCTGGCACCAGGGCATGAACCAGGCTATCGCGACGCCGACCAGCATCTCGACGATCTCGGTATCGCCGAGGATCGGCCGGCCGAAGGAGGCGCGCAGGACGGAGGCGACCGTCACCGCCATGGCGGCGACGAGCAGCAGCCCGCCAGCGATGGCGAGGCCGCGCGCCGCCGCAGCAAGCAGCCCGGTGCGCGGCGCCTCAGCGCCGCCCATGCTTCGCGGTGATGGCCATCAGGTCGTCGTACATCTGCTGGCCGGGCCGGCTGAGGCGGTTCATTTCGCGGATCCAGCTCTGGTGCACAGGCTGCGCGGCGGCGATCCAGCGCGCACGCTCGGCATCGTCGATCGTGATGATCTCGTTGCCAGGCGCGTCGCGGTTGGCGGCGATCGCACTGGGTGTCTGGCTGTCCCAGATCTCGCCCATCTTCCGCGCGTAGTCGATGCCGCTGTTGCGGTCGATCACCGCCTTGAGGTCTGCCGGAAGCCGGTCATAGGAGCGGCCGTTCATCAGGGTGAGCAGCATGCCCTGGAACACCGCGCTGTCGGTGTGGAACTTCGCCACCTCGTGGAAACGGTAGGGCGCGGTGATGGCCCAGTTAATCATCATCCCGTCGACCTGCCCGCGGGCGAGCGCCTCGTACACGCCGGGAAGCGGGATGCCGACGGGCGTGGCGCCGAAGGCCGTCATCGCCTCGCCGATGAACCGGCCGGCGACGCGGATGCGCAAGCCCCTGAAATCCTCGAGCGTGCGCACCGGCTTGCGCGTCGTGTGCAGCACGGACCGGTCTGTCGAATGGATGGAGATGATCTTGATGCCGCGATACTCGGTGGCGGCGAGGTGCTTCTCGGCGAACTCCATCGCCGCCGGGCTCATCGTTGCCGAGGTGCCCGTGTTGACGAAGGGAAGCTCGAGCCCTTCCGTTCCGGGGAACCGCCCTGGCGTAAAGCCCGGCACCGTCCAGATGATGTCGACGACGCCGTCCTCGAGTTGCTGGACGAGGTCGCGCGCCTGGCCGCCGAGTTGCAGCGCCGGATAGAGCTCGACCCTGATGCGCCCGCCGCTGTCGCGGCCGACCGCCTCGGCCCAGCGGTCGAGATGCATCGTATGGTCGAGCGCCGTGGGCGAGGAGAAGGAGTGCAGGCGGAAGGTGAAGCTCTGTGCGCTTGCCTCCGGGCTGGGCAGAAGCGCGGAGGCGGCGAGGGCGGCGGCGATCAGGCTTCGGCGAAGCATCTGTGTCTCCCGTTCGGTCGAGGCATCCGGTCAGGCATGTTCCGTGCCAGTCACGTCTCGCCTGGAAGCGGAAACTCCGGCGTGTCGTAGGCGAGCATGGCCTGGTAGTGCGCCTCGGCATCGGCCGCGAAGAGATCGGCCGCGATCGCCTGCGCGAGGCGCGGGGCGGCGAACTTCATCGCGTTGATCGAGCTTCCCGAGGGACCGAAGCTCACCGTGGCGCCGAAGCTGAAGAGGTGGATGTTGGCAAGCCACGGCGCGGTGCCGGGCATCTTCTCGGTGAGCGCGAAGCCGGCAGTGAGGTAGGGAAAGCGTGCAAGGCGCGGGTTCTCCTCCCCCTCGGCCGGCGTGTGGCGATCGCCCCATGTCGCGATCAGCCCGGCATGGGGCCAGAGCGCCGGATGGGCCGAGATATCCATCTCGAAACCCGTGCCGCAGATGATGAAATCGGCCTCGAGCACGCTCTGCGGCGTATCGATCTCGACATGATCGCCGCGGGCCCGCGCGCCGAGCCAGGGCGAGCCCGTGCGCAGCGTGAAGCCGGCATGGCGCGTGGCGCGTTCCCAGGTCTCGCGGGGGAAGGCCTCGCGGACGGAGAGGAGATGGTTCATCCACCGCCAGCGCTGCGCATCGGGCAGGTGCGGGAAGCCGCGGAAGAAGCCGGCGTGGCTGATCTGCTTGTAGGGCTGGACACGCTGCAGCTCGGGCCGCCTGCAGCAGAGGGTGACCTGCGCGCCGTGCTCGAGCGCGGTCGCGGCGTTGTCGAAGGCCGAGGCGCCGGCGCCCAGCACCGCGACGCGCTTGCCAGAGAGCGCGGCGAAGTCGATCGCCTCGGCAGTGTGGGCGCGGAGGTGGCTGGGAAGGGCGGCGATGAACTCCGGCATCCACCACCGCCCCGGCGTCTCGATCCCTGTCACGAGCACGACCTTGCGGGCAACGACCGTTCGCTGCTGCCCCGCCTCGCGGAGCGTGGCCGCGAGGCCGTCTGCGCCGGGGGCGAGCGAGACGAGCTCCATCCCGTTGCGCACCGGCAGGCCGAGGACGCGGCGGTACCACAGGAGATAGTCGGCCCACATGCCTTTCGGGATCTTGCCGAGCGCCTCGAACGCCGCTTCGCCCCATTGCGCCTCGAACCAGGACTGGAAGGTGAGGGACGGGATGTCGAGATCGGGGCCGGTGACGGTCTTCCATGACCGAAGCGTGACCATCCGCGCGAAGTCCCGCCACGGGCCTTCCTGGCCTTCGGGCTTGCGGTCGATCGCGAGGATGTTGGTGACACGGTCGCGCAGCAGGGCGAACAGCGTCACGAGCCCGCCCTGGCCGGCGCCCACCACGAGCACGTCGAGGATTGGCTCGCCAGACCCAGAGACGCGCCCGGGAACCCAGCGCGGCTCCGGATAGGCGATCAGGGCGAGGTCGCGCGCAACGCGCGCCTCGAGAGCGGCGAGGCCACCGGACAGCGGCGCGTGCGCAGGCAGGACGTCCATCGAGGCTCCTCGCCAGACAGGCTGGTGATGATGGTGGGCGACCCGCGACCCGGCAAGGAACCCTTTCGCTTGCGGGTTGATCGGCCGCCGCGCCACATTGTGGGATCGAAAAGGGGCCAATCGGGAGATCGGGCATTGCGCAGCAACGGGCCTTCGGCGAAGGGCGCGGCAGTGGTGACCATGCAGCCTGCACGCGGGCGGAAGGTCGTCACCGTCCTGTTCGCCGACCTCGTGGGCTCGACCCGCCTGGTAGCCGGGGAGGACCCGGAGGTTTTCTTCGAAAGAGTGCTTCGGCCTGTGATCGACCTGCTGACCACGGCGGCACGACACTATGGCGGAACGGTTGGCCAGATGACCGGCGACGGGCTCATGGTGCTGTTCGGCGCGCCGGTTGCGCAGGAGGACCATGCGCTCGCCGCGTGCTGCGCGGCGCTGGCCATGCGGTCGGCCCTCGCGGCCGCGATGCCGGAGCTTCGCCTTCGCATCGGCATCAACTCGGGGGAGGTGGTGGTCCACGCCTATGAGCCGAGCGGCACGATCGAGGCGGCAGGGGAGACGATGCATCTCGCCGCACGGCTGCAACAGCACGCCGAACCGGGCGCGATCTGGGTGAGTGCCGCGACGCTCGCCATCGCTGGACACAGGGTCACCGCACGGCCAGTGGGCGCGGTAGAGTTGCGCGGCTTTCCCGGCGCGATCGAGACCTTCGCGCTCGAGCGGGCCGACCCCTCGCTGACGCGCCTCGACCTGCCGCCGGAGCGGATGCTCTCTCCCTTCGTGGACCGGCGGCGGGAGCTTGCCACCCTCGAGGAGGCGTTCGCACAGGCCGCCTCCGGGGCGGGGCGGGCAGTGGCCCTCGTCGGGGAGGCCGGGACGGGCAAGTCGCGCATCCTGCGGGAGTTCCTTTCCCGCATTGGGGGCGCGGCGCGGATCATCCAGGGGCGCTGCACCCGCTGGCGGGAGGACGCGGCCTTCCACCCTCTCCGGCCGATGCTGAGGCGGACCCTCGGCCGCGGAGAGGACGCGTTCCCGCTCGAACGGCAGGACGTGGGCGCTGAGGACGAGGAAGCAATCGACGCGCTCCTTGACCCGGCCCGGCCTGGCAAGGCCTGGGCGGCGCTCGACCCAGCCATTCGCGGGAGGCGGATGATCGCTGCCGCCGCGGAGACTCTGCTCGGCGCGGCAGCCAGCGGCACCACCGTGCTCGTGCTCGACGACCTGCACTGGACCGACCCGGAAACGGAACGGGTGATCGGGTCGGTTCTGGAACGGATCGGCTCGGCGCCCGTGCTTCTCCTGCTCGGATGGCGTCCAGACCGGGCTCCCTCATGGGCCGACGGCGGAACGGTCACCGTCGTGCCGGTACAGCCCCTGGCGGCGGAGGATGCGAGGACCCTTGCGGCCGAGTTGCTCGGGCCCGGCGCGGGGGAGGCGGCTTCTCGCGCGGCGGAGCGCGGCGCAGGCAACCCGCTGTTCATCGAGGCGGAGGTGGAGGCGCTGCGCGACCCAGCGCCGCCGCGGGTTCCGGCCACGACGCGCGGCCTCATCGCCGCGCGCATCGACCGGCTCGGGGAGGATGAGAAGGCGGTGCTCGAGGCGCTCGCCGTGCTCGGCGACCCGGCCGACGAGACGATGATCGCCGCCGTGCTCGACACTGCCGAGACCGCGATCGGCCCGGCAGCGGTGACGCTGGCACGCGGAGGGCTCGCACGGCTCGCCGCCATCCCCGGCTTTGCCCGCTGGGAATGCGGCCACGCGCTCTACCAGGATGTCGCCTATATCGGCATGACGCTGGCGCGGCGACGCCTGCTGCACGGCCGCGCGGCAGCGGCGCTGATGGATGCCGGCACGGGACAGCCCGAGACGTTGGCGCGGCACGCGCGGCTCGGCGAGCTCTGGTCCCTCGCCGTCAGGCAGGCGCGCGAGGCGGGCAGGCGCGCGGCCGCGCGCAACGCCAACCGGACGGCGGTGGCGTTCTTCTCCGATGCGCTCGACGCGCTCGAGCGCCTTCCGCAGGACGAGGAGACGCTGGCGCTCGCCGTCGACCTCCGCTTCGACATGCGCCAGCCGCTGCATCGCTTGGGGCGGATCGCCGAGCTTCGCGCGCGGCTCGACGAGGCCGGCGCGCCGGCCGAGAGGCTGGGCGACCCGGCGCGGCTTGGCCAGCTCCATATCCACACCGCGCTCCATGCCTGGCTCGCCGGCGCCTACCAGGACGCGCTCGCCGCCTGCGCCCGCGCGCTGGCGCTTGCCGAGGAGACGGGGGACGCGGCGCTGAGGCTGCGCGCGATCTTCCAGAGGGGGCTCGCGCATATCGGGCTGCTGCGGATGGATGAGGCGGCCGATGAGATGGCCGAAGTGGCGGCCGGGGCGGAGCATCCCTCGGTGTTGGGGCGCTACGGGCTCGACCGCGCGCTCGCGGCGACGGCGCTGAGCTATCGCGTGCGCGCGCTCGCCGACGCCGAACGCTTCGCCGAGGCGGAGGAGACACTCGCGACGGCGCTGGCGACGGTGGCGGGCGACGTCCGCCCCTTCAACTGGATCTTCGTCCGCATCGCGGAAGGTTTCCTGCACTGGCGGCGCGGCGACGCCCAGACGGCGAGGGGCCCGCTGCGCGAGGCGGTGAGCCTGTGCGACGAGGCGGAGGCCGAGTTGATGCGCCCCGTCGCCCTCGGCTTCCTGGGTGCAGCGGAAGCCGAGTGCGGGGCGGTGGAGGAGGGGGCGGAGATGCTGGAACGTGCCGTGGCCCTGGCGGCCGGGATGGGGTTCATGTTCCAGCAGGATGTGCGGGTGGGGCTGCTGGCGCGGGTGCGGGCCCTGTCCAGCGCAGCCCCGGCGTGAGCCGACTACCCGGTGGTCTCGCCATCGGGGTCAAAATCCTTCTCGCAGTTGAGAAACTCCACGTCCAGCGCCGTGCCGAACTGCAGCCCATAGCGCGCATCGCGGGACAGCTCGTTGAAGACGGCGTCGTCCATGTACACGGCGTGGAACGTTCCAGCGAGGCGGAACAGGAAATGGTTCGGCTCGATCACCTCCTCGACCGTCTCCAGGATCCGCAGCGGCCTCGAAGGATCCCTGATCACCTCATCGGTGGGGTTCGGATCGAAGAGGTCGACCTTGACGGGAAAGCGGACGGTGCCGCGATAGAGCACACGATGCGCATACTCGAAAAAATAGGCGTATGGGATTGTGCGGTCGCGCTCTCCCCGCATTCGCGCCCCATGCACGCTTGCCCTGATGATCCGTCCGGTGGAGCGTCCGTTCGACTGGTCGAGGATCCGGGCACGGCGGACGCTGGGCTTGCCGTCCTTGTCACGGTGGCTGTTGTCGGCGACTACGAGGTTGAGCAGCGCCTCCGGCGCACCGCGATAGCGGCTCATCGGCGTACCCCCTCAAGCTGCTGGATCCGTTGCAACAGCGGCAGGAGGCGCTGGTTGATGCTCAATGGGAGGCGGCCCCGCGCTGCTGGCGGAAGCGGCTCCGGTCCGAGCCGCTGCGGCTTGTCGGGGTCGAGCCAGCGCCAGGTCCACACGCCGCGTTCCGCGTACACATCGATCCGCGACTCGCCGATCGGGTGACTGCTGCCAAGCACGATCACGTCCTGGTCGTTGCGGTTGGCGGTGGCGGTGCGGATCGTCGCCCTGAGCATCAGCGGATCAGCCTCGCTGAAGGCAAGGCCGTCCGGCAGCCTCGCGGTCATGAAGCGCTTGCCGAGATTGCGCGTGCCCTCGCTCGCCCATCCGCCGCGGATGTCCCGCTCATAGGCCTCAACGCTCTTGAGGAAGCCGATGCGCTGCTCGCCAAGCTGGGTCCAGGTGGCCGATGGGCCGGCGGACCATTTCCGGCAGGCGAACGCGACGCTCGCGAACCGCGAATCGCCGTAGCGGTCGCCGAGATTGCGGATCGCGAGGCGCACGACCTGCTGCGGACCGCGGGACCCGCCCCCCGGGACCGGGCGCCCGCCGAGCGCGGTGACGTCATGGACCACGTCAAGGTCCGGCGACATCCAGTTCCAGGCCGCGACAGCCGGATCCTGCGTGAGCGCCTTGCCCGGCACGCAGTTCCAGCTGGTGCTCGCCAGAACCGGCGACCGTTCCGGCCGCGACAGCGTCACCGTGTAGGTACCACCGTTCTCGCGGCTGCAGACCAGAAGCAGCACCTCGCTCACCCCGCGGCATGCGAAGGTGCGGCGCATCCGTCCGCCGTCGGCGTCAAAGCTCATGTCATGGCGGTGTATATCGACCAGGTGTCCCCCCGGGCCGAGCATGATGACCTGCACGAGCCCGCCCCGAAGCCCGGCCGCGCTTCTGCCCGTGAGCGGCCCCCCCGGATCGAGCTCCACCCTCAGCAGGCGCGTCTCGTTCCCTTCCGGCATCAAGACCTTGTAGATCGCCATGTCGTAGGGCCGCAGCATCGGGGCGAGATTGGGAAGTGCGGGCCGCCTCAGCAGGAAGCGCAGCACGTCGTCGCCGACTCGCTCGGTGCGGCGGTCATCGAGCCTGTCGCGGCCCAGCATGACCTGCTCGGCCACGGTGTTGGCCTCCGCGCTCCCCGGCTCACTGCTCGGCAAGGCGGCGTAATGCAGGGTGCGCCCGCCGGATACCTCGACCCTTAGTGCAGCGGCACCGCGGAACGCTGGCTGTTCGCGAAACTGGAAGCGGCTGTCCTCGCCCGACTGGCCGTTCAGCGCAATGCCGCAGAGGAAGTTCGTCCAGGTCGTCTCCTCGAGCACGGTCGTGCCGTTCTGCGCCGCGGGCGCGCCTGCGTCCGGCTTGTCGAGCGGGACGGCACTGTCGAGCGTGCCCAGCCCACGCATCTTCTCCCGTGCTTGCCGCAGCACATCCATCGTCAGCGGCTTGGGCTCGTTCTGGGACTTCGCCAGCGTCTTCAGCGCGGCGAGGACGTGGCGATGATTGTCCGCCTCCCGCATCGCTGCCGGGCCAGGGAGCCAGTACCTCATCCGGCGACCCGTCTCCCCGTCAGCTGTCTGCCACCACGGGGCACGGCTGAGCTCCAGGGGCGGCTCGAGCGGGTTGCCGTGCTGTTCGCTGACATACTTCCAGAACAGAGCCGCTTCATAGCTTGCGCCCGACAGCCCCCCGTCATCACCGCGCGAGCGGGCCAGTGGACGCCTGCGGGCGGTGAACCATCGCTCGGCGTCGAAGCCATAGCGGTTGTAGCTGTCGGTCAGGAAATCCTCCGCGAATCGCGCCCCGCCTTCATAGACCAGGGTCCAGAGTTCCAGCTGCTCCTCGTCGCTTCCCCGGCGCGCGGCACGGGGCGTGGCGTTGGCGGCGTACTGGACGCGATGGAAAACCTCATGCCCGACGGTGGTCAGCGCGCCGAGGTCAATGAGGCGGTTCGAGATCTCGATATGGTCCCACTCCGGAGACGTGACGCCGCGGAAGCCACGAGTCTCGGCGAGAAAGATGTGCAGCCGATCACCGGCCGCGCCGTCACGGCCGAGGGCAGGCTTGTCGAACCCGAGCGCACGGAACCGCCAGAGCGCGTACTCGGCGCATCGGGCGATGTACTGGACGTAAGACGGAGCGGCAGGAGAAGGAGCGGCCGGCCGATCGTAAGGCGCCAGACGTATCAGGTCCTCCGAGACGACGCTTTCCGTCTGCGACGACATGGGCGGCGCCCGAAGCGCCGCCGGCAAGGCATGGGGACCGGTGAGGGCGTAGTGCACCTCGACGGCGGGAAGGGGTCCCTCGTACGGGGTAATCGGGCGATAGACGTAGCTTGTCTGCCCCGTGCCGAGCATGCTGGCCGAGTCCGGCCGCTGGTCCACTTCGCGATCCGGCTGCGACGCAGCGAGCGCCTGGCGCCTGAGCTCGGCTGACGGCGTCCCTGCGCACGCCGCGCACCACGTCGCCGCTCCGCCCAGCGCCAGAAATCCGCGCCTCGGCAATCTGCCCTGCAATTTGTTCATCGAAACGCTCCCAGTACCGGAATGGTCCGGCTTCATACCGAGCGTAGCAGCAAGTGCGGGGGGGAATTCAATGCGAACCTTCTCCCGGTCGAAAACGGAAAGCGCGGGATGTGCGTTGCCGCACACCCCGCGCCGGAACCGCCAGGATAGCGCCCCGCCGGAGCGGGGAGGAGCGTCAGGCCATGTTCACCATGATCGTTTTCTTGTGCATGAAGTGCTCGAGCATCGCTTCGAGCGAGGCCTCCTTGCCGAGCCCTGAGCTCTTGATGCCGCCGTAGCTCAGGTTCGCCTGCACCACGAGGTTCTGGTTGATCTGAACGAGCCCCGCTTCCAGCGCATGTGCCATGCGCAGGCCGACCTTGAGGTTGTTCGTCCACACGGACGCTGCCAGCCCGTACTCGCTGTCGTTCGCCTCGGCCAGAACCTGCTGCCAGTCGCTGAACGGGAACAGAACCGTCACAGGGCCGAAGATCTCCTCGCGCACCAGGCGGCTGTCGCGCGTGAGCCCCGTGAAGATGTGCGGCTGGATGAAGAGGCCCTTCTTCAGCGCCGGATCGCTCGGCATCGCAGAGCAGGCGCGGCCCGTGGCCCCCTTGGTCGCGAGCCCCTCATCGATGAAGCCCTTCACCTTGGCGAACTGGTCGGCCGAGATGATCGTTCCGATGTCGGTCTTCTCGTCGAGCGGGTCGCCCATCACCATTGCGTCCACCTTCGCAGCGAGGGAGGAGACGAACGCGTCGAAGATCTTCTCGTGCACGTAGATGCGGCTCGCCGCCGTGCAGCTCTGCCCCTGGCGGGTGAAGCGCATCGAGGTGATCGCGCCCATCACCGTCTTCTCGAGGTCGGCGTCGGCGAACACGATCATCGGGCTCTTGCCGCCGAGCTCGAGCGTGACGGGAACGATCTTCTTCGCCGCCGCCTGCCCGACGATACGTCCGACCTCGACGGAGCCCGTGAACGTCACCTTCCGCACCTTCGGGTGCTCGACGAGCGGCGCGCCGCACTCGGGCCCGAAGCCCGAGAGCATGTTGAACAGCCCGGGCGGGAGGATGCGGTTGAGGATCTCGCAGATCCGCAGCACAGCGAGCGGCGCCTCCTCGGCCGACTTCACGACGACGGCATTGCCGGCAACGAGCGCGGGCGCGACCTTCAGCGCCATCAACAGCATCGGCACGTTCCAGGGGATGATCGCGCCGACCACGCCGAGCGGCTCGCGCACGGTCATCGACAGCACGTCGGGGTGGAACGGAACGGTCTCGCCCTTCAGCTCGCTGCCGAGGCCCCCGTAGAAGGCGAAGATGTCGGCCACCACGTTGGCCTCGACACGGCTCTCGGTGCGCAGCGCCTTGCCCGTCTCGAGCGCGATCAGGCGCCCCAGCTCCTCGACATGCTCGGCAATCGCCTTGGCGCAGGCGCCGACGAGCTCGCCGCGCTTGCGGGCGGGAACCTTGGCCCACTCCTTCTGTGCAGCGGCCGCGACGCTCACCGCACGGTCGACATCCGCGGCATCGCCGAGCGCGGCCGTCGCGACCTCTTCAGCCGTCGCGGGGTTGACCACGGGGAACGTCTTGCCGGAGGCGGCTGGAACAAGCTGGCCGCCGATCAGGTGATGGCCGGAGAGAGCCCGGGCGAGGGCCTTTTCGTCCAGCGTCGGGCTGGTCGGCGTGCGTCCTGCGGTGATCGTGTCGGGCATGGTCTTGTCCTTCCCCGGCGGCGGTTCCATAAGCGCGCGGACCATGCACCCGGCCCCCGGGCGGTTCAAGACGGGGGCCCGCAAGGAGGGGATGATCGGAATGCCGGGACAGCCTACGGGACCGTTGAAGGGCCTTCGCGTGTTCGACCTGACGCGCGTGCTTGCAGGCCCGACCTGCGCGCAGATGCTCGGCGATCTCGGCGCCGACGTGATCAAGATTGAGCATCCGACGCGGGGCGACGACACGCGCGGCTTCGCGCCCCCCTTCCTTCCCGGCAAGGACGGCCCGACCAAGGAGAGCGCCTATTTCGCCGGGGTGAACCGGAACAAGCGGAGCCTGACGCTCGATATCGCCAAGCCCGAGGGGGTCGCGATCGCCAAGAAGCTGATCGCCTCGTGCGACATCCTGGTCGAGAACTTCAAGCCGGGTGGACTGAAGAAATACGGGCTCGACTACGAGAGCCTGAAGGCCGAGTTCCCAGGGCTGATCTACTGCTCCATCACCGGCTTCGGGCAGACCGGCCCCTACGCGCCGCGGCCGGGCTATGACAGCCTCATCCAGGCCATGGGCGGGGTGATGAGCCTCACCGGCGAGCCGGACGGGCTTCCCCAGAAGGTGGGCATTCCGGTGGCCGATCTCTTCGCCGGCCTTTACGCGACGATCGGCATCCTCGCGGCGCTGCGTCACAAGGAGGCGACGGGCGAGGGGCAGCAGATCGACATCGGTATGCTCGACACCCATGTCGCCTGGCTCGCCAACCAGGGGATGAACTACCTCGCCACGGGCGAGAACCCGCCGCGGCTCGGCAACCAGCACCCGAACATCGTTCCCTACCAGGTGTTCGCCACCGCCGACGGGGCCATCGTGCTCTCTGTGGGCAACGACGCGACCTTCGAGCGCTTCTGCAAGGGCTTCGGGCTCGAGCATCTTCTCTCCGACGACCGCTTCGCCACGAACGCCTCGCGCGTCGCCAACCGCGCCCTGGTGACCGACACGCTGACGCCGACGCTGAAGTCCCGCACCACGGCGGAGTGGATCGAGAAGCTCGAGGCACTGTCGATCGGCTGCGGCCCGATCAACACGCTGAAGGAGGTGTTCGACGATCCGCACGTGAAGGCGCGCGGCATGGTGATCGAGATGGAGCATGCCGCGACGGGCGGGAAGCCCGCGAAGCTGATCGCCAATCCGGTGAAGCTCTCTGCCACGCCACCCGACTACCGCATCTCCCCGCCCGTGCTCGGCGCGCATACCGAGGAGGTGCTGCGCGAGGCGGGGCTTGGCGAGGCGGAGATCGCCTCCTTGCGCGAGAAGGGCGTGGTGTGACGCCACGCCCCGGGCGGCTTCGCTGGCTCGCAGCTGACGGGTTCCATTCGCTCGCCTTCGTGGAATGGGGCGAGCGGGGCACGTCGCCGCCCGTCATCTGCGTGCATGGGCTCACGCGCACGGCGCGCGATTTCGATCGCCTCGCCGAAGCGCTCGCAGCGCGCGGCCGCTGGGTGATCTGCCCGGACATGCCAGGGCGAGGAGGGAGCGATCGTCTCTCGAACCCGCTTCTCTACGCGGTGCCAACCTACGTCACGGCCTGCGCGCATCTTCTTGCCGCGCTTGGCGCAGAGACGGTCGACTGGGTCGGCACCTCGATGGGCGGGCTGATCGGCATGGGCACCGCAGCGATGCCAGGCACCCCCATCCGGCGCATGGTGCTAAACGATGTCGGCCCGTTCATCCCCGCCGCGGCACTCTCGCGCATCAAGACCTATCTCGGCCTCGACCTCCGCTTCCCCGACCTCGCCGCGCTCGAGGCTCATCTGCGCAAGGTGCATGCGGGGTTCGGGCCGATGACGGAGGCGGACTGGCGGCACCTTGCCGAGACCTCCGCCGTGCCTGCGCCAGACGGAACGCTCCGTCTGCATTACGACCCCGCGATCGCCGCGCCGATGCCGGAGGTGGCGGAGGATGTCGATCTCTGGGCGGTGTGGGAGCGCATCGCCGCCCCCGTTCTCGTGCTACGCGGTGCCGTGTCGGACCTGCTCCTTGCCGAGACGGCCCAACGCATGGCGGCGCGGCCAGGCGTCGTCCTGCACACCGTCCCTGGCGTCGGCCATGTTCCCGCCCTCGTCGATGACGACCAGGTCGCCCGTGTCGCCGCCTTCCTCGAGGGCTGAACCGCCGCCGTTCCGGCCGCGCTTCCCGTGGCTGAACGGCGACCTGCAGACGCTACGTGACACGCTGCGCGGGGGCGCGCCGGACCCGGGCCCCTTCACCCGCCTCTGGCTTGACCTGCCCGACGGCGATGCGCTCGCCGCGGCCTGGCAGGCGGGGCAGGGACGGGAGACGGTGGTGCTCATCCACGGCCTCACCGGCTGCGAGGACGGCGTGCATATCCGCCGCGCCGCCGCCTTCTGGCGCGGCCGAGGCCATGGCGTGCTGCGGCTGAACCTGCGCGGCTCGGCGCCCAGCCTGCCGCGCTCGAGCAAGGGCTACAACGCCGGGGCTGGACAGGACATCGTCGAGGCGTTGCGCGCGCTCCCGGAGGAGCTCGTCGCGCCAGGGCTCGTTCTGATCGGCGTCTCGCTCGGCGGCACGCAGCTTCTCGATGCGCTCGCTCGCGAAGGCGACGAGCCCTCGCTTCCCCTGGTCGCCGCGGCGACGATCTGTGCGCCCGTCGATCTCGCCGCCACCTGCGCGCGCATGATGGCACCGCGCAACGCCGTGTATCATTCCTGGATCCTCAGGCGGATGAAGCAGGATGCCGCGGCGCTCGCCCCCCACATCCCCCCCGACCGGCTCGAGGCGGCACGGCGTGCGCGCAACGTGCGCGCCTTCGATGACGGCTACGTCGCCCCGCTCGCAGGCTACGCGGGGGCGGACGACTACTACGCGCGCTGCTCGCTTCCCCCGCGCATCGGCCGCATCCGCACGCCCACGCTCTGCCTGACGGCGGAGGACGACCCGTGGATCCCGGCCGCCACCTACAGGGCGCAGGACTGGCGCGCCAACCCCGCGCTCACTGCGCTGATCGCCCCGGGCGGCGGGCATGTCGGCTTCCATGACGGGGTGCGCGACGGTTCCTGGGCAGACCGCCGCATCGCCGCCTGGCTCGATACGCTTCGCTGAGCGGGGCTTGCGGCGCCTGCTGCGCTGCGGCATGCGAGGGGACGGACGAGCAGGGAGCCCCATCGTGACGAAGCCGATCGGCCACCGGGCCGACTATGCCTGGTTCACCCCCATCATCACCCGCTGGATGGACAACGACGCCTACGGGCACGTGAACAACGTCGTCTATTATTCCTGGTTCGACACGGCCGTGGCGCGCTTCCTGATCTGCGAGATCCTGCCCGTTGCGCCGACGCTGATGGGCTACGTGGTCGAAACGCAGTGCCGCTACCACGCCTCGGTGTCGTTCCCCGATGCGGTGACGGTGGGTCTGCGCGTCGAGCGCCTCGGCACGTCGTCGATCCGCTACGGCATCGGCATCTTCCGCGAGGACGAGGACCGCGCTTCGGCCGAGGGCCATTTCGTGCACGTGCACGTGGAGAAGGCGACAGGCCGCCCCAAGCCGACGCCGGACGAGGCGCGGGCGGTGTTCGAACGGTTCATGATTGCAAGGGACTGACCGTTTCGGCATTCGATTCGCCAGGCCTTGATACCGAGCAAGGCCCGCGGAGCACCGTGCTTGACCTTCCGGATCCGCCCGCTCTCCACTGGCGTCGTGATGCTCCGACGACAAGAAGAAGAGCGGAAGCGCCCAGGAGGGACACATGCATCGTTCACCCCTATCTTGCAGACGCCTTAGCGAGCGGGGCGAATCGCGGCACGCCCGCTCGGTGTTCAGCATCGCAGCGGCAGTTGCGCTCTTGGCAACGCTTGGCACCGTTCCGGCGAAGGCGGATGTGATCCGCTTCTACTTCGACAACATGGCCGCTGTGGATGACGACCCGCCCGGTCCGCCTGTCGTCGAGGTCGGTCCGGTCCGCGCTGGGTTCATCCAGTTTTCCCTCGCCGACTACTACAACGGCATCTCCATCAACGCCGCGCTGCCGCCCGGGCCCGTGCCGAACTGGGGCGCGCTCGGGCTCGACGACCTTCAGGTCTCGTTCGGCGGCATCGACATCAGGCTCGACGATCTTGCCAACCCCTATCCGGCCGGGCCGCTCGGCGCATGGTCCCTCAATGTGGCCATCCCCGACCTCCCGAACCCCGATGACCTGAAGCAGCCCAACGTCATGCCGACGGTGCTGCACCTCCGTCTGACCACCACGCAGGAGGACCTCGTGTTCGGCCTCGCCGCGCCGGGCCAGCCCGCGCTGCTCGGCGAGTACGGCACCGACGACGTGGATGTCTGCTTCTCCACCCCACCGGCGCAGACGTATTGCAGCGTCTCCGGCGTGCTGTCTGGACCATTCTATGTCGTCCCGGAGCCGACGGCACTGGCGGTGCTCGGCGTCGGGCTCCTTGGTCTTGCGATCGTGCGGCGGCGGGCAGGGAGCGACGCTGTGCCATGAGGCCCTCGAACCCAGCTCCGAATGAAACGGGACCTTCAGAAGGGGGCGGTACCATGAAGCACAGTTTCTCTGCATTCGAGCAGCGCGGCCGGTTCCGGAAACGCTTCAGCGCTCTCTGCACGCTTGCCGTTACGATGGCGGGCCTGGCCATCGCAGAACCGGCCCGTGCCGACGTGATCCGCTTCTATTTCGACAACATGGCGGCGTACTTCGGCGATCGCTCTGACCCTACCGTGATCATCAGCCCGACGCGTGCGGGCTTCGTGCAATTCTCCCTGGCGGAGTATTACGCCGGTATCGATTTCTCGCTCTTCGGTCCTCAGTGATTTCCTCCGGACTGGGAAGACCTTGGTGTCGATGACCTCCAGGTGTCATTCGGTGACATCGATGTCACGCTCGACGATCTGTCGGCAGCGTTCCCATCCAGCCTCGTCCATTGGCGTTTCGACGTGACGATCCCGGATGAGACGAATCCCGAGGATCTCAAGCAGCCGAACGTCCAGCCAACGCTTTTCCGCCTCGAGCTCACCGCCTTGAACGACGTTCTTGTCTTTGCGCTCGGCGGGCCGCCTTTAAACAATCTAAATGTACTGTTGGCGGGGACCTACGGATCGGACAATCCCGACCTGTGCTTCCTCGGACCGAGTGGCGAAAGGACGTGCACAGTAAGTGGGTTCCTTTCCGGTCCCCACTATGTGCCGGAGCCGCCTTCGCTTGCCCTGCTGGGCCTCGGCCTTCTTGGGCTGGCCGCGGCGTCGCGGCGATGGGCCGGAGGCTAGCCGCTCCGCAGCACCTTCGCCGCAAACGGTGCGAAGTAGGTCAGCACCCCGTTCGCGCCCGCGCGCTTGAAGGCGAGCAGGCTCTCCATCATCGCCCGCTCGCCGTCGAGCCAGCCGCGCTCGGCCGCGCCGGCGATCATCGCGTACTCGCCCGACACCTGGTAGGCGAAGGTCGGCACGCCGAAGCGCTCGCGCACGCGGCGCACCACGTCGAGATACGGCATGCCCGGCTTGACCATCACCATGTCGGCGCCCTCGGCGAGGTCGAGTGCCACTTCGCGCAAGGCCTCGTCGGTGTTGGCGGGGTCCATCTGGTAGGTCTTCTTGTCTCCCTTCAGCGCGCTGCCCGAGCCAACCGCGTCGCGGAACGGGCCGTAGAAGGCGGAGGCGTACTTCGCCGCGTAGGACATGATGCGGGTATGGATCAGCCCCGCGCCGTCGAGTGCGGCGCGGATCGCGCCGATGCGCCCGTCCATCATGTCGGACGGCGCGATCACGTCGATGCCGGCTTCGGCCTGCACGACGGCCTGACGGCAGAGGATCGCCACGCTCTCGTCGTTCGCGACGTAGCCGTCGCGGATCACCCCGTCATGGCCGTGGCCCGTGTAGGGATCGAGCGCGACGTCGCCGACGAGGCCGATCTCGGGCACCGCCTTCTTGATCGCGCGCGTCGCGCGGCACATCAGGTTCTCCGGGTTCGCACTCTCGGTGCCGTCCTCGTCCTTCGCCTCCTTGGGCGTGACCGGGAAGAGCGCGAGGGCAGGGATGCCGAGCGAGGCGGCCTGCTCGGCCGCGGCGACGGCGAGGTCGATCGAGAGGCGCTCGACGCCCGGCATGGACGGCACGGGCTCGCGCACGCCGGTGCCCTCGCGCACGAAGATCGGCCAGATCAGGTCGTCGACGGAAAGCGTGGTCTCTGCAACGAGACGCCGCGTCCAGGAATCGTACCGGTTCCGCCGCATCCTGATTGCCGGATAGCCACCGTGCATCGTGCTCACTCCGCCGCCTTCCTCTGCCCGCCCGTTGCCGCATCCAGCGCCTGGCCGAGGTCGCCGAGGATGTCGTCGATATGCTCGATGCCGATGGAAAGCCGCACATAGCCCGGCGTCACGCCTGTGGCTGCCTGCTCCTCGGCGTTGAGCTGGCTGTGCGTGGTCGAGGCGGGGTGGATCGCGAGCGTGCGCGCATCGCCGATATTGGCGACGTGATAGACGAGCTTCAGCGCATCGATGAAGCGACGCCCTGCCTCCGCGCCCCCGGCGAGCTCGAAGCCGAGCAGCGCGCCGTAGCCGCCGCGAAGATACGCATCGGCCCGTCGCTTCGCCTCGCCCTCCTGCAGGGAGGGGTGGATCACCCGCGTCACGGCAGGGTGGTCGGACAGCCACGCCGCGACCTTCAGCGCGTTGGCGCAGTGCCGCTCCATGCGCAACGGCAGGGTCTCGAGCCCCTGCAGGAACAGGAAGGCGTTGAAGGGCGACATCGGCGCGCCGAGGTCACGCTGCAGCACCACGCGGGCGCGGATGATGAAGGCGATCGGCCCGAGAGGCTTCACCGCCTCGGTCCACACCGCGCCGTGGTAGGAGGGGTCGGGCGTGTTGAGGAGCGGGAAGCGTTCGGCGTGCTTCTCCCAGTCGAAGTTCCCGCCATCGACGATGATGCCGCCGATCGAGGTGCCGTGCCCGCCGATGAACTTCGTCGTCGAATGCATCACCACCGCGGCACCATGCTCGATCGGGCGGCAGAGGATGGGCGAGGCCGTGTTGTCCATGATCAGCGGCACACCGAGCTCCCGCCCGATCGCCGCGACCTCGCCGATCGGGAACACCTGGAGCTTCGGGTTCGGCAGCGTCTCCGCGTAGTAGCAGCGCGTCTTCGCATCCGTCGCGCGGCGGAAGTTCTCGGGGTCGGCGGGGTCCACGAAGCGGCACTCGATGCCGAACTGCTTCAGCGTGTTGGCGAAGAGGTTCCAGGTTCCGCCATAGAGGTCGGTCGAGGAGACGATGTTGTCGCCGGCCTGGGCGAGAGCGAGCACGGCGAAGGCCGAGGCCGCCTGGCCGGAGGCGACGGCGAGCGCGGCCACGCCCCCCTCGAGCGCGGCGATGCGCTTCTCGAGCACGTCCACCGTCGGGTTCATGATGCGGGTGTAGATGTTGCCGAGCTGCTTCAGCGCGAAGAGATCGGCCGCGTGCGCTGTGCTGTCGAACTGGAAGCTCGTCGTTTGGTGGATCGGCACGGCGACCGAGCCGAAGGCCGGGTCGCGCCGGTGGCCCGCGTGCAGCACGAGTGTTTCCGGATTGGTGATCTTCTGGTCCGACATTGGCGCGTCTCTCTCCCATGTGGCGGGGTTGGCAGGTCGGACGATGGCATACGTCGGTGCGCGTCACCATGGTGGGCATGAGTGGTCCCTGCCGACCGCCGAACTCCTGCTCGAGGAGCGGCGCATGGGGGTGTGGCTGAGGGTCGCCGCGGTCGATCCTGCCACGGGCGAGGAGGTGGTCGCGGTCGGGCCGGCCGCGAACCCCTCCGCCGTGCGCCAGGCAGCGATCGGCAAGCTCCGGCGTCGCCTGGCAAAGGCCCAGGGCTTAGGGTCCGGCTGCGAGTGACGGCCGGCATACACCGGCCTCGCCTCGCCTCCATATAGTTGCGCTTCCGCAACATATGGAGGACGCGATGTCACTCCTCAACAAGACCGCTCCGCTCATGCACCGCGAGCGTGGCTATTTCGTATCCAACGGCTTCGCCACGGCCGAATGCGGCTCCTACGGCGAACGGGACGGGAAGGTCTACGAGCGCCTGGGCAACCTCAAGGCGATCAACGCCGGTGTTCCTGACCCGGTCGTCGATCGGCTGGGCTTTCCGTGAAGGTGAGCTTTTCGTCCAAGCATGCCGTCGCCTGCTACCTCGCCGACTATGACGAGATGCAGCTGAGGAATTCGGAGAAGATCGGCGACGCGCTTGCCGAGCTCTACCGGAAGAAGGGCAATGACTGGACCATGAAGCGCAAGTGGGCGATCGGTGCGATCGAGGTGAAGAGCGGCTTCATCGTGATGAGCAACGACAAGGACGTGGAGGTGACGGTTGCCGGCACCGGCACCGTCAACGCGAGCGGCGTGCCGATCACGTTCGAGCTCGGCGGCATCCAGGGCGGCGGCTCGAGTTCGATCGAAGTGATCGGCCTCAAGAACATGACGCCGTTCGTTCTGCTCGGCGAGGTCAAGGACAGCGTGTTCAACAAGGCCACCTGGGGCCCTCTCGGCTGAACCACATGCGGCCCCTGCTGACGGCGGGGGCCGTTCCGCGCGTGGCCCCTGACCTGCGAGGCGGATAACTGATGCTCGCCGCCTCCGTGTGCCGCGCTCGGCGGCGGCGCCCGCCCCGCGATCGCCTGCCACGCCGATCCGGGCGCCCATCACGGGTTCGACGCGCCGAACTCCCGTGCCAGGGTGCTCACAGGGCGCGTTCTCTGCGGATGGCTCGGGCCGGGTGCATGTCGGCACCGACCCGGCGGCGCGGGCCGACGCAGTCTCCCGCGCGCCAGCCTTCCTCGCTGCGCACCTGCCGCGTTAACCCGCTCCCGAGGCAGGGTTTTGTGGTCGGCTTCCGCGCCGACCGCAGCCCGTGGTATGCCTCCGGCGTCCGGGCAGTCCGGGCGGAGACGGGCGGACCCCTTGGCGTGACCTACATCATCGCTTTCGGCGCAGACCATGCCGGGCTCGCGCTCAAGGACGCGCTGGCAGAGGCCGCGCGCGGCATGGGCCACACCGTGCTCGACCTCGGCACGAACGGGCCCGAAAGCGTCGACTATCCGGATTTCGCCGCCCGCGTCTGCGAGGCCGTCGCCTCCGGCCGCGCCGGCTTCGGCGTGCTCGTCTGCGGCACGGGCATCGGCATGAGCATGGCGGCGAACCGCAACCCCGCCATCCGCTGCGCGCTCGTCCATGATGCGACGGGCGCGCGCCTCACCCGCGCGCACAACGACGCCAACGTGCTTGCCCTCGGCGCGCGCATGACGGGCGCCGAGCCGGCGCTAGACGCGCTGCGCGCCTTCCTCGACACCCCCTTCGAAGGCGGCCGGCATGCCCGCCGCGTCGCCAAGCTTTCCCCCTCTACGGAGACGGTCCGATGAACATCGACACGCCCTCCCGCGCGCTCGACCGCTTCTTCAACGCCCCCCTCGCGGAGGTGGACGAGGCCGTTGCCGCCGCCATCGCGGGCGAGCTCGTCCGCGAGCAGGACGGAATCGAGCTGATCGCGTCGGAGAACATCGTCTCCCGCGCCGTGATGCAGGCCCAGGGCTCGGTGATGACCAACAAGTACGCCGAGGGCTATCCCGGGCGGCGCTACTACGGCGGCTGCGTCGAGGTCGACAAGGTCGAGGCGCTGGCGATCGAGCGCGCGTGCAGGCTGTTCGAGTGCAGCTTCGCCAACGTGCAGCCGCATTCCGGCGCACAGGCGAACCAGGCGGTGTTCTTGGCCCTGCTCCAGCCTGGCGACACGATCCTCGGCATGGACCTTGCCGCCGGCGGGCACCTCACGCACGGGGCCGCGGTGAACCTCTCCGGCAAGTGGTTCAAGCCCGTCACCTACGGGGTGCGGCGCGAGGACAGCCTCGTCGACATGGACCAGGTCGCCGCGCTCGCGCGCGAGCACAAGCCGCGCATGATCATCGCCGGTGGCAGCGCCATTCCGCGTGCCCTTGATTTCGCGGCATTCCGCCGCATCGCAGACGAGGTGGGCGCCTACCTCCTGGTCGACATGGCGCACTACGCCGGGCTCGTTGCCGCGGGCGTGTACCCGACGCCGCTGCCGCATGCGCATGTCGTGACGACGACGACGCACAAGACGCTGCGCGGCCCGCGCGGCGGCATGATCCTCTCCAACGACGAGGCGCTCGGGAAGAAGATCAACTCTGCCGTCTTCCCAGGCCTGCAGGGCGGACCGCTGATGCATGTGATCGCGGCCAAGGCGGTGGCCTTCGGCGAGGCGCTGACGCCCGGGTTCCGGGCCTACCAGAAGGCCGTCATCGAGAACGCCCGCGCCCTGGCCGACGAGCTTCTCGCGCAGGGCCTCGGCGTGGTCACGGGCGGCACGGACAGCCACCTGATGCTGGTCGATCTCCGGCCGAAGAATCTCACAGGCAAGGCGGCAGAGGCCTCTCTCGAACGCGCCCACATCACCTGCAACAAGAACGCGATCCCGTTCGATCCTGCGAAGCCCATGGTCACCTCCGGCATTCGCCTCGGGTCGCCGGCCGCAACCACCCGCGGCTTCGGCGTGGCCGAGTTCCGCGAGGTCGGGCGGATGATCGGCGAGGTGCTCGATGGGCTCTCGCGGAGCAACGATGGTGACAATGCCGCCGTCGAGAAGGCGGTGGGAGAGCGGGTGAAGGCGCTCTGCGCCCGCTTCCCCATCTACCGGGACTGAGCCAGGAAGCGCGAGACAGAACCGATGCGCTGCCCCTTCTGCGGCCACGAGGACACCCAGGTGAAGGACAGCCGTCCGACCGAGGACGGCACCGCCATCCGGCGCCGGCGGTCCTGTCCCTCCTGCGGGCAGCGCTTCACCACGGTCGAGCGGGTGCAGCTCCGCGAGCTCACTGTGGTGAAGTCCGACGGCCGGCGCGTGGCATTCGACCGCGACAAGCTCGCCCGCTCGATCCGCATCGCGCTGCGCAAGCGGCCGGTGGACGAGGACAGGATCGAGCGCATCGTCAACGGTGTGCAGCGCCAGCTCGAGAGCTCGGGCGAGAGCGAGATCCCGTCCAAGGCGATCGGCGAGATGGTGATGGATACGCTCCGCGAGGTCGACCCCGTGGGCTATGTCCGCTTCGCCTCGGTGTACCGGAACTTCCGCGAAGCCAAGGACTTCGAGGCCTTCGTCGAGACGCTGGGCAGCCGCCCCCGAAGCGGGGGGTGAAGGCGCCAGAATGACGGGGGCGGAGGCCGATCTCGTCTGGATGCGGGCCGCCCTGGCGCTCGCACGACGGGGGCTGGGCAATGTCTGGCCGAACCCCGCCGTCGGCTGCGTCATCGTGAAGGACGGCATCGCGGTGGGCCGGGGCTGGACGCAGCCTGGCGGGCGGCCGCATGCGGAGACAGAGGCGCTCAGGCGCGCGGGCGAGGCGGCGCGGGGGGCGACGGCCTATGTCACGCTTGAGCCCTGCTGCCACTGGGGCCGCACGCCCCCCTGCACCGATGCGCTGCTTGCTGCCGGCATCGCCCGCTGCGTGATCGCTCTGCGCGACCCCGACCCGCGGGTGAACGGCGAGGGTATCACCCGGCTTGCGGCAGGTGGCGTCTCGGTCACCGAGGGGGTGGCGGAGGCTCAGGCGGCCGAGGTCAATCTCGGATTCGTGTCGCGAATCCGCGCCGGCCGGCCGATGGTGACGCTGAAGCTCGCCTCGACGCTGGACGGGCGGATCGCCGCACCGAACGGCGAGAGCCGCTGGATCTCGGGCGAGGCCTCGCGGCGCGTTGCCCACATGCTGCGCGCCGCGCACGATGCCGTGCTGGTCGGCGCCGGCACGGCCGCGGCCGATGACCCCGCTCTCACCGTCCGCATCGCCGGGCTCGTGCCAGGCGGAAGGCCCGGCCCCGTGCGCGTGGTGGCGGATGGGCGGCTTCGCATGCCGCTCACCTCCGTTCTGGTGGCAACGGCGCGGGAGACGCCAACCTGGGTGCTGACGCTTCCGGGCAATGACCGCGCGCGGATCGGCGCTCTCGCCGAAGCCGGCTGCACCGTGATCGAGGTGAAGCAGGATCCCGCCACCGGCCAGCCCGACCTCGCCGACGCGCTCCGCGCCCTGTCGGGGCGGGGGATCACCCGTGTGCTCGCCGAAGGGGGAGGGACCCTTGCCGCAGCGCTACTTTCGGCCGATCTGGTCGACAGGCTCGCCTGGTTCGGCGCCCCCGCCCTAATCGGGGCGGACGGGGTGCCCGCGATCGCCGCACTCGGCCTGCCCGGCATCGGCGCGATGCCGCGGTTCCGCCGCCTCTCCCTTGCCTTTCCGGGCGGGGATCTGTTCCTGCAACTCGCCCGCGAGGAGTGAGACTGATGTTCACAGGCCTCGTCACCGATCTGGGCACCGTCCGCGCCATCGTGCCGGCCGGAACCGCGACCGACCTTCGGCTCGAGATCGCGACGGCCTGGAACACCGCCGCGATCGAGTTCGGCGCCTCCGTCGCCTGCTCGGGCTGCTGCCTGACCGTGGTGGAGAGGGGCGAGGGGTGGATGGCCTTCAACGCCTCCGGCGAGACGCTGTCGAAGACCACGCTCGGCCGCTGGCGGCCCGGCACGCGCGTCAACCTCGAGCGGTCGCTGAAGGTGGGAGACGAGCTCGGCGGGCATTTCGTCTCGGGCCACGTCGATGGCGTCGGTGTCGCCGCCTTGGCCGAACCCGATGGCGGCTCGGTGCGCTGGCGCTTCCGCCCGCCGCCTGCGCTGATGCAATTCATCGCCGCGAAGGGCAGCGTTGCGGTGGACGGGGTCAGCCTGACCGTGAACGACGTTGACGCGGACGGCTTCGGGGTCAACATCATCCCCCACACGGCCGCGGTGACGAGCTTCGGCGCGCTCCGCCCCGGCGATCCCGTCAATCTTGAGGTGGACATGCTGGCCCGCTACGTCGCTCGCATTTTGGGCCAGACCGCTGCAGCAGGCGCACGGGGCGCATGATGGCCGCGCCGAAGCCCCTCTCCGTCGATTGGCGCGAGTTCCTCTCCCCCACAGAGGAGATCATCGAGGAGGCGCGCCGGGGCCGGATGTTCATCCTCGTCGATGACGAGGACCGCGAGAACGAGGGCGACGTCGTCATCCCCGCCCAGTTTGCCGATGCGGAAGCCGTCAACTTCATGGCCAAGCACGCGCGCGGGCTGATCTGCCTCGCCATGACGCGCGAGCGCGTCGAGACGCTCGGCCTTCCACTGATGAGCCAGGCAAACGGCACCCGGCACCAGACGGCCTTCACCGTCTCCATCGAGGCGCGCGAGGGCGTCACCACGGGCATCTCGGCGGCCGACCGCGCGCGCACCGTCGCTGTCGCGATCGACCCTGGGAAGGGGCCGTCGGACCTCGTGACCCCGGGTCATGTCTTCCCGCTGATGGCGCGCGAGGGCGGCACGCTCGTCCGCGCAGGCCATACCGAGGCGGCGGTCGACATCGCCCGCCTCGCGGGGCTGAACCCGTCCGGCGTGATTTGCGAGGTGATGAACGACGACGGCACGATGGCGCGGCTCCCAGACCTCGTCGGCTTCGCGCAGCGCCACGGGCTGAAGCTCGGCACGATCGCCGACCTGATCGCGCATCGCCGCCGCACCGAGCGGCTCGTCGGCCGCGTCGCCGAGACGGTGTTCGAGAGTTCCTTCGGCGGAACGTTCCGCATGATCGTCTACGCTAACACCGTCGAGTACGCGGAGCATATCGCGCTGGTGAAGGGCGACGTGACGCAGGGCGGGCCGGTGCCCGTGCGCATGCACGCACTCAATGTGCTGACCGACGTGCTCGGCGATGTCGGCGCCGGTTCCGGCGGGGCGGAGCTGCACGAGGCGATGCGCATGATCGGCGCAGAGGGCCGCGGCGCGGTGGTGCTGATCCGCGAGCCACGGCCGACGGCGCTGTCGGAGCGCGTCGCGCGGGCGCGCGACGGCTCGCCGCCTGCGTTGCGCGACTACGGCGTCGGCGCGCAGATCCTCCTCGATCTCGGCGTGCGCGAGATGGTGCTGCTGACCAATCACCCGCGCGCGATCGTCGGGCTCGACGGCTATGGGCTGTCGGTCGTCGCGCATCGTCCCATTCCGCACGAGGCCGCCTGATCATGCCCGACACCAAGCCGAAGCCGCCCCACATCCTGGTGGTCGAGGCGCCCTATTACCGCGAGATCGCCGCGGGCCAGCTTGCCGGGGTGAAGCGCACGCTCGAGGCCGCAGGCGCGAGCTTCGAGGTCGTGCAGGTGGCCGGCGCCTTCGAGCTTCCCGGCGCCGTCCGGCTTGCGATTGGCGCGATGGCGCGCGCCGGCGGGCCGCGCTGGGACGGGTTCATCGCGCTCGGCTGCGTGGTGCGCGGCGAGACCGACCACTACGACCATATCTGCCGCGAAACGGCTCGCGGGCTGATGGATCTGACCGTGCAGTTCGGCGTGCCCGTCGCGTTCGGCGTGCTGACCGTGCATGACGAGGAGCAGGCGCTCGCCCGCGCCCGCGACGACGAGATGAACAAGGGCGTGGAAGCCGCCAACGCCGTCCTCGCGCAGATCGCGCTCGCCAGGACATGGGGCGCGTGAGCGCCGCAGCGAAATCCGCCCGCAAGGGCAGGCCTGCCGCGGCCGGACGGCCGAGGACGGCCGCGCGGCTTGCCGCCGTGCAGGCGCTCTACCAGGCCGAGCATGGCTCGATCAGTCCCGAGACGGTGCTCGACGAGTTCGTCCGCCACCGCGTCGGCGGGCAGGAGGGCGCGCCGCTCGCCGCCGGCCCGCTCGACGAGGGCGCAGCCCCCGGCGCCGACGTGCCGCTTCTCGCGCGCATCGTGCGCGGCTACGCCGTGAACGCCGAGGCGCTCGACGGCGTCGTCGCCGCCTCGCTCGCGGAGGACTGGCCGCTCGCGCGGCTCGACCCTGTCCTGCGCGCGCTACTGCGCGCCGCCGCGGCCGAGCTCTTCGATGCCAAGGGCCCGCCTGCCCGCGCCGTGATCAACGAGTACATGGACGTCGCGCACGGCTTCTTCGGCGGCGAGGAGCCGCGCTTCGCCAATGGCGTGCTCGACCGGATCGCGCGCACGCTGCGCGGGCCCGAGTTCGCCACCGGCCTGGGCTGACCACGTGTCCACCAGCGAGGAGGGCGATGCCCTTCCGGGCGAGTTCGCCCTCATCGCCCGTCACTTCCGGCCGCTCGCCGCGCACGCGCCAGGCGCGCTCGCCCTGTCGGACGACGCGGCACTGCTCGACCCGCCGCCCGGACGGACGCTCGTTCTCGCAGCCGATGCGATGGTCGCCGGCGTGCACTTCCTGCCGGACGACCCGCCCGAGACGATCGGCCGCAAGCTTCTCCGCGTGAACCTGTCCGACCTCGCAGCGATGGGGGCGGAACCGCTCGGCTACCTGATGACGACAGCGCTTTCGAAGGACACCGGCGATCCCTGGCTCGCCGCCTTCGCCGCAGGGCTCGCGGAGGACCAGGCACGCTTCGGCTGCTACCTGCTCGGCGGAGACACGGTCTCGACCACTGGGCCGGTGACGCTCTCGCTCACCATTATTGGCTCGGTGCCCAAGGGGGCGGCGCTGAAGCGCAGCGGCGCGCGCGCGGGCGATGCGCTCTGGGTCAGCGGCACGATCGGCGACGGCGCGCTCGGCCTGCTGGCCTTGACCGGCCGGCTGGATGAGCTCGGCGGGGAGGGCCGTGCCCATCTCGCCTCCCGCTACCGGCTTCCCGAGCCGCGGCTTGCGCTCGGCGCGGCGCTGGGCGGCCTGGCCACCGCCTGCATGGACGTGTCGGACGGGCTCGTCCAGGACGTGGGCCATCTCGCGCGCGGCGCGGGGCTCGCCGCCACGATCGAGGCCGCTGCCGTGCCGCTCTCGCCGCCCGCGGCAGAAGCGGTCGCCGCCGACCCAACGCGCCTCGCCACCTGCCTGACCGGAGGCGACGACTACGAGCTCGTCTTTGCGGCGCCCGAGGCGGCGGCGGACGCCGTGCGCGCAGCGGCCGCGCGGGCAGGGGTGCCGGTCGCGCGCATCGGCGCCTTCGGCCCCGGTTCGGGCGTGACGGTAACCGGCGCCGATGGCGCGCCGCTGAGGCTTGGCCGCGGCGGCTGGAGCCACGTTGCATGAGCGGAATCGCCCACCAGAGGCGGAATGTCGGCCTGCTGTTCCTCTGCCAGTCGCTGAACCAGGCGGCGATGAGCGGGCAGGTCGCGATGTCCGCACTGATCGGCCACAGCCTCGCGGGAGACAAGGCGCTCGCGACCCTCCCCATGGCGGTGCAGATGGCAGCGACCATGGCTGCCTCCATCCCGGCGTCGTGGATGTTCGCGCGGCTTGGCCGGCGCATCGGCTTCTCCGCCGGCGCGACCTCGCATCTCGTCTCGCTCGCGCTCGCGGTCATCGCCCTGTGGCAGGCAAGCTTCGGCCTCTATCTGCTGTCCACGGCCTTCGGCGGGCTCGCCTTCGGCATCGCCATGCACTACCGCTTCGCCGCCGCCGAGGCAGCGGATGCGTCCTGGCGGCCGAAGGCGATCAGCCTCGTGATGGCCGGCGGCGTGTTCGGCGCCTGGGCCGGGCCGGAGATCGTCAAGTGGACCAAGGAGGGGCTTGCGCCCGTCCTGTTCGCGGGCAGCTACGTCGCCTTCTCGGTGATCCCGGCGACGGCGCTGGTCGTGCTGGCGATGACGCGCCTGCCCGCGCCGCCGCCACGCCCCGCGGTCGCGGTGCCGCTCGGCCCCATCCTGCGCCGGCCGCAGGTTCTTGTCGCGATCATCGCCGCCGTCATTGCCTGGGACACGATGAACCTCGTGATGGCGGCCACCCCGCTCGAGATGATGCTCTGCGGCTTCGGGGTGAACGACAGCGCGACCATCATCCAGTGGCATGCCGCGGCGATGTTCGCTCCTGCCTTCGTCACGGGCCACCTGATCTCCCGCTTCGGGGTGGGGCGCGTGATCGGGACCGGCGCGATGCTGACGGCGGCCTGCGCCGCCATCGCCATCCAGGGCTCGGCGTTCGGCTATTTCCTCGCAGCCCTCGTCCTGCTCGGCATCGGCTGGAACTTCATGTTCGTCGGCGCGACCACGCTTCTCTCCGCCTCCCTCGCGCCGGCCGAGCGGTATCGCGGCCAGGCCGCGAACGACATGATCGTGTTCGGCTCGGTCACGTTCACCGCGGTCGGGGCCGGGGTGGTGCACCACCATGTCGGGTGGCTCGTGCTCAATCTCGCCATCCTGCCGGCCGTCGGCGTCGCGCTGCTGGCGCTTGCCTGGCTCCCGCGCAGGGAAGAGGTGCCCGCGCCCGGGTGAGATTGCGTCGCCCTTCCGTGCATGGCATAGGGTCGCGGCCTCGCAAGACCGTGACCGCGCCGTGACAGTGCGGCGAGGACAGGTTGGCCCGGGGCACGCTGCCGCCGCTCGCACGGGCATCCGCCCGGTCAACGACAACAAGCACAGTCACGGGATCGCCAATGAGCCTGACCTTCGTGATCCTCTGCGGCCTCCTGGCCGTCGCCTATGGCGCCTACGCGGCGAAGGCCGTGCTCGGCGCTCCCGCCGGCAGCGCGCGCATGCAGGAGATCGCCGCGGCCATCCAGCAGGGTGCGCAGGCCTACCTGAACCGGCAGTACACCACGATCGCCATCGTCGGCGTCGTCGTCTGCATCGCGCTCGCGATCCTGCTGTCGATCTGGTCCGCCATCGGGTTCGTCATCGGCGCCGTGCTTTCGGGCGTCGCGGGCTATATCGGCATGAACGTCTCGGTGCGGGCGAACGTGCGCACGGCGGAAGCCGCGCGGCAGGGCCTGCAGCCCGCGCTCGACATCAGCTTCAAGTCCGGAGCCATCACCGGGCTTCTCGTGGTCGGTCTCGGCCTGCTCGGCGTCGCCGGCTACTGGGCCTGGCTGCGCGGCGCCGGCGTGGCGGACCGGACGGTTCTCGAGGCGCTCGTCGCACTCTCCTTTGGCGCGAGCCTCATCTCCATCTTCGCCCGTCTCGGCGGCGGCATCTTCACCAAGGGCGCCGACGTGGGCGCGGACCTCGTCGGCAAGGTCGAGGCCGGCATCCCCGAGGATGACCCCCGCAACCCGGCCGTGATCGCCGACAACGTCGGCGACAACGTGGGCGACTGCGCGGGCATGGCGGCGGACCTGTTCGAGACCTACGCCGTGACGATCGTCGCGACCATGCTGCTAGGCGCGATCTTCTTCACCGGCGAGACCGCAGCGACCCTGATGATGCTGCCGCTCCTGATCTGCGGCGTCTGCATCGCGGCCTCCGTCGCGGGCACGTTCTTCGTCAAGCTGGATGGCTCGAACGCCATCATGAAGGCGCTCTACAAGGGCCTGATCGCAACGGGCGCGATTTCCGCGGCGCTGATCTTCGTGATCATGCTCCTCTACACCGGGCTCGGTCGCATCGAGGGCACCGCCTTCTCGGGCTTCGGGCTGTTCGTCTGCTCGCTCGTCGGCCTGGGCGTCACCGCAGCGATCGTGTGGGTCACGGAATACTATACCGCGACCGAGTATCGCCCTGTGATCTCGATCGCCAACGCCTCGACGACGGGCCACGGCACCAACGTGATCCAGGGCCTCGCGATCAGCATGGAGGCGACGGCTGCGCCGGTCGTCATCATCTGCATCGGCATTCTGGTCGCGTTCCTGACCGCGGGCATCTACGGCATCGCCATCGCGGCAACGACCATGCTCGCGCTCGCCGGCATCGTCGTCGCGCTCGATGCCTACGGGCCGGTGACGGACAATGCGGGCGGCATCGCGGAGATGGCGGAGCTGCCGGCGGAGGTGCGCGTCACCACCGACGCGCTCGACGCGGTGGGCAACACGACGAAGGCGGTGACGAAGGGCTACGCGATCGGCTCGGCCGGCCTCGCCGCCGTCGTGCTGTTCGCCGCCTATATCGAGGACCTGAAGCACTACTTCCCCTCGGTGCCCGTCGAGTTCAGCCTGGCCGACCCCTATGTCGTCATCGGCCTCTTCATGGGCGGCATGCTCCCCTACCTGTTCGGCTCGATGGGCATGACGGCCGTCGGCCGTGCGGCGGCAAGCGTGGTCGTCGAGGTGCGGCGGCAGTTCCGCGAGATTCCGGGCATCATGGAAGGCACGGCCAAGCCTGATTACGGCCGCGCCGTCGACATGCTGACCAAGGCCGCCATCAAGGAGATGGTCATCCCCTCGATGCTGCCGGTGCTCGCGCCCGTGGTGCTGTGGGTGGTGATCGCGGTCATCGCCGGCCAGGCGGCTGCCTTCGCCTCGCTCGGCGCGATGCTGCTCGGCACGATCGTGACCGGCCTCTTCGTCGCGATCTCGATGACGGCCGGCGGCGGTGCCTGGGACAACGCCAAGAAGCTGATCGAGACCGGGCTGCATGGCGGCAAGGGCTCGGAGGCGCACAAGGCGGCTGTCACCGGCGACACGGTCGGCGATCCGTACAAGGACACGGCCGGGCCGGCGGTGAACCCGATGATCAAGATCATCAACATCGTGGCCATCCTGCTTCTCGCGATCCTCGCCAAGCTCGTCGGCTGAGGCGCGGACAGAGCCAAACGAAAGGGCCGGCGGAGCGATCCGCCGGCCCTTTGCCGTTCGGGGGCGGGACCCGGTCGGGTCGTCAGATGCCCGGCGCGCCGGGGCCGCGGTTCTGCGCCGGCCCGCCCGGGCTGAAGCGCCCGATATTGCCGAGAAGCATGCCGAGGAAGCTCACGTCGTTGCCAGGGGTGGGGGTGACGCGCGCGATGGGGTCGATGGGCTTGGCTTCGTCCTTGCCGATCACCTCGAAGCCCTGGACCACGCCCATCCTGTCGAAGCGGACGGCGACGACCTCCTGCTCGATCAGCGCGTCGACGCGGCCGACGCGGTTCTCCGTCATCCCGCCGATGTAGTACCAGGTCTCCTCCCCGAACGGCGCGGTGGCGGTCGGCGAGCCGAGCAGGGCGGTGACGTCGGCCCGCGTCTGCACGCCGGGGACGATCTCGGCCAGGAGCTCCTTGTCGACCCGGTGGCCGCGCGGATCCTTCGTCGAGTCGACGATGCCGCAGCCGGCGAGAAGGGTGCCGGCGAGCAGGAGAGGGCCGAGGCGGGCCCCGAGGCTGGTCTTGTGCATGGCGATCCCATCCCGGACTGCGATTGACGCCGATCCTGTCCGGACCATCTCATCGGGTGTCACACTCGCCGGCGTGCTGTCAACGTGCCGTTCGGCAAGCGCCCCGAAGCCGGATCGAAGCCATGCCCCTTGCCTCGCTGTTCCGCCGCCGCCGTTTCGAGCGCGAGGGCTTCCGGCTCTACGGCATGGCCGTCGCCGCGGCGCGCGACCCTGCCTGGTATGCCGAGCTCGGCGTTCCCGACACGCTCGACGGCCGCTTCGACATGATCGCCGTCTTCGCCTTCCTCCTGGTCGACCGCGCGCGGTCGGACCCGGATGCGCGCGGGCCAGAGCTCGCCCAGGCCGTGTTCGACGCGATGTTCGCGGACATGGACCAGAACCTGCGCGAGATGGGGGTTGGCGACCTTTCCGTCGGCAAGAAGGTGAAGGTGATGTGGGAGGCCTTCAACGGCCGCGCCCGGGTCTATGCCGCGGCCGTCGAGAGCGGGGAGGAGGGGGCGCTCGCCGAGGCGCTGGGGCGGAATGTCTGGCGCGTAGAGGCGCCGACCGAGGGGGCGGCGCGGCTCGCAGAGGCGGTGCACCGCCAGCGCCGGCACCTCGCAGGCCAGGACTTCGCCGCGCTCGTGGCTGGCGAGGCGCAGTTCCTGCCCGCCTCGGCGGCGCTCGCCCAATCGTGATGGGCAGGGCCGTGATCTCGCGACCCGAGTTCTCCCGCCCCGTCACCGTCGCCACCCTGAAGCCGGGCGGCGAGGCGGTGACGCTGACCGCCACCGAGGCGGAGCGGCAGGCGCTCGCCCGACGCCTCGGCGTGGAGGGCGTGCGGGAGGTCGAGGCCGAGCTTCGCCTCGCCCCGCGCGGCAAGGGGCTCGTCGCGGTGCGCGGGCGGCTTCGCGCGACGCTCGACCGTCTCTGCGTCGTCAGCCTCGAGCCCATCGCGGAGAGGATCGACGAGCCCTTGTCGATTCTATTCCGCCCCGAGGATTCGGGGCCAGGCGAGGTCGAGCTCGATGCGGAGGCCGAGGACGAGGAACCCTACGAAGGCGGCACCATCGACCTCGGGGAGGCGGTGTCGCAGACCCTCGCACTGGTGATGGACCCGTGGCCGCGTGCCCCAGGCGCCGAGGCCCCGCCGCACGACGCGACCTGACCGGTATCGGCGAGCCATGCGGAAAATGCTGGAAACTCCTGTGGCACTTGGAACTTTACGCGCCGGAGGGCCTCTGCTAGCAACTCGCCCTTCCACGGTTTCCTTTTCGTGACAGAGCAAGGCGGATCCCAATGGCGGTTCCCAAGCGGAAGACGTCCCCTTCACGGCGCAACATGCGCCGTTCGCATGAGGCCTTGCACACCGAGGCACATGGCGAGTGCCCCAACTGCGGCGAGCTCAAGCGCCCGCACCATGTCTGCGGGTCCTGCGGCTATTATGACGGCCGCGAGATCGCGCCGGCGGGGGACAAGCTGAAGGTTGTCGTCCGCACCTGAGCGGCGGCACGGAGGAAGCATGGCGCGAGCCGTGCCTGAGCGGGCTGGCCGGGGCGTGACGACCCCGGTCCTTGCCCCATGAGCGCTCCGTATCCGCTCGTCGTCGACGCGATGGGCGGCGACAAGGCGCCCGCGATGGTCATCGACGGGCTCGCCGTCGCGCTCGAGCGCCATCCTGGCACGCGTTTCCTGCTCGTCGGCGACGAGGCGGCGCTGACGCCGCTGCTTGCCCGCAAGCCTGCGCTGGCCGCTGCCTGCACGCTGCGCCACGCGGCCGAGGCAGTGCCGAACGAGATGAAGCCCACGGCCGCGCTGCGGCTGCGGAACTCCTCGATGCGCATTGCGATCGACGCGGTTGCGGCCGGCGAGGCCGACGGCGTGGTCAGCGCCGGCAACACCGGCGCGCTGATGGCGCTCGCCAAGATCGTGCTCAAGTCGCTGCCCGGCATCGACCGCCCCGCCATGGCCGGTATAGGCCCCTCCGCGCGCGGCGACTTCGTGATGCTCGACCTCGGCGCGAACGTGCAGTGCGATGCGCGCAACCTCGTCGAGTTCGCGGTGATGGGTGAAGTGTTCGCCCGTACCGTTCTCGGCCTCCGCTCCCCCTCCATCGGCCTGCTCAACGTGGGCGCCGAGGAGTTGAAGGGGGACGAGCGGGTTCGCCAGGCGGCCGAGGTGCTGCGCGCCTCGCATGTCTCGCCGCTTTTCCACGGCTTCATCGAGGGCCACGACATCGCCGCCGGAACGGTCGACGTCGTGGTGACGGACGGGTTCACCGGAAACGTCGCGCTGAAGACCGGGGAGGGCACGCTCAAGCTGGTGCGCGACCTCCTTCGCCAGGTCTTCTCCTCGACGCTCGCGGCCAAGCTCGGCTACATCCTCGCCCGCCCCGCGCTCGAGCGCCTTCGCGAATGGCTCGACCCGCGGCGCTACAACGGCGCCGTCCTGCTCGGCCTCAACGGCGTCGTGGTGAAGAGCCATGGCGGCACAGACGCGCTCGGCTTCGCCCACGCCGTCGACCTCGCGATGGACATGGTCACGCACGGGTTCAACGAGCGCATCGGCGCAGAGCTGACGCAGCTCCGCGAGGAGGCCGCGGCGCGCACGGCGCGCGAGCAGGCGCTAGCGAACGGCAACGGCGAGGCCGCGCGGGGCGCTCCTGCCGTGCCCGCCTCCGTGTCGGGCTGAGGCGATGGACGGCGTCCACCCCGCGCGCGACCCTGGCGCGCCCGCCGCCGTCGCGCCGCGCATCCGCTCGGTGTTTGCAGGTTTCGGCGGCGCCCTGCCGCCCCGCGTCGTGACGAATGACGATCTCGCCGCGACGCTCGATACCTCGAACGAGTGGATCATCGAGCGCACCGGAATCCGCGAGCGGCGCATCGCGGCAGATGGGGTGACCGCCTCCGACCTCGCCGCCGAGGCGGCCCGGGCGGCACTTGCCGATGCCGGGCTCGAGCCGGAGGCGATCGACGGCATCGTGCTCGCCACCTCCACGCCCGACCGGACCTATCCCGCCACGGCGGTGTTCGTGCAGGCGAAGCTCGGCATGACGCGGGGCTTTGCGTTCGACGTCGCAGCCGTGTGCACCGGCTTCATCTACGCCCTCTCCGTGGCCGACGCGATGATCCGCGCAGGCCAGGCCCGCGCGCTGCTGGTGATCGGCACCGAGGTGAACTCCCGCATCCTCGATTGGTCCGACCGTGGCACGGCGGTGCTGTTCGGGGACGGGGCGGGGGCGGTGGTCCTCCGTGCGGCAGAGGGGCGCGGCGACACCGCCGAGCCTGGCATCCTCTCGACGCATCTCCACGCCGACGGACGGCACGAGGGCATCCTCCACGTCGATGGCGGCCCGGGCACGACCGGTACCGTCGGGCATGTGCGCATGCAGGGGCGGGAGGTGTTCCGCCACGCCGTGTCCAAGCTCGCCGCGGTGGTTGACGAGGCGCTCGCCGCGAACGGCCTAGCCCAGGGCGATGTGGACTGGCTGGTGCCCCACCAGGCGAACCTCCGCATCATCGACGCGATGGGCCGCAAGATCGGGCTTCCGCCGGAGCGCGTCGTGGTGACCGTCGATCGCCACGCCAACACCTCCGCCGCCTCGATCCCGCTCGCGCTCTGGGAGGCGCATCGCGACGGCAGGCTGCGCAAGGGCCAGCTCGTCCTGATGGAGGCGATCGGCGGCGGGCTCACCTGGGGCGCCGCGCTTGCCCGCCTTTAGGCCGCGCTTCCTGGGCGCCTGATCCGCCCATCCTAATGCCCTGATCTTTCTTCATTCGGCCGGGCACTCTGCTTGACGGAGCGAAGCAACGGCTGGTAGCGTCCTTGTAACGAAGCAAAGTTGGACGAGGCGGCATGACGGGAAGCACGGTGACGCGCGCGCAGCTTGCCGAGGCCGTCTACGAACAGGTTGGCTTGTCGCGCAACGAGTCAGCGCAGCTTGTCGAGACCGTGCTCGAGATCGTCGCCGGCGCGCTCGAGCAGGGCCAGCCCGTGAAAATCTCCTCATTCGGAACATTTGCCGTGCGGCAGAAGGGGCGGCGCATCGGCCGCAACCCCAAGACCGGCATCGAGGTGCCCATTCTGCCCCGCAAGGTGCTGGTTTTCCGGCCAAGCCAAGTGCTGAAGGCGCGTGTGAACGGCCAGACCGTGCCGGCGGAGGATGAGGCGTGAGCCCCGACGGGGATCCGCTCCCGCCGCAGCGCGCGCCTGGGCGGAAGGCGCCATCGGCTTTCCGAACGATCAGCGAGGTGGCCGATGAACTTCACATCCCGCAGCATGTGCTGCGCTTCTGGGAAACCAAGTTTCCCCAGCTGAAGCCGCTGAAGCGCGGCGGCGGACGGCGCTACTACCGGCCGGAGGATGTCGATCTCCTCCGCCGGATCAGCGACCTGCTCTACATCCAGGGCTACACGATCAAGGGCGTGCAGCGCCTGCTGCGCGAAGGCGGCGCCGAGGAGGGCGAGGCACCCCTGCCGGAGCACGCCGAGCCGGAGCTCGAGGAGGCGCCGAAGCCGCAGCTTCCGCTTCCCGGCATGCCGCCTGGCAGCGCGGAAGCTGAGCGGGCGCGGGCGCCGAAGCCCGTCGTTCGCGTGCGTGCGGAGCGTGCCGCCGCGCCCGCGCCCGCGGGCGAAGGGCGCGAGGCAGCGCTTCGCGCCGTGCTCGGTGACCTGCTGGCGGAGCTCCGTGCCATCCGCTCGCTGATCGACGTCCCGGCAGAGCATCGCGAGGCTCGCCGGGCGGGCTCGGACCAGGAGTAGCTGGGCCGGGCTGCCCCGCGGCGCGGGCGTTGACAGCCGCGAAGGCGCGGGCCATCAGAGGGCCGTCGGAGCGTAGCGCAGCCTGGTAGCGCATCAGTCTGGGGGACTGGGGGTCGTGGGTTCGAATCCCGCCGCTCCGACCATTTCCTGGCACCGCCAATGACGCTGAGTGCGTATCGCTGCGCCGCTTCGCGCCCCCGCGCGAAGGCGGCCGCGCTTCTCGACAACGCTCGCATGTTGTCCGGACATGCGTTCGTGCCCGGCGGTGCGAGTGTCACGGAAGCTTCATCAAACCGAAACATGACCGTCTTGGACGGCTCCTATGGTGGCGCCCGCCAGGAGTCGCGGCGGCGCGTGCCGTCGCGTCTGAATGTGACAAGGGAGAGGTGGAGTGAGCATCCGAAACACGGCCCTCGCGGCCGCTGCCGGGCTTGTCCTGTCGTTCG
This sequence comes from Elioraea rosea, assembly GCF_007644105.1. Lineage (GTDB taxonomy): Bacteria > Pseudomonadota > Alphaproteobacteria > Acetobacterales > Acetobacteraceae > Elioraea_A > Elioraea_A rosea. The sequence goes on along the minus strand of NZ_VFAC01000006.1, from coordinate 32,742 downwards.
GGACGGCCGCGGCGCAGCAGATCACCGGCGCGGGGGCGACGTTCCCGGCACCGCTCTATCAGAAATGGGGCGAGGCGGGGCAGGAGCCCACGGGGCTGCAGCTGAACTACCAGGCCATCGGCTCGGGCGGTGGCATCAACCAGATCACCAACCGCACCGTGCTGTTCGGCGCCTCCGACGCCAACCTGACCGCGGAGCGGCTCGGCCAGGCCAACCTGTTCCAGTTCCCGACGGTGCTGGGCTCGATCGTCCTCGTCTACAACATCCCAGGCATCGAGAGCGGCAAGCTGCGGCTGACGGGCGAGCTCGTGGCCGACATGTATCTTGGCAAGATCCGCCGCTGGAACGACCCCAAGCTCGTCGAGCTGAACCGCGAGCTGAACCTGCCGAACCTGCCGATCGCGCCGGTCTACCGCGCCGACGGGTCGGGCACGACCTTCCAGTTCGCGGGCTACCTCTCGATCGTCTCAGACGAGTTCAAGACGAACGTGGGCCAGGGCACCTCGGTTCCCTGGAAGGCGGGCACGGGCGGGCGCGGCAACGCGGGCGTGGCCGGCATCGTGCGGCAGACGCGCGGCTCGATCGGCTATGTCGAGCATGCCTACGCCAAGCAGAACAACCTCGCCATGGCGCAGCTCCGCAACAAGGCGGGCAACTTCGTCTACCCGACGGAGGACACGTTCCAGGCCTCGGCCGCCTCGGCCGACTGGCTGTCGGACCCGACCTTCGGCATCTCGCTGCTCGACCAGCAGGGCGAGAAGAGCTGGCCGATCGTGGCGCCCACCTACATCCTCCTGCCGAAGAACCCGACCGACGTTGCCGGCAGCCGCAACGTGATGCGGTTCTTCGACTGGGCCTTCAAGGAGGGTGACCGGTTCGCCGACGAACTCGGCTACATCCCGCTCCCGCAGAACGTGAAGGACGTGATCCGCCAGGCCTGGAGCCGCGAGATCAAGGGCCCGAACGGCGAAGTCATCTGGACGGGCAGCGGTTCGTGAGGTGAAACCCGGTCTGGGGTGGCGGGGCCTGGCGGTCCTGCCACCCTGCCAGGTGTCTTGCGTGATGGGGCGAAGGGGCCGGTCGATGCCGAGGGGGCATGATGCAGCAGGCAGCTAGCGCGGCGGCAACGATGGGCGGCCCGCTCGGCAGCCATGGGGGCCGGGCGCGCACGGCACGCCGGTCCTCCAACCTTGGCGACCGGATCTTCGAAGGCATCGTCACCGCCGCGGGCCTTCTCGTGCTCGGCCTGCTCGGCGGCATCATCGTCCTGCTCTTCATCGGCGGCTGGCCTGCCTTCCGCGAGTTCGGCTTCGGCTTCCTCTGGAGCGCGGAGTGGGATTCGGTGCGGGAGCAGTTCGGCGCCGTCATCTCCGTCTACGGCACCATCGTCACCTCCATCCTCGCGATCGTCTTCGCGGTGCCTGTCGCCTTTGGCATCGCCTACTACCTCACCGAGATCGCACCGGAGGTGATCCGCCGGCCCGTAGGCATCGCGATCGAGCTGCTCGCCGCCGTGCCCTCGATCATCTACGGCATGTGGGGCCTGTTCGTCCTCGCACCGTTCCTCGCGCAATACGTCCAGCCGCCGATCCAGGACTGGACGATGGACATCCCCATCCTGAACGAGCTGTTCGGCGGCCCGGCCTTTGGCATCGGCATCTTCACCGCGGCACTCATCCTCGCGATCATGATCCTGCCCTTCATCGCAGCGACCATGCGCGACGTCTTCATGCAGGTTCCGGCGATCTACAAGGAGAGCGCCTACGGCCTCGGCGCGACGCGCTGGGAGGTCGTGCGCAACGTCGTGTTCCCCTACACGCGCGCCTCCGTGGTCGGCGGCATCATGCTCGGCCTCGGCCGCGCGCTCGGCGAGACGATGGCGGTGACCTTCGTGATCGGCAACGCCAACGCGATCAGCCCGTCGCTTTTCGCCACCGGCAACACGATCGCCTCCGTCATCGCGCTCGAGTTCCCCGAGGCGCTGCAGGGCTCGCTGAAGCTCTCCTCGCTTCTTGCGCTCGGCTTCATCCTGTTCGTCATCTCCTTCATCGTCCTGGCGACGTCGCGCTACATGCTGCGCCCGCGCCTCGGGAACTAGGCCCAGGAATCAGGACATGGCCGACGCACTCTCCGCCCCGACGCTCCGCCGGCCTGCGACGGCGCTGGCGCGCCGGCGCAAGCGCATGGACAGGCTCATCGGGCTGTTCGCCTATGCCTCGACGGCGATCGGCCTGTTCTTCCTCGGCTGGCTCCTGGTCACGCTGATCGGCCGCGGCGCTGCGGCGTTCGACGTCACCATCTTCACGAAGTCGACCGCTCCGCCGGGCAGTGGCGGCGGCCTGCTCAACGCGATGGTCGGCACGCTGATCCAGACCGTCCTCGGCACCGCCATCGGCGCCCCGATCGGGCTTCTCGTCGGCACCTATCTTGCCGAGTACGCGCGCAACTCCGTGCTCGGCAACACGGTGCGGTTCGTGTCCGACATTCTTCTCTCCGCGCCCTCGATCCTGATCGGCCTCTTCGTGTACCAGCTGATCGTGATCAACACGGGCGGGTTCTCCGGCTGGGCCGGCGTCGTCGCGCTCGCGATCATCGTCATCCCCGTCGTCGTGAGGACGACCGAGGACATGCTCCGGCTGATCCCCGATACGCTTCGCGAGGCGGCGATCGGGCTCGGCTCGCCGAAATGGGTGATGATCCGCTTCGTCTGCTACCGCGCGGCGATGCAGGGCATCATCACCGGCGTGCTCCTCGCCGTCGCGCGCATCGCGGGCGAGACGGCGCCGCTTCTGTTCACCTCGCTCGGCAACCTCAACTGGTCGACCGACCTGAACGAGGCCATGCCCTCCCTGCCGATCACGATCTACCAGTACGCCGCGAGCCCGTACGACGACTGGATCGCGCTCGCCTGGGTGGGCGCGCTGATCATCACCGTCGCCGTGCTCGCGATCAACATCGTCGCCCGCTACCTGATCCGAACCGAACCCTCGAGGAAGTGAGAATGGCCATGAGCAACGACTCTCCCTCCGTGGCGGTCGCGGCCGATCCCGGTTCGACGAGGAGCTTCGGCGGCGTGGCGGCGCGCTCGCGCGCGACGCTGAACGAGCCGCGCATTTCCTGCCGCAACCTCGACTTCTTCTACGGCGACAACCAGGCGCTGAAGGGCATCACGCTGGATTTCCCCGACCGGCAGGTGACGGGCATGATCGGGCCCTCGGGCTGCGGCAAGTCGACGCTGCTGCGCGTGCTGAACCGGATGTACAGCCTCTACCCCGGCCAGCGCGCGACTGGCGAGGTGATCCTCGATGGCGAGAACATCCTCAGCGACAAGGTCGACCTCAACTTCCTCCGCTCGCGCGTCGGCATGGTGTTCCAGAAGCCGACGCCGTTCCCGATGACGATCTACGAGAACATCTCCTTCGGCGTGAAGCTGCACGAGAAGCTCGGCAAGCGCGAGATGGACGAGCGCGTCGAGTGGTCGCTCCGCCGTGCCGCCATCTGGGACGAGGCGAAGGACCGGCTGCACACCAACGCGATGGGGCTTTCGGGCGGGCAGCAGCAGCGCCTCTGCATCGCGCGCACCATCGCGGTGAAGCCGGAGGTGATCCTGTTCGACGAGCCGACCTCCGCGCTCGACCCGATCTCGACGCTCAAGATCGAGGAGCTGATCGACGAGCTGAAGCGCGACTTCACCATCGTGATCGTGACGCACAACATGCAGCAGGCCGCGCGCTGCGCCGACCAGGTCGCCTTCTTCTTCCTCGGCGAGCTGATCGAGGTCTCGCCCGCGGCGGAGCTGTTCACGAGGCCGAAGCACCCGAAGACCCAGGAGTACATCACCGGGCGCTTCAGCTGAGCGGCCCGCAGGAGGACCCCCCGAGGTGAGCGAGCACATCGTGAAGAGCTACGAGGACGAACTGAGGCTGCTGCGCGACATGATCGCCCGCATGGGCGGCATGGTCGAAAGCCAGCTCTCCCAGGCAACCAACGCGATGGTCAGGCGCGACGTCGCGCTCGCCTCCCGCGTCGTCGAGGCAGACCCGCAGGTCGACGCGCTCGACCGCGAGATCGCCCATCACGTCGTCAGGCTGCTCGCGCTGCGCCAGCCCGTGGCGTCCGACCTCAGGCTGATCGTCGCGGCCATGCGCATATCCTCGGACCTCGAGCGGGTGGGCGACTATGCCGCGAACGTCGCCAAGCGCTCGATCGTCCTCGCGCAGATGCCGCCTCAGGTCTCCGTCGGCCCGCTCGAGCGGATGAGCCGCATGGTGCAGGAGATGCTGAAGGACACGCTCGATGCCTTCGCCACGGACGACGACCCCAAGGCGATGGAGGTGTGGCGCCGCGACGAGGCGGTCGACGAGATGTACAGCGCGGTGTTCCGCACGCTGCTGACCTACATGATGGAGGATCCGCGCAACATCACGCCGTGCACGCATCTTCTCTTCATCGCGAAGAACCTCGAGCGTATGGGCGACCACGCGACGAACATTGCCGAGACGATCCATTTCGCCGTGGTCGGCGAGGACCCGGTCGGCGCAAGGCCGAAGGGCGACACCTCCGCGCTCGCCTCGGCACAGGCAGGAGACGCGACCCGTGAGGCTTGAACCGAGCATGTCCGCGGCCGCCAGCATCTCGGGAATGCTGAAGCCGCTCATCCTCGTCGTGGAGGACGAGGCGCCGCTCGTCACCATGCTGCGCTACAATCTCGAGAAGCAGGGCTTCCGCGTCGAGGAAGCGACCGACGGGCAGGAGGCGCTGACCAAGATCGCCGAGGTCCGGCCTGATCTCGTCCTGCTCGACTGGATGCTTCCGGCGATGTCGGGCATCGAGGTGTGCCGCCAGATCCGCCGCAAGCCGGCGACGCGCGACCTTCCCGTGATCATGGTCACCGCACGGGCCGAGGATGCCGATGCCGTGCGCGGCCTGAACACGGGGGCGGACGACTACATCACCAAGCCCTTCCCGATGGAGACGCTGCTTGCGCGCATCCGCGCGCTGCTCCGCCGGTCGGGGGCAACGCCTGCGAAGGGAACGCTGAAGTTCCACGACATCACGATGGACCTCGCTGCCCACCGCGTGCAGCGGCAGGGGCGGTCGGTTCATCTCGGCCCAACGGAGTTCCGCCTGCTCGAGTTCTTCATGCAGCACCCGGGCCGGGTGTTCTCGCGCGAGGAGCTTCTCGACGCCGTGTGGGGTCCCGACATTCATGTCGAGCCGCGCACGGTGGACGTGCACATCCGCCGCCTGCGCAAGAGCCTGAACGGCCCGGGCGAGCTCGACGTCATCCGCACCGTGCGTGCCGCGGGCTACGCCCTCGACACCGAGCCTTCGGGCTGAGCGCGCGTCGGTCGCCCGCACCGCCGGCGTCGAACCCGCCGGCGGCACCCCGCGTGGCGGAACCGCGCTGAGGCTGCATCAGCCGGTCGTGAGGGGCGTGATCAGGCTCCGGCGAGGTCGCGCAATGTCGCGAGGAGCGCCTGGGGGTAGGGGATGCCTTCGGCGGCGTTGCGGGCCCGCACCTGCAGCCGCCTGTCGCCCGGAAGCCGGACGCCAGGTTCCGCCAGCACGCGCGCGGTGATCGCCGTGACCCGTGCCGCGACCGCCTCTGCCGTGCCGCCGACCGCGCCCGGCGCGATCGCGAGGAAGCTCTGGCCGATGCGCGGCGGCCCGCCCTTGTCGTCGAAGAAGCTCGAGGCCTCGAACCCGGCATGGGAGGCAGTCAGCGCCGCCGTGAGCAGTTCCACCGCGAGCACGAGCGCCGCTCCCTTGTCGCCGCCGATCGGCAGCATCGCGCCAGCGAGCGCGGCCTTCGCATCCGTCGTCGGCGCACCCGCCGAATCCACCGCCCAGCCTTCAGGGATCGGCTCGCCCTTCTGCGCGGCGACCATGATCCTTCCCCGCGCAGCGACGGAGAGGGAGAGGTCGATGACGAGTGGCGCGCGGCCAGCCATGGGGCAGGCGAAGGCGATGGGGTTGGTGCCGAAGAGCGGCGTGCCGCTCCCCGCAGGCGCGATGGCGGCGGGCGAGTTGGTGAAGGCGAGCACGAAGGCGCCCGCCTCACGCGCGAGGTCCTCCGCGAAGAGCCCAAGCGCGCCGGCATGGTGGCTGTTGCGCACCCCGCAGGCGACCACGCCCTGCGCGGGTAGAAGCGAGGCCATCCAGGAGAGGCCGAGCGCGATCGCCGGGTAGGCGAGCCCGTCATCGGCATCGACGGCGATGGTTGCGGCGGCGGGGCGGGAGAGGGAAGGCGAGGCGGCGCCCTTGAGCTTGCCGGCGCGGAGCTGCGCCGCATAGGCCGGAAGGCGGGAGAGCCCGTGGCTCGCGATGCCGTCGAGGTCGGCGCGGGCGAGCATCCGCGCCGTATGCGCGGCCGGGTCCGAGCCCGCACCGGAGGCACGGAGCACGGCGGCCGCGAGCGTCTCTGCGGCGTCGAGCGGGAGGCGTTGTTCTGTCATGCCGTCCCGCCTACGCGGCGCGCTGGTGCATGACAAGCTCTGTCGTGCCTGGTCTTGGCAGCGGCGGCGCCTCCGGCGTTCAATGCGCGTATGTCGATGCTCGCAGAGGCCCGCGCCGCCGAACGCACGCTTGCCGTCACGCAGGGGGCTGCGCGGCTGATGGGCCGCCTCGGCCTCGCCGTGCTGCGCGAGGTGCCGCTCGCGGATGGGAGGCGGGCGGACCTTCTCTGCCTCGCCCCCGATGGCGGCTTCACCATCGTCGAGGTGAAATCCTGCGCGCGGGACTACCTGACGGATGCGAAGTGGCAGGACTACCTCGCCTGGTGCGACCGCCTGTACTTCGCCGTCGATCCCGCGTTCCCACACGGGTTGATCCCGGGCGAGGTGGGGCTGATCGTGGCCGATGCGTGGGACGGGGCGGTGCTGCGCGACGCCTCGTGCCATCCGCTCGCGCCGGCCCGGCGCAAGGCGGTGATGCTGCGCTTCGCGAGGCTCGCGGCACGACGCGCGGAGGCAGTGCTCGACCCCGCCGGCGCTGCCGCCGGGCTGTCGCCGGACTAGCTTCCTGGGTCTGGCACGCGGCTTGCTGCAGGAGAGTTGTCGGTCGCAGAGTTTATCCTGCGGCTGTCTGCTAAGCCTTCCTCAACCTTGCCTCGCGGGGCTTGCCGAACAGGCGGCCCCGCATTTTTTTGCCAAGGCGGTTGCAAATTGCAACGCAATCCGCGTCCCGGTTCAGGGCGGCAGAAGCAGCGTCGCCGCCGCCTGGGCAGCGATGCCCTCGCCACGGCCGGCGAAGCCGAGGCGCTCGGTCGTCGTCGCCTTCACCGAGACGCAGGAGGCGGCAACGCCCATCAGCGCCGCAAGCCTCTCGCGCATCGCCGCCGCATGCGGGGCGATCTTCGGCCGCTCGCAGATCAGCGTCACGTCGGCATGGGCGATTCGCCCGCCGCGCGCGGCAACGCGCGAGGCGGCATGGCGGAGGAAGGCGGCGCTGTCGGCGTCCTTCCAGCGCGCCTCGGACGGCGGGAAATGCGTGCCGATGTCCCCCTCCGCCATCGCGCCGTAGATCGCGTCGCACAGCGCGTGGATGCCGACATCGGCATCGGAATGCCCCGACAGGCCGAGCGGGGAGGGCAGCGCGACGCCGCAGAGGACCAGGGGGCGGCCAGGCACAAGGCGGTGGACGTCGAACCCCGTGCCGATGCGGGGGACCAGCGCGGCGCCGAGCAGCGCCTCTGCGCGGGCGATGTCACCGGGAAGCGTCACCTTGATGTTGTCCTCCGAGCCGGGAACGAGGCGAACCCCCAACCCTGCCGCCTCTGCCACCGCGGCATCGTCGGTCATTGCCGCGCCGGCTGCCGCGCGGTGCGCCTCGAGGATCGCTTCGAAGCGGAAGCCCTGCGGCGTCTGCACCCGCATCAGCCCCTCCCGCGGCACCGTCTCGCCCACCATGCCCGCTGCGTCGCGCTTCAGCGTATCGGTCACCGGCACGGCCGGGATCGCGCCCTCGGCGCCGGCGGCGAGCGCATCGAGCACCGCCTCGATCACGGCAGGCGAGACGAGCGGGCGCGCGGCATCGTGGATCAGCACGACATCGGGCGGATCGGTCGCAAGTGCTTCCAGCCCGGCGCGCGCGCTCGCCTGCCGCGTCACCCCGCCTGGGGTCGCGGCAGGCAGGCCGAGGCCGTCCAGGGCCGCGGCGCAGCCTTCCGGCTCGCCCACCACCCGGACGCCGGCGATGCGCGGATGCGCGAGGAAGGCGCGGGCGGAATGGCGGAGCAGGGGCTGCCCGGCCAGGGTGAGGAACTGCTTGGGGAGGGGCGAACCGAGGCGCTCGCCGCGCCCGGCCGCGAGAATGAGCGCCACGCTTCGCATGCGCCCGCACGCTAGCGCCTCGCCACCGACGAGGAAATGCCCGTGCGGTCGAGCTCGCGTGGATGGCCGATTGCGGAGCGGGGGGTGCGTCGCTACTTTGCCCAAATCGTGAGCAGCATCGAGAGAGACCCCAAGGCGATGGATGCCGAGTGTGCAGACGCCGCCCCGGATGTGACCAGCGCGCGCGCAGCCCGGACCGAACGTCCGCAGCGCCCGCCCGGCCCCCTTGCGCCGATCGTCCTCGGACCGCGCGCCACGATCGCCGTGCCGGTGATCCTCGCGCCCATGTCCGGCGTGACGGACCTGCCGTTTCGCAGGCTCTGCCGTAGCCTTGGCGCGGGGCTCGTCGTCTCCGAGATGATCGCCTCCTGGGCGATGATCCGCGAGAACCGCCAGACGCTGAAGATGGCCGCGCTCGACCGCGAGGCGGACGAGGGCGCCCCGGGCTCGCCCCAGTCGGTCCAGCTCGCCGGCTGCGATCCGGAAGCGATGGCCGAGGCCGCGCGGCTGAACGAGGACCGGGGTGCTGCGATCATCGACATCAATTTCGGCTGCCCGGTGAAGAAGGTCACGAACGGGCAGAGCGCGGGCTCGGCGCTCATGAAGGACGAGGTGCACGCCGCCCGCATCCTCGAGACCACGGTCCGTGCCGTGTCGGTGCCGGTGACGCTCAAGATGCGCATGGGATGGGACCATTCGCGCCTGAACGCGCCGAACCTCGCGCGCATCGCCGAGGAATGCGGCATCCGCATGGTGACCGTGCATGGCCGCACGCGGCAGATGTTCTACACCGGCGAGGCGGACTGGACGTTCGTCGCGCGCGTGAAGGCGGCCACGCGCCTGCCCGTGATCGTCAACGGCGACATCGTGACCCCCGAGGACGCGTCCGAGGCGCTCGCGCTCTCCGGGGCCGACGGGGTGATGATCGGCCGCGGCGCCTATGGCAGGCCGTGGATCCTCGCCCAGGTGGCGCATTTCCTCGCGACGGGCGAGCGCCTGCCTGAGCCGAGCCTCGCGCGTCAGCACGCCGTGCTGATGCAGCACTATGACGCGATGCTCTCCCACCACGGCGAGAACCCGGGCGTGCGCCTCGCACGCAAGCATGTCGGCTGGTACTCGAAGGGTCTCCCCGGTTCAGCCGAGTTCCGCTCCGCGGTGAACCGCGCCGACACGCGCGCAGAGGTGGCAGAGCTGATCGAAGGCTTCTACCGGCCGCTGATCGAGGCCGAGCAGAGGGGCGAGCCGCTCAGGCTCGCCGCATGAGGCATGCCCGCGGGGGGCGGGTCTGGGCAGCGGGGGATGACGGGATGACGGCCGTGGCGCGGGCAGGGGGCTTGGCATGAAGGTCGGACTGAAGGCCGGGCGGGGGCGGCGGTCCCTCGCCGTGGTGCGGGACCTCGCCGAGGAGATCATGGAGGCGCCGGCACGGCTGCTGCGGCCGGCGGTCGCGTCAACGCCCGCGCCCGATGCGGCGTCCATCCTCTCCGCGCTTGCCACCGCCGTGGTGGTCGTCGACCGCCAGGGGCGGTTCCGCTTCGCGAACCAGGCGGCGGAGGAATTCTTCGCGCTCTCCGCCACCTCGCTCCGCGGCACGCGGCTCGCCGAGCTCGTGCCGGAGGACAGCCCGCTTCACCAGCTCATCGGCCAGGTGCTCGACGGTGCGGTGAGCGTGTCGGACTACGACATGGCGATCGAGAGCCCGCGGCTTTCCAAGCGCGGCATCACCGTGCACGGCGCGCCGGTTCCCGAGGCACCCGACTGCGTCGCGCTGACGCTGATCGACGGCTCGACGCCGCAGAAGCTCGAGAAGCAGATGGGCTTCCGCAACGCCGCGCGCTCGGTCACCGGCATGGCGGCGATCCTCGCGCACGAGGTGAAGAACCCGCTTTCGGGCATCCGCGGCGCCGCCCAGCTTCTCGAAAGCTCCGCCTCCGAGCAGGACCGGGAGCTGACGCAACTCATCCAGGACGAGGCGGACCGGATCCGCGCCCTCGTCGACCGCATGGAGAGCTTCTCCGACCGCCCGATCGAGCGCGGCGAGGTCAACATCCACCAGGTGCTCGAGCATGTGCGCCGCCTCGCGCAATCGGGCTTCGCGCGGCATGTGCGCTTCGTCGAGGCGTACGACCCCTCGCTTCCCGCCGTCTGGGGCAACCGCGACCAGCTCATCCAGGTCGTGCTCAACCTCGTGAAGAATGCCGCGGAGGCGATCCCCGAGGCCGGCGGGACGATCGAGCTCGCCACCGCCTACCAGCACGGCGTCCGCCTTGCCGTTCCGGGCGCGACCACGCGGCTCCACCTGCCGCTCGTCGTCTCTGTGCGCGACAGCGGCCACGGCATCCCCGAGCAGCTTCGCCCGAACCTGTTCGACCCGTTCGTGACAACGAAGCGCCAGGGAAGCGGTCTCGGCCTCGCGCTCGTCGCCAAGATCGTCGGCGACCATGGCGGGCTCGTCGAATGCGACAGCGTCCCCGGCCGCACGGTGTTCCGCCTGCACCTGCCGATGCACCCCGGGACCGGGGTCAGGCTGGTGCAGGACGACGAGGTCGCATGAGCGCTGAGGGGGCAGGATGACCGCAACGATCCTCGTCGCAGACGACGACCGCTCGATCCGCACCGTGCTCGGCCAGGCGCTGACGCGCTCGGGCTACCAGGTGCGCACGACAGGCACGGCCGCGACGCTGTGGCGCTGGGTGGAGGACGGGGAGGGCGATCTCGTCATCACCGACGTGGTGATGCCCGACGAGAACGGCCTCGACCTCGTGCCGCGCATCCGGCGCGTCCGCCCCGACCTTCGCGTCGTGGTGATGAGCGCGCAGTCGACGCTGACGACGGCGGTGAAGGCGACCCAGCGCGGCGCCTTCGAGTACCTGCCGAAGCCCTTCGACCTGAACGAGCTGCTCGCCGTGGTCGGCCGTGCGCTCGCCGCCCCGCCCGCGCCGGCCGAGACGCCCGAGCAGGCGGAGGCGGAGGAGGAGAAGCTTCCCCTCGTCGGGCGTTCGGCGGCGATGCAGGAGATCTACCGCACCGTCGCGCGCGTCACCGCGACCGACCTCACCGTGATGATCACCGGCGAGAGCGGCACGGGGAAGGAGCTGGTCGCGCGCGCGTTGCACGACTACGGCGCGCGCCGGGCCGGGCCGTTCGTCGCGATCAACATGGCGGCGATCCCGCGCGAGCTGATCGAGAGCGAGCTGTTCGGCCATGAGCGCGGCGCCTTCACCGGCGCGCTCAATCGCTCGCAGGGGCGTTTCGAGCAGGCCAATGGCGGTACGCTGTTCCTCGACGAGATCGGCGACATGCCGCCCGAGGCGCAGACGCGGCTGTTGCGCGTGCTGCAGGAAGGCGAGTTCACCTCCGTCGGCGGGCGCACGCCTGTGCGCGTCAACGTGCGCATCGTCGCGGCCACGCATCGCGATCTGCGCGCGCTGATCCGCCAGGGCCTGTTCCGCGAGGACCTTTTCTATCGCCTCAATGTCGTGCCGATCCGCCTTCCCCCTCTGCGCGAGCGCGAGGAGGACATCCCCGCCCTCGCGCGCCACTTCCTCTCCGCCAACCGGCAGAAGGGGCTTCCTGCGAAGATCCTCGATGCCGGCGCGGTCGAGCGGCTGAAGGCCTATCGCTGGCCTGGCAACGTGCGAGAGCTCGAGAACCTGATGCGTCGCCTTGCCGCGCTCTACCCGCAGGAGACGATCGGCGAGGAGGTGATCGCGGCAGAGCTCGCCGAGACCGTGGCCGGAGAGCCCGAGCCTGTCGCGGGCGAGCCGGAGACGCTTGCGCAGGCGGTGGAGCGGCATCTCCGCGCCTATTTCGCGGGCCACAAGGACGGGCTGCCGAGCCCCGGCGTGCATGACCGGATCATCCAGGAGATCGAGCGGCCGCTGATCCAGCTCACCCTGACCGCGACGCGCGGCAACCAGATCCGCGCCGCGCACGTCCTCGGGCTCAACCGCAACACGCTGCGCAAGAAGATCCGCGAGCTCGAGATCCCCGTGGTGCGCGGCCTCGGCTGACGGCGCACGGCATGGCAGCAACCGACGAGGCAGCGGCGACGGAGGGCAGGGCGGAGCGGCGCGGCGTGCTTCGCCGCACGATGGAATGGCTCGTCGTCGGCCGCGCCGGGCGGTGGGTGACGCTCGGCATCGCCATCGCATCCGTCGCTGCCGGCGTGTTCACCTTCGCTGCCGTCACCGGCACGGGCGCGCTCGGCCTGCCGCCGGGCTCCATCCTCTGGCTGGTCAACGCCAACCTCGCGCTGCTCCTCGCGCTCGCCGCCATCCTCGCCGTGCGCGTCGTGCGCGTCTGGGCGGAGCGAAGGCGCGGATCGGCCGGCTCGCGGCTGCACGTACGCCTCGTCGTGCTGTTCGGCCTCGTCGCGGTGACGCCGACGATCATCGTCACGGGCTTCTCCGCCGCCTTCTTCAACCGCGGCCTCGAGAACTGGTTCAACCAGCGCGTCCGCACCGCGCTCGAGGAAAGTCTCGCCGCCTCGCAGGCCTATCTCGAGGAGCACCAGCGCACGATCCGTGCGGAGGCGCTGGCGATGGCGAACGACCTCAACCGCGCAGGCCAGATGCTCATCGCGCAGGGGCCGACCGTGTTCTCGCTCCTTCTCGAGAGGCAGATCGTGTTCCGCGGCCTCACCGAGGCGGTGGTGTTCAACGCGGCGAACGGAAGGCTGGTCGCGACCGCTGGGCTCCTCGTGCCGCCGGTCGGCGAGAACCTTCCCGCCTGGGCGATGGAGTATGCACGCAGCGGCGAGGTGGCGCTGCTGCGACCCGCGCCGGGACAGGACCGCGTGCGTGCGCTCGTCTCCCTCGACATTCCGGGCCCGCTGATGCTCCTGGTCGGCCGCCCGGTCGACCCGGACGTGCTCGGCCACATGGAGCGGACCGAGCAGGCCGTCGCCGAGTACCGACGCCTCGAGGCGAGCAGGTCCGGGCTGCAGATCACCTTCGCGCTGATCTTCACCGTCGTAGCGCTAATGATCCTCTTTGCCGCCGTGCTCATCGGCCTGGTCATCGCGGGGCAGATGGCCCGGCCGATCTCCTCGCTCGTCTTCGCGGCCGAACGCGTGCGCGCGGGCGATCTCGGCATCCGCGTGCCGGAACGGCAGTCCGACGACGAGATCGGCGTGCTCTCGCGCGCCTTCAACCGCATGATCGGCCAGCTCTCCGCCAACCGCGACGAGCTGATGGACGCCTACCGCCAGATCGACGAGCGGCGGCGCTTCACCGAAGGCGTGCTCGCGGGCGTCTCCGCGGGCGTGATCGGGCTCGATGGGCAGGGGCGCATCAACCTGCCGAACCGTTCGGCGTCGGAGCTTCTCGGCATCGACCTCGTCTCCCATCTCGGCGCGAGCCTCGCCGACGTGGTGCCCGAGTTCGCAGCGGTGCTCGAGAAGGCTGCCACCAACCCGCGTGCCGCGGCGGAGGCGGAGGTGCGCATCGGTCCGGTCTCGTCGCGACGGACCCTGCTCGTCCGCATCGACACAGAGCTCGCCGACGAGCGGGTGCGGGGCTTCGTCGTCACCTTCGACGACGTCACCGCGCTTCTCGCCGCGCAGCGACAGGCTGCCTGGGCGGACGTCGCGCGGCGCATCGCGCACGAGATCAAGAACCCGCTGACCCCGATCCAGCTTTCCGCAGAGCGGCTCAAGCGGAAGTACCTCTCCGAAATCCAGTCCGATCCCGACACGTTCCGGATTTGTACGGACACCATCGTGCGGCAGGTCGGCGACATCGGGCGGATGGTCGACGAGTTCTCCGCCTTCGCGCGCATGCCGCAGCCTGTGCTGAAGCCGGAGGATCTCGCCGACATCGTCCGACAGGCGGTGTTCCTGCAGCGCAACGCCCACCCCGCCGTCACCTACGACGTCGCGATCGAGGAGCCGCCCCCGCGCGCGTTGTGCGACCGGAGGCTGATCTCCCAGGCCGTGACCAACCTGTTGCAGAATGCGGCGGACGCGGTTGCCGCGCGCGAGGGCGCGGGGCGAATCGCCGTGACGGTCGCCTCGGCCGAAGGCAGGGCGACGATCGTGGTGGAGGATGACGGGGAGGGGCTTCCGGCGGACGGCCGCGAGTCGCTCACGGAACCGTATGTGACGCGGAAAACCAAGGGAACCGGGCTCGGTCTTGCGATCGTCAAGAAGATCATGGAAGACCACACGGGCCGGCTCGATCTATCCGACCGGCAGGACGGATTGCCGGGTGCGCGGGTCGCGCTGACGCTGCCGCTCGCCGCCCCGGGTCGGGGAGACGGACGGGAGGGGGAACCCTGGCCCACGCCGAGGAGCGAGACGGAGATGCCGAAGGCCGCCCATGGCGCATGACATCCTGATCGTCGACGACGAGCCCGATATCCGCATGCTCGTCACCGGCATCCTGCGCGACGAGGGCTACGAGACACGCGAGGCGGGCGACAGCGACGCAGCCATCGCCGCGTTCAAGCAGCGCCGGCCATCCCTGGTCATCCTCGATGTCTGGCTGCAGGGCTCGCGACTCGACGGCCTGGGCATCCTCGAGGTGCTGCATCGGGAGGAGCCGCACGTTCCCGTGGTGATGATCTCCGGCCACGGCACGATCGAGACGGCGGTCCAGGCGATCCAGCAGGGCGCCTACGAGTTCATCGAGAAGCCGTTCAAGGCCGACCGCCTCCTCCTCGTCGTCCGCCGTGCGATCGAGGCCGCGCAGCTCCAGCGCGAGAACAGCGAGTTGCGCCTCCGCGCCGGCGCGGAGACCGAGCTGATCGGCACGAGCCCGCAGATGCGCGAGCTTCGCGCCGCCGTCGAGAAGGTGGCGCCCACCGGCTCGCGCGTGCTGATCACCGGCCCCGCAGGCGCGGGCAAGGAGGTGGTGGCGCGGATGCTGCACACGTTGAGCCGCCGCGCCTCCGGCCCCTTCATGGTGCTGAACTGCGCCACGCTGAACCCCGCGCGGCTCGAGGACGAGCTGTTCGGCGTCGAGGCGGGCGCGGACCCCGTGGCGAGCCCCCGCCGCGCGGGAACGCTCGAGCACGCCCATGGCGGCACGATCCTGCTCGACGAGGTGGCAGACATGCCGCTCGAGACGCAGGGCAAGATCGTCCGCGTGCTGCAGGACCAGGCCTTCGAGCGCATCGGCGGCGCGACGCGCGTGAAGGTCGATGTGCGCGTGATCGCGACGACGAACCGCGACCTTGCCGCCGAGATCCAGGCCGGCCGCTTCCGCGAGGACCTGTTCTATCGCCTCAACGTCGTGCCGTTGCGCCTGCCTGCGCTGCGCGAGCGGCGCGAGGACATCCCCGCGCTCGCGCGGCACTTCCTCGCCCGATCCGCCGAGGCCTCTGGGCTCGCGCTGCGCGACCTCTCCGACGACGCACTGGCGGTGCTGCAGAGCTATGACTGGCCGGGCAACGTGCGGCAGCTGCGCAACCTGATGGACTGGCTGCTGATCATGGCGCCTGGCGAACCGCGCGAGTCGATCCGCGCCGAGCACCTGCCGCCCGATATCGGCGCGACGGCGCCGACGGTCCTGCGCTGGGAGAGGGGCGGGGAGATCATGGCGCTGCCGCTGCGCGAGGCGCGCGAGCTGTTCGAGCGGCAGTACCTTCTCGCGCAGCTCAACCGCTTCTCGGGCAACATCAGCCGCACGGCGAGCTTCGTCGGCATGGAGCGGAGCGCGCTGCATCGGAAGCTGAAGACGCTCGGCGTGAACGCCGATGACCGCGCCGCCGTGAACGGCAATGCCTGACGACAGCCAGGCAGGCGCGCCTCAGGGGGCAGGCCCAGTGCCGCAGGCGGGAGGTCCAGTGCCGCAGGCGGGAGGTCCGGCTCCGCAGGCTGGGGGTTCCGTCGCGCGGGTCCGCGCCGCCCTTCTCGCTGCCGGGCATGACGACACGATCTCCGTCTTTCCTGAAGGCACCCGCACGGCCGAGGATGCTGCCCGCGCCGTCGGCTGCGCCGTCGCCGAGATCGCCAAGAGCCTCGTCTTCCGCGCCAAGGGCTCCGCGCGTCCTGTTCTCGTCGTCGCCTCCGGCGCCGACCGCGTCGACCTCGCCCGCGTCGCAGAGGCGGTCGGCGCGCCGATCGAGCGGGCGGAGGGCCGCTGGGTGCGCGAGACGACAGGCTTCGCCATCGGCGGTGTCTCGCCGATCGCGCACCTGACGCCGCCCGTCGTTCTGATCGACGAACGGGTCATGCGGCTTTCCCGCGTCTGGGCGGCGGCGGGAAGCCCCGCCCATGTCTTCGCCACCACCCCCGACGCGCTGCTCGCCCTCTCCGGCGGCCGTGTCGTCGACGTCGCCGAGAGGCCTGCATGAGCGGCGCGGTGATCCGCCCCTTCGACGATATCGACGGCGCGGGGTTCACGGCACTCGCCGAGGATGCGCGGCAGGAGGGCCATCGCTTCCTCGACCGCATGGCGGCCGACTGGCATGCCGGGACGAACCGGTTCGACAGGCCGGGCGAGATGGTGATCGGCGCCTGGGTCGGCGAGACGCTCGCGGGCGTGCTCGGCCGCGGCATCGACCCGCATTCTCAGGACCCATCCGTCGGCAGGTTGCGGCACCTCTATGTGCGTCGCGACATGCGAGGGCGCGGCATCGGCGCGGCACTCGCCCGCCATGCGCTTGCCGATGCCGCGCAGCATTTCCGCCTGATCCGCGTGCGCATGGGGCCGGACAATCCGGGTGCGGCGGCCATGTACAACGCCCTTGGCTTCACCCGCGTCACAGGCAACCCATTCGCGACCCATGCCCTGCCCCTGCGCGACGGGACCTGACGGGGCGCTGCTCTGACTGCCCGCGTCTGTGCGCCCGCGCACTGACCGGGCCTTCGGCGCCGGGCAAGTCTCCGGGCCATTGAGACGATCCTTCGCGTGACCATTCCAACGCGGGCCCGCCCTTCGCTCCTTCGCCTAGCCATCCGCCCCGGCTTGCGCTTCACTCCGGCCACCCAGCCAGGAGGCCGCCGATGTCGCGCATCGCCTATGTGAATGGCCGCTACGTCCCGCACCGGGAGGCGTCGGTGCATGTGGAGGACCGCGGCTACCAGTTCGCCGATGCCGTGTACGAGGTGGTGCACGTCCATGGCGGGCGTTTCATCGATGACGTCCCGCATCTCGACAGGCTCGAGCGCTCCCTGCGCGAGATCCGCATTCCCATGCCGATGGGACGCGAGGCGCTGAAGGGCGTGCTGCGCGAGGTGATCCGGCGCAACCGGATCGAGGAGGGGCTCCTCTACATGCAGGTCAGCCGCGGCGTCGCCCGGCGCGACCATGCGTTCCCCTCCAAGCCCGTGCCGCCGGCGATCGTCGTCACCGTCAAGCGGATCAAGCCCTACCCGTCCTCGATCGAGAACTGGGGCACCACCGCCATCACCTACCCCGACCAGCGCTGGGCGCGCTGCGACATCAAGACCGTGGGGCTTCTGCCGAACGTGCTCGCCCGCCAGGCGGCGAAGGAGAAGGGCGCCTCGGAAGCGATCCTGATCGCGCCCGACGGCACCGTGACCGAAGGTGCCGCGACCAGCTTCTGGATCGTCGACGCGAAGGGACGGCTGCGGACGCGCGACCTCGGCTCGAACATCCTGCCTGGCTGCACGCGCCGCGTCCTGGTCGACCTGATGGGCGAGAACGGCATCGACTTCGCCGAGGAGCCGTTCACCGAGGCCGAGCTCCGCGAGGCGAAGGAGGCGTTCATCACCTCGGCGACGAGCTTCGTGAAGCCGATCCTGGCGGTGGATGGCGCGAAGGTGGGAGACGGCACGCCCGGGCCCGTCACACGGAAGCTGTTCGACATCTTCGCCCGCCACGTGCACGGCATGCGGAACGAACCGGCCGGCCGCGCAGCGTGAGTGCTGGATCACCGCGCGGCGTGAGCGCTGCCCCGCCGCCGCCGGAGGCGATCCTCTTCGACTGGGACAACACGCTCGTCGATGCCTGGCCGGGCATTGCCACCGCCCTGAATGCGGCGCTCACCCGCTTCGGCCAAGCGCCCTGGAGCCTCGACGAGGTGCGCGCGCGCGTCCGGAAATCGCTGCGCGACACCTTCCCCTCGATGTTCGGACGCGGCTGGGAGGAGGCGAGGGACGTGTTCTACGCCGCGCTCGAGCAGACGCACCTGCAGACCGTCACGCCCCTTCCAGGCGCTGCGGCGACGCTCGAACACGCGGCCGCTCTCGGCATTCCCCTTGCGGTCGTTTCGAACAAGACCGGTCGCTATCTCCGCCGGGAGGCAGAGGCGCTCGGCTGGGCGCCCCGGTTCGGCGCCCTCGTCGGGGCAGGCGATGCCGAAGCCGACAAGCCCGACCCGGCCCCGCTTCGCCTGGCGCTCGGTGCGCTCGGCCTCTCGGCCAGCCGGACCGTCTGGTATGTCGGCGACACGGCACTCGACATGCTGGCTGCGCGCAACGCGGGGCTGACGGGCGTTCTCGTGGGCGATGCGGCGCATGACGGCGGGCTCGCCGCAGCGGGGCATGACTGGCACGCGGCCGATCACGCCATGCTCAGGGGTTTTCTCGTCACGCGTGCATGACCACGGCGTCCAGCACGCGCATTCTGTTGCGTGCCGCCGCGAATGCTGGTGTTCTTGTACGGTGTCGGGCGCGTGCTATATCTCGCAAGTGCGAAACGGCCGGGATATGCCGCGCGCGAATGTGCCGCACATGCCGAACGCGGCAATGACGCAGAAAAGGTTGGGCCATGGCGACCGAAAAAGCGCAAAACGTGCAGGACGTGTTCCTGAATCACGTGCGCAAGAACAAGACACCCGTCACGGTCTTCCTCGTGAACGGCGTGAAGCTCCAGGGCATCATTACCTGGTTCGACAATTTCTCGGTGCTTCTCCGCCGTGATGGCCATACGCAGCTTGTCTACAAGCATGCGATCTCGACGGTGATGCCGGGTGCGCCGATCATGCTGTTCGATGCCTCCCGCGCCGGATCCGAGCAGCCTGCTCAGGCGCCGGGCCCGAACACGCTGACGGCAACGCCGAGGGAGAGCGCTTCTGCGCCGGCAACGGCGGGCGACTGAGCCGGCGGAGGCGCCGGCGGAGGAGAGGCTTCCGCCCGAGCCGAACGCCGCTGCCGTCGTGTTGCCCTGGGAACGGCCGGACGCCGCGCGCGCCGCCGGGTCCGACCCTGGAGAGATTCCCCCATCGCTGCTTCGCCCGGCGGAGGCGCGCCTCGAGGAGGCCGCGGCGCTCGCCGGTGCGATCGGGCTCGAGGTCGCGTGGAAAGGCATCCTGCCCCTCCGCGCGCGCCGGCCGTCCACGCTGCTCGGCTCCGGCCAGGTCGAGAATGTCGGCGCCGAGGTCAAGCTTCACCGCATCGCTGTCGCGGTGGTGGATGCCCAGCTCACACCCGTGCAGCAGCGCAACCTCGAGCGCGCCTGGGGCTGCAAGGTGATCGACCGCACCGGGCTGATCCTCGAGATCTTCGGCGCCCGCGCGCGCACCCGCGAAGGCTCGCTCCAGGTCGAGCTCGCCCATCTCGACTACCAGCGCACGCGGCTCGTGCGGTCCTGGACCCATCTCGAGCGGCAGCGCGGCGGCTTCGGCTTCCTCGGCGGCCCCGGCGAAAGCCAGATCGAGATCGACAGGCGGCTGATCGGCGAGCGCATCGCCAAGATCAGGAAGGAGCTCGAGGAGGTGCGCCGCACCCGCGGGCTGCATCGCGGCGCGAGGAAGAAGGTGCCTTTCCCGGTCGTCGCCCTCGTCGGCTACACGAACGCCGGCAAGTCGACGCTGTTCAACACCATCACCGGGGCCGAGGTGCTGGCCAAGGACCAGCTCTTCGCCACGCTCGACCCGACGATGCGCGGGCTGAAGCTCCCCTCTGGCCGGAGCGTCATCCTCTCCGACACGGTGGGCTTCATCTCCGACCTGCCGCATGAGCTCGTCGAGGCATTCCGCGCCACGCTCGAGGAGGTGGCGGAGGCAGACATCATCTTGCATGTGCGCGACGTCGCCCACCCCGACAGCGCCGCGCAGCGGGCAGACGTTCTCGCCGTGCTCGACAGCATGGTGAAGGACGGCGCGCTCGACCCCGCCTGGCAGGACAGGGTGATCGAGGTGCTGAACAAGTCAGACCTTCTCGCGGACGATGACCGCGAGGCGCTCGCCGGCCGGGCTGGTCTCGTGCTCGTCTCCGCGCTGACCGGCGCGGGCCTGGGTACGCTGAAGGCTGCGATCGACGCGAAGCTCTCCGCCGGGCTCGCCGTGCACCGCATCGCGCTGAAGCCGGCGGAGGGTGCGGCCCTCGCCTGGCTCTACGCGCATGGCGAGGTGATCGACCGGCGCGACGGGGCGGAGGCGATCCATCTCGCCGTGCGGCTGTCGGACGATGACCGCGCGCGCTTCGAAAGCCGTCGCGCCCGCGCCGCCAGGGAAGGCCTCAAGCGCGGGCCCGGCTAGCGGCTGGCGACCGCCTCGCAGAGGCGCGCGATCTCCTCCTCCGAGTTGTAGTAGTGCACCGAGGCGCGGACGAGCGCGTCGAGCCCGCGGTCGGGCATGTCGAACCGCGCGTTGCCCGCCGTTGAGGTCGCGGTGTTGATGGCCTCGGCGCGGAGCCTTCGCTGCACCGCCTCCGCCGTCTCGCCGTCCACGTTGAACGTGACGATGCCCGACCGCACGGCGCCCTTGTCGTGCACGCTGACCCCAGGCAGCACGGCGAGCCGCTCGCGCAGGCTCGCGGCCAGCATCGAGATGCGCGACCAGATCGCCGCCAGGCCGACGGAGAGGGCATAGCCTACGGCGACGCCGAAGCCGATCTGGCCGGCGACGTCACGCTCCCACTGCTCGAAGCGCCGCGCGTCGCCGCGCACGGCGTAGCTTCGCGGGCCGGTCCATGTCGCGGAATGAAGGTCCAGGAAGGGCGGGTCGAGGCGCTCGATCCAGGCGCGGCGGACATAGAGAAACCCCGTGCCGCGCGGCCCGCGGAGGAACTTCCGGCCCGTCGCAGAGAGCATGTCGCAGCCGAGGCGATCGACGTCGAGCGGCATCTGGCCGGCGCTCTGGCAGGCATCGAGCAGAAAGGGCACCCCCGCGCGGCGCGCGACGGCGCCCACCGCCTCGGCCGGATTCACGAGCCCGCCATTCGTCGGCACGTGCGTGAGCGCGATGAGTTTCACGCGGTCGTCGATCATCGCCTCGAGCGCGGCGACGTCGATCTGCCCAGCCTCGTCATCGGGCACGATCTCGAGGCTTGCCCCCGTGCGCTCGGCCTCGCGGAGCATCGCGATCACGTTCGAGGCGTATTCCGCACGCCCGGTCAGGATGCGGTCTCCCTCGCGGAACCGCAGGGCGTGGAAGGCCATGTCCCAGCCGCGCGTGGCGCTCTCGACGAAGGCAACCTCGTCGCGATGGCAGGACAGAAGCGTCGCGACGGCGTCGTAGAACCGCTCGGCGGCCGCGTGGGCGGCATCGGCCGCCTCGTAGCCGCCGATCGTCGCCTCGAGGTCGAGATGCCGCCGCACCGCCTCGATGACAGGGCGCGGCTTCAGCGCGGCGCCGGCGTTGTTGAAATGCGCGACATGCGCGCAGCCTGGCGTGTCCGCCCGCGCCTGGGCGAGGTCGACCGACATGGGCTCCTCCGGTTCTCGCGTGCGATCTTGCACCGGATTGACTGCTCCGGCACTTCCTGATGCCATCCGCCGGCACGATCCCCCAAGGACAGAGAAAGAGAGACCCATGCCGTCGAAATTCCGCCCGCTCGGCGACCGTATCCTGGTCGAGCCGATCTCCGCCGAGACCAAGAGCAAGGGCGGCATCATCATTCCCGAGACGGCCGGCGAGAAGCCGACGCGCGGCAAGGTGCTCGCGGTCGGCCCCGGCTCGCGGGCGGAGGACGGGCGGCTGATGAAGCTCGACGTGAAGGTCGGCGACGTCGTTCTCTACGGGAAATGGTCCGGCACCGAAGTGAAGCTCGACGGCAAGGACCGCGTGATCATGAAGGAGAGCGACATCTTCGGCATCGAGGGGTGAGCCTCTCCAACCCCGTCGCCTCCGCCACGCGCGCCTCCGACATCGCTGCGGCGCTTGCGGAAGCCGCGGTCACGGAGGTGATGCCGCGGTTCCGCAACCTCGCAGACGGCGAGGTGCGCGCAAAATCGGGCCCGCAGGACCTTGTCACCGCGGCGGACGAGGCCTGCGAGCGCGCCGTCGTCGCCGCGCTCGCGCGGCTCTGCCCCGGTATCGAGATCGTCGGCGAGGAGGCGGCGTCTGCCGATGCCTCGCTGCTGGCTGCGACCGGCGGGGCGGAGTGGTGCTTCGTTCTCGACCCGGTGGACGGCACGGCGAACTTCGCCGCCGGCCTGCCGCTGTTCTGCACGATGCTGGCGCTTCTCCACCGTGGCGATCCGGTTGCGGCCTGGATCCATGACCCCGTACTGCACGACACGGCGATCGCGCTGGCAGGGCAGGGGGCATGGGTCGAGGATCGCCACGGGCGGAGGCATGACCTGCGCGCTTCTGCCCCAGGGCCGGTCGGCGCAATGCGCGCGGCGATCAGCCATCGCTACCTTCCCGAGGAACTCGCCGCGCGCGTTCGGCCGCGGCTCGGCCTCTTCGCCGCGGGCTGGGAGCTCCGGTGCGCAGCGCATGAGTGGCGGCTCGCCGCGTCGGGCCAGCTGGACGCGCTTCTCTACTGGAAGCTGATGCCGTGGGACCATGCGCCAGGCGTGCTGATCCATCGCGAGGCGGGCGGCCATGCGGCGCTGCTGGACGGAAGGCCGTATCACGGCGGGGTGCATCGTGGCGGGCTGATCGCCGCGCCTGACCGCGCGACCTGGCAGGCGGTGCACGCCGCCCTCCTCGAGCCATGACGCCGCGCGACCCGGGCTGGGAGGCGCGGGTGCGCGACAGCTTCGCGCGCCAAGCCTTCACCGCGATGCTCGGGGCGCGCATGACCGCGCTCGCGCCCGGGCGCTGCGAGATCACCCTGGAGCGGCGCGACGACCTCCTGCAGCAGCACGGCTTCGTCCATGGCGGCGCCGTCGCCACCCTCGCCGACACGGCCTGCGGCTATGCCGCCTTCACGCTGTTCGCGGCGGAGGCGTCGATCCTCACCGTCGAGATGAAGGTCAACTTCATGAGCCCGGCCGATGGCGAGGTGATCGTCGCGCGTGCCGAAGTGAAGCGTTCGGGCGGCACGCTCACGGTGGTCTCGGCCGATCTCTTCGCGGTAAGGGAGGGGAAGGAAAGCCTCGCCGCCACGGCGCTCGCGACCATGATGGCGCTCGAGGGCCGCGCGGATGCGCCGAAGGAGAGACCGCGATGAGCTGGCTTCCCGCCTCCGACCCGGAATGCCCGGCAACGCCCGACGGCGCTGTCGAGACCGTGATCGTGCCGCGCGCGCATGACATCGGCGGCTTCGAGGTAAGGCGGGCGCTGCCCTCGGTGGGCCGCAAGATGGTGGGGCCCTTCATCTTCTGGGACCAGATGGGGCCGGGCGAGTTCGTCACCGGCACGGGTGTCGATGTCCGCCCGCATCCGCATATCGGGCTCGCCACCGTCACCTATCTGTTCGAGGGCCGCGTAATGCACCGCGACAGCCTCGGCACGGAGATGGAGATCACGCCCGGCGCGGTGAACTGGATGACGGCGGGAAAGGGGATCGCGCACAGCGAGCGCTCGCCGCTCGCTGCCCGCGCGGCACCGCACAGGCTCTACGGCATCCAGAGCTGGATCGCCCTGCCCAAGGCGCAGGAGGAGCGTGCGCCGGGCTTCGACCATTACGCCGCCGGCGAGCTTCCCGCCTGGTCGGGCGAGGGGCTCGACATACGCCTGATCGTCGGCGAGGGGTTCGGCATGCGGAGCCCGGTGCGGCCTGCTTCCGAGACGCTCTATGCCGACATCGCGCTCGAGCCGGGCGCGCGGCTCGGGCTGCCGCGCGAGACTGAGGAGAGGGCGGTCTACGTCCTCGAGGGCTCGATCGAGATCGGCGGCGTGCGGCATGAGGCGGGGCGGCTTCTCGTGTTCCGCGCGGGCGACCCCATCGCGCTCGCCGCCGTCACGGCCTCGCGCATCCTCGTTCTCGGCGGCGCGGCGATGGACGGGCCGCGCTTCATCTGGTGGAACTTCGTCTCGTCCTCGAAGGAGCGCATCGAGCAGGCGAAGGCCGACTGGCAGGCCGGGCGGTTCGAGGCAGTGCCGGGAGAGAGCGAGTTCATCCCGCTGCCCGCCTGAACGGCCGCGTCGTGACCGCGATGCCTGCCAGCACGAGCGCGCCGCCTGCGAGCGCCGTCGGCTGCGGGTGCTCGCCGAGGATCGTCACGGCGATCAGCGTCGCCCAGAGCGGAATCAGGTAGTCGACGAAGCCTGCGATGGAGGTCGGCGCGCGGGAGAGAAGCCGCCAGTAGAGGACCATGGGCAGCGCGGTCGCGACCGAGCCGAGCGCGGCGATGGAGCCGATCGTCAGAGCATCCGTCGGCGGGGCGATTCCCTGTCCCGTTGCGAGCGCGAGCAGGGCCGAGACGACGACCGACACGCCCTGCTGGCCGAGCGCGGTTCCTGCCGGGTCGGGCGGCCTCGTGCGCCGGCCGTAGGTCGCGCCCGTCGCATAGCCGGTAGCGACCGCGAGCATCGCGGCGAACCCCTCGATGGAGGCCGAGGAGGCGGCGAGCACGCCCGGGCCGAGCACGAGCGCGATGCCACAGAAGCCGATGACGATGCCGGTTGCCGCGCGCGCGGTGAGCCGCTCCCCCGGCAGGAAGAGGTGCGAGAGGATCGCGAGGATCAGCGGCATCGAGGCGGCGACGAGCGCGGCCGGCGCGGTGTCTATGCGGCCAAGTGCGAAGGCCATGAGCGCGGAGGACAGCCAGCCATTCGTCGTGCCGAGGACGAGCACGTCGCGAAGCCGCATGCGCGGCCGCTCTCCGCGCCACAGGAGGAACAGCCCGAGCGCGATGATCGCGGCCACCCCACGCCACATCGTCAGCGTGAAGGGGGCGAGCGTTCCGCCAGCGAGCTTGATCCAGAGAAGCGTGGTTCCCCAGGCGGCGGAGACGAGGACGAGGGTGGGCCAGACGCCGAAGGCGCTCACGGGCGAAGCACGCGCCAGCGCAGCCGGGCGACGCCGAGGGGCACGGTGGTCGCCTCCTCGAGAGCGAGCGAGGCGGGCGCGAAGCCGAGCGAGATGCCGGCCCCGAGCGCGACGGGAACGACGTGCAGCTCCAGCCTGTCGAGCAGGCCCGCCGCGTGGCTGAAGGCGAGGGTGCGCGGGCCGCCGACATTCCACACGCGCCGCGCGCCGAGGGACGCGAGCGCAGGGGCCAGCGCCGCCGGCTCCGGCGGGATGGCGATCACGCCCTCCGGCAGAGCCGCCTCGCGCGAGGTAACGATGACGCCCCGCTTGCCGCCATAGGGCCAGGGGCCCATGGCGAGCACATGCTCGAAGGTCGTCCTGCCCATCAGCACCGTGTCGATGCCGGCGAGGAAGGCGTCGAAGCCGAGCGCGGAGGGGTCATAGGGAAGCAGGAAGTCGAACCCGCCGCCGGCTTCGGCGACGAACCCGTCGGCCGAGGTGGCGAGCGAGGCGATGACCTCGGGACGGCTCATGCGCGCTCCGCCGCCTTCGCCGCCTGCCAGTGCGCCTCCATTTCCTCGAGGCTCGCCTGGTCGGGGCTTCGCCCCTCCGACGCGAGCGCGGCCTCGATCGCACCGAAGCGGCGCTCGAACTTGGCGTTGGCGCCGCGCAGGCACGCCTCCGGGTCGAGCTCGAGCTTGCGGGCAAGGTTGGCGAGGACGAACAGCATGTCGCCCACCTCGTCCGCGAGCCTCGCCTGGTCGCGCGCGGCGGTTGCGAGCTCGGCGCGGAGCTCTCCGGTCTCCTCGGCGAGCTTGTCGAGTACGGCGTCGGCGTCCGGCCAGTCGAAGCCGACGCGGGCGGCGCGGCTTGTGAGCTTGGCGGCACGGGTGAGGGCGGGGAGGGCGAGGGGAAGCCCAGCGAGCACGCCGGTCTCGGCCCGGCGCGCGCGTTCCTCGGCCTTCTGCGCCTCCCAGGCGGCGGTCTGCTCGGCGGAGCTCTCGCGGCTCTCAGCCCCGAACACGTGCGGGTGGCGGCGGATCATCTTCTCGGCGATGCCACGGGCGATGGCGGCGAAGTCGAAGCGCCCGTCCTCTGAGCCCATCTGCGCGTAGTAGACGACCTGGAACAGGAGATCGCCGAGCTCGTCCTCGAGGGCCGCCCAGTCGCGCCGGGCGATCGCATCGGCCACCTCATAGGCTTCCTCGAGCGTGTACGGCGCGATCGTGTCGAAGCTCTGCTCGCGGTCCCAGGGGCAGCCGCGCTCGGGGTCGCGCAGCGCGGCCATGACACGGAGGAGGCGGCGAAGCTCCTCTGCGGCTTCCGGCGTGTCGTTCGTCATCGCGCCCCTCCCTTGGGACCACACGAATATCCGCTAATCATGATTATGGAAAATGTCGGTGTGGTCAGACATCCAGCACGAGGCCGTCGTAGCCAGGCTCGACCCCGGCCGGAAGAATGGCCGACAGCGTGGCGTAGTCGAAGCCTTCGCCCATGTGGGTCAGCACCGTCCTCTCTGGCTTCAGCCGCGCCACCCAGGACAGCGCGCGCTCGAGATGCGCATGCGTCACGTGCGGCCGCTCCTGGAAGCAGCCGACGATCCAGACGCGAACCCCCTCGAGCGCTGCGAGCGCGGCCTCGTCGAGATCGAGAACGTCGGTCGAATACGCGAAGTCGCCTATGCGGAAGCCGAGGCTCGGCATGAAGCCATGGTCCTGCAGGACCGGCAGCACTGAGACACCCGCGGCCTCGAAGGGCTCGCCCGGCACGATCTCGACGGGCTCGAGCACCGGGCGGAAGAACCCCGAGCCCTGCCTCAGCGGCTGGAACGCGTAGTCGAAGCGGCGGCGCAGGTCGGCGAGCGTGCGGCCATCTGCGAAGGCCGGAAGCGGCGCCCCGATCAGCCGGTTCACCGCACGCAGGTCATCGAGCCCCATGATGTGGTCTGCATGCGCATGGGTGTAGAGCACCGCATCGAGCTTCCAGCGCTCCGCCGCGAGAAGCTGGGCGCGAAGGTCGGGCGTGGTGTCGACCAGAAGCGTTCGCCCCTCGGTCTCGACCAGGATCGAGGCGCGCGTGCGGCGGTTCCGCGGGTCGGACGGGTCGCAGCGTCCCCATCGCCCGCCGATCAGCGGAACGCCGCCGGACGAGCCGCAGCCGAGGACGATGACCTTCACGCGCTTTGCGGCAGCCTGATCCGGCTGAACAGCCGGAGCGTGTTGGCGGTGGTGAGCTCGGCGAGCGCAGGCACCGGAAGGCCGCGGACGGAGGCGAGCGCCTTGGCGGTGTAGGCGACGAGCGCGGGCTCGCACCGCTTGCCGCGGAACGGCTCGGGCGCGAGATAGGGCGCATCGGTCTCGACCAGCAGCCTGTCTGCTGGCAGTTCGCGCGCGATGTCGCGGAGTTCGTCGGAGCGCCGGAAGGTCAAGACGCCCGAGAAGCTCACGGAGCCGCCGAGCTTTACTGCATCGAAAGCGAGTTGGCGGCCGGAGGTGAAGCAGTGGAGGAGGAACGGAAACGCCCCTCCAGCCTCGTGTTCTTCCTTCAAGATCCGCGAGATATCGGCGTCCGCGTCGCGCGCGTGTACGACGAGCGGCAGGCCTGTTTCGCGCGCGGCACGGATGTGGCGGCGGAAGCTTTCAGCCGCAATGTCTCGCGGCGCCTTGTCATAGTGGTAGTCGAGCCCGCTTTCGCCGATGCCGACGACGCGTGGGTGATCGGCGAGCGCCACGAGGTCCGCCACCTCGGGCACTGGCTCTTCCGCCGCGTTGTGCGGGTGGATGCCGACGGTGCACCACACCTCGGGGAATGCCTCGGCGATCGCCTTCACCGTCGCCGCCTGGCGCATCCGCACGCCGATGGTGATGAGCGTGCCGACGCCGGCCTCGCGGGCGCGCGTCACGAGCCCTTCCCGCTCCGCCTCCTCCCAGTGGTCGAGATGGCAGTGGCTGTCGATCAGCACGGTCTCAGACCCCCTTCCCCGCCTCGTCGTCCACCTTGCGGAAGATCGGGCTCGGCGCAGGCAGGGCAACGCCGCCCGGCATCGGCGCCTCGAGCGCGGCGAAGCTGCGGTCGGATACACCGAGCTGGTCGAGCAGCGTCGCCATCGCATCCGGCATCACCGGCTGGAGCAGGATGCCGAGGCGGCGGAGGAGCTCCGCGAGCGTCCACAGCACCGTGCCCATGCGCTCGGGATTGGTCTTCCTGAGCGTCCAGGGCGCCTCGCGGTCGACATAGGCGTTGGCGTCGCGGATGACGCTCCACACGGCCTCGAGCCCGGAATGGAATGCCTGGCGGCCGATCTCGGCCCGCAAGGTGGGCAGCAGCGCCGCTGCACTGTCGAGCAGCGCCTTGTCGTCATCCGACAGCGCGGCCGGCGCGGGCAGCACGCCGCCGCAGTTGCGCGCGACGAAGCCGAGCGTCCGCTGGGCGAGGTTGCCGAACTCGTTGGCGAGATCGACGTTCAGCCGCCGCAGCATCCCGCGGCGCGAGAAATCCCCATCCGCGCCGAAATGGATCTCGCGCAGAAGGAAGAAGCGGAACGCGTCGCGCCCGAACTCGCCGATCACCGCGTACGGGTCGACCACGTTGCCGAGGGACTTCGACATCTTCTGCCCCTCGACGGTCCACCACCCATGGGCGAAGACGCGCTTCGGCGGTTCGAGCCCGGCGCTCATCAGGAAGGCGGGCCAGTAGACGGCGTGGAACCGCAGGATGTCCTTGCCGACGAGGTGGAGATCAGCAGGCCAAAACCCTGCACGCTCGGCATGCGTGTTGGGCCAGCCGGTGGCAGTGACGTAGTTGGTCAACGCATCGAGCCAGACATACATCACATGGCCTGGGCTGTCGGGAACCGGCACGCCCCAGCCGAAGCTCGTGCGGCTGACGGAAAGGTCCTCGAGCCCCGACCGCACGAAGCTCAGCACCTCGTTGCGCCGGCTCTCGGGTGCGATGAAGTCGGGGTTCGCCTCGTAGAAGGCGAGAAGCCTGTCCTGCCAGGCCGACAGGCGGAAGAACCAGGACGGCTCCTTCACCCAGTCGACCGGCGCGCCGGACGGGCCGCGGCGGATGCCATCCTCGCCGACGACGGTCTCGCTCTCGCGGTAGAACGCCTCGTCGCGCACGGCGTACCAGCCGCCATAGTCGCCGAGATAGAGGTCGCCCGCGGCGTGGATGCGGCGCCAGAGCTCCTCGCAGGCGCGGTAGTGGCGCGGCTCGGTGGTGCGGATGAAGTCGTCGTTCGAGAACCCCATCGCTTCGGCGAGCTCGCGGAAATTCGCGCTCACCTCGTCGGTGAAGGGCTTCGGTTCGAGGCCGCGCGCGGCCGCGGCCTTCTCGACCTTCTGGCCATGCTCGTCGGTGCCCGTGAGGAAGAACACCTCCCGCCCGTCGAGCCGCATGAAGCGTGCGAGCACATCGGCCGCGAGCGTCGTGTAGGCGTGGCCGATATGGGGAACGTCGTTGACGTAATAGATCGGCGTCGTGACGTAGTAGCGCTGTTTCTGCATCATTCTTCCTGGGCGACGCTCCCGGCCGGCAGGGTCAGGGCGCGTCGAGCGCCGCGCCCGGGCGAAGGGCCTGGAGAACGGAGAGCACGGCCTGCTTGCGGTCGAGATTGAGCGCGTCGGCAAGGCGCGCCATGCGGCCGACCTTCTCCCACAGCGTTCCCCACTCTTCAAGCGGGCGGAGCCGAGCGACGGCATCGGCCCGGCCCGTGGCGGCCGCCTTGGCGAGCGCGGCAAGCCGGTCGCGCACCAGGCCCATGAACAGGGCGAACCCCTCCTCCGCGCCTGGCCGCGCGAGCCTGTCCGCCAGCGCATGCGCGGCCGCCTGGTCGAGTGCCGGAAGCCCCTGGAACACGCGCCCGATCGCGGCCGACAGCTCCGCCGCCCCGCCTTCGGCGAGCGCGAGCGCCCGCCCGATCGAGCCGCCCGAAAGCGCGGCCGACGCTTCTGCCTCGGCTGCCGGAAGCGCGGGAGCGAGCCGGGCGAGCAGGGCGGCGACATCGGCCTTCGGCAGCGGGCTCAGCATCAGGCGCCGGCAGCGGCTCCTGATCGTCGGCAGCAGCCTCGCCGGGGTGTGCGAGACGAGCAGGATCAGTGCTTTCGGTGGCGGTTCCTCGAGGATCTTCAGAAGCGCGTTCGCGGCTTCGGTGGAGAGCTCGTCCGCCGGGTCGATGATGGCCACCCGCCAGGGGCTTTCGGCACCGGTCAGGCGGAGGAAGTCCGTCATCGCGCGGATGTCGTCGACCCGGATCTCGCTGTAGAGCCGGCCTGTCTTGGCGTTCTCCGCCCGCTCGACCACGCGGAGGTCGGGGTGGCTCCCCCCGGCGACCTTGCGGAACACCGGGTGGCTCGAAGCGAGGCCAAACGTCTCCTCCGAGGCCGGGCCGCCGGCGAGAACCCAGCGTGCCGCGCGGTAGGCGAGCGTCGCCTTGCCGATGCCGGGTGGGCCGCCGATCAGCCAGGCATGGTGCAGCCGCCCCGAGCCCCAGGCAGCGGCGAAGCTTTCCGCCGCCGCGGCGTGCCCGAGCAGTTCTGTCGCCTCGGCCGGGCTCATGCCGTGTCGGGAAGGGAGAGGCCGAGGCGGGCGCCGAGGGCTTCGCGGATCGCTGCCGCCACCTGTCCGGGCGGGCGCGAAGCGTCGATCACCGTGCAGCGGCGAGGCTCGGCGGCGGCGATCGCCAGGAACCCCTCGCGGATGCGCGCATGGAACCCAGCATCGAAGCGCTCGTAGCGGTTCGTCTCCCCCCGTTGCCCCGCGCGGGCAAGGCCGGTCTCGACGGGCACGTCGAGGATCAGTGTGAGGTCGGGAGCGAAGCCGCCGAGCGTGGCGGCGTGCACCGCGGCGATCCTCTCGGCCGCGAGCCCCTGCCCCGCACCCTGGTACACGGCGGTCGAATCGGCGAAGCGGTCGGAGACCACCCAGGCGCCGCGCGCGAGGCCAGGCTCGATGACGCGGGCGACATGCTGCGCCCGGGCCGCGTAGTGCAGGAGCGTCTCGGCAAGCGGCTCCCACCGTCCGGGCTCGCCGGAGACGAGAAGCGCGCGGATCGCCTCCGCGCCCGCCTCGCCTCCCGGCTCGCGCGTCTCCAGCACCTCGAGCCCAGAGGCGCGGAGCGACGCTGCGAGCAGCGAGCGCTGCGTCGTCTTTCCCGCGCCCTCGCCGCCCTCGAGCGTGATGAACCTTCCCCGCATGGCGCGGAGGGTAGAGGCGTCAGCTTCCGAAGACGAGATGCCTCAGGCTCGCGCCGATGCGCGGCACGAAGCCGAGCCGCGGCACGTCGGCGCCGGCGAAGAGCGGCACCGTCATGTCCGGCACGCCGCGGCCCGAGACTTCGAGATGGCCGAGCTCCATGCCACGCGCGACAGGGGCCTTCACGGGGGCGGCGTAGCGCACCGCGATCTGCGCGCCCGAGCGCCAGTTGCGTGGCACGGTCATCACGAGGTCACGCCCCGCGACGAGCGGCACGGTGGCGCGCTCGCCGAGATAGACGGGCACCTCCTCCACCGTCTCGGCCGCGCCAAACAGCCGCACGTTCTCGAACTCGCGGAAGGCCCAGCCGATCAGCCTCTCGCTCTCCTCGCCCCGCACGCGCATCGAGGGAAGCCCGTTCACCACCATGATCACGCGCCGCCCGCCCTGGATGGCAGAGGCGGTGAGCCCGTACCCGCTCTCCTCCGTGTGCCCGGTCTTGAGCCCATCGGCGCCCACGTTCCGGTAGAGGAGCGGGTTGCGGTTCTCCTGGCTTATGTTAGCAAACCGGAACGACTTCTCGCTGTAGATCCGGTAGTAGTCCGGGAAGTCGTTGATGATCCGCGCCGACAGTACTGCGAGGTCGCGGCAGGACATGCGGTGGTTCGGGTCCGGCCAGCCGGTCGAGTTGCGCAGGGTCGTCTGCGTCAGGCCGATGGCGCGGGCGCGCTCGGTCATCATGTCGGCGAAGGCTTCCTCCGAGCCGCTGATCGCCTCGGCGAGCACCACGCAGGCATCGTTTCCGGACTGCACGATCACGCCGCGAAGCAGGTCATCGACGCGGACGGTCTGGCCCACCTCGACGAACATCTTCGACCCGCCCATGCGCCAGGCGCGCTCGCTCACCGGAAGCTCGGTCTCCATCCTAAGCCTGCCTTCGCGGAGCTTCTCGAACACCACATAGGCGGTCATCAGCTTGCTCATCGAGGCGGGCGGCATCGGAATGTCCGCATCCTTCTCGAGCAGCGTCGCGCCCGTGTCGAAATCGACGATCAGCGCGTGGCGGGCGAGCGTGTCGAGGGGCCCGAGCGGCGTGTTGGCGGGACTGCCCTGCGGCCGAGGCGCCTGCGCCTGCTGCCTCTGGCCCCGCTGCGGCTGGCCGCGCCCCTGCTGCGGCCGCTGCGCCTGCGCGAGCGCGGGGCCCGCGAGCGCAAC
>NZ_VFAC01000059.1 GCF_007644105.1 Elioraea rosea | reverse complement strand
CCCGCCGCGCCCATGGCGGGCGGCATCGCCGCGGCGCCCGGCTGCATCGCCGGCCGGACCGGCGCGGCCCCGCTGACGGAGACAAGGGTGGGGCGCGGCTTGGCGGCGAGGTTCGCCTCCATGCCGGTCGCGACGACAGACACGCGGATGCGCCCGTCCATCTCCTCCGAGATCGAGGAGCCGAAGATGATGTTCGCCTCCTCCTCGCCGACCTCCTTGCGGATGCGGTTTGCGGCCTCGTCGACCTCGAACAGCGTCATGTCCATGCCGCCGGTAATGTTGATGAGCACCGCCTTGGCCCCCTTCATCGAGGCTTCCTCGAGGAGCGGGTTCGAGATCGCGCTCTCCGCCGCGCGCGTCGCGCGGTCGTCGCCGTCGGCCTCGCCCGTGCCCATCATCGCCTTGCCCATCTCGGCCATTACCGAGCGGATGTCGGCGAAGTCGAGGTTCACGACGCCAGGGTTGACGATCAGGTCGGTCACGCCGCGGACGCCCATGTAGAGGACGTTGTCGGCCATCTTGAAGGCCTCGGCGAAGGTCGTCCGGTCGTTCGCAAGCCGGAACAGGTTCTGGTTCGGGATGACGATCAGCGTGTCGACGACGGCCTGGAGCTCCTCGATGCCCTGCTCGGCCGAGCGGCGGCGCTTCTGCCCCTCGAACTCGAACGGCTTGGTGACGACGCCGACGGTGAGGATGCCGCGCTCGCGGGCGATGCGGGCGACCACCGGCGCGGCCCCGGTGCCCGTCCCGCCGCCCATGCCGGCGGTGATGAACACCATGTGGCTGCCGGCGAGGTGCGAGGCGATCTCTTCCATCGCCTCCTCGGCCGCGCCGCGCCCGATGTCGGGCCGCCCGCCGGCGCCGAGCCCCTGCGTGAGATGGGGCCCGAGCTGGATGCGGCGCTCGGCGCGCGAGTGCATCAGGCTCTGCGCATCGGTGTTGGCGACGATGAACTCCACGCCCTCGAGCTGCGAGGCGATCATGTTGTTCACCGCGTTCGAGCCGCCCCCGCCGACACCGACGACGGTGATGCGGGGCTGGAAGTCGGTCATTGCCTGGGGCGGCATGGTGAGCGTGATAGCCATCGGGACGTCTCCTTCAGCGGCGTTCGCTTGAGCTGGCGGTTGGCGTGGCGTTCTTCGTGAGGGGGGCTGCGCGCATCGGCCTTAGAGCCTCTCGCGCAGCCAGGTGGCGATTCGGGCGACGAGCCCCGGCGGCGCGGCGTGGCCGGCAGGGGCGAGGTCTCGGGCGATCTGGCCCTCGGTCGCGGCCCAGACGAGCAGGCCGACGGGAACGGCAAAGGCGGGGCCCGACGCGCTGTCGGGCAGGCCACGCGGGCTCGGCGGGCGACCGTTGCGCACCTGCTTGTCGAGGATCTGCGCGGCGAGGTCGCGCACGCCGATGAGCTGGCTCGCCCCGCCCGTCAGCACCACGCGGCGGCCGGCGGCACGGCCGAGCCCGGCATCGTCGAGCCGCGCGCGCACGAGTTCGAACGTCTCCTCGAGGCGGGGGCGGATGATGCCGACCAGCATCGAGCGCGGCACCTTGGCGATCGCGTGATCGTCCTCGCCGACGAGCGGCACGGGAAGGAGCTCACGGTCGTCCTCCGGCACGGCCTGGGTCGAGCCGTGCAGCGTCTTCATCCGTTCCGCGTGGGCAATCGTGGTGGATAGCCCGCGCGCGATGTCGTTCGTCACATGCTGGCCGCCGATCGGCAGCACATCGGTGTGCTGGAGCTGGCCGTCAGCGAACACGGCGAGCGAGGTCGTGCCGCCGCCCATGTCGACGACGGTGACGCCGAGCTCGCGCTCGTCCTCGACGAGCGAGGCGAGGCCTGCGGCGAAGGGGGCGGCGACCATCGCCTCGATGTCGAGGTCGCAGCGCGCGAGGCAGGAGGCGAGGTTGCGCAGCGTGCCGACGGTTGCGTCGACCACGTGCAGCCGCGCCGCAAGCGTCTCGCACACCATGCCGCGCGGGTCCTTCACGCCGCCCGTGCCGTCCACCGCGTAGGAGAGCGGGATCGCATGGATCACCTCGCGCCCTTCGGCATAGGCACGCGCGCGGCCCTCGGCGACGATGCGGCGGAGCGAGGTGTCGTCTGCCGCGTGGCCGCCGAGATGGAGCTGCACCGTGACGTGCCGGCTCTCCGGCTGGCCGCAGGAGAGGTTGGCGACGACCTCGCGCACCTGGGTGTCGGCGAGCTCCTCGGCCTGCGCCACGGCGGCGCGGATCGAGGCCTCGGCGAGCTCGAGATCGACGACCGAGCCTGCACGGATGCCCCGCGAGCGGTGATGGCCGACGGACAGCACGCGCAGATGCCCGTCGCTTTCCACCCGCCCGATCAGGCAGGTGATCTTGGTCGAGCCGATGTCGAGCGCCGCGAGCGTTCCCGACCCGCGCCGGAACCGCCCGCGCGAGGCAGGCGCGACCGGAAGGCCACGCTGATCGGCACCGGCATCCGCCAGCCCGCGGCGCGACATCTCGTTCATGGCCGCGTCTCCTTCATGTCGGCCGCCGTGCCGTGGTGCGCGCCCCGTTCGCCGGCGGCGGTTCCGGGGCCGGAACGGGGCGGAGCACCAGCCTGTCGGGCAGGCGCATGTCGATCGCGGCGAGGCCACGGTCGAGCAGACCGGCGTCGCGGTGAAGCGCCGCGAGGCGCTCGATCGCCGCCACCTCCGCCCCTTCCGGCAACAGGACATCCGCTCCCGAGGCGAGGCGGAGGTTCCATCGCCGCTCGGCGACGCGGATCGCCGCGGTGACGCGGAGCCTCACCTCGGGAAAACGCGCGATCTCGTCGAGCAGCGAGGCGGCGACCGGTGCGGCACCCGCGCCGACGACGAGAGGCAGTTCCGCGAAGGGCGCGACGTCGTTCTCGACGATCACCCGTCCCGTCCGGTCGATCAGTGCGAAGCGGCCCTGGCGCTGCCACAGCGCATACGGCGTGCGCTCGGTGACGACGACATGGATCTGCCGCGGCAGGCGCCGCTGCACCGTCGCGCTCTCGACCCAGTCGAGCGCCTCGACGCGCTCGCGCAGGATCGTCGGCGAGACGGCGAGGATCGGTGCCCCCCGCGAGAGCCCGATCGCGTCGAGAAGGTCAGCGCCCGAGGCGTGGCGGCGGCCTTCCACGGTGATCTCCTCCACCGAGAGGCCCCAGGAGGCGGTGAGGTCGAGCGCGGCGTCCTGCCAGGCCTCGACCGCGCGGCCCGGTTCCGCGGCACGCCAGAGCGCGACGGCGCCGCCGAAGCCGATGATGGCGATGGCGCCGAGCGCGATCGGGCGCGCATGCCTGCGCGCGCGCCTGAGCAGGAGCCGGATGCGGCCCGGCCGGCGGGTCTTGGCCGGTGCCTTCAGCCGCCGCATGACGCCTGCTCCACCATCCAGCGGCACAGGGCGGGGAAGCCGATGCCGCGATGCGCCGCCTGCTCGGGCAGCAGCGAGGTCGGCGTCAGCCCGGGCTGGGTATTGACCTCGAGAAGCACGAGGCGCCCAGGCTCGCCCGCTGTGTCGTCGTAGCGGAAGTCGGCCCGCGTCGCGCCGCGGCAGCCGAGCGCCTGATGCGCGGCGCGCGCGACATCGAGCGCCCGCGCATACGTGTCGGGGTGGATCGCTGCCGGAATGACGTGGCGGGAGCCGCCATCGGCGTACTTGGCCTCGTAGTCGTAGAAGCCGCCGCCCTGGAGCGCGGTGATGTCGGTCACGGCGAGCGGCGTGTCGCCCATCACCCCGACCGTCAGTTCCCGCCCCGGAACGTACTCCTCGACCATCGCGGCAGGCCCGTATTGCCAGGACCGCGCGATGTCCGCCCGGCGGTTGTCGCCGCCGCGCAGGATGTGCACGCCGACGGAGGACCCCTCGTTCACCGGCTTGACCACGTAGGGCAGCGGCATCGGGTCATCCGCGGAGAGGTCGGCGAGCGGCACGACGCGGCCCTTCGCCACGGGCAGGCCGGCCGCGACGAAGGCGGCCTTGGCGGCGGACTTGTCCATCGCGAGCGCCGAGGCGCGCACGCCGGAATGCGTGTAGGGAAGCTCCAGCCATTCGAGGATGCCCTGCACGCAGCCATCCTCGCCATAGCGTCCGTGCAGCGCGTTGAACACGACATCGGGCCGCGGCTCGGTCAGCGCCGTGACGAGCGCCTTCAGGTCGCGCGTGACCATCACCGGTGTCACGTCGAACCCTGCCTCCTTCAGCGCGGCGAGAACCTGCCGCCCCGAGGAAAGGCTGACTTCGCGCTCTGCGGAGAGCCCGCCGAAAAGCACGGCCACGCGCGTCATCGCGGCGCCTCCGAAAGTCCGGGAAGGGGCAGGCCGATGCGGCGGATCTCCCACTCGAGCGTCACACCCGTTGTGGCAGCGACGCGGCGGCGCACCTCTTCGCCGAGGCCCTCGATGTCTGCCGCCGTCGCGCCGCCGAGATTGAGCAGGAAGTTGCAATGCTTCTCCGACACCTGCGCTGCGCCGCGCATGAGGCCACGACAGCCGGCCCGGTCGATCAGTTCCCAGGCGCGTGGGCCTTCGGGCGGGTTCTTGAAGGTGCTTCCGCCGGTGCGCGCGCGCACGGGCTGCGTCGCCTCGCGGGCGGCCCGGATCGCTGCCATCGCCTCGGCGGTCGCCGCGCGGTCTCCCTCCGGGGCGCGCAGCCGCGCGGCGGTGACGATGGTGCCCTCGGGCAGGTCGGTGCGGCGGTAGTGGAAGCCGAGATCGTCGCGCCGCGCGCAGAAGCCCTCGCGCGTGACGATCTCCGCCCAATCGAGCACCGCGCCGGTCTCGCCACCATAGGCGCCGGCGTTCATCGCCACCGCCCCGCCGATCGTTCCGGGAATGCCGGACAGGAAGGCCAGCCCCTCGCGCCCGGCCTCGGCGGCCGTCTCGGCGACGGTGAGGTCGAGCGCGGCGGCACCGGCGACGAGCCCGCCCTCGTCGAGCGCGACGCGCGCGAAGGCTGCGGGAAGGCGGATGATGACGCCAGGCACGCCGCCGTCGCGCACGATCATGTTCGAACCCGCGCCGATGACGATCACCGGCACGGCGGGGTCGAGTGCGGCGAGGAAGCCGGCGAGGTCCTCCACATCGGCCGGGCGGAACAGCACCTCCGCCGCGCCGCCTGTGCGGAACCAGGTGAGCGGCCCGAGCTTCGCGTCCGCGATGAGGCGGCCGCGCACCTTGGGCAGGGTCTCGATCAGGTGCGGCGTCTTGCGGGCTGCGGACATCATGTCGTCGCCCCGTTCGCGCGGCGCGGAATCGCGGCCTGGAGCGCCGAGAGCTCGGCCGGGAGCGCATGCGCCCAGGTGGTGATCGTTCCGGCGCCGAGGCACACGACGTAGTCGCCCGGCCGCGCCATGGCATGGATCATCTCCGGCAGGTGCTCGGGCCCGGGCAGCGGCACGACCGAGCGGTGCCCGCGCGCCCGCAGTCCCTCGACGAGCGCGTCGCGGTCGATCCCCGCGATCGGCTGCTCGCCGGCCGCGTAGACGTCGGCGACGATCACCGTGCCCGCATCGTTCATGCAGGTGCAGAACTCCTCGAAGAGCGTCGCGAGCCGGGTGTAGCGGTGCGGCTGCACTACCGCGATCACGTCGCGCGCGCCGGCCTGGCGTGCGGCCTTCAGCACCGCGGCGATCTCCACCGGGTGGTGGCCGTAATCGTCGATCACCGAGATGCCGCCTGCCTCGCCCGTGCGGGTGAAGCGGCGCTTCACGCCCTTGAAGCCGAGAAGTGCGGTCCGGATCGTGTCCTCGGGGATCTCCATCTCGACGCCGACGGCGATGGCCGCAAGCGCGTTGGCGACGTTATGCGCGCCGAGCATCGGCAGGCGGAACGGCGCGAGCCGCCGCGCGCGGCCCGTATGCCGGTCGCCCACCAGGACCTCGAAGGTCGCGCCGAGACGGTCCATCACCAGCCGCTCTGCGCGCACATCGGCCTGCGGGCTGAACCCGTAGGTGACGATGCGGCGGTCGGAGAGGCGGGGGATCATCGCCTGTACCTCGGGGTGGTCGAGGCACAGCACCGCGAAGCCGTAGAAGGGGATGTTGCCGACGAACTGGGCGTAGCCCTCCTTCATCGCCTCGGCCGTTCCCCAATGGTCGAGATGCTCGGGGTCCATGTTGGTCACGACCGCGATGACGGCAGGAAGGCGGAGGAACGAGCCGTCGCTCTCGTCCGCCTCGACCACCATCCAGTCTCCCGCGCCGAGGCGGGTATTCGTTCCGTAGGCGTTGATGATGCCGCCGTTGATCACGGTGGGGTCGAGATGCGCGGCCTCGAGCACGGCCGAGATCAGGCTCGTCGTCGTCGTCTTGCCGTGCGTGCCGCCGATCGCGATCGACCAGCGAAGCCGCATGAGCTCGGCCAGCATCTCGGCCCGGCGGACGACGGGAATGAGCTGCGCCCGTGCGGCCGCCACCTCCGGGTTGTCGCGCTTGACGGCGGTGGAGACGACGACGACCTGTGCGTCGCCGAGATTGGCCGCGGCATGGCCGACCGTGACGGGAATGCCCGCCTCGCGCAGACGCCTGACCTGCGCGCCTTCGGCGATGTCGCTTCCCTGCACCTTGTAGCCGAGATTGTGCAGGACCTCGGCGATGCCCGACATGCCGATGCCGCCGATGCCGACGAAGTGGATCGTACCGATCGAGAGAGGCAGCGCCCTCATGCCGGCACCTCCGTGCTGGCGAGCGCGAGCACGGCGTCGGCGAGCGCATCGGCAGCGCCTGGCGTGCCGAGGCGTGCGGCGGCCTCGGCCATGGCGGCCAGCGTCCGCGGCTCCTCGGCGAACAGGAGGATGCGCGCGGCGAGATCGTCGGCCGTCAGCGCATGCTGGGCGATGGCGACCGCACCGCCGGCATCAGCGAGCGCGCGCGCATTCGCCGCCTGGTGATCGTCGATCGCGCCGGGAAGCGGCACGAGGATCGAGGGCCGGCCGGCGCAGGCGAGTTCGGACACGGTGGAGGCTCCGGCGCGGGCGATGACGAGATGGGCGGCGGCAAGCCGCGCGGCGATGTCGGAGAAGAAGGGCGCGACGGCTGCCGCGATGCCCGCGCCCACGAGCGCAGCCTCGACGCGCGGCGCATCCTCCGCACGCGCCTGCATCGTGACGGAGAGCCGCGCGCGCAGCGCCCCGGGCAGAAGCGAAAGCGCTGCCGGCACGACGTCGGACAGCGCGCGGGCGCCGAGGCTGCCGCCGATCACCACGAGGTTGAACGACCCCTCCGGCCCGGGGGCGGAGTAGCCTTCGCCGGCCAGCGCACGGATGGCGGGGCGGACGGGATTGCCCGTCACCAGCGTGGCCAGCGAGGGGGGAAGACGCGTCGTCTCCGCGAAGGAGAGCGCGAGCAGGTCGGCGATGTGGCTCAGCGCGCGGTTGGCGCGGCCGAGCACGGCGTTCTGCTCGTGGAGCACGATCCTTGGCCGCGAGTGGAGGGTGCGCGCGGCGAGAAGCGGCGGCACGGAGGGGTAGCCGCCGAAGCCGACCACCGCAGCCGCGCCGATACGCGAGAGGATCGCGCGCGCCGCAAGCGTGCCGCGGCAGAGCGCTAGAGCCGCGCGGGGCGCCCGCGCGAGGCCGCGCCCTGCGAGCCCTTCAGCCGGGATCACATGCGTCTCGACGCCCGCAAAGCCCGGGCCGAGGCGTGTGGCGGTGCGCGCATCGGTGAACAGCACCGGCCTCTGTCCGCGCGCCGCAAGCGCGGCGGCGAGCGCTTCGGCGGGGAAGAGATGTCCGCCCGTGCCGCCGGCGGCGATCGCGACGGGTCTCAGCATCGTCCCCCTCATCCCGCCTCTCCGTGGTGGCGGCGCCGCGTGAGCGCGAGCAGCATCCCCATGCCGAGCGCCACCGCGAACACCGAGGAGCCGCCATAGGAGACGAAGGGCAGCGTCATCCCCTTGGTGGGGATCAGGTGAAGCGACGAGGCCATGTTGATGAAGGCCTGCAGCCCGAACTGCGTGAGCAGCCCCGTACCGGCGATCATCACGAACGGGTCGGTCTCGGAGAGGAGGCGCACGAAGCCGCGGATCACCACGAAGGCGAACAGCCCGACGATGACGAGGCAGACGAGCATGCCGAACTCCTCGCCCGCGACGGCGAAGACGAAATCGGCATGCGCGTCGGGCAGGATGTTCTTCACCCGGCCCTCGCCCGGCCCGCGGCCGACGAGCCCGCCATGCGCGAAGGCCTCGAGCGCGGTCGCCACCTGGTAGTTGTCGCCCGAGCTCGGGTCGAGGAACCGGTGCACGCGGCTCTGCACGTGCGGGAAGAAGGAGTAGGCCGCCACGGCAACGCCGGCGACGACCCCGCCGAGCACACCGACCCAGAAGATGCGCAGCCCGGCGACGAACCACTGGGCGAGGAACACCCCGGTGACGACCGCCGCCATGCCGATGTCGGGCTGCATCTTCAGCACGCCGAGGACGAGTGCGAGAAGCAGGCACGCACCCGCCGCGCCGATCGCCCGCTGCGCCCTCTGCCCCTCCGCGAACAGCCAGGCCGCGAGCACCGCGAAGCAGGGCTTGAGGAACTCCGACGGCTGCAGCGACATGCCCGGAAGCGAGATCCAGCGCCGCGCACCCTTGATCTCTGCGCCGACGACGAGCGTCGCCGCCGTCAGCGCGAATGCCGCCGCGAAGCCGGCGAGGGCCAGGCGCCGTACACCGCGCGGCCCGAGCAGGCTGACGCCGAGCATGACGGCCGCGGCCGCGGGGAGGTAGACGAGTTGCTTGCGCACGAAGGCGTAGGCATCGAGGCCGATGCGCTCTGCCACCGCCGGGCTCGCCGCCACCGTCATCAGCATGCCGACGGCGATGAGAAGCGCGAGCGCGGTGAGCGTCAGGCGGTCGACCGTCCACCACCAGCGGCCGAGCACGGAGCCATCGGCGCGGGCGAGCGCGGTCATGACGCGACCCCGCAGGAAGGGGCCTGGGCGGCAAGGGCGGCGGCGTGGCGGGCGAAGGCCTCGCCACGCGCCTCGAAATTGGGGAACTGGTCGAAGCTCGCGCAGGCAGGCGAGAGAAGCACCACCGCCGGTGCCTCGCGCCGCGCCGCGGCGAATGCGTCCGCCACTGCCCGCTCGAGCGTTCCGGAGACGGTATGGGCAACGCCTGCGGCCGACAGGGTCGCGGCGAAGTCCCCGGCCGCCTCGCCGATCAGGAAGGCCTGGGCGATGCGCGGGAAATACGGCGCGAGCGGGGCGATGCCGCCCTCTTTGGCCCTGCCTCCTGCGATCCAGAACAGGCGCGGGTAGCAGCCGAGCGCGCGGGACGCGGCGTCGGCGTTCGTCGCCTTGCTGTCGTTGATGAAGCGCACGCCCGCGATCTCGGCGACCGGCTGCTGGCGGTGTGGCAGGCCGGGGAAGCAGGAGATGCCATCGGCGATCGCCACCGGCCCGAGGCCGAGCGAGCGAGCCAGCGCCGTGGCGGCGGCGGCGTTCTGGGCGTTATGCGACCCAGGCAGCGTCGGGTGCCCGACGAGGCTCGCGACCCGGATGGGCGAGGGGCCGCGCGCATCGATCACCCGCCCCTCTGCGGCATGGATGCCCCCCGGCACGGCGCGGAGGCCCGAGACGCGGATCAGCCTCGCCGGGCCGGAGGCAAGCTCGTCGGCCATCGCGGCCGAAGGCGCGTCGTCGACGCCCACCACCGCCGTGCAGGTCCCGTCCTGCCGGTCGAAGATGTGGCGCTTGGCAGCGGCGTAGCCGGCCATGTCGCCATGGCGGTCGAGATGGTCGGCGCTGAGGTTGAGCATCGCGGCCGCATCGAACCGGATCGTCGCGAGTCGCTCCAACATGTAGGACGACATTTCGAGGGCGTAGACCCCGTCCGACCCCAATATCTTGAGGGCAAGGGCAGGAGGGCCGAGATTCGCCCCCGCTTCGACGGCGAGGCCGGCGCGGCGGAGGATGTGGGCTAGCAGCGCAGTAGTGGTGCTCTTGCCGTTGGTTCCGGTGATGCCCGCGAACCGGGCGCGGGAGCCCGTCGCCCGCACGGCCCGGTAGAGAAGCTCGACATCGGAGAGGATCGGCACGCCCGCTTCCTGCGCCATTGCAGCGACCGGGTGGGGTTTCGGCAGGCGGTGCGGGATTCCGGGGGAGAGGACCAGCGCGTCCACACCCTCCAGGTTCCGCCGCTCGAGCGCGACGACCGCAACGCCCTCGGCCCGCGCGGCGTCGCGCGCTGCCTCGCCGTCGTCCCACGCCTTGACCTCCGCACCCCAGGCGGCAAGCCTGGTCGCCGCGGCGAGCCCGGCGCGGCCGAGGCCGACCACGGCGAAGCGGCGTCCGGCGAACAGGGCGGGTTCGGCCGCGGCGCTCATCGCAGCTTCAGCGTCGAGAGGCCGACCAGCGCCAGCACCATGGCGATGATCCAGAAGCGGATGACGATGGTGCTTTCCGCCCAGCCCTTCTTCTCGAAATGGTGGTGCAGCGGGGCCATCCGGAACACCCGCTTGCCGGTCAGCTTGAACGAGGCGACCTGCACGATCACCGACACGGTCTCGAGCACGAACAGGCCGCCGACAATGGCGAGCACGATCTCGTGCTTGGTCGCGACCGCGATGGAGCCGAGCGCGCCGCCGAGGGCGAGGCTTCCCGTGTCGCCCATGAACACCATCGCCGGCGGCGCGTTGAACCAGAGGAACCCCATGCCCGCACCGATCAGCGCGGCGCAGAGCACGGCGAGCTCGCCCGCGCCGGGGACGAAGTTGATCTGAAGGTAGTTCGAGAACACGGCATTGCCGGTGAGATAGGCGATCAGCGCGAAGCAGCCGGCGGCGATCATCACCGGGACGATCGCGAGGCCGTCGAGACCGTCCGTCAGGTTCACGGCGTTCGACGCGCCCATCATCACGAACATCGCGAACAGCGGAAAGAGCAGCCCGAGCGGGATCAGTGCGTCCTTCAGCACGGGCAGGGCGAGCGCGGTGTTCAGCGGCGGGCGCGTCGCCCACATGATCAGCAGCGCGGCTGCGAGCCCGATGCCCGCCTGCACGGCGAGCTTCACCTTGCCGGGCACGCCGCGGGTGTTGCGCTTGGTCACCTTCAGGAAATCGTCGGCGAAGCCGAGCAGCCCGTATCCCCCGGTGACGAGAAGCACCGCCCAGACATAGAGGTTGCGTAGATCGGCCCAGAGAAGCGTCGAGACGGCGAGCGCGAGCAGGATGAGCACGCCGCCCATTGTCGGCGTGCCGCGCTTTCCGAGAAGATGCGCCTCCGTCATGTACTGCTCGCGCATCGGCTGGCCCTGCGCCTGCAGGCTGCGCAGCCGGCGGATCACCATCGGGCCGGCGGCGAAGGCGATGAAGAGGGCCGTCATGCACGCCGCGCCGGAGCGGAACGTCAGGTAGCGGAAGAGGTTGAACAGGATGAAGTCGTCCGCGAGAGGGGTGAAGAGATGGAACAGCATTCAGCTCTTCCCTCCCTTCGACTCGCCCGCGAGCGCATCGGCGAGCGGGCCCATGCGGCTGCCGAGCGAGCCTTTCACCAGCACCACGTCTCCTGGCCGCACGGCGAGGCGCACGATCGGCAGAAGGGCGGCGCTGTCGGGTGCGTAGCCGCCGCGCAGCCCGGCGGGAAGCGCATCGTAGAGGTGGCGCATCAGCGGGCCGCAGCAGAAGACATGGTCGATCCGCGCAGCGAGGATCGGCCCGGCGAGCCCGCGATGCTCCTCCTCGCCCCGCGCGCCGAGCTCGCGCATGTCGCCGAGCACGGCGATGCGCCGCA
Source organism: Elioraea rosea (assembly GCF_007644105.1). Taxonomy (GTDB): domain Bacteria; phylum Pseudomonadota; class Alphaproteobacteria; order Acetobacterales; family Acetobacteraceae; genus Elioraea_A; species Elioraea_A rosea. The sequence continues at coordinate 4,351 of NZ_VFAC01000059.1, read as the reverse complement.
CCCCCGGCGCATCGGCGAGCACCGCCAGCGCCGCGCGCACCGAGGGCGGCGAGGCGTTGTAGCTGTCATCGAGAAGCAGCGCCTCGCCATCCGCGAGCACGATCGGCCTGCGGCGGCCGCGGCCCGGCGGCGGGACAAGTGCTGCGAGCGCAGGCAGCGCCGCCTCGGGCGAGGCACCAGCGGCGAACACGGCGGCAAGGACGGCGCAGGCATTCTGCGCCGCATGTACCCCGGGGGTCGCGAGCACGAGCTCGAGCTCGCGGCCGAGCAGGGTGATGTGCGCGCGCGTCGACCAGCCTTCGGTGGACCAGGCGCGAAGCCGCACATCGGCCCGCTCATCGGTGCCGAAGGAGAGGACGCGACCCACGCCATAGGCATGCGCCGCCGCAGCGAGGCGCTCGAAATGCCGGTTGTCGCGGTTCAGCACCACCGCCCCGCCAGGCTCGAGCCCGGCCATGATCGCGGCCTTCTCGTCGGCGATGCCCTCCTCGTCGGCGAAGAACTCGATATGCACTGCCTCGACGGTGGTGATCACCGCGACATGCGGCCGCGCGAGCTGCGCGAGCGGGGCGATCTCGCCGGGGTGGTTCATGCCGATCTCGATCACCGCGAACTGCGAGGCAGGCGGCATGCGCGCGAGCGTCAGCGGAACGCCGATGTGGTTGTTGTAGGACGCCGAGGCGGCATGCGTCTGGCCCTGGGCGCCGAGGGCGGCGGCGAGCGCCTCCTTCGTGCTCGTCTTGCCGACCGAGCCGGTGACGCCGATGACCGTTGCCGCGCTCCGCTCCCGCGCGGCGCGCCCGAGGCCGCGCAGGCCATCGAGCGTGTCGCCCACGCGCAGAAGCGGACGGTCGCTGCCGAGGCCAGGCGGGTCGGCAGAGACCATCGCCGCCGCCGCACCCATACGGAACGCATCGGTGACGAAATCATGCCCGTCGCGCGTGTCGTTCAGCGCGACGAAGAGGTCTCCCGCGGCGAGGCTCCGCGTGTCGATCGACACGCCCGTCGCCGCGAACGGGTGCGAGGCGACCCCGCCCGTCGCGGCCGCTGCCTCGGCGGAGCTCCAGAGTGCCCCGGTCATCCGCGCCGCCCGGCCGCCGCGCGCGCGACGGTCGCGTCGTCGAAGGGGATGATCCGCCCGGCGATCTCCTGGCCCTGCTCATGCCCCTTGCCGGCGATCACGAGCACGTCTCCCGCGCCCAGCGTGGCGATGGCGGAGGAGATCGCTTCCTCCCGCCCGCGGATCTCCTCCGCTTCCGGGCTGACGGCGCGGGCGCCGGCGAGCACGGCCGCGCGGATCAGCGCGGGGTCCTCGCTTCGGGGGTTGTCGTCGGTGATGACGACGCGGTCCGCGCCCCGCGCGGCGGCCTCGCCCATCAGCGGGCGCTTGCCTGGATCCCGGTCCCCGCCCGCGCCGACGACGATGGCGAGCCTCCCCGCCGCATGCGGGCGGAGCGCGGCGAGAACCGTCTCGATCGCATCCGGCGTGTGCGCGTAGTCGACATAGACCGTCGCGCCGTTGCCGAGCACGGCGACGCGCTCGATCCGCCCGCGCACGCCGGCAAGGCCCGGCAGAAGCGCGAATACCGCTTCTGCCTCCGCCCCCGTCGCGATCGCGAGCATCGCGGCGGTGAGCGCGTTGGTTCCCTGGAACCCGACGAGCGGCAGGAGAACCTCGCGCCTGCGCCCCGCATGGGTCAGCGTGATGGCCTGGCCGTCGGCGCGCGGAACGGAGGCCTCGACCCCGATCGCCACGCCGCCGACGCCGACCGTGTGAAGACGGAGCCGCCGCCGCGCGCAGATCTCGGCGAGCCGCGCGAGCGCCGCGGCGGGAAGAGCCGTCTGCGCGACGGCAGGCGCGCCTTCGGGCAGAAGCGTGTCGAACAGCCTCAGCTTCGCCGCGAGATAGGCGTCCATCGTCCCGTGATAGTCGAGATGGTCGCGCGTGAAGGTAGCGAAGGCGCCGGCGGAGAGATGCACGCCATCGAGCCGGCGCTGGTCGAGCCCGTGCGAGGAGGCCTCGATGGCGGCATGGTCGATGCCCGTGCGCGCGAGCGAGGCGAGGGTGGCGGCGAGCGCGACGGGGTCGGGCGTGGTCAGCCCCGGCCCCGCGTCGTGGCCGGGGGCGACGAGGCCGAGCGTGCCGAGCGAGGCGGCGCGGCCCTCGTGCAGCGCAGCCCAGATCTGGCGCAGGAAATCGGCCGTGCTCGTCTTGCCGTTCGTGCCGGTGATCGCGGCGATGGTGCGCGGCTGCGCGCCGTGGAACGCGGCGGCGATCAGGGCGAGGCGGCGGCGCGGATCGGCATCCTCGATCAGGGGCCGCGGCGGCACCGCGGGCGGCCAGGCGGTTCCCTCCGGCGCGAGGATCGCGGCAGCGCCACGCGCCACCGCATCGGCGATGAAGGCGCGGCCATCGGCACGCACGCCGGGAAGGGCTGCGAAGAGATAACCGGGACGTACGGCACGGCTGTCTGCGGTGATGCCGGCGATCACCACCGAGGCATCGCCCCCGCGCAGCCCCGTTGCTGATCCGGTTGCGGCCATGAGCTCAATGAGCCGTGACACGGCGCTCGCCCCCGGCGGGCGACACGGACTGCGCGGCGGCGCGCTGCGGCGCGGCCGCAGTGGCACGGGCCGGGCGCGCGGGCTGGAGCGGCATCACGAGCGCTGCCTTCAGCGCATCCGTCTCAGGCTGCGGCTGGATACCGAGGATCGGGCCGACCTGGGAGATCACCTCCTGCGCCGCGGGTGCGGCGACCCACCCGCCGGTCGCGTAGCCAGCCGTGTCGCGCCGACCCTTCGGCTCGTCCACCATGAGGTAGACGACGTAGCGCGGGTCATGGCTCGGGAAGATGCCGGTGAAGGACGAGATGCGCGCGTTCAGGAGGTAGCCGCCGCGCGGCCCGACCTTCTGCGCCGTACCCGTCTTGCCGCCGACGAAGTAGCCCGGAACGTCCGCGCCCTTGCCCGTGCCCTCGGTCACGGCGAGGCGCATCAACCGCCTGAGCGTGTCCGAGGTCTCGGTTCGGATCACGCGGGTGCCGCGCGCGGGCGCCTGAGGCTCGCGGGCGAGGATCGTGGGGCGATGCAGGACGCCGCCATTGACCATCGCCGCCGTCGCGGTCGCCACCGCAAGCGGGCTGATCGAGATGCCGTGGCCGTAGCTGATGGTCAGCGTGTTGATCTCGCGCCAGGTGTTGCCGCGCGGATAGAGCGGGGCGGCGACCTCCGCGAGTTCGATGCCGGGGCGCGACAGCAGCCCCATCCGCTCGACGAAGGCGCGGTGGCGCGGCACGCCGACATCGAGCGCCATCTTCGCTGTGCCGATGTTGGAGGAGTAGGCGAAGATCTCCGGCACCGTCAGCCAGCGATTCTTGCCCTTGAAGTCAGAGATGGTGAAGCGCCCCTGGCGGATCGGGCGCGAGGCATCGTAGCCGCCCCAGATCGTCGTGGTGCCGAGCTCGAGCGCCATGCCGGTGGTGATGAGCTTGAAGGTGCTTCCTGGCTCGTACACACCGACGGTGATGCGGTTGAAGCGCTGGTCGTTCGTCGCGGTGCCGACATCGCCCGGCAGGTAGTCGGGCAGGCTCACCATGCCGATGACCTCGCCCGAGCGGACATCCATCACCACGCCCGCGCCGCCGATCGCGTCGAACCGGGCGATGGCCCCGGCGATCGCCTCGCGCAGAACGTGCTGGACGCGCACGTCGATCGAGAGCGTCACCGGCTCGGCCGGCGCCTCGCGCAGCCGCTGGTCGAAGAACCGCTCGACGCCGGCGATGCCGTTTCCGTCCACGTCCGTGCCGCCGAGCACGTGCACGGCGGCGCGCCCCTGCGGATAGACGCGCCGCTCCGCCCTCTCGAAGTAGAGGCCGGGAATGCCGAGGCGGTTGACCGCGTCCTGCTCGCGCGGGGCGAGGTGGCGGCGAATGTAGACGAAGGAGCGCTCGCCCGAGAGCCGCTCGGTCAGCGCCGGGACGTCGAGGCCAGGAAGCACGCCGGCGAGCGCCTTCGCCGCCTCTGCGGGGTCGATGATCTGGCGGGGGTTGGCGTAGAGCGCGACGGTGGGAAGCGACACGGCGAGGATCACGCCGTTGCGGTCGGTGATCGAGGCGCGGGAGACCGGCGGCTCGGGGTCGATCGCGGCGACCGGCGGGGTCGACTGGCGCGGCTCCTGGCCGGTGAAGACGGTCGCGTCAGCGAGCCTGGCGGCGACGGCGAGATAGAGGATGCCGAACAGGCCCGCGCCGACCATCAGGCGCGCGCGGGCGCGGTCGAGCTGCGCGCGGCGGCGGCCATCGGCGACGATCGGGGCGGGCGGCTTCGCGCCGCGCCAGGGCGTGAGCGCGCG
>NZ_VFAC01000058.1 GCF_007644105.1 Elioraea rosea | reverse complement strand
AGCGGGAGCGGCGGCTGCCGCGGGCGCCGGCTTCGCCCCGCCCGAACGCGCGGCGTCGATGTCGGCCTTCACGATCCGTCCGCCGGGGCCGGAGCCTTTGAGCGAGGCGAGATCGATGCCGGCCTGCTGCGCCATGCGGCGCGCGAGGGGCGAGGCGAACACGCGGTCACCGCCCGCGCCGTTCGTCTTCGGCGGGTCGGGCTGCGGGTCGAAGCCCTTCGGCGCGGCGGGGCTCGGTGCCGCGGCCGGTGCAGCCTTCGGCGCCTCGGCCTTGGGCGGCTCCGCCTTCGGCGGTTCGGCCTTCGGGGCAGGCGCCGCTGCGGCTTCGCCGCCCTCGCCGTTGAGCACGGCGATCACTGCGTTCACCTGAACGCCCTCTGTTCCCTCTGGCACCATGATCTTCGACAGCACGCCCTCGTCGACCGCCTCGACCTCCATGGTCGCCTTGTCGGTCTCGATCTCGGCGATCACGTCGCCGGCGCGCACCTGCTCGCCTTCCTTCTTCAACCACTTCGCGAGCTTGCCCTCCGTCATCGTCGGGCTCAGCGCCGGCATCAGGATGTTCGTCGCCATCTCTCGGTCCCTCCCCTCTCCCGGCTCAGCGATAGGTCACGCGCTTGGCGGCTTCCACCACCTGCGACACTTGCGGCAGGGCGAGCTTCTCGAGGTTCGCTGCATAGGGCATCGGCACGTCCGCGCCGTGCACGCGCACCATCGGCGCATCGAGCCAGTCGAAGCAGTGTTCCATCACGGTCGCCGCGATCTCCGAGCCGATGCCGGCATAGGGCCAGCCCTCCTCGACCGAGACGATGCAGTTGGTCTTCTTCACCGAGTTCACGATCGTCTCGATGTCGAGCGGGCGGAGCGTGCGGAGATTCACCACCTCTGCGCTGATGCCGGCCGCTGCCAGCGCCTCTGCCGCCTGCATCGCGATTCCGGTTGCGATCGAGAAGGCGACGATCGTCACGTCCGTTCCCTCGCGCTCGACCTTCGCCTTGCCGAGCGGGAGGATGAAGTCAGGATCGGTCGGGCATTCGAAGCCCTGGCCGTACACCACCTCGTTCTCGAGAACGATCACGGGGTTGGGGTCGCGGATTGCTGCGCGCAGAAGCCCCTTCGCATCCGCCGCCGACCAGGGCGCGACCACCTTCAACCCCGGGCAATGCGCATACCACGACGCGTAGCACTGGCTGTGCTGGGCGGCGACGCGCGCGGCCGCCCCGTTCGGGCCGCGGAACGTGATCGGGCATTTGATCTGCCCGCCCGACATGTAGAGCGTCTTGGCGGCCGAGTTGATGATCTGGTCGATCGCCTGCATCGAGAAGTTGAAGGTCATGAACTCGACGATCGGCTTCAGCCCCGCCATCGCGGCACCCACCGCGATGCCGGTGAAGCCATGCTCGGTGATCGGCGTGTCGAGCACGCGCTTCGGCCCGAACTCGTCGAGCAGCCCCTGGGAGATCTTGTAGGCGCCCTGGTACTGGCCGACCTCCTCGCCCATCAGGAACACGTCTTTGTCGCGCCGCATCTCGAGCGCCATCGCCTCGCGCAGCGCCTCGCGAACGGTGATCGTCGCGCTCGGACCCCAGTCCTTCTCCGGCTCGGTGGTGGGGCTGCGCGCCGGCGCGGCCGGAACGGCCGCTGCCTGCTTCGGAGCCTCCTCCTTCTTCTCCTCCTTCTTCGCGACGGGGGTGGGGATCTCCTGCGCGGTCGCCTCGCCGCCGCCGCCGAGAACGGCGATCACGGAGTTCACCTGCACGCCCTCAGTGCCTTCCGCGACCACGATCTTCGACAGCACGCCCTCGTCGACCGCCTCGACCTCCATGGTCGCCTTGTCAGTCTCGATCTCGGCGATCACGTCGCCGGCGCGCACCACGTCGCCTTCCTTTTTCAGCCACTTCGCGAGCTTGCCCTCGGTCATGGTCGGGCTCAGCGCCGGCATCAGGATGTCGGTCATCGTCGTTCTCTTCTTCTTCCCGGGTCCCGTGGGCGGCTGCTCAGGTCGCCTCGGTCAGCACGTCGGTCCAGAGCTCGGAGGGGTCCGGCTCGGGGGAGGACTGCGCGAAGTCGGCCGCCTCCTGGACGATCGCCTTCACCTCGTCCTCGATCGGCCGAAGCGCCGCCTCGTCCACCCCGTAGAGCTCGGCGAGGGAGGAGCGCGCGCCCTCGATCGGGTCGTGGCTCTGGCGCATCTCCTGCACCTCCTCGCGGGTGCGGTACTTCGCGGGGTCGGACATCGAGTGGCCGCGGTAGCGGTAGGTCTTCATCTCGAGGAGGTACGGCCCCTTGCCCGCGCGGCAGTGCGCGACCGCCATCTCGCCCGCCTCCTTCACAGCCATCACGTCCATGCCGTTGACCTGGCTGCCCGGGATGCCCCAGGGGGCGCCGCGCCTGGAGAGGTCGGAGGTGACCGTGTTGCGCTCCTGGCTCGTTCCCATCGCGTACTTGTTGTTCTCGATGATGAACACGCAGGGCAGCTTCCAGAGCGCGGCCATGTTGAAGGTCTCGAACACCTGGCCCTGGTTCGAGGCGCCCTCGCCGAAATAGGTCAGGCACACATTGTCGCTGTCGCGGTACCAGTTGGCGAAGGCGAGGCCGGCGCCGAGGCTCACCTGCGCGCCGACGATGCCATGCCCGCCGTAGAACCCCTTCTCGGTCGAGAACATGTGCATCGAGCCGCCCTTGCCCTTCGAATAGCCGCCGATGCGCCCGGTGAGCTCGGCCATGACGCCGCGCGCCTCCATGCCGGTCGCCAGCATGTGGCCATGGTCGCGGTAGGAGGTGATCACCTGGTCGCCCGGCTTCAGCACGCTCTGCATGCCGACGACGACGGCTTCCTGGCCGATATACAGGTGGCAGAACCCGCCGATGAGGCCCATGCCGTAGAGCTGGCCCGCCTTCTCCTCGAAGCGGCGGATCAGCAGCATGTCGCGGAATGCGGCGAGGAGTTCGTCCTTGCCCATCGCGGGGACCTTCTCTGCCTTGCCCTTCCTGCGCGCGGTGCCAGCCTCGGCCGTGCCTGCCATCGTCTTCCCCCCGGGCTTCCGGTTGCTCGCGCGGCGCACTCGCCGCCTCCCGGCTCCCTACCGCCACAAAACGCCGGAAGCAAGCATCCCGCAGGCAAAAACCTTTGATGTTGCAATGCAATAGGGATCATTAACCCTGATGCGGTTAAGCTCCCTGATGCTGCTTTTCTCGTAGAGCGACGAGGCCGGCGCGGCGGATCGCTCGTTGCCACAACGGCAGGAGTGCGCGACAGGAAATTTCACGAAGGGGGGGAACGAAGACCGGCGATTGCCGCATTCGCGGGCTCAGTACAGCCTCCCGCCAGGCCCGTACAGGATGACGAGATCGTCCTTGCCGGCGAGGTTCAGCATGGCCCTCGCCCGCTCGTCGAGCGCATCGGCATCGAGCCGCTCGGCCCGAAGCCCCGAGACCCGCGCCTCGAGCCGGTCACGCTCCGCTTCGAGGCGCGCGAGCTCGCCCTCGGCAAGCGTGATCTGCTCGCGGATCGCCCCGAGCGCGATCAGGCCGCGGCTGCCCTGCAGCGTGTGCCAGACGAAGAAGCCGACGACGGCGACGGCGAGACAGGTTCCCGCCGCCGTTCCCACACGGCGCTTCAACTCCGAGGACATCCCCATGCGCGGAAGGTCACCACGCGTTGCCGCGTCGCCGCAAGCGGTACTGAGCCGGAACGCGAAGAGAAGCCGCAGGTGTTGCCGATCAGCCTCGGATCACTGCCGCCCGGCCGGCATAGCGCGCCGCCGGGCCCAGCGCGGCCTCGATGCGGATGAGCTGGTTGTACTTCGCCGTGCGGTCGGAGCGGCTGAGCGAGCCGGTCTTGATCTGTCCGCAATTGGTGGCCACCGCGAGATCGGCGATCGTGCTGTCCTCGGTCTCGCCGGAGCGGTGGCTCATCACCGCGCGGTAGCCGGCGCGATGCGCCATGTCGACCGCCTCCAGCGTCTCGGTCAGCGTGCCGATCTGGTTCACCTTCACGAGGATGGCGTTGCCGACCCCCTTCTGGATGCCCTCCGCGAGCCGGGCCGTGTTGGTCACGAACAGGTCGTCGCCGACGAGCTGCACCTTCGCGCCCAACTTGTCGGTGAGCAGCTTCCAGCCCTGCCAGTCATCCTCCGAGCAGCCGTCCTCGATCGAGACGATCGGCCACTTGCCGCAGAGGCCGGCGAGGTAGTCGACCATGCCGGCAGGGTCGAGCTTCTTGCCCTCGCCTTCCATGTCGTAGACGCCGCCCTTGAAGAACTCGGTCGCGGCGCAGTCGAGTGCGAACAGCACGTCCTCGCCGAGCCGGTAGCCCGCGCGCTCGACCGCCTTGGCGATGGCGCCGAGCGCCTCGTCCGCCGAGGCGAAGTTCGGGGCGAAGCCGCCCTCGTCGCCCACATTCGTCGCGTGCCCCTGGTCGGACAGTGTCTTCTTCAGCGCCTGGAACACCTCCGCGCCGATGCGGATCGCGTCCGCCCCCGTTCCGGCACCCACCGGCATGATCATGAATTCCTGGATGTCGATCGGGTTGTCGGCATGCGCGCCGCCATTGATGACGTTCATCATCGGCACCGGCAGGGTGCGGGCGAGCGAGCCGCCGACCCAGCGCCAGAGCGGCAGCCCGTGCGCTGCCGCAGCGGCCTTGGCGACGGCGAGGCTGACGCCGAGGATGGCGTTGGCGCCGAGGCGCCCCTTGTTGGGCGTGCCGTCGAGATCGATCATCAGGGTGTCGATCATCACCTGCTCGGAGGCATCGAGGCCCGACAGCGCATCGAAGATCTCGCCTTCCGCCGCGTCGATCGCCTTCCTCACGCCCTTGCCGCCGAAGCGGGCCTTATCGCCGTCGCGCAGTTCCACCGCCTCGTGCGCGCCGGTAGACGCGCCCGAGGGAACGGCTGCCACGCCGACCGCCCCGCCATCGAGCACGACCTCGACCTCGACCGTCGGGTTTCCGCGGCTGTCGAGGATCTCGCGGGCGACGATGTCGGCAATGGCGGTGTCGTGCTTGGGCATGGGGCTCTCCTTGAGGACCGACCCGCGATTAGCCCGAAGCCGGCCCGGCGGCAACCTCACCCGGCCGGGTAGCCGAGCCGCCCCGCCTGCGCCGGGTCGTCGAGGAAGCCGCCCGATTGGCGGCTCCACATCCGTGCGTAGGCGCCGCCTGCGGCGAGCAGCTCGGCGTGGCTGCCCTGCTCGACGATGCGCCCCTCCTCCATGACCACCAGCCTGTCCATCCGCGCGATGGTGGAGAGGCGGTGCGCGACGGCGATGACGGTGCGGCCTGCCATCAGCGTCTCGAGCTGCTCCTGGATCACCGCCTCGCTCTCGCTGTCGAGCGCGCTCGTCGCCTCGTCGAGCACGAGGATCGGCGCGCCCTTCAGGATCACGCGCGCGATCGCCACGCGCTGCCGCTGCCCACCGGAGAGCTTCACCCCGCGCTCGCCGACGCGCGCGTCATAGCCCGCCCGCCCGTCCCAGTCGGAGAGTCCCTGGATGAAGTCGTGCGCCGCGGCCATGCGCGCGGCCTCGATCACCTCCTCCTCGGTGGCATCGGGCCGGCCGAAGCGGATATTCTCGCGGATCGTCCGGTGCAGAAGCGAGGTGTCCTGCGTCACCACCGCGATCTGCTGCCGGAGGCTCTCCTGCGTCACGCCCGCGATGTCCTGCCCGTCGATCAGGATGCGGCCCTGCTCGGTCGGGAAGAAGCCGAGAAGGAGGTTGATCAGCGTCGACTTCCCCGCGCCCGAATGGCCGACGAGCGCGACGCGCTCGCCAGGCGCGATGTCGAGCGTCAGCTCGCGGATCACGCCGCGCGCGGCGCCGTAGCCGAACGAGACGTTCTCGTAGCGGATCGCCCCACGCGTCACGACGAGCGGCACGGCGTCCTCGCGGTCGCCGTCGCGCAGCGGCTTGGCGATCGTCAGCATCCCCTCCTGGACGGTGCCGACGTTCTCGAAGATGCCGGTGACGCTGTCTGCCACCCAGCCCGCCGTGCGCAGAAGCTGCCAGGTGAGCGGCAGGACGGCAGCGACCATCCCCGTCCGCACAGCCCCCTCCGTCCAGAGCCAGACCGCGAGCCCGGCCGTTGCCGTCACCATCGCTGCGGAGAGCAGGTTGAGGCTGAGGCTGAACACGGTGATCAGCCGGAGCTGGCGGAGGAAGGTCGTCGTGTGGCGATTGATGCCGTCGCGCACGAACTCGTCCTGGTCGCGCGTCCGGGCGAAGAGCTTGACGGTGAGGATGTTCGAGTAGGTGTCGACGATCCGCCCCGTCAGCGCGGACCGCGCCTCGGAGGTCGCCTTCGCGCGGTCGCGCAGCCGCGGCACGAACCCGCGCAGGAGCAGGATGTAGGCGACGAACCAGACGAGGACGGGCGCGACGAGCGCGGGCGCGAGGGCTGCGAGCGCGACGATCGACACCGCGCCGTACACCATCAGGTACCAGACGGCCTGGAGGGAGGCGACGACGCTCTCGCGCAGGCTCGGGCCGGTCTGCATCACCCGCGTGGCGATGCGGCCGGCGAAGTCGTTCTGGAAGAAGCTCCAGCCCTGCCGCACCACGTGCCAGTGGCTCTGCCAGCGGATGCGGTTGGTGAAGTTCGCAGCGATCACCTGGCTTGCGAGCACCTGCTGCGTCACCAGGGCGGCAGGGCGAAGCAGCAGCAGCACGACCGCCATGCCGAGCAGTTCCGGCCAGGTCTCGCGCAGCAGCGCGCTCGCCTCGTGCCGTTCGAGAAGCGTCACCACCCGGCCCATGAAGAGCGGCACCATCGTGTCGAGCAGCGCGACGGTGAAGGCCGCGCCGAACAGAGCGGCGAAGGCGCCGCGCGCCTGGGCGATGAAGTGCCAGTAGAAGGCGAGCAGCCCCGATGACGGCGGCGGCCCCTCCGGCGGCACGGTCGGCGGGATGTGGCGCTCTGCCCAGGCGAACATCGCCCCGGTATCGCCCGGCACGGGGCTTCGCACCAGTCGCGGTTGCGTTACGCTCCCCGCCCCGCGCAGGTGCGGCATCCGGAGAGGCACATGGCGACTGAGAAGAAGGTTGCGGTGGTTACGGCAGGCGGAAGCGGCATGGGCGCGGCCGCTGCGCGGCGGCTGGCGCAGGACGGGTTCGCCATCGGCATCCTGTCCTCCTCCGGCAAGGGGGAGGCCCTTGCGAAGGAGCTCGGCGGCATCGGCGTGACCGGCTCGAACCAGTCGAACGATGATCTCCGCCGCCTCGTCGATGCGGCGATGGCGCGCTGGGGGCGCATCGACGTCCTGGTCAACAGCGCCGGGCACGGCCCGCGCGCCCCACTTCTCGAGATCACGGACGAGCAGTGGCACACTGGGCTCGACGTCTACCTGATGAACGTGATCCGCGCCGTTCGCCTTGTCGCCCCCCTGATGCAGCAGAGGAAATCGGGCTCCATCGTCAATGTCTCGACGGCCTGGGCCTTCGAGCCGAGCCCGATGTTCCCGACCTCCGCCGTGTTCCGCGCCGGTCTCGCCGCCTACACCAAGCTCTTCGCCGACCAGTACGCCGCAGACAACGTCCGGATGAACAACGTGCTCCCCGGCTGGATCGACAGCCTGCCGCAGACGGAGGAGCGGCGCGCCGGCGTGCCGATGAAGCGCTACGGCACGGAAGCCGAGATCGCAGCGACCATCGCGTTCCTCGCCTCGGACGGCGCGGGCTACATCACCGGCCAGAACATCCGCGTCGATGGCGGGCTGATGCGAAGCGTCTGACGAAGGCCCCGCGCACCATGTCCCGCTCGGAAGCCTTCGCCCGAATCAAGGCAGACATCCTCGCCATCATCCGCTCGGTTCCGGAAGGCGCGGTCGTGACCTTCGCCGACATCGGCGCGCATCTCGACATCGCGCCGCGCCATGCAGCCTACATCCTCGCCACCCTCGCTGGCGGACAGGACGAGGCCTTTCCCTGGCACCGCGCCGTCGCTGTTGATGGCGCGTTGCTCTCCGGCCCGCGCGGCGCACGCCAGGCCGTGCTGCTCGGCGCGGAGGGGCACGCCATCGCGCGCGGGAAGCTCACGGGGATCGAGGCCATCGTGGCAGTCGCCGCGCTCGGCCATGGCGTGCCGAAGCAGACGCGGCCCGATGCTACGCCTTCGCCAGGCGGTCGATCGCGACCAGGCGGGACAGCAGCGCCGGCATCGCGTCCAGCCTCTGCATCACCGGCCCGTCGGAGGGGGCGCGGTCCGGCTCCTCGTGGCACTCGATGAAGACGGCGGCCACGCCCACCGCCACGGCGGCCCGCGCGAGAACCGGCGCCATCTCGCGCTGCCCGCCCGACGCACCGCCGAGCCCACCGGGTGCCTGCACGGCGTGGGTCGCGTCCATCACCACCGGATAGCCGGTCGCCGCCATGATCGGCAGCGACCGCATGTCGGCGACGAGCGTGTTGTAGCCGAAGGAGGCCCCCCGCTCGGTCAGCAGGATCCGGCGGTTTCCGGTGCTCGCGACCTTCTCCGCAACGTTCGCCATGTCCCACGGCGCGAGGAACTGGCCCTTCTTGATGTTGACCGCCTGCCCCGTCTCTCCGGCGGCGATCAGAAGGTCGGTCTGCCGGCAGAGGAAGGCGGGGATCTGCAGCACGTCCACAGCCTCTGCGGCGACGCGGCACTGCTCGGGGGCGTGCACGTCGGTCAGCACCGGCAGTTCGAGGCCCGCGCGAATCTCGGCGAGGATCGCGAGGCCTTTCTCCATGCCGATGCCGCGCGCGCCCTTGAGGCTGGTGCGGTTCGCCTTGTCGAAGCTCGACTTGTAGATCAGCCCGATCCCGGCCTTAGCAGCGATCTCCTTCAGCGCGCCGGCCATCGCGAAGGCATGGTCGCGGCTCTCGATCTGGCAGGGACCGGCGATGAGCACGAGAGGCTGGTCATTGCCGATCTCGAGCCCCCTGATCTCAAGCCGGGCGACCGTGACGGTCACGACCAGTAGCCTTCCATGATCTGGTCGGCCCAGCCTGGCTGGCGGCGCATCCCGCGCGGGGAGAATCCGTCGAGCCACGGCTTGAGGTCGAGAACCGGCGTGCCGTCGACCGCATCGAGCCCGGCGACATGCAGCACCGTTCCCTCGACGCGGAGCACGCGGCAGACGGTGGAGCCGAGCCGGTTCGGCCGATCCTTGCCGCGCTGGGCGAAGATGCCGACGCGCGGCCAGTCGGGGTTGCCGCGCGGGTGGCGCGCGCCCGTCTCCACGGTCGCCTCGTCGACGAGGTGGAACAGGAAGATCACCTCGACATGCGAGAAGCTGTCGAGCCCGATCAGCGCCTCGGGGCCGAACCGGGACGTGTCGAGCGCGATCGAGGCGAGCTCGGCGTCCCACCCGTCATCCGTCGGCTCCTTGCGGGTGGAGCGGACGAGGCCGATCGGCGTAAGCAGAACGGCCGTCATACGAGCCTGCTCTGTTCGAGGGCGGCGCGCACGAAGCTCGCGAAAAGCGGGTGCGGCTCGAGCGGGCGGGACTTGAGCTCGGGGTGGAACTGCACGCCGACGAACCAGGGATGGTCGGGCAGCTCGACGATCTCGGGAAGCGTCGCATCCGGGCTCATGCCGGAGAACAGGAGGCCGCGCTCCTCGAGCATCGGCTTGTAGCGGATGTTCACCTCGTAGCGGTGGCGGTGCCGCTCGCTGATCCGCGCCTTCTCGTAGATCCGCCGCACCAGCGAGCCGGGCTGCAGGACGCACGGATAGGCGCCGAGCCGCATCGTGCCGCCGAGATCGCCGCCCTCGTCGCGCTTCTCCACCTCGTTGCCCCGCGTCCACTCGGTGAGAAGGCCGACCACGGGGTGCTCGCAGGTCCCGAACTCGGTCGAGGACGCGCCTTCGAGGCCGACGAGGTTCCGCGCCGCCTCGATCACTGCCATCTGCATGCCGAAGCAGATGCCAAAGAAGGGAAGCTTCCGCTCCCTCGCGAAGCGCACCGCCTCGATCTTGCCTTCCGTGCCGCGCTCGCCGAAGCCGCCGGGAACGAGGATGCCGTGCACGCCCTCGAGCCGGTGGATCGCCCCAGGCGTCTCGAAGATCTGGCTGTCCACCCAGTCGAGCTTCACCCGAACGCCGTTGGCGATGCCGCCATGCGCGAGCGCCTCGGCGAGGGATTTGTAGCTGTCGAGGAGGTTCGTGTACTTGCCGACGACCGCGATCGTCACCTCGCCCTCGGGCGAGCGGATCGTCTCGACGATCTTTTCCCAGGGCGCGATCTCGGGCTCGGTCTCGAAAGGGAGGCCGAAATGCCTTAGCACCTCTCGGTCGAGCCCCTCGCGGTGGTAGCTGCCAGGCACCGCGTAGATCGTGTCGACATCGAGCGCGGGGATCACCGCCTCCTGCCGCACGTTGCAGAAGAGCGCGATCTTCCGCCGCTCGCCTTCCGGGATCGGCCGGTCGCAGCGGCAGAGCAGGATCTGCGGCTGGATGCCGACGTTGAGCAGCTCCTTCACCGAGTGCTGCGTCGGCTTGGTCTTGAGCTCGCCGGCGGACGGGATCCAGGGAACGAGGGTGAGATGGACGAAGAGCGCCCGCTCCGGCCCCACCTCGTTGCCCAGCTGGCGGATGGCCTCGAGGAAGGGAAGGCTCTCGATGTCGCCCACCGTGCCGCCGATCTCGGCGAGGACGAAATCGGCCTCCTTCTCGCCCTCGGCCGCGGTCGGCGCCGTGATGGCGGCCTTAATCGCGTCCGTCACGTGCGGGATCACCTGCACGGTCGCGCCGAGATAGTCGCCCCGCCGCTCCTTGGCGATCACGTTGGCGTAGATGCGGCCCGTGGTGGCGTTGTCGGCCCTGGTCGCGCCCACGCCGGTGAAGCGTTCGTAGTGGCCGAGGTCGAGATCGGTCTCCGCCCCGTCATCAGTGACGTAGACCTCGCCGTGCTGGTAGGGGCTCATCGTCCCCGGATCGACGTTGAGGTAGGGGTCGAGCTTGCGGAGGCGGACGCGGAACCCACGCGCCTGGAGGAGCGCGCCCAAGGCCGCCGAGGCGATGCCCTTGCCGAGGGAGGAAACCACGCCGCCCGTGATGAACACGTATCGCGTCATGGGCGGACACCATACGCAGGCATTCCCGCGCGGCTCAACACCACGTTCCTGCACTCCCGCCTTGCGTGTTGATTCAGTTGGTCGGAACGGCGGGAGCCGGCGCGGCCGGAGCAGGCGCGGGCACGGCGGGCGCGGTCGAGGCAGGCGGCGAATCGAGAAGCGACCGGGGCTGGCGCGTACCCTGGTTCATCAGCGCGAGCGCGAGCGACAGGGCAAAGAAGATCGTGCCGAGGATGGCGGTGGCGCGCGTGAGCAGGTTCGCCGTGCCGCGGCCGGACATGAAGTTGCCCATGCCCCCGCCGCCCGAGCCGATGCCGAGGCCACCGCCCTCGCTGCGCTGGAGCAGCACGACGACGATCAGTGCGATCGTCACGAGCAGGTGGATCACCAGGAGAACGGTGGTCATGGGCCTCGGCCGTCAATGTCGCGGATGCGGCGGGTCATACAGGGTTCGCGCCCGCCGCGCCACCCCCGCGGGCGGCAGGGCGCCCCCTCACGGCGCGGCGGCGGCGATGGCGAGGAAATCGGCCGCAACGAGGCTCGCCCCGCCGACGAGCGCTCCGCCGACCTCAGGCAGGGCGAGGATGGCCCGCGCATTCGCCGGCTTGACGCTACCGCCGTAGAGGATCGGTACCGAGGCCATCCGGCGGCTGCCGAGCAGCGACCGGATGAACGAATGCATCTCGGCGATCTCGTCCTCGCTGGCGGTCCGGCCGGTGCCGATGGCCCAGACCGGCTCGTAGGCGACGATGCCGCCGGCCTCCTCGAACCCGTCGGGGATGGAATTGGACATCTGGTCCTGCACGACCTCACGGGCCCGCCCCTGCTCGCGCTCGGCCAGCGTCTCGCCGATGCAGAGGATCGGCCTGAGCTCGAAGTTCATCGCCATCCGCGCCTTGCCCATCACCATCGCGTTGGTCTCGCCATGATCGGTGCGGCGCTCGGAGTGGCCGACGATGACATGGCTGGCCCCAGCATCCTTGAGCATCTCGGCGGAGATGTCGCCCGTATGCGCGCCCTCCCCCTTCATGTGGCAGTCCTGCCCGCCGACCATCACAGGCCCGCCCCGCATGGCGCGCGCTACCATCGCCAGCACCGTCGCGGGCGGGCAGATCAGGATCTCCGCCCGGTCTCTAACTTCGGCGGCGCCTTCGCGCACGGCGAGCGCAAGCGCCTCGGCCTGCGCGGCAAGCCCGTTCATCTTCCAATTGCCTGCGATCAGTGCCTTGCCCATTCCCCGCCCCTCCATTCATGCCCGCGGGCTTCCTACAGGGCGCGGCGGGTGATGGGAACGGGGGTTTGTTGCCGTCCGACGGGCCCTCCCCTATGGTCCGCCGCCTCTGCAAGTTCGGCGCAAAGGACCGCTCTCCCATGCTCTCCGCGATGCGCGGGTGGCTCGAATCGTGGGTCGCCAAAGCCCTGTTCCTGTTGCTGATCCTGTCCTTCGCGGTATGGGGCATCGGCGATTTCGTCCAGGGCGGCAGCGTGCCCACGACGGTCGCGACCGTGGCCGGGCGCGACATCCCGCTCGACGAGGCGAACGAAGCGTATCGGCGCGAGCTCCTGCAGCTCCAGCGGAGCTTCGGCGGCAATTTTGAGCCGACCGCGCCGCTTCGCCGTCGCGTGGCCGAGGACGTGGTCAACCGCCTCGCGGCGCTGACGGCGATCTCGGAGGAGGCGCGGGGGCTCGGCCTCGTGGTGACCGACGAGCAGCTTCGCCAGGCGGTGTTCGCCGCCCCGCCCTTCCAGGGGCTCGATGGCCGGTTCAGCCGCGTGGCCTTCGAGGGCTTCCTGCGCAACGCGGGGCTTTCGGAGGCGCGATTCCTGGAGCTCCTGCGCGGCGACCTCCTGCGCCAGCAGCTTCTCTCCGCTGTGCGCGCAGGTGCCGTGGCACCCGAAGCGATCGCCGGCCCCGTCTATGCCTTCCAGGGCGAGGCGCGCGAGGCGCAGGTGGTGGAGATGCCCTTCATCGCCGCCGCCGCGCCGCCGGAGCCGACGGAGGAGCAGCTCCGCCGCCTTCACGAGAACGACGCGGCGCGCTTCACAGCGCCGGAATACCGCCGGTTCTCGCTTCTCGCGCTCACGCTCGAGGATGTCGCGCGCGACATCACCCCGACCGAGGAGCAGCTCCGCGCCGCCTACGAGTCCCGCGCGGCCGAGTTCAACCAGCCGGAGAAGCGGGTGATCGAGCAGATCCTCGTCCCGGAGGAAGGTGCTGCCCGCGCGCTCGCCGAAGCGTGGCGCGGCGGTCTCGACTTCGCCACGATCTCCGCCCGCGCAACGGAGGCGAACGGCACGGCTGTCGAGCTCGGCAGCCTCGCCGCCGCCGACCTGCCAGACCAGGCGCTCGCGGCGGCCGCCTTCGGCGCGGCGGAAGGCGCGGTGGCCGAGCCTCTTCAGACCGCGTTCGGCTGGCACGTACTGCGCATCGTCAGCGTCGAGCCCGCGGCGACGCGGAGTTTCGCCGAGGTGCGCGACACGCTCGCCCGCGATGTCGCGCGCGAGCTTGCCGCCGAGCGCATCTACACGATCGCGAACCGGGTCGAGGACAGCCTCGCGGAAGGGATCAGCCTCGCCGAGGCCGGGCGGCGGCACGCGCTCCAGGTTCGCGAGGTGCCGGCGATGGACGGTTCCGGCTTCGCTCCCGACGGCACGCGCGTCAACCTCAGCCCGGGCGGCACGCAGGTGGTCGACACGGTGTTCTCGACCCAGCCAGGCACGACGAGCCGGCTCGTCGAGGCGGAGGGGGCGAACTTCTTCGCCATCCGCCTCGACAGCGTCACCCCGCCCGCGCTCAAGCCGTTCGAGACGGTGCGGGACGAGGTGAAGGCCGCCTGGGAGAACGCGGAGCGACGCCGGTCGATGGAGGCGCAGGCCGCGCAGATGCTGGCTGCCGTCCAGGGCGGCACTGCGTTCGATGCGGCCGCCGCCGCGCAGGGCTGGACGGCCCGGCGCATTGGGCCGTTCCTCAGGAGTGCGCGCGGTGCCGGCGCGCCGCAGGCGCCCGTGCTGCAGGCTCTGTTCGGGCTGAAACGCGGCGAGGCAACGATGGTCGAGCTGCCCAACGCCTTCGTCGTCATCGGGCTCGCCGGGATCACGGAGCCCCAGCGCGAGGCGGAGCGGTTCGCCGCCCTGCGCGCGGCGATGGCGACCGGCATCGGCGACGATATCGAGGCGCAGTTCGCCCAGGCCATCCAGTCCCGCGCGGCGGCGACGATCAACCAGCGCGGCATCGACCTCCTCGTCGGGACGGACCCGTGACCGCGACCGCGAGCCACGACCCAGCCGCCATCCGCGCGGCCTACACCGAGGGCCGCCCCCAGCTTCTCTGGACCACGACGGTCAGCGACCTCGAGACCCCTGTCTCCGCCTTCATCAAGCTCGCAGCCGGGCGGCCGAACGCGGTGCTCCTCGAGAGCGTGGAGGGTGGGGCGAAGCGCGGCCGGTACTCGATCATCGCACTCGACCCTGACCTGATCTGGCGCTGCCGCGGCGACAGGGCCGAGATCAACCGCTTCGCGCTGACCGACCCGAATGCCTGGCGGCCGGAGGCCACCGGCGCGCTCGCTTCCCTTCGCGCGCTCGTCGCCTCCGCGCGCGTCGAGATCCCGCCGCACCTTCCGCCGATGGCGGCCGGGCTCGTCGGCTACCTCGCCTACGACTTCGTCCGCCGCATCGAGCGCATCCCCGAGACGAACCCCGACCCGCTCGGCGTGCCGGACGGCATCCTGATGCGCCCGACCATCGTCGCGGTGTTCGACACGGTCGCAGACACGCTCACCTTCGCGACGACGCTTCGGCCCGAGCCCGGGGTCGACGCGGAGACGGCCATCGCCGCCGCAGAGGCCAGACTTGCCGCAGCCGCTTCCGCCCTTGCGCGGCCGCTTCCGCCGCCTGCTGCAGCGGCCTCGGCCCAGCAGGATCTCGGCGCCGTCGAGAGCAACATGACGGAGGCGGAGTACATCGCCGCTGTCGAACGCGCGAAGGAGTACATCCGCGCCGGCGACGTGTTCCAGGTCGTGCCCTCGCAGCGCTTCCGCGTGCCGTTCGCGCTGCCGCCCTTCGCGCTCTACCGCTCGCTGCGGCGGCTGAACCCCTCGCCCTTCCTGTTCTTCCTCGATTTCGGCGGCTTCGCCGTGGTCGGCTCGAGCCCGGAGATCATGGTCAGGCTTCGCGACGGGGTCGTCACGATCCGCCCCCTCGCCGGCACGCGGCCGCGGGGAGCGACGCACGAGGAGGACCAGCGCCTCGAGAAGGAGCTGCTCGACGACCCGAAGGAGCGTGCCGAGCACCTGATGCTTCTCGACCTCGGGCGGAACGATGTCGGCCGCGTCGCCGCGATCGGCTCGGTGACGGTGACCGAGCAATTCGTCGTCGAGCGCTACAGCCACGTGATGCACATCTCCTCGACCGTCGAGGGCAGGCTTCGCGAGGGGCTCGATGCGATCGACGCGCTCTGCGCGGGCTTTCCCGCCGGCACGCTCTCGGGGGCGCCGAAGGTGCGCGCGATGGAGATCATCGAGGAGCTCGAGCCGGAGCGGCGCGGCATCTATGCCGGCTGCATCGGCTACTTCGACGCACGCGGCAACATGGACACCTGCATCGGGCTTCGCACCGCCGTGGTGAAGGACGGGATGCTCTACGTGCAGGCGGGAGCCGGCGTGGTGGCGGACAGCAACCCGAAGGCAGAGTACGACGAGACGCGCCAGAAGGCCCGCGCCCTCATCCGCGCGGCGGAAGAAGCCGTGCGCTTCCAGCGCGGCGGCCGCTGAAAGGCCGCCCGTGACACCGGCTTGCTACGCTTCCGGTGCTCACGACCTCAAGTCCGCTGCGCTCCGATTCTAGAGAACCCCGCCTGCCGGACAACGGCGGCGAATTCTCAGACGCTCTTTCGCATCACTTCCGCTGCGCGATGGCTCCGGCCACGGAGCGGAGCTGGCGGATCGTCTCGTCGAGGCTCTGCAGGAGCACGGGCGGCCCGGCGCCCTCCTCGCCGTCGCCGAGCTCGGCGAGAAGACGCTCTGCGACCGAATCGATCGGCTCGTCGCCATTGACCGCGAGCGCGCGCGGCGCGGCTGCGGCGGCCGCCTCCTCGAACATCGCGCCTGCCGCCTCGTAGCGCGCAAGCAGCGCCTCTGCCCGGTCGACGAGCGCCGTGGCAGCGTTGCGAGGCGCGTCATCGGCAAGCGTGGCGGCAAGGCCGGCTGCCACCGTCTCGAGCCGCAGTGCGATCGCGGCCAGCGCCTCGCGCTCGGCCACGAGCGGCGCCTCGAGACCGGCGAATGCCTGCTGTGCCGCGCCGAGGGAATCGGCCACGGCCTCAAGCCGCCCGGCGAGCTGCGTGCGCTCGGCTGCGTCGATGGCGGCAGCGTCGCGGGCTGCCGCCTCGATGCCCCGCGCAGCCTCGGCCGCGGCGTCACCGGCCCGCCAGCCCGCCTCGAGGCTGACGAGCTCGGCGATGTCGCAGAG
>NZ_VFAC01000057.1 GCF_007644105.1 Elioraea rosea | reverse complement strand
CTGCCGCAGCGGCGGCCGCCTGGGCCGACCCGGGCGCGGCGGCGGGGGCGGCCTGCGCGGCGATCACCTGCGTGGCCTGGCCGCCGCGGCTGACGCGGAGCCGGCTGTCGGCCTCGGCGATCTCGATTTCCGAAAGCCCGGTCTCCTCGAGCAGCGCGGCGAGGCGGCGGATCGCCTCCTCGTCGATCTGGATACGCGTCATGACGCTCCCCTGGCTTCCGCGAGCAGCCCCGCCATCGCCTCGAGCGCGAGCGCGTAGCCGCGTGGCCCGAGCCCCGCGATCAGGCCGGTCGCCGCCTTGCCGGTGATCGAGGTCTGCCGGAAGGCCTCGCGGCGGTGGATGTTGGTCAGGTGCACCTCGATCACGGGCAGCTCGGCGGCGAGCAGCGCGTCGAGCAGGGCGACGGAGGTGTGGGTGAGCCCGGCCGGGTTGATCACGATGCCGGCAGCACGTCCGCGGCACTGCTGCACCCAGGTGATCAGCTCGCCCTCGAGGTTCGACTGGCGGAACTCGACGGAAAGGCCGAGCTCGGCCCCACGCCGCTCCGCCAGCGCCTGGACGTCGGCCAGGGTGGCACGGCCGTAGATCTCGGGCTGGCGAAGGCCGAGCATGTTGAGGTTGGGGCCGTTCAGGACGGCGACGATCGGGCGAGGCTTCGGCACCGCTGATCCCATGGCGATTGTTCGGCCGGGGCACCTAGCACGCGGCTTGGGCGCGCCGCAATGCACCGCCGGACCAGCCGGGTTGCCCCCTCGCCTCGCGGTCAGGGGAAGGCTATCTCTCCGCGATGACGCTATCCGAGCTGCTCTCCCTTCTCGCCATCATCGTCCTTCTCTTCCTGTCGGCGCTGTTCTCCGGCAGTGAGACCGCCTTCACCGGCTCCTCGCGGGCCTACATCACCCGCCTCGCGCGGGCCGGAGACCGTCGGGCGACCCGGCTCGGCGCCATGCGCGAGCGGAAGGACCGGCTGATCGCGGCGCTGCTCGTCGGCAACAACCTGGTCAACACCACCGCGACGGCGCTGGCCTCCGCCCTCCTGATCGCCTGGTTCGGCGCCGAGGGCGTCGTCTACGCCTCCCTGGTCATGACGGTTACGCTCGTGATCCTCAGCGAGGTGCTGCCCAAGACCTACGCGATTCAGCACCCGGACTCGACCGCGCTCCGGGCGACCCCGATGCTCGCGCTGACGCTTCGCCTGTTCGGGCCTGTCGCGCGGGTCGTCAACTGGCTGGTGGCGGCGATCCTCAGCGTGTTCGGCGTCAAGGTCGCGACCGGGGAGAGGGCCCAGACCGACGAGGACCTGCGCGGCGTGATCGCGCTGCACGGGCTCGGCGAGGCCGATGACGCCGCCATCGAGGAGCGCCGGATGCTGCACGGCGTGCTCGAGCTCGACGAGATGACGGTGGCCGACGTGATGACGCATCGGCGGCGGATCGTCGGCATCGATGCGGATGCGCCCCCGGCGAAGCGGCTCGAGCGGCTGCTCACGTCGCCCTATTCCCGCATCCCCCTCTGGCGCGCGGACGGGCAGGAGATTATCGGCGTCGTCGACGTTAAGGCGGCGCTTCGGGCGCTGCAGGCGGTCGGCGGCGACCCCGCGCGGCTCGACCTCGCCGCGATCGCAGAACGTGTTCCGGTGGTCCCCGAGGTGCGCCCCCTGTTCGACCAGCTCCAGGAATTCCGGCGCACCCACCGCCACATCGCCCTGGTGCTCGACGAGTACGGCCAGCTCCGCGGCCTTCTGACCCTCGAGGACGTGATCGAGGTGATCGTCGGCGAGATCTCCGAGCGCGGCGAGAGCATCCTCGCAGACAGCGTGACCGACGAGGGGGCGATCGAGGTGCGTGGCGACACCCGCGTGCGCGACCTCAACCGCGAGCTTGACTGGCATCTGCCGGAGGACGAGGCGGCGACGGTGGCGGGCCTCGTCCTGCATGTCGCGCGCGGCCTGCCGACGATCGGCACGACGGTGTCGGCCTCCGGCTACGACCTGACCGTGACCGAGCTGCGCGGCCGGCGCATCACAGCCGTGCGGATCGCCGTGCCGACGACCACCCCGGGGGCGTGAGCGGGACTTGCCCGGCGCCGCTCGGCTACCCCATATCGCGGACATGTCCGCACCCGGAAGAAACCCGCTTTCCGTCACCGTCAACGGCGAGGCGCGCCGGTTCGACGCGCCGCTCGACGTCTCGGGACTTCTCGCCGCGCTCGGGCTGCCGCAGCAGAAGGTGGCGGTCGAGCGCAATCTCGAGATCGTGCCGAAATCGGCCTACGGCACCACCGCGCTGGTCGACGGCGACAGGATCGAGATCGTCCATTTCATCGGCGGCGGCGATGCCGCGCCGGCCGAGGAGGACAGCTGGGAGGTCGCGGGGCTCCGCTTCCGCTCCCGCCTTCTCGTCGGCACCGGTCGCTACAAGGACCTCGAGGAGACGGCCGCTGCCATCGCCGCCTCGGGGGCAGAGATCGTCACGGTCGCGGTGCGCCGGGTGAACCTGTCGGACCCGTCCGCGCCGATGCTGCAGGACTACGTCCCGCCCGACCGCTACACCTACCTTCCCAACACGGCCGGATGCCACACGGCGGAGGACGCGGTGCGCACGCTCAGGCTCGCGCGCGAGGCGGGGGGCTGGAACCTCGTGAAGCTCGAGGTGCTCGGGCCGCCGCCGCATCTCTACCCGGACATGGCCGAGACGCTTCGCGCCGCCGAGGTGCTGATCCGCGACGGGTTCAAGGTGATGGTCTACTGCGCCGATGACCCGGTCGCGGCGAAGCGGCTCGAGGAGATGGGGTGCGTGGCGATCATGCCGCTCGGCGCGCCGATCGGCTCGGGCCTCGGCATCCAGAACCGTGTGACGATCCGGCTCATCGTCGAGCAGGCGAAGGTGCCGGTGCTCGTCGATGCCGGCGTCGGCACGGCGTCCGACGCCGCGATCGCGATGGAGCTCGGCTGCGACGCGG
Organism: Elioraea rosea; assembly: GCF_007644105.1. Lineage (GTDB taxonomy): Bacteria > Pseudomonadota > Alphaproteobacteria > Acetobacterales > Acetobacteraceae > Elioraea_A > Elioraea_A rosea. Next base: position 13,755 of record NZ_VFAC01000057.1, on the reverse strand, counting down.
TGCTGCTCAACAGCGCCATTGCGCATGCGCGCGACCCGATCCGCATGGCGCGGGCGATGAAGTCGGCGGTGGAGGCGGGGCGTGACGCGTATCTCGCCGGGCGCATGCCGAGGCGCCTCGCTGCCGACCCGTCGAGCCCGCTTGCCGGCCTGATCTAGGGCCGACCGCCGCGCGACTCGGGGCGGGAGCCATCGCCCGCCGTCGAACGGGCAATTCCTTCGCGCCATCGTGTGCTCAGGCGGACCAGGAATGGCGGTTATGCGCCACCTTGGGGCCGTGACGTGGGGTCACCCCAGCCTTGCATGGCCCGGGCCCCATTTTTTCCTTCACCGACAGGGGGATCGGCCTTATATCCCCCTCAGACGCAGCAACGCACGTGCCTCTGGCCCCTCGGGGTTTACGCAACGACGTCAAGCGTTCTGGCAGCCGACCGGGGTTCGTCCTCGGGGACGCTGGTTCGTTCGACCGTTCGTCAACCTGGAGGTGTCGCCGTCTACAGGCGCCTCCGCTGGAGTGAGGGGAGGGCCTGTGCGATGACCCCAAAGGTCGCGCGCTTTCTCGATGACGTGCGTCCCGCGACGCCGTGCCTCGTTCTCGACGTGGATCGCGTCGAGGAAAATTTCCGTGCGCTGTCGCAGGCACTGCCACTCGCGCGCATCTACTACGCCGTGAAGGCCAACCCCGCCGCCCCGATCCTCGACCGCCTGGTCGGGCTCGGCTCGGCGTTCGACGCCGCTTCGTGGGAAGAGATCGCGATGTGCCTCGAGGCGGGCGCCGACGCGGCCGACATCTCGTTCGGCAACACGGTGAAGAAGGAGAGCGCGATCGTCCGCGCCTTCGACGCCGGCGTGCGCATGTTCGCCTTCGACAGCGAGGGCGAGCTCGAGAAGCTCGCGCGCTCGGCCCCGGGCGCGAAGGTCTACTGCCGCCTGCTCGTGGAGAACGAGGGGGCCGACTGGCCGCTGAGCCGCAAGTTCGGCTGTTCGGTCGAGACCGCGCGCGACCTCATGCTCCGCGCCAAGGACCTCGGGCTCGACCCCTACGGCCTCTCGTTCCACGTGGGCTCGCAGCAGCGCGACGCGGTGGCCTACGAGGCGGCGATCGCCAAGGTCGGCATGCTGTTCACCGATCTCTCCGAGCGCGGCGTGAACCTGCGCATGGTGAACCTCGGCGGCGGCTTCCCGGTCCGGTATAGCAACGACGTGCCGGGCATCGACCACTTCGCCAACACCATCATGGCGGCGATGACCAAGGCCTTCGGCAACGCGATCCCCGAGATGATCGTCGAGCCTGGCCGCTTCATCGTCGGCGATGCGGGCGTGGTGTCGTCCGAGGTCGTGCTGGTCAGCCGGAAGGCCAAGGACGACCCGGTGCGCTGGGTGTATCTCGACATCGGCCGGTTCGGCGGTCTCGCCGAGACGGAAGGCGAGAGCATCAAGTACCGGCTCCGCACGCCGCATGACGGCGGCCGCATGGGGCCGGTGGCGATCGCGGGCCCGACCTGCGACGGCGCCGACATCCTGTACGAGAAGGCGAACTATCGCCTGCCACTCGCGCTGAAGTCGGGCGACCGGCTCGACCTTCTCTCCGCCGGCGCCTACGTGACGACCTACGCGGCGCAGAGCTTCAACGGCTTCCAACCGCTCGCCGAGCACTACATCTGATCGGCGCGCCATGATTACGAAGCGAGGGTGACGAAGCCGGGTGTGACGGAACCAGGATGACGAACGGGAGGGGGGCTTCGGCCCCCCTCCTCTCGTTTCAGCCTGGAGCGCGCCTGGATCGGGCGATCGCCTCACGCAGCTGGTCGAGCCCCACCGCACCGGGCAGCACCTCATTGCCCACCACATAGGCCGGCGTTCCCTGCACGCCGAGCGCCTGGGCGAGCCGCAGGTTGGCCTCGATCCTCTGCCCGATCGCCGGGTCGGCCATGTCGCGGCGGAGCCTGTCGCGGTCGAGCCGCAGCTCTCCCGCGAGTTGCATGATCGCGGCCTCCGTCGGCTCGCCGCGGAGCGCCATCAGTCCATCGTGCATCTCCGCATATTTGCCCTGCCTCTGTGCGGCGAGCGCCGCGCGCGCGGCCGTGACCGAGGCCGGCCCGAGGATCGGGATGTCGACGAGCACCACCCGCACCCCGCGATCGGCGCCGAGAAGCTCCGTGATCACCGGGCTCATCCGCTTGCAGTAGGGGCAGCGGTAGTCGAAGAACTCGACGATCGTGGCCGTCGGCCGCTCGGCTCCCTTCGCCGGCAACGTGGCGTCGTTCAGAAGCGCATCGCGGTTGGCGACGATGGCTCCCCGCGCGGCCTCGCGCTCGCGCGCCATGTCGCGGGCCTGCAGCGCTGCAATGGCCTCCTCGAGGATCGTGGGGTCGTTCCGCAGCGCCTCGCGGATGATCTCGACGATCGCTGCGCGCTGCTGCGGAGTGAAGGACGTGGCGCCCTGGGCCGCGGCCGGGAGCGGAAGCAGGCAGGTCGCGGCAAGCGCCGCGATACGGATGAACTGTCTCATTGGCGGCGCCGTCTCTCCTCCCGTTCGATCCGCGCGGCATTGGCGAGGTCCTGCGCGCGAAGCTTCCCCGGCCCGGGCGGCAGCAGCCGTTCCGCCCGCGCCGCCATCTGCCGCTGTGTCAGGAGGTCGCCGTTCAGGGCGGCCTCCTCCGCCAGGGCAAGCGTGGCGAGCCCCTCCTCGCCGAGCCTGCCGCGGGCCATGCCCAGCGTGTGCCAGGCCATGGCGAGGCTGTTGTCGAGCCTCAGCGCCGCCTCGGCCTCGGCTGCGGCGGCGCGGAGCTGCGCCGGTTCCTCGAGGGACAGTAGCACGCGCGCGAGGCCTGAGCGGATCAGCGGCTCGGCCGGGGCGAGCCGAACGGCCTGGCGGTAGGGCTCGACCGCCTCGCGGTTCCGCCCCGAGCCCTCGAACAGCACTTGGCCCTTCACCTCATGCAGCCAGGGCGAGGACGGGTTGGCGGCGATCAGCCTGTCGATCTCGGCCACGGCCTCGTCGATCCGCCCTGCCCGGAAGGTCTGGATCGCGCGGGCATAGCGCGCGGGCTCGGACATGTCGTCGCGCGGATACTCGCGCTGGATCGCCGCGCCGCTCTCGAGGAAGCCGAACAACTTGGCGCGCACCATCGCGAAGGAGCGGTCCATGTCCCCGGGCAGAGCCCCGTCGCGCCCGCGGGCGGCGATCCTCTCGCGGATGAAGTCGATCCTGTCCCGCGTCAGCGGGTGGGTACGCATGTACGGGTCCTGTCGGTCGGCGATCATCAGCTCCTGGCCCTGCAGCCGCTCCATCAGGTCGAGCAGGCCAGAGACCGGCCAGTTGAGCCGGTTCAGCAGGTTCACGGCGGTGTGATCGGCGGCGTTTTCCTGCGTGCGGGTGAAGCTGAACAGCTCGCGCAGCGCCATCGAGGTGCCGGCGACGGCGCCCACGCCCGCCGCCGCGCCCTGGCCGGTGGCAACCGCTGCGCCCATGCCGAGCAGGCTCGCCACTACCGCACGGATCTGCGCGTTGCGGATCTCCTCCGGCAGCCGCGCGATGTGTCCGCCGACCACGTGGCCCGTCTCGTGTGCGAGCACGCCGGCCACCTCGCCGACCGACCCGGCCTGCATGATCAGCCCAGTGTGGATGAACATGCGGTTGCCGGTGGTGACGAAGGCGTTTATCGAGCGATCCCTGATGATGGTGACGCGCACGAATCCCCGGCTCAGCCCGGCGGCATTGAACAACGGCCCGTAGATGGACCGCAGCAGCGTTTCCGTCTCCGCGTCGCGGATGATCGTGACGGTGCCGCGCCCCTGCGCCGCGGCGCCCGGCGCGAAGCCCACGGCAAGAGCAAGCGAGGCGGCGAGCGCGGCGGCGAGCGCACGGGCCCGACCGGCAAAGGCATGACGTCTCATGGGGCCAATATAGTGCGGCGCCGCTCGAAGTCCCTCATCGCGGTCCTGTGTGCCCTCTCGGTCGCCGGCTGCGGCTCCTGGTCCGACGCCCTGCTCGGCTCCAGCAGGCCGGCCGAGGGCACGCCCGGCTTCGTTCGCGGCTTCCTCGGCGGCGTCGTGGCGGACGAGCCGCGCGCGGCGCTGGCCGGGCGCGACGTGCTCGCCTCGGGTGGCTCTGCCGTCGATGCCGCCGTCACGGTCGGGTTCATGCTCGGCGTGACGATGCCCTCCCGCGCCTCCCTCGCCGGCGGCGGGGTGTGCCTCGCCTTCGATCCGCGCCGCAGCGAGACGATCAGCGTCCAGTTCCTGCCAACCGCCCCCGCCGTGATCGCGCCGGGGTCGGACCGGCCGGCAGCCCTTCCCGGCACGCCGCGCGGGCTGTTCGCGCTGCATTCGCGGCTGGGCCGGCTTCCCTTCGAGCGGGTGATCGCCCCTGCCGAGCAGGCAGCGCGCTTCGGCACGCCCGTCTCCCGTGCCTTCGCCACCGACCTTGCGGCCGTGTGGCCGCCCTTCTCGGCCGACCCGCAGGCGCGCGAGATCTTCGGCAAGTCCGGCGGGTCGCAGGCGCTCGCCGAAGGCGACATGCTGACCCAGGTCGAGCTCGCGAACCTGATCGGCCAGATCAGGAGCCAGGGTGTCGGCGATTTCTACCAGGGCTCGCTCGCCCGCCGCGTGGCGGACGCGACCGCCGCGGCAGGCGGCGCGCTGAGCGTGGACGAGCTTCGCTCCACCCTGCCCCGCGCCGCCTTCGCCGAGACGGTCTCCTTCGGCTCGGACACGCTCGCCGTCTCGCCGGTCGGCGGCTCGGTGGGGGCTGCGGTGATGATGCAGCGTCTTCGCGCGCGCGTCTCCGTCGAGGAGGCCGCGCAGGCCGCCCTCGCCGCTGCCGCCGCAGCCCGCGCCGGCACGCCGCCTTCGGCCCTGCTTGCCTCGACGGCACCCGCCGGCGGCTCCCTGCCGCCCGTGCTCGGCGCGACGACGGGCTTCGCGGTGCTCGATCGCGACGGTCAGGCCGTGGCCTGCTCGATGACCATGAACAACCTCTTCGGCACCGGGCGGATCGCCCCGACCTTCGGGCTTCTCCTGGCGGCAGCCCCTGGCATCGGCCAGGTTCCGCCAGCGCTGCCGTCGCTCGTGATGGTGACGAACCCCAGCACGAGGGCGTTCCGGCTTGCCGCCGTCTCCTCCGGCGGCGAGGGCGCACCCGTGGCACTCGGGATCGCCGCCTCGCAGGCGATGGCAGGCGCATCGGCCCAGGCCGCCGTCGCCGCGCCCCGGACCCTGCGCGGGGCGGAGGACACGACCAGCCGCGTCAACCTCATCTCCTGCTCGCGCTACCTGCCCGGGAGCAACGCGAGCTGCAGCTGGGCGCCCGATCCGCGCGGCAACGGCCTCGCGCTCGGCGCAGACTGATGCCCCTCAAGGCCCCCTCATGCTGAAGGTGGGGAGGGGGGCTAACGCCCCGCCCTTCATCGTGATGGACGTGATCGCCGCGGCGAATGCGCGCGCGGCCGCGCTCGGGCCCGGCGATCCGCGCGTCATCCGCATGGAGGTCGGCCAGCCTTCCACGGGCGCCCCCGGCGGCGCCGTCGAGGCGGCGATCGCTGCGATGCGCGAGGGCCAGACGCTCGGCTACACCGAGGCCTTCGGCATCCGCACGCTGCGCGAACGCATCGCGCGCCTCTACGGCGAACGCTATAGGCTTGCGCTTGACCCCGCCCGCGTGGCGGTGACGATGGGGGCCTCGGGGGCCTTCCCGCTCGCCTTCCTGGCCGCCTTCGACCCGGGCGACCGCGTGGCGCTGGCAAGCCCCTTCTACCCCCCTTACGTGAACATCCTTACCGCGCTCGGCCTCGAGCCGGTGATCATCGAGGCCGGCCCCGAGAGCCGCTTCCAGCCGACCGTCGCGATGCTCGAACGGCTCGACCCTCTCCCAGACGGGCTGATCGTCGCGAGCCCGTGCAACCCGGCCGGAACGATGCTGCACCGTGACGAGCTCGCCGCGCTTGCCGCCTGGTGCGATGGGCATGGCGTGCGGCTGATCTCGGACGAGATCTATCACGGCCTCACCTATGCCGAGGCCGGCACGACGGCCGTTTCCGTCTCGTCCTCGGCGGTCGTCATCAACAGCTTCTCGAAATACTGGTCGATGACGGGATGGCGCATCGGCTGGATGGTCCTGCCGGACGATCTTGTCCGTCCCGTCGAACGGCTTGCCCAGAACCTCTTCATCTCAGCCCCGGGCATTGCCCAGGTCGCTGCGCTTGCGGCGATGGAGTGCGGCGAGGAGCTCGAGGCCCATGTGCGGCGCTACGCCGCCAACCGCGCGCTTCTTCTAGAGGCACTTCCGAAGGCGGGTCTTGCCAGGCTCGCGCCAGCCGAGGGCGCGTTCTACCTCTACGCCGATGTGGGGCACCTGACGAACGACAGCGCCGCCTTCTGCGCGCGCATGCTCGCCGAGATCGGCGTCGCCGCCACGCCCGGGGTGGATTTCGACCGCACGCGCGGCGCGCGCACCGTGCGCTTCAGCTTTTGCGGCGCGACGGAGGACATGGCGGAGGCGGCGAACCGCCTCCGCCAATGGCTTGCCGCCTGAGGCTCAGTAGATCGTCGTGGCCGGCAGGCCGAGCGCCATCGCGCCGGCATAGCGCGCCTGCGGCCCCTGCCTGAGCACGTGGAACCGCGCGCCCTGGACGTCGCGGAACAGGCGCTCGAGCTCGTTTTCACGATGGAACGACGCGCCGCCCGCAAGCTCCATCGCGAGCTCGACCGTCCTGATCGCATGCTCCGCCACCAGCGTGCGGCCGGTCATGACGTCGTTGACACTCTCCGCCGAGGGGGCGTTGCGCTCGACGGCGGCGATCATCCACTCATGCGCGAGCCGTGCCGCCCGCAGCGCGGTGTCCATCCGCCCCGCGAGGTTCAGCGTGTCCTCGCTTGCCTCCCGTCGCTTGGCGATGCCGATCGCGACATCCCGCGCCCGCTCCGCCACCCCGAGATAGACGGCGTAGATCAGCGGAAAGGCGACGGTGGCGATGATCTGGAACACCGGGTGCCACTCGCCTGCGCGGCGCTTGAACGAGACCTGAGCGTCGGCGACGAACAGGTTCTCGATCATCACGTCGTTCGAGCCGGTGCCACGCATGCCGAGGGTGCGCCAGGTGTCGAGCACGGTCACCTCGGGTGCCGCCATCGGCGCGGCGAAGTGGATGACGCGGTCCTCGCCTTCCTCGTGCACGACCGCGCCGGTCATCAGGAGGTCGCCGACAGGCGAGCCTGACGTGAAGACCTTGCGTGCGGTGACGCGGTAGCCGCCCTCGACGCGCTCGGCCTTGCCCGAGCCGCCGATCCAGTCCGACCCGCCGCTCGAGAGAATGATGATACGCTTCTCGGCGATGCGGCGGAGCAGGGGCTCGACCGCCTGGACCTTCTGGTGCCGCCACCGCCAGGCGGGCACCGCGACTTGGTGGGTGTGCATGGAGAAGGCGAGCGCGGTCGAGCCGCAGCCATGCGCGAGCGTCCGAAGCATGGCGGCGAGCGTGCGGATATCTGCATCGCCGCCGCCGAGCTCGACCGGAACGCCGGCCTCGATCAGGCCCGCCTCCTTCAGGAGGGGGTAGTTGTCGGCGACAAAACGATCCGAGGCGTCGAAGGCGCCGGCCGATGCGGCGAGGGTCGGCACGAGCGCCGCGGCGCGCGTGACGATGTCTGGCCGGTCGGTAGCGACATCGTGATCCGGTTTGGCAACAGGCACTGCGATGTTCATGGCGGTCTCTCCCGTGTTGGGTGCTTGGGGCGAGACTGCGCCCGGGACGCAGCGATCCGATAGTTCACGAACTGTACTGAAACGGAAACACGGGACCCCTAGCCTCGACCCATGCGGCCTCGGCAGGCCGCCGGGCAAAGGAGCGCTGCAGATGGACGAAAAAGGCAGTTACGATCAGTTCTGCCCGGTCGCGATGGCGGCAGAGATCCTGTGCTCGCGCTGGACCATCCTCGTGCTGCGCGAGATGCTGGCGGGCACGACGAGGTTCAACGAGCTGCGCCGCGGCGTCCCGCGCATGTCTCCCGCGCTCCTGTCCAAGCGGCTCAAGGAGCTCGAGCGGGCCGGCGTGGTCGAGGCCGCGCCGAACGGTAAGGGCGTCGTCGAGTACAGGCTCTCCCCCGCCGGGGAGGAGCTTCGCCCGATCGTCTTCGGCATGGGGTTCTGGGGCCAGCGCTGGGTCGAATCCCAGCTTTCGCTGAAGAATCTCGACCCATCCCTGCTGATGTGGGACATGCGGCGGAACCTGAACCCCACGCCGCTGCCGCCGCGGCGCTGCACGATACAGTTCCAGTACCCCGAGCTTCCGGAGAAGCGGCGCGACTGGTGGCTCGTGGTCGATGGCGGGGCGACCGATCTCTGCAGCGTCGACCCTGGCTTCGAGGTCGATCTGCTGGTCATCGGCTCGCTTCGCAGCATGACGTCGGTGTGGATGGGGCTCGCCTCGGTGCGCGACGAGGTCGCCCATGGCCGGCTCGAGCTGCACGGGGACCCGGTGCTCGCGCGCTCGATCCAGCACTGGCTCGGGCTCAGCCCCTTCGCGGGCGAGACGCGGCGCGTCGCCTGACGGCTGGCCTCAGGCTGCGAGGCTGAGCCGCCCTGCCAGGGCACGCGCGATCAGCGCGGTGTCGGTCTGCTGCTCGAGGCCGGCGATGCGCCCGTGCCGAAGCCACCAGACATGCGTGAACGGCACGCTGAGGCGCTCACCGGAATGCCGCACCGTCGCGTCGTAGCGGCCGAGCGTCACCACCGCCTCGCCCGCGCTGAGGAAGCGCTCAGGTGCGGCGCGCCATTCGCTGAACACGGCCATGAGCTTGGGCCACCACACCTCGAGAACCGTCCTGCTCCCGCGATAGTGGCCGCCCACCGGAAAGCCGTCCGCCATCACCCAGTCGACCGCCTCGTCGAGCAGGGCCGGATCGCGCGTGGCGTACCAGCGGCGGATGATGGCGAGGTTGTCGTACAGGCCCGGTATGATCGGCATGGCTCAGCCCTTTCCTGGTGCGACGATGGTGAAGTAGGGCGCGGGCGGGGCCTCGGACGGGCCGGTGATCGGCGGCGCCGCGTTGCGGATGGGCGCGAGCGCCTTGAGGTACCGGGCGAGCGCGCGGGCATCGTCGTCGTTCAGCGCCGAATAGGCGTGCCAGGGCATCACCGGGGCGAGGATGCGCCCGTCCGGCCGCACGCCCGTGCGCACGGCCCGGACGATGTCGTCCACCTGCCAGGCGCCGAGGCCCGTCTCGCGGTCCGGCGTCAGGTTCGGCGGGTAGAACACGCCGAGCTCGGGAACCTGGAAGCCGATCTTGGAGCCGGCGAGGTCCCGCGCCGCATCGGGCTTGCCCATCAGGGTTCCCGGCGTGTGGCAGCCGCGGCAGTCCATGATCGCGGCGAGGTAGGCGCCGCGCGGCTCTCGCTTCTCTGGCGCCGTGACCTGCGCGCGGTCCTGCGCCAGGGCCGTGATGGCGGCGAGCGTGCCGAGGATGGCGGCGAGCGCGCCGAACGCTCCGGCCAGCTTCATGCCGCAGCGGCCGTGGTCTCGTGGCGGCCTCCGGTGAGAGGTACGAGGCATGGTCGTGTCTCCGTTCCGCTGCCGGGCCGTTTGCATCGCGCATCGGCCTCGGCGTCGCATGGAGACTGCGCGCACGACCCTGGAAGGACCATCGCCGGAACTTTCCGGATCTTTCCTGGCAGCCCTATTCGGGCACGCCTGCCTTCTCGAGCCCTGCGAGGAAGGTTTCGGCATGGGCGAAGCCGGCGAGGTTCTGGCGGAGAACCGACAGCCGGATCGGCGGGCCGACGCGATTGCGGGCCTCGATCCAGCGCCGCGCCTCCTCGGCGAGCCCGGCATGGCCGCAGGCGGAGATGAGCGTGTTGTAGTAGCCCGCGTACTCGGCGAAGGCGGCGACGGAGGCGCGAAGATGCGGCAGCGCCTCCGCCGACCGCCCGGCCGCGATCAGCGCCAGGCCATGGATGGTCGTGTAGATGCCGGCATGGCTGTCCATCGGGCTCATGCGCAGCGCCTTGGCGGTTTCCTCGAGCGCAGCCTCGGTTTGCCCGGTGCGGATCAGCGCCCAGCCGAGCGCGGTGTGGCCGAGCGCGAAGTTCGGGTTGATCTCGAGCGCTGCGCGAAGCTCGGCGATCGCCCGGTCGTGCTCGCGGGCGTTGCTGAGCGAGAGGCCGAGCGTCATGCGCGCCCAGGGCTCGGCTGGATCGAGCGCTGCGGCGGTCTCGGCATGGCGGGCCGCGTCCCGGTAGCCCTCCTCGCTGTCGGGCCACCAGTAGCAGAGCGTCGCCCACCACACCGCCCAGCCAAGCATGGCGTGGGCTCGCGCATAGCCAGGCTCGAGTGCGATGGCCTCGGCGAGCAGCGCGCGCGCCTGCTCGTTCTCCCGCCGGCCCACGCGGGTGATCAGCCCCATCGCGCGCACGACGAGACCCCAGGCATCGATGCTGCCAGGCGGCGCGGCGGCGGCGCGCAAGCCTTCCTCCGCGTAGAGATGCGGCTCGATCGCGGCCACGACATGGGAGGTGATCTCGTCCTGCACCGCGAAGATATCGCCGAGCGCGCGGTCGTACTTCTCGGCCCACAGATGCTTGCCCGTGGCTGCATCGATGAGCTGGCCGGTGATGCGGATGCGCTCGCCGGCGAGCCGGACGCTGCCCTCGAGCACGTAGCGCACGCCGAGCTCGCGCGCGACCTCGCGCACGTCCACCGCGCGGCCCTTGTAGGTGAAGGCGGAGTTGCGCGCGATCACGAACAGCCAGCGAAGCCGAGAGAGCGCGGTGGTGATGTCCTCCACAAGCCCGTCCGCGATGAAGTCTCGGCCTTCTTCCGCGCTCATCGTGGTGAAGGGCAGAACCGCGATGGACGGACCTGACGGCGCCGCCGGGCGAGGCGGCGGGGCGGGAGCCTGCCCGCGCAGCAGAAGCCCGGTGTGCTTCTCGACGATCGCGAGCGTGCGGTCGGAGAAGAGGCCGATGAGCAGCTTGTCGACCGTCGAGCGGCCGAGCTTCGTCTCGTGCGCGAAGCGGTCGCGCGAGATCCGCTCGCGCGCCAGATGGTCGCGCACGGCCTGGGCGACGCGCCTCGTCTCCTCGCTCATCGACCGCCCGCTTCCGCTCCCCTCATCCGCCGACGGCGCTGTCGAAGCCCGCCGCCACGGCCTCCTCCGGCGGCGCCTCGCCGGAGAAGATCGCGAACCCATCGACGCCCTGCGCGACCGACATTGCGCGGCCCGGAACGAGATGCGCCCCCACCGCCTTCGCTGCGGCGAGCAACGGCGTCAGCGGTGGATGATAGACCGCATCGGCGACGAACATCTCGCGGCGAATGAGCGCTGCGGGGACGGGCGAGCGCGTGTCCGGCAGCATGCCGACGGGCGAGGCGTTGACGATGCCGGCCGCACCCGCGACCGCTTGGGCCACATCCGGAACGATGCGCACGCGGTCCTCGCCCAGCGCGCCCGCGAGCGAGGCGCAGCGGGCCGGGTCGGGGTCGACGACGCGGAGTTCGCGCGCGCCGGCCTGGAGCAGCCCCCAGCCCATCGCCCGGCCCGCCCCGCCCGCGCCGATCAGCGCCACGGGCCCGGCCGCCAGCCGATCGCCGAGCGAGGCGGCGACGCGCGCATAGCCCGTTGCGTCTGTGTTGTGGCCAGACAGCGTACCGTCCTCCTCCACGCGGATGACGTTCACGGCCCGGAGGCTCGCAGCACCGTCGGACAGGCGGTCGATGAAGGGCAGAACCGCTTCCTTGTAGGGAAAGGTGACGTTGATGCCGCCGAACCCGGTGAGGCGGATCGCCTCGATGATGCGGCCGAGCGTCGCCGCGTCGGCCGCCTCGAAGGGAAGGAGCTGGTAATGCACGCGGATGCCGAGCGCGGCGCCGGCCTGCTCCATCATCGCAGGCGCGGCGGAATGCGCGATCGGATAGCCGAGCAGGCCGAGCAGCAGTTTCCTCGGCGGTGCGGTCATGCGTGGCGTCCTTGCGGTTTTCGGCGAAGCATCGGCGCGGATGCTGGCCTAGGGTGGCGCGATGTCAACGCCGGCCGCGCTCGCACGCCTCGCCTCCCTGATCGCCGACCCTGCCCGCGCAGCGATGGTGCAGGCGATGATGAGCGGCCAGGCGCTGACGGCGGGCGAGCTTGCCCGCGCCGGGTCCGTCACGCCGCCGACTGCGACGGCGCATCTCGCGAAGCTCGTCGATGGCGGGCTCGTTGCCGTCCACGCGCAGGGCCGCCACCGCTTCTTCCGCATCGCCGACGCCGCAGCGGCCGCGGCGCTGGAAGGCATGATGGTGGCCGCCCATTCTCCGCGCGCGCCCTGGCCGCATGGCGAGGGGTTGCGGGACGCGCGCACCTGCTGGGACCACCTTGCGGGGCGCCTCGGCGTTGCTCTGCATGCGGCACTTCTGGCGCAGCGCCTGCTGCGCCCCGCTGCCGGTGGCTGGGAGGCGACGGAGGCTGGGCAAGCGCGGCTGGCGTCGATCGGCGTGGATGTCGAGGCCGCGCGCCGCGCGTCGCGCTTCGCCTGCGACTGCATGGACTGGTCCGAGCGCGTGCCGCATCTCGGCGGCGGGCTTGCCCGCGCGCTCTGCACCGCCTGCATCGAGCGGGGCTGGGTCAGGCGCGGCAGCGGCGAGGGGCTCGCCCGCCGCCTCGCCACCGTCACGCCGGAAGGGGCGCGGGCGCTGCGCGAGACGCTCGGCCTCGCCTGGCCGCCCGCGCGGGCTGCTACCTGACGTCGGTCCGATACGTCTTGGTCACGATCCGCCAGCCCTCGAAGCCATCGAGATCGGGGAAGCGGCAGAGCGTCAGGTAGTCGGTGAAGAACTGCGGCGGCACGGCGCATTCGACCTTGGCGAGCGCCGTCTCGGGACCGGAGAAGTCGATCGTGACGACGCGATCGTGCCGTGGCATGCCCTGCGATTTCGGGCTCTTGCGCGCGCGCATGCGGCCGAACACGTCGGCGAGCGGCTCGGAGACGGGGCGGTCGGCGCGCACGGTGTGGAAGCGGCACTCGGGATGGAACACGGCTTCCCACGCGGCGATGTCGCCTTCGTAGAGCCCGTCGAAATAGCGTCCGAGCAGCGCCTCGACGGCGCGCACCGGGCTCGAGATCGGCTTCTCGGCTGTCATCGTCTTCTCCCTATCGTTTCCACCAGCCGCGCCTCTTCGGCGCCTCCGCGGCCGCCGCGTCGATGACGATGGGCTTCACCTCCATCGAGGCGATGGGGCCCTGCGGCGGCGGTTCGGGCTGCGGCTCGTGCGCGGGCTCGGCCGGCGCGACGGAAGAGGCCGGGGCCCCGGCGGCCATCTCGGGTTCAGCCTGCGCCGGGGTCTGCGTCGGGGCCTGCATCGGAGCTTGCGCCTGCGCCTCGGGCGCAGCGGGTGGCTCGGCCGGCGGCGCGGCTTCGGCCATCTCCGGTGCCGCTGCCGCGGTGGCCGGCTCCGCGGCCAATTCCTCCTCTGGCGGGGGAAGCGTCACGTCCGGCTCGGGGATGCCTTCGCTGCCTGCCACCAGGTCCCGCTCGATCGCATCAAACAGGTCGAAGCTCGTCTCGTCTCCGAACGGGTTGGCGGGTGTGGCGCCCTGGAACATCGGGCGCGGCGGGGCGGGGGGCGGGGCGTCTGCGCCCGGGGCCTCGGCTCCCGTCTCGTCCTCGCGGCGACGCCTCCTGCCGCCGCGTCGGCCACGGCGGCGCCGCGCGCGTCCCTCCTCGTCGGTCTCGCCGCCTGGCTCGGCACCCTGCGGCTCGGCCTCGCCCGCGTCAGGCGT
>NZ_VFAC01000056.1 GCF_007644105.1 Elioraea rosea | reverse complement strand
GCCTGGGCGGTCGCGTCGGCCGGGGCGCGGGGGGCGCAGCGGCGGCAGGCGCGGAACCCCGCTGCCTCGGCTTCGCCCGGCGCATCGAACCGGCGCAGGTTCTCCCGCCGGGGCAGCCGCGCGGGGCAACCCGGCGCGCAGTAGATGCCCGTGGTCACGACGCCGACGACGAAGCGCCCACGGGCGGACGTGTCCCGCGCCGCGATCGCGCGCCAGGCGTCGTCGTCGAGCGGTGAACCGGTCCGGGCAAGCGCTGCGCGTGGCATGTCGGCATCCTCCGTCCTGTGGCGAGGGATGACTAGCCCTGCCGCGGAGGCGCACGCGCGGCCGGGGTTGCGGTCGATGCGTCGGTCATGCGCGCGGCGCGCGGCTCCTGGCCGAGCCACGAGAGAAAGTTACGGCTGTGTGTCAGACTTCTTTACAATCCGGAACGGCATGCCGTCTTGATATTCCTCAAAACCTTGATTCAAAACACATTTCGGAATTGGCATGAGCGTTGCTCAACGAATTACGAACGAAGCGCCGAGCCGGCATTCGTCACCATGGAGGATAATGGACATGAAGAAGCTTCTCCTCGCCACGGCGGCGGCAGCGGGCATCGGCCTCGCAAGCCCCGCGGCCCATGCGATGTACATCGGGGCCACGCCCGGCGCTGGGCCCGGCAATCCGAACAACGTGATCGGCGCGGTCGAAGGCTGGTTTGGTGCCACGTGGTATCTGATCGCCGGCGCGGATACGACGATCGACGTCTATTACCTCGGCAAGGAAGCCGGCGAGACCAACACGTTCACGTTGACTGGTGCACCGGGCTCCATTCCGCCATCCGTGACGGTGTCGACCGCCGGCCGGGTCAACAGCGTTGGTGGTCCGACATCCTCGCTCTTCGGTGGCAGTGTTGATCCGCTGCTGATCGGCTCGACCGACGTCGCCCCGGGGCTGATCGACTTCATCTTCACGTCGACCTTCGGCCCCGGGCCGACGACATCGGTGACCAACGCAGGCAACCAGGAGCCGCCGAACATCCCGAACTTCTTCTCGACGGTGACGACCTGCGACGCCCTCGACACCTGCGTTTTCGACAAGGACATCAACGGCAGCACCGCCAGCGGCGGCAACACGCTGCTCCTCGCGCTCGATGACGGCGGCGCCGGCATCGACGACAACCATGACGACCTCGTGGTGGTCATCAAGATCTCAAACGGCTCGTTCGGCGTACCCGAGCCTGCCACGCTCGGCCTGCTCGGTGCCGGCCTCCTCGGCCTCGGCTTCGCCGCACGGCGCCGCCGCCAAGCCTGACAAAGGCCGACTTACCAACTTGTCGGATGGGGCGGCGTATTATGCGCCGCCCCTTTTCCTTCTGTGAACCTCTGGCCGATGCCCGGACAGATTCGTGTCTGCGAATTTTACAATGTGCAACGTTCTTGACCGTTGTCAAAACTTAATGCATTGAATAGAAGGTCTTTCTGCCTTTGGCATGCCCTTTGCTTAACCCTTCGTGAACCCCGGGTGCCGCGCCTCGGCACTCTCAACCACGGAGGACAATGGACGTGAAGAAGCTTCTCCTTGCGACGGTGGCGGCAGTAGGGCTCACAGCCGCAGCACCGATGGCTGAGGCGGCAATCGGCGTCATCCCGACGCCCGGGTCGACCCAGCCGAACAACGTCATCGCGCCCCTGACGCTCGTCGAGGGCCACTACGGCGTTGACCTGTTTCTGGTCGGCGGCCCCGCCCAGATCACGGCGACGCTGATCGGCTCCGAAGCCGGTGCGACGAACACCTTCGAATGGAACGGCGCGACCATCTTCACGATCGCGGGCACGAGCCCCGGCGGAGTGGGCACGCTTGGCGCGCCGGTCGGCACGAACTCGGTGTTCAACAACGTCTTATCCGGGCTTCTGCCCTTCGCCTTCACGTCGACGGTTCCCAACGGCGACGTGACGAACGGGGCGAACGCCCTGCCGGGGCTCGGCCTCGGCAATTTCTTCGTCACGCTGGCCAACTGCTCGGCCGTCGCCTGCATCGACAACGTCCAGAACGGCGTCACGCCAGGGTCGGGCACGGTGGCCTGGCTCTTCCTCGATGACCTCGGCAACAGCGTCGATGACAACCACGACGACATGGTCGTCCGCCTCGAGATCACGGGCGGCAGCTTCACCGTTCCGGAGCCTGCCTCGCTCGGGCTCCTGGGTGCCGGCCTGCTCGGCCTCGGCTTCGCCGCGCGGCGTCGCCGCAAGACGGCCTGATCGGCCGCACCACCTGCCGGCACCGGCCGGTGTCGGCGATCTTTACAGGGGCGGTGCCTGCCTAGGCACCGCCCCCATTTTCATGTGCCGTCACCGCGCAGCGAGAAGCTCCGGTGCCCTGATCAGGAAGAACTCGTTGTCTGCAGCCCGGTCGAGCCGCCGGCCGCTCGAGAAGGGCAGGTTGTTGTCCACCGCCACCATGATGTGCTCGCCGTCGACGCGCACGACGTTCTCTATGGTGAAGAACGGCACGGTGTAGCGGCCGCGCAGAGGCGGGTTCGCCGCCGTCTCGATCCGCCCCAGCCCCTCGGGGTCCTCGAGGTTCATCAGGTCGATGTGGCCGAGCTTGCGCGCCACGCCGTTCGCGTCCGCCTGCGCGAGGTCGATCAGGTAGACGCGCTTGAACCGGGCCGGATTGGGGAAGCAGTCGGGCCGAGGCTGGTTCGGCGCCGCACAGGCGAGCGAGGGGTCGCCCTCCCCGTCGTCGCGCTCGATCACCAGAGCGCGCGATCCGTCGATCATGTTGAAGTCGCCGATCGCGGTCGCACCCTGCTCGAGCGGGTAGCGCACGCTGCGCCCGGTCCAGCGCCCGGCCTGTGTGTCGAACTCGAGAACGCGCAGGAACCGTCCCTCTGCCTGGCCCTCGGCGTTCAGGATCGGCTTCTCCAGCATCGCCCAGAGGCGGGACCCGTCCGGCGTCACCGCCATACCCTCGTAGCCGCCCGAGCGCGGCACCCGCCAGTCGCGCCCCGCTGCGGCGGGGATCGAGAGCGCAGGATGGTCGGGGCTTCGCAGCACCTCGCCGTCGAGCTCGGTCTGCCAGATGCCGGTGATGCGGCCATCGAGCGTGGCGCGGATCAGGTAGGGGCCGAACTCCTCGCCGATCCAGACCGTGTCGCCGACGACCTGGATCGACTCGGGATCGAAATCGCCGCCCGTCAGGTACCGCTCAGCTGTGCCCTCGTTGATGATACGGAACGGCACGATGCGGTCCGGGTCGCGGAGGAACACGGTCTGCCGCACCGCGACGCTGCCCTGCTGCCAGTTCGGCATCACGCGATGGAAGAACAGCAGCGTGTCGGTCGAGTTCCGCTTGTTGCCGAAGCCGTTGTCGGTCAACGACCAGAAGGAACCGTCCGGCGCGCGGTTCATGGCGAAGCCGGAGAAGCCCTGGAGCGGCTGGCCGATGAACGGGAAGGAAAGCCCGGTTGCCCGGCCGCCATGCGCGGGCCCGGTGTCGCCGGCGACGCTCATCGGCCTCTCGATGCGGAGATTGCCGGGGCCGGCGAACTTGCCGCTCACCCACGCATCGGCGGGAGCGCCGGCCGGCGGGGCGAGCAGGCTCAGCGCAGGCAGCGCGGCGTGGCCCGCGAGCACGCCGCGGAAGGTCTGGTCGGCCGAGGCGGGCGCTGCGGCGAGCAGCGTCGAGGCAAGCAGGGCGGCGGCAAGGCGCGGTCGCGTCATCGGGGGCTCCTCTGCTCCGTGAGTGGCCAGGCACGGATACCGGCGTGGCGTTGCAAGCCGGTGACAGCGCCGTGACGCTTCGGTGTCGTTGCCCTATAGGCAGGCCGGCGCGGCACGGCATACTGCCCCGCCATGGCAGACACGCTCCGCACCCTCGACCTGAACCTGCTCACCGTCTTCGCCACGATCATGGAGGAGCGCTCCGTGACGCGGGCAGGCGAGCGGCTCGGACTTTCCCAGCCCGCCACCTCCGGCGCGCTGGCGCGGTTGCGCGACACGTTCCGCGACCCGCTATTCATCCGCACGGGCCGAAGCTTCGAACCGACCGCGCGCGCGCTCTCGCTCATGGAGCGCCTCGCCCCAGCGATGGCGGCGCTGTCGGAGGCCGTGGCACCGGCCGTGCCGTTCGACCCGGTGACGGATGCGCGCGATTTCCGCATCGCGAGCCAGGACGACATCGCCATCGCCCTCCTGCCGCGGCTGATGCCGATCCTCGCCGCAGAGGCGCCGCACTGCACGCTGACGGTCCGCCGCGGCGATTGGAAGACGATCCCGCAGCAATTCGAGAGGGCGGAGGTGTCGGCAGCGATCGGCTTCATTGCCGACGACCTCCCCGCCAACGCCAAGCGACGCACGGTGCTGAGCGGCCATTTCGTCGTCCTCCGCGCCGACAGTGACCCCAACCCGATCACCCTCGATGCCTACTGCGCGCGGCCGCATGTTCTCGTCACGCCTGCGGGCGATCTCAAGGGCGTGGCCGACCAGGCCCTCGCCAAGCTCGGCCGGGCGCGGCGCGTTGTGCTCGGCGTGACCGATTTCGGCATCCTTCCCTCCGTGCTCGCAGGCACCGAGCTCATCGCCTCCGTGCCGCATTTCGTTGCCGAGACGCTCGCCGCGCAGGGCGGGCTGCGCGTCGACCCGACCCCGTTCGAGCCGCCGGCAGCGACCATCAGCCTTGCCTGGCGCGGGGCAACCGACGCCGACCCGGGCGAGCGCTGGTTGCGCGGCCGGATCATTGCCGCCCTCAAGGGCGGCTAGGCGCGCGATGCAGAGTGAGAAGGAGAAGATGCTCGGAGGCGCGCTCTACGACCCGGCCGCCCCCGAGATCGTCGCTGACCAGGCCGCCACGAAACGCTGGCTCGTGCGCTACAACGGAGCACTGGCCGCCTCTCCCGACGAACGCCGCGCGCTGCTTGCCGAGCGTCTCGCCCATGTCGGACGCGGCGCGGTGATCCGCCCGCCCTTCCATTGCGACTACGGCTTCAACATCAGCCTCGGCGACGGGGCGTTCCTCAACTTCAACTGCGTCGTGCTCGATGTCTGCGCGGTCACGATCGGGGCACGCGCGCAGATCGGGCCGGCGGTGCAGATCATGGCAGCAGACCACCCGCGCGACGCAGCGACCCGCCGCGCCGGGCTCGAGTTCGGCCGGCCCATCGCGATCGGGGCGGATGCGTGGATCGGCGCGGGCGCGATCATCCTCCCCGGCGTGACGATCGGCGACGGCGCGGTCATCGGCGCGGGCAGCGTCGTCACGCGGAACGTGCCGGAGGGTGCGACGGCGATGGGCAATCCAGCCCGCGTGCGCGGGTGAGCGGCGCTTCCCGGGGCGCGCGCGTCAGGACAAGACCGAGCCCGAGCAGGCCGACGCCGAGGACGATCAGCGCCGAAGGCTCGGGCACGTTGAAGATCAGCTGCACCGAGACGATCCCCGCATCGCCGATGCCGCGCGCGACCTCGCCGGTCACGCTGCCGCCGAGCTCGGTGACGAGACGCACGCTGTCGGGAACCGGGAACAGCGAGGTCGCGTCAGATCGCGGATGGTCGGCGCACAGCTCCGGGCCGGATCCGGTGATGCCCTCGCAGGTCACCTCGAGCGCGTTGCCGTAGCCGAGGAACGTGGTCCGTCCCGAGAACTCGACCGCGTATTGGCCGATGCTGTTGTCGAAGTATCGCAGCACCATGTCCACCCTGCTCACCCCTAGCCCGGGAGCGAGCGCGTCAACGAGCATGGAGAAGCTGTCGAGGAAGCTTGTCGGGATGGTCGCGGGGGGGAAGGAGAATCCCCACGGGTTCAGCGTCTGATCGAGCGGAACGATCAGCAGCGAGGCCCGCGGTCCCGACCCCGGGGCATCGAGCGGCAGCACGAGGCTCGTCTGGTTCTGGAAGAAGAAGCCCGAGAAGCGCAGGTCATTGACGGTGATCGAGGCGCCGAGGTTCAGCTCTTCCGACGTGCAGGAGACGCCCACGTTCGCGCAGCCGACCGTTGCGATCGATGCCTGCGCGCCGGGTGATAGCAGCAGCAGCGCCGAGGCCGCCACGATGCCGCGGAGACCCGACGGCACCGCGCCAAGGAAGGTGGTTCGACCCTGGTCCATGGCTCATTCCCCCTCCCGGCAATGAGCTCACATGGCGCCAGGCACGCGCAAGCAGAACGTTCCGGATGCTTGACGTAAGGCAAGTCCTGCGGGGGCGCGCGCCGTCAGCTCTCCTCGCCGAGAGCCCGGCGGCGGAGTTCCTTCAGCCTGGCCTCCGAGCCTGCCATGCGCGGGTTGATCGCGAGCGCCCGCTCATAGGCGCGCAGCGCGCCGACATGGTCGCCACGCGCTTCCTGGATGTGCGAGAGGCCGGCGAGCGCGCCGAAATGCCGCGGCTCGCGCGCAAGCGTCTCCTGGATGTCCTTCACCGCGCTGTCGTAGTCGCCGAGCAGGTAGTAGGCGGTCGCGCGCTTGTTCCAGCCCTCCGCCATGTCCGGCGCGAGCGCGATCACCGCGTCGAAATCCTCCACCGCATCGGCGAGCGAGCGCGTCTCGAGATGGCGGAGCCCCCGCCGCATCAGGAGCTGCACCGCGGGGCTGCCTGCCTGCATCCAGGCCTGCCAGATCTGCGCCTCCACGGCATGGGCCGAGGCATCATCTGGTGCGACCTTCAGCGCCTCGAAAAGCTGGTCGAGCGAGAGCTGGCGGCGCGACTGCGCGAGCACCGGTGTGGCGGCGAGGGAGAACAGGAGGGCGCGGCGAAGCATGTCCCGAGCATCACGCCGCTGGCGCGGGTTCCGCAAGTGCCGCCTGCGTGACCGCCTGGTGACCGGCCAGCTCCGCCGGAACCGGCCCGCCCGCCATCCAGTCGAGCAGGAGCACAGAGTGGATCACCGGCACACCGCCGCCGGAGAGCTGGGTGATGCAGCCGATATTGCCCGTCGCCACGACGTCGGGCCTGGTGCGCGCGATATTGCCGAGCTTGCGCTCGCGCAGCCGGCCGGCGATCTCGGGCTGCAGCAGGTTGTAGGTGCCGGCGCTGCCGCAGCAGATGTGCCCCTCCGGAACGTCCGCCACCCGGAAGCCCGCACGGGCAAGCAGCGCCTTCGGCAAGGTGGTGAGCTTCTGGCCGTGCTGCATCGAGCATGCCGAGTGGTAGGTGACGCGCAAGGCAGGGGCGCGGCGTGTCGGCGCATAGCCCACCATCTCCAGCACCTCGGTGATGTCCTTCGCCAGCGCCGAGACGGCCGCGGCGCGCTCGGCCCACTCGGGGTCCTCGCGCATCATGTAGCCGTAGTCCTTCACCGTCGTGCCGCAGCCCGAGGCATTGATCACGATCGCATCGAGCCCGCCACGCGCGATCTCCGCCGTCCAAGCGGCGACGTTGCGCTTCACCGAGGCGATGGCGGGGTCATGCATGCCGAGGTGATGCGTCAGCGCGCCGCAGCAGCCCGCCCCCTCCGGCACCACCACCTCGACGCCGAGACGGGTGAGAAGCCGAACCGTCGCCTCGTTGATCTCGGGCGCGAGAACCTGCTGCGCGCAGCCGGCAAGAAGTGCGACGCGGAACCGGCGCTCGCCTTGGGCGAGATGCGTGCCCGGCCGCTCGATCGGGCTCGGCGAGGGAACGCGCGCGGGGGCGAGGCGGAGCATCGCGCGGAGCCGTTGCGGGAGCGCACCGCTGCCCGGAATGAGCCCCGCAAGCGGCCGGCCGAGCCGCGCGGCGTTCACCGCGAGCCGGAACAGCCCGACGCGCGGCAGGATCGCTGCGAGAACACGCCTGATCGTCCTCTCCGGAAGCGGGCGCTCGAACGTCTCCTCCACATGCCTGCGCGCATGGTCGATCAGGTGCATGTAGTGGACGCCGGAGGGGCAGGTCGTCATGCAGGAGAGGCAGGAGAGGCAGCGGTCGATGTGCGTGACCACCTCGGCCGTCGCGGGGCGGCCGTTCTCCAGCATGTCCTTGATCAGGTAGATGCGGCCGCGCGGGCTGTCGAGCTCGTCGCCGAGCAGAAGGAAGGTCGGGCACGTCGCGGTGCACATGCCGCAATGGACGCAGGTGCGGAGGATGCGGTTCGCCTCCGCCGTGTCGGCGTCGCGAAGCTGCTCCTCGCTGAAGGTGGTCTGCATCCCGTGCCCCCTGGCCCCGCGCTCAGCCGCTCTGCTTCGCGCTTGCGTGCGGCAAGGCGAGCAGCACGAAGGCGATGCCGAGAAGCACGAAGTTCATGCCGTAGATTCCGAGGAACATCGTGAAGCTCTCGGTGCGGAAGAGCTCGCCCGAGGCAATGTCCCAGACGAGGCCGGCAAGCGCGAGGAAGCCGAACACGAAGGCGAGCCCGTCGCGCGCCCACTCCGCGCGGGAGCGGGAGCCGGCGTGCAGCACGTCGAGGAACAGAAGCGTCAGGCCCGTGAAGCCGAGCGCGAGCACGGGCAGAAGAAGAAGGAAGAACAGGATCGTCACCGAGGCCCCCTCATCGCGTACCTTCCGTTGCGAAATCCGATCATATGCCTGCGTAGAGGCGGCCTGGCCCGAGGATTCCCTTCGGGTCGAAGGCTGCCTTCACCTTTCTCGTCAACGCCGCGAGCGGCGCGGGCTCGTCGGGCACGACGGGAAGGGCGGCACGCAGTGGCGCCGGCGCACGCATCGTCCAGAACACGCCGTTCGCCTCGGCCGCGGCCGCCATCACCGCGCGCTGCGAGGCTTCCGTTCCGTCGCCCGCTGCCCAGACGAGCCCGCCACCCCAGTCGAGGAAGCCGCGCAGGCCCGCCGCTTCGAGTGCGGCGAGAACGCGCGGCCCGGCGGAGGGGCGGACGGAGATGCGCCACGCGCCCTCGCCCGGCGCCACCGCAAGCGGTGCGGCATCGCGCACGGCGCGCCAGAGCGGAAGCGAGGCTTCGGTGTCGAGCACCTGCGCCGTGCCATGCGCGGCGAGAAGCGCGCGAAGCCGCTCGGTCCGGTAGGGGATGAAGTCGACGAATTCCTCGACGCGCAGGAGCGTCGCCGGTCCTCCGGGGCCGAGCAGCCGACCCGGAGCCGGCAGATGCGCGGCACCGGTGACGCCGAAGGGAGAGCCGAGGCCCGCCGACAGCGCAGCCACCGCCGCGTCCGGCGCGAGGCCGCGGAGCACGAGCGTTGCCGTCGCTTCCGGTGCCGGCATGACCTTCACGGTCACCTCCGTCAGCACCGCGAGCGTGCCGCGGCTTCCGGAGAGCAGCTTGCAGAGATCGAGGCCGGTGACGTTCTTCAGCACACGCCCGCCCGAGGTGATCACCTCTCCCGTGCCGTTCACCGCGCGGATGCCGAGCACCTGGTCGCGCAAGGCACCGAGCGCGATCCGCCGCGGCCCGGAGAGGTTGCACGCGACGGCCCCGCCGATCGTCGGCGGCCCCTCGGCCGCGCCGTCCTCGCCACACAGCGCGGAGAGGTCGGGCGTCTCGGAGACGATGTGCTGGCCCTTCTCCGCGAGCCGAGCCTCGACCTCCGCGACCGGCGTGCCCGCGCGCGCGGAGAGAACCAGCTCCGCGGGTGAGTAGAGCGTGATGCCCGTCAGCGCGCGCGTGCTGACCGCAGCGGAGGCCTGCACCGGGCGGCCGACGCTCGCCTTCGTCCTGTTGCCCCAGATGGCAAGCGGCGTCGCCGCCGCATGCGCGGCAGCGACGCGTGCCGCAAGCGCCGCCTCGTCCGCCGGCGCCTCCATTCCGCTTGTCAGGGCCTCAGGCATGCTCGAGCGGGAACACCTTGTGCGGGTTGAGGATCCAGCCCGGGTCGAAGGCGGTCTTGATGCGCTTCTGCTGCGCGAGGTCGACCGGGCCGAACTGCGCGGTCATCAGGTCGCGCTTCTCGATCCCGACGCCGTGCTCGCCGGTCAGGCAGCCGCCAAGCTCGACGCAGAGCTTGAGGATATCCGCCCCGAGCGCCTCGGCGCGGGCGAAGCTGTCCGCGTCGTTCGCGTCGAACATGATCAGCGGGTGGAGATTGCCATCGCCCGCGTGGAACACGTTCGCGACCTGAAGCCGGTAACGTTCCGCTAGCGCACCGATCCCGCGCATCGCCTCGGGCAGCCGCCCCGGCGGGATCGTTCCGTCCATGCAAAGGTAGTCGGGGCTGATGCGGCCCACCGCGCCGAACGCGCCCTTCCGCCCCTTCCAGATCGCGGCACTCTCCTCCGCCGTTCGGGCGATGCGCATGGTGCTCGGCCCATGGCGGGCGCAGATCGCCTGGAGCTTCGCGAGCAGCGCGTCCTGCTCCTCCTCCGAGCCCTCGACCTCAATGATCAGGAGCGCCTCGGCATCGAGCGGGTAGCCCGCATGCGCGAAGGCCTCGCAGGCATGGATGCAGGGCCTGTCCATGAACTCGAGCGCTACGGGAATGATGCCCGAGGCGATGATGTCGGCCACCGCCGCGCCGGCGACGTCGGTCGCGTCGAAGCCCACCAGCATCGCGCGCGCGCCTTCTGCGGCGCGGAGGATGCGCACCGTCACCTCCGTCACCATGCCGAGCTGGCCCTCGGAGCCGGTGATCAGCCCGAGCCAGTCATAGCCCGCGGCATCGAGATGCTCGCCGCCGAGCTCGACCACCTCGCCCTCGACGGTCACGAAGGTGACGCCGAGCAGGTTGTTCGCCGTGACGCCGTATTTCAGGCAATGCGCGCCGCCCGAGTTCATCGCGACATTGCCGGCGATCATGCAGGCGAGCTGGCTCGACGGGTCGGGCGCGTAGAAGAACCCCTCGCCCTCGACGGCCTTGGTGATGCCGATATTCGTCACGCCTGCCTGGACGCGGGCGAGGCGGTCCTCGAAGTCGACCTCGAGGATGGCGTTCATCTTCGACACGCCGATCACCACCGCATCCTCGAGCGGCAGCGCGCCGCCCGAGAGCGAGGTGCCTGCCGCGCGCGGCACGACGCGGATGCCCTGCTCGTGGCAGTATTTCAGCGCGGCGGCGACCTGCTCGGTCGTCTCCGCGAGGACGACGGCAAGCGGCACGCGCCTGTAGGCGCTGAACCCGTCCGTCTCGTAGGCCTTGAGGCGAAGCGCCTCGGAGATCACGTTGGCCGCGCCGACGCGCGCGGCGAGCGCGGCGACGATCTCGGCGCGGCGCGCGACGATCTCCGCCTTCGGCTCCGGCATCGCGAGCATGTGACCCTCCGCGCGCTCCTGCGTTGCCTCAGAAGTGACGCTTCGGAGCGGCGCGCGCAAGCGCCGCAGAGGGGAAGTGGCGCCAGAAACGACAAACCGCCGCTTGCGGCGGCGGTTTCGTCTGGACCCGGGCGCCGCGCTGCTGCGCGGCCTCAGGCCGAAGCCGATCAGCGCAGACCGATCAACCCTGGCGGACCTTCATCCGCGGGTTCTTCTTGTTGATCACGTACAGCCGGCCCTTGCGGCGCACGAGCCGGTTGTTCTTGTCCCGCGTCTTGGCGGTCTTGAGCGAATTGCGGATACGCATTGTGTCACCTGTCGAAGCCGTCGCGGCGGGACGAGCCGCGGGAGATAGGGAAACGCCCCTTGCCTGTCAACCGCAGCGGCGGCGGTGCTGCCGCGCGATCAGCGCCGGATGGCGTGCCACCGCATCACCTTGAGCCGCCCCTTGCGGATCAGCGCCAGGCGGCGCAGCCAGAGCTCTGCCTCCTGCACCACCGTCATCGCCTGCTGCGGCGTCGGCTTCTGGTCCTGGATGATGCCGAGCAGCTCGCGCCAGCCGGCCACCGCCTGCGAGACGTGCCGGGCGCTGATCTCCTCGGCGATGCGGATGTCGAGGCCGTGCCGGGCGAGAAGCGCCGTTTCCTCCTTCGCGCCCATGAGGCAGGCGGGCGCGCGGTCGAACCGCTGCCAGGCGCGCATCGCGGGGTCACCGGCCTCCGCCGGCGCGTCGCCGAGGGTCAGGTCGGTGATCACCACCTGCCCGGCCTGCTTCACCGCGCCGACCAGCGCCGCGAGCACCGCGTCCTTGTCCTCGACGAACCACAGCGCCTCCTGCACCAGGGCGTGGTGGTAGTAGTTCTGACGGAAGGCGGGCCGCGCGGGGTCGAAGGGTTTCACCTCTGCCTTCTTGTCGAGCTTGGCCTTCTTCGAGAGCGCCTCGCCGGCGGTGACGAGGTCCTGGCACTGCTCGTAGGCACTCACCCAGGCGCCGGAGGCGGTGGTGATCGCGCGCGCCGCGCCGCCGAGCCCTGCGCCGAGGTTGAGAAGGCTGTGCGAGGATTGCAGGCCGAGAGGTTTGGCGAGCCTCAGCGCCTCCTCCTCTCCGCCAGGCCCGATGAACCCCTCGCCCCAGAGAAGTGCCGCGAGGCGGAGGCGCCCCGGCGTCCAGGACCCCGGCGGGTCGGCCAGTGGTGGCGGCGCTGGCGTGACGGCATCTTCGAGACGCGGCCGAGCGGGCGGCGGCGGCGCGCCCTCACCCGCGCGCCCCTCGCTCCGGGCACCCCTGCCTTGGCCGAAAGAGCCGAGCCAGCTCACCGCCTGGGACAGGGCGGATGTCATGCGAGCTCCTGATCCATGGCCCCGGTATGCGGGGCCGACATGGACGAAGCCTTAACGCGACGAAACGGGGATGTTCTCGGCGAACTCGGTCAGCACGTAGCGCACGGGCGCGTCGCCGACGACGGAGGGCTTGTGCCGGTGCGCCTCGCCTGCGGGGATGTGCAGCATGTCGCCCGGCCCGGCCTCGACCGAATGGTCGTCGAAATCGTAGCGGAGCCTGCCTTCCAGCACGAACACGCTGTGGCCGGTGGTGCACCAGTCGGACGGCGGGCCGCCCGGCCGGCGCTCCTGGAACCGGAGCGCGATGCCGAAGCCCGGGAAGTTCGCCTCCTTCACGGAGAGAAGCTTCCCGTCGCCGAGCACAAGCGCGTCCGCGGCGCGGACGACGTAGGGGCTGCTTTTCTGGGGCATAGGGTGCAAAACTCCAAACGCTAGAGGACGAGGTAGCCGGAATGCCCAGTTGGATTTACATGGACTCCGATTCCATTAGTGCCCTCGGGGCCATACTCTCTGGCATAGGCACGATTCTTTTAGTACCCGCAGGATTGTATGCTGCAAACATTTGGAGAAAACAAACGCTCGCTTACGAGAAACGTAGTTCAGCGAAAAATCTACTAGCACACACAACACAATTTGTCCGAAAAATTCAATCTATTAGAACGAATTTTCGCCTCTATCCCGAGGAAAGGAACGAAATTCAGCGGCGAATGGAACATATCCAGAAAGAAGGCGGCGATCGATATGACATGATATATGACGGCGTCCACGACAGATTAAGTCTGTTAAATGATGAAGTTTATACTATTGAGACCCTTCTTCTATCTTTAGAGGTGAATTTACCACGCAGCGAGCGCTCATCAATTCGGAAACAAATCGAACAAATTTTTCAAGAATACGACGAACTTTATTCTATTAGTCGTGAAGTATTTCTTCTCAAGAAATACAACAATGAAGATAGTATCAGAAAGAGACAAGACTTAGTAAATTCGCTAATCGCAATAAACGATCCAGAGAACAAAGCCCAAAAGAATCTCAAGTCTTCACTTGAAGGTCTGGAGAAAAACCTCTGGCCTTACGTCGATATGCGCCGGAACTAACAATCACTCCGCCGCCGCCCGGCGCGCGGCCTGGCGGAGCCAGCCGTCTCGGGTCTGCGGCAGCTTCATGCCAAGCAGGTTGGCGGCGACAAGGTTGCGCAGGATCTGCGCCGTGCCGCCGGCGATGGTGAACATGCGCGCGTCGCGCACCATGCGCTCCATCGGGTTGTCGCGGGCATACCCGGCACTGCCCCAGACCTGCAGCGCGTCGTTGGTCACCTTCACCGCCGTCTCTGCGGCAAGGATCTTTGCCTTTGCCGCCAGCACTGGGTCGGGGAAGCCGTTCGGGCCGCGGCTCCGCGCCGCGCGGTGCACCATCGCCCGCGCTGCGTCGACCGCGACCGCCATGTCGGCGAGCATCCACTGCAGCCCCTGGAACTCGGCGATCGGGCGGCCGAACTGCTCGCGCTGCGTGGCAAAGGCGACTGCATGCTCGAGCGCGCCTGCGGCGATGCCGAGCGCCACCGTCGCCGCACCCACACGCTGGGCGTTGTAGGCGTCCATCAGCGCGCCGAAGCCGCGTCGGAACCCGCCCGGGCTCGGCAGCACCATCGCGTCGGGAATGAAGAGGTCGCGGAACTCGACCACCGTCTCGGGGATGCCGCGCACGCCCATCGCATGCTGGCGGGCCCCGATCACGAGGCCCTTCGGGTCATCCTCGCCCCGCCGGACGGCGAGGAACCCGCCGATGCCGAGATCCTCGCCGCCCTCGAAGGCGCGGGCAAAGATCAAGTGAAGCTTCGACACGCCGCCGCCGGTGATCCAGTGCTTGCGGCCATTGATCACCCAGCCGCCAGGCCGGCGCTCGGCCCCCGTCGTCATCTCCGTCGCGGCCGAGCCGGCCTCGGGCTCGGTGATGCAGATCGCTGGCTTGTCGCCCTCGCCGAGAACGAGGCCGGCGGCGAGGCGCTTTTGCTCCTCCGAGCCATAGGCCATGACGGCGCCGAGCGCGCCCATGTTCGCCTCGACGCAGATGCGGCCAGCGACGGCGCAGCGCCGCGCCATCGCCTCGATGACGAGGACGGCGTCGAGATAGGACGCACCCTTGCCGCCCCAGGCCTCGGGGATCGTCATGCCGAGGAACCCTGCCTCGCGCAGCGCGGCGACATTGTCCCAGGGATAGGCCTCGGTGCGGTCGATCTCGGCAGCGCGCGGGGCGACGACCCGTTCGGCGAACGCTGCGGCGCGTTGCGCGAGGGACTGCTCGGCGTCCGTGAGTTCCATTCTGCGCATCCTCCCGCCCTTGGGCTTCTCCCTGCTTCTAGATCGGTTCGGAGGGCACTGGAAGGTGCGGCGGCCAGGCCACGTGGCGGAGATGCATGATCGCCATGCTGACACAAAGTCGCGAACCGTCTTTCATTCGAGACGCCATCGCGTCATGAATGACACATCATGCGGGGGAGAACAGGGTCGGCGCCGGTCGGGCGGCGCGCTGCCATCGGCGCGCTCGGCTCGGGCGCGCTCGTTCTCTTGTCATTTCCCAGCCGGCCGCGCGCCCAGCGCAGGGCGATCCGTATCGGCATCCTGGTCGCAAGCCTCGGTGCGGACACGGTCGTCCAGCACGGCGCGGAGATCGCCTCAGAGCTGCTCGCCCGGCGTGGCAAGCCGGTGGCGTTGCGCTTCGCGGAGACGCGCGGGGGCCGGGAAGGCGCAGACCGTGCAGCGACGCGGCTGCTCGACGATGGGGCCGATCTCCTTCTCGCAACCTGTGGGGACGAGGAGACCCGCGCCGCGCTCATGGCGGCGGAGCGTCGCGGCGCACCGGTCATCGCCGCCGCCGCCTCCGCCCCGGGACTGACCGACCACGGCTCCCGCCTGCTCCTGCGCACCGCGCCGACTGCGAGCCAGCTCGTCGGCAGAGGCCTCGGCCTGCTGCGCGACCTCTACGCCGCGGCGAGCCTGCCTCTGCCCCGCCACCTCGCCCTCGTGCATGACAATGACGAGACGGGCCACGTCCTCCGCACCACGCTGCACGCGGTGCTGCCGGCCGCGCACATCCCGCTCCTGTCGCACGCAGAGATCGCCCTTGCCCCCGGGCCGGCCGGGCGTGCGGAAACCGGCCGGCTTCTCGCCAAGCTTCGCGAGGCGCAGCCGGAGGTGATCGTCATCGCCGCCGCCGCCGAGGCCGCCTCCTCGGTCGTCGCGACCATCGCCGGCAACGGTGTCCGGCCGGCCGGGATCGTCTCCTTCGGCCTTCCGGGCCTCGCGGTCGAGGAGGTCCTCGCCTTGCCCGGCGATGACGGCGAGGGGCATGTCACCTTCGCACCCTGGCCAGACGCGCGAAGCGCCGTCACCGCCGAGGTGCGGAGCCTCTTCGCCCGGCGCAACCCGCCGCAACGCTTCGAGGTCTGCCAGGGTACGCTCGGCCTGGTGGTCGATGCCGTGCTCGTCGCAGGGGAGGCCGCTTCGCGTCACCCCGGCGCGCGGGGTGCAGAGCTCGCTGCCGCGCTGCGCGGCACGGTGCTCGCCCAGAAGATGATGCGCGGCCCGCCGATGCGGTTCGACGCGCGCGGCCAGAACACGGCCCTGCCCTCCGCGGCGCTGCAGAACCTCGGCGGCCGGCCGCGCGTGGTCCTGCCGCGAGACGGGGCCGAGCAGGCACCCGCCTGGCCGAACCCCGCCTTGGCGAAGGGCTGAACGGCTCCGCCCCGATTAGGTTCGGAGCGCACGACCTTCGGATCGATCAGTTCCAATCGGTCGGGTCGTGCTCTATCCGCCGAGACGCGCCTCGATCGCCTCGGCCGCACGGCGGTCGAGTCCCGCCTGCGTCGCGAAGGCCTCGAGCCAGGCACGCTCCGCCGCCCCGATCTCGCCGGCGCCGAGGAAGGCCGCGGCGTAGATCTGCGCGGCGAGAACCGGGTCGGACGCGCGGGCGGCGATCTCGGCCACCGGGGCTGGGCGGGCGAACTCGGCAAGCACGAGGTCGCGCGCGGCCTGGTCAAGCCCGGCCTGGTCCAGCTGCCCCGCGATCGCCTGACGCTCCTCGGCATCCAGCGTTCCATCGGCCTTGGCGCAGGAGATCATGGCCCGGAGGATCAGGAGCGCCTCCTCGTCCTCCGCCTCCGTCACCGGCTCTGGCTCCGGCGCAGGGGCGGGCTTTGGCGAAGACGACCAGGGGTTGGGCAGCGGCCCCGCGGGCGGGGGCGGCGGCACGTCGGCGGGGCGGACATCGGCGGGGGCACGACGGGTCGGCGCGGGCTGCGGCGGCGCGCCCTGCTG
>NZ_VFAC01000055.1 GCF_007644105.1 Elioraea rosea | reverse complement strand
AGGGGCGCCGAGGCCGCCCTCGGCGAGAGCGGTGATGTCGTCTGCCATGGTTCAGAGGTCCAGCGTGTCGGGGTGGAAGAGCTCTTCCGCGGCGAGCGCCTCGTCCGAGACCTCGGTGTAGACGGCCATGGAGAGTGTCTCAGACTGTTGCGAGAGCGGAAGGAAGGCGGAAGACGATGTCCTCCTCCGCAACGCGGACCTCCTCGACCGTGACGGAGAAGCGCGTGCGGAGATGGGCGATCAGTTCGTCGACCAGCGTCTCGGGCGCCGACGCGCCTGCGGTCAGCCCGAGCACGGAGACGCCGTCGAGGCCCGCGAGATCGAGCTCGCGCGCGCGCTGCACCATAACCGAGCGCGGGCAGCCCGAGCGAGAGGCGACCTCGACGAGGCGGAGGGAGTTGGAGCTGTTCGGCGCGCCGATCACCACGACCATGTCCGCGCCTGGCGCGATCGCCTTCACGGCAGCCTGGCGGTTCGTCGTCGCGTAGCAGATGTCCTCGCGCCGCGGACCCTCGATGCCGGGGAAGCGCTCGCGAAGGGCTGCGATGATCTCCGCCGTGTCGTCGACCGACAGCGTCGTCTGCGTGATGTAGGCGAGGTGGGCGGCGGGCGGCACGGCAAGGCTGCGCGCATCCTCCACGTCCTCGACGAGTGTGACGGCGCCGGCAGGCAGCTGACCCATCGTGCCGACCACCTCCGGGTGGCCGGCGTGGCCGATCAGGATCAGGTGACGATCCTGCGCGAAATGCTTCTCCGCCTCGCGATGCACCTTCGTCACCAGCGGGCAGGTTGCGTCGAGCTGGTAGAGGCCGCGCGCCTCGGCATCGGCCGGAACGGATTTCGGCACGCCATGGGCGGAGAACACCACGGGCACGTTCGGCCGATGGTCGCGGGCGGGCACCTCGTCGAGTTCCTCGACGAAGATGGCGCCCTTCGCCTCGAGGCTCTCGACCACGAAGCGGTTGTGCACGATCTCGTGCCGGACATAGACGGGCGGGCCGAACCGCCGCAGCGCCTCCTCGACGATCTTGATCGCGCGGTCGACGCCGGCGCAGAAGCCGCGCGGGCCGGCAAGGCGCACGGTGAGGGGCGGCAAGGCTTGGCTGTCAGGCATCTCGCGCATCGGTTGTTGCCGCTGTTGCGTGGGCTCTCCATAGTGCCGCGCGTATGGCGCGGCGCACAAGCGAGGGCGGACGGATGCTGAGATCGGCGGAGACGGGCCAGGGGGAGGGCGCGCCCGCGCCCCGGTCGCCGGTGGTCGCGCAGGCCGGCCCCTATCCCGTCGAGGTGAAGGCGGGGGAGAAGTATTTCTGGTGCGCCTGCGGCCTCTCCGTCACCCAGCCCTTCTGCGACGGAACCCATGCGGGCACGGGGCTCAAGCCCGTCATCTTTCGGGCCCAGAAGGACGAGACGATCTGGTTCTGCGGCTGCAAGGCGACCGGCGACAAGCCGCTCTGCGACGGCAGCCATGAGCGGGTGGCGGGCGATGCGCGCTAGGGTCCTGGCTTGCGCGGCAGCGGCGCTGCTCGGCGGCTGCCAGTCGCTCGGGCTGACCTCCGGCGGCACCGGCGATGCGCCCAATGTCGCGCGCCCGCTCGTGCAGTGCCCGAATGTCGGCACGCCGGCCGACACGGGCGACGTCGTGCGCTTCAGCAGCCCCGACAGCCGCGACCTGACGGACCTCGTGATCGCCGCGCGGATCACGGCGCTGAATGGCTCCTGCACGCTCGTCAACCGCGAGACGGCCGTGCAGGTCACGATGACCATGGCGGTCGAGGCCACCCGCGGGCCCGCCGCGCCAGGGCGGACCGTGCAGATCCCCTATTTCGTGGCGGTGACCAAGGGCAACCAGGAGATCCTGGACAAGGCCGTGTACGCGCTGACCGCCGAATTCCCAGCCAACACCCAGCGGGTGCGGATGCGCGGCGAGGAGGTTCGGCTGACGCTTCCCGTCAGTGCCGACCAGCCGGCCGGGGCCTACACGGTCTATGTCGGCTTCCAGCTCACCGAGCCCGAGCTTGCCCTGAACCGGAGCCGTGCCGGGCTGCGCTGAGCCAGGGCCGGGCCGGCGCGGCATTGGCCATTCCTTGAGCGCTTGAACCTGCCGCTCCGCTGGGGCACAAGGGGCGGGTTCGAACCCCCCCGTGCGGGAGAGAGCGGGCGCGGCCAGGCCGCACCGCCGCCGAAGGCGCAACCGGCCCCCGGAAACGCTCAGGCACAAAGGACCGCTTCGGGGAGACGAACCTCTGGAAAGCCGACGCACCATGCTCGGGGCGCCGCACCGACGGAGTAAGGGAGGCCGCCGCAGGGCCGGCTGACCGAATCTCTCAGGTCACGGGACAGAGGGGGGTCGCGCAGCCGGCGTCGTGCCGGGCCGTGGCCTTGTCGCTTGGGGGACCCGTGACAGAAGAGCTCAGGACAACACCGCTCGACGCGCTGCACCGTTCGCTCGGCGCACGCATGGTTCCCTTCGCCGGCTACGCCATGCCGGTGCAGTACCCTGCCGGCATCATGGCCGAGCATGCGCAGTGCCGCGACAAGGCCGCGCTGTTCGACGTCAGCCACATGGGCCAGGGCACCCTGCGCGGCGAGGGGGCGGCGGCAGCGCTCGAGGCGCTGACCCCGGGCGACGTGCAGATCCTCAAGCCCGGCCGGCAGAAATACGCCCTGCTCACGGCCGAGGATGGCGGCATCCTCGACGACTTCATGGTCGCCAACCGCGGCGAC
The DNA here is from genome assembly GCF_007644105.1 of Elioraea rosea. Taxonomy (GTDB): domain Bacteria; phylum Pseudomonadota; class Alphaproteobacteria; order Acetobacterales; family Acetobacteraceae; genus Elioraea_A; species Elioraea_A rosea. The sequence continues at coordinate 14,599 of NZ_VFAC01000055.1, read as the reverse complement.
CATTTCTTCCTCGTCGTCAACGCAGCCTGCAAGGACCAGGATTTCGACCACATCGCCGCGCACCTGCCCGGCGGTGTCACGCTCGAGCGATGGGACGACCGCGCGCTTCTCGCGCTTCAGGGGCCGGCGGCGGAAGCGGTGATGACTCGGCTCGGCGCGGCCGAGGCCGCGGCGCTTCCCTTCATGGGCATCGTCGAGACGAAGGTCGCGGGCATTCCCGTGCTCGCCTCGCGCTCGGGCTATACCGGCGAGGACGGGTTCGAAATCTCCGTCGCGGCCGACAAGGCCGACGCCCTGGCCAAGGCGCTGCTCGCCGATCGGGACGTCGCTCCCGCGGGGCTCGGCGCACGCGACAGCCTTCGTCTCGAGGCCGGATTGTGCCTCTACGGCAACGACATCGACCGCACGACCAGTCCCGTCGAGGCCGGGCTCGTCTGGACCATTGGCAAGCGCCGGCGAAGCGAGTGGACCTTCCTCGGCTCGGCGCGAATCCGTTCCGAGCTCGAGGCGGGGCCGAAGCGGCTTCGCGTCGGCATCCGGCCCGAGGGCCGGGCGCCTGCGCGTGCGCACACGCCGATCGTCGCGACCGACGGCACGGCGCTCGGCGAGGTCACCTCCGGCGGCTTCGGCCCGACGCTCGCCGCCCCCGTCGCGATGGGCTACGTCGCCGTCTCGCACGCGGCCGATGCGACGCCGGTCGAGCTGATGGTGCGGGGCAAGCCGCTGCCGGCCCGCATCGCCCCGATGCCTTTCGTTCCCCACCGCTACAAGCGCTGAGCCAGGAGCCACCCGAGATGAGCGAGCTTCGTTTCTCCAAGGACCATGAGTGGGTGCGCTTCGATGGTGACGTTGTCACCGTCGGCATCTCCGACCATGCGCAGACCGCGCTCGGCGACGTCGTGTTCGTCGAGCTTCCCGAGGTGGGCCGCGAGGTGACCGCGGGCGAGGCCTGCGCGGTGGTCGAAAGCGTGAAGGCTGCCTCCGACATCTACGCGCCGATCGCCGGGCGCATCGTCGAGGTCAATGCCGCGCTGACCGACAACCCGGGTCTCGTGAACGCCGAGCCGACGGGAAGCGGCTGGTTCTTCCGCATCGAGCCGAAGGACCCCGCCGAGCCGGGCACGCTGATGGACGAGACCGCCTACGCCGCCTTCCTCGAGACGCTTTGAGCCGGGACGCCACGACCATGGACGCCTTCGCCGAGTTCGACACGCTTGCCGGCCATGACGGCTTCGTCGCGCGCCACGTCGCGCCTTCCGGAGCTGAACAGGCCACGATGCTCGCCGCCCTCGGCGAGAAGGACCGCAAGGGACTGATCGCGCGCACGGTGCCGCGCACCATCCGCAGCAACGCACCGATGAACCTTCCCCCCGCGCGAAGCGAGGCGGAGGTGATCGCCGAGCTCGCCGAGCTGGCCGCGCAGAACCGGCCCGACATCAAGAGCCTGATCGGCCTCGGCTATCACGGCACGCATGTGCCGCCCGTCATCCTGCGCAACGTTCTCGAGAACCCGGGCTGGTACACCGCCTACACGCCCTACCAGGCGGAGATCGCGCAGGGCCGGCTCGAGGCGCTGCTCAACTACCAGACCGTGATCACCGAGCTCACCGGCCTCGAGATCGCCAATGCCTCGCTTCTCGACGAGGGCACGGCTGCGGCCGAGGCGATGGCGCTCGCGCTGCACGCGCAGAAGGGATCGAGCCGGCTGTTCCTCGTCGCGGAGGATTGCCACCCGCAGACGCTCGCCGTGGTGGAGACGCGCGCGCGCCCGCTCGGCGTCACCGTCCGCCGCGTCGCGTTCGACGCGCTCGCCTCTGCCTCTTCGGAGAAGCCGTTCGGCGTGCTCGTGCAGAACCCCTCTACCACGGGCGCGATCCGCGATCTCGCGCCGGTGATGGCGGCGGCGAAGGAGGCCGGCGCGATGGCGATCGTCGCGGCCGACCTGCTCTCCCTCACCCTGATGAAGCCGCCAGGCGAGATGGGCGCCGATGTCGTCATCGGCTCCTCGCAGCGCTTCGGCGTTCCCTTCGGCTATGGCGGCCCGCATGCGGCGTTCTTCGCGACGAAGGACGCGTATCGCCGGCAGATGCCCGGACGCCTCGTCGGCGTCTCTGTCGATGCCGCGGGGCGGCCTGCGCTGAGGCTCGCGCTGCAGACGCGCGAGCAGCACATCCGCCGCGAGAAGGCGACGTCGAACATCTGCACCGCGCAGGTGCTGCTTGCGGTGATGGCGGGGATGTACGCGGTTTGGCACGGGCCGGAGGGGCTCGTTCGCATCGCGAAGCGCTGCAACCTCGCCGCGCGCCTCTTTGCCGACGCCGCGCGCTCGGCCGGCTTCGCTGTGCGCCACGAGGCGTTCTTCGACACCGTCACGCTCGATTGCGGCGGCAAGGCCGAGGCGGTGATGCAGGCGGCCCTCGCCCGCGGCTTCAACCTCCGCCGCGTGACCGACACCGACATTGCCGTGGCGATGGACGAGACGGTGACGCGCGCCGATCTCGACGCGCTGTTCGCAGCACTTGCGGAAGCCTCCGGCGGTGCGGTGCCGGCGGCGATGCCGCGCGCGCCCTCGAGCATCCCCGCCGCGCTCGCGCGCACGGGTGCATTCCTGCGCCAGTCGGTGTTCAACAGTCACCACGCCGAGCACGAGATGCTGCGCTACCTCAAGCGCCTCGAGGACAAGGACGTGGCGCTGAACCGGAGCATGATCCCGCTCGGGTCCTGCACGATGAAGCTGAACGCAACTGCCGAGATGATCCCGGTCACCTTCCCGGGCTTCGGCAACATCCACCCCTTCGCGCCGGCCGACCAGGCGCAGGGCTACCGCACGATGATCGCGCGGCTCGAGCAGTTCCTCTGTGCCGCGACCGGCTTCGCCGCGATCTCGCTGCAGCCGAATGCCGGCAGCGCTGGCGAGTATGCGGGGCTTCTCGCCATCCGCGCCTGGCACGAGAGCAGGGGCGAGACGCATCGCGACATCTGCCTGATCCCGACCTCGGCGCACGGCACGAACCCAGCCTCTGCCGTGATGGCGGGGTTCCGCGTCGTCGCCGTCGCCTGCGACAAGGACGGCAATGTCGACATCCCCGACCTTCGCGCCAAGGCGGAGGCGAATGCGGAAAAGCTCGCCGCGCTGATGATCACCTATCCCTCGACGCATGGCGTGTTCGAGGAAGGCATCCGCGACATCTGCCAGGTCGTGCATGACCATGGCGGCCAGGTGTACATGGACGGCGCCAACATGAACGCGCAGGTGGGGCTGACGAGCCCCGCGGCGATCGGCGCCGACGTGTGCCACCTCAACCTGCACAAGACGTTCTGCATCCCCCATGGCGGCGGCGGCCCCGGCGTCGGGCCGATCGGCGTCGCCGAGCATCTCGTGCCGTTCCTGCCCAACCACCCGCTCTGCCCCGAGGCGGGGCCTGCCACCGGGCCGGGGCCTGTCGCCTCCGCCCCTTGGGGCAGTGCCGGCATCCTGCCGATCCCCTACGCCTATATCGCGATGATGGGCGAGGAGGGGCTGCGCGAGGCGACGGAAGTCGCGATCCTCAACGCCAACTACATCGCCCAGCGCCTCAGCCCGCACTACCCGATCCTCTACCGCGGGCGGGAAGGGTTCGTGGCGCATGAGTGCATCATCGACTGCCGCGGCTTCCAGGCCACCTCCGGCGTGATGGTAGAGGACATCGCCAAGCGCCTGCAGGACTACGGCTTCCACGCGCCGACCATGTCCTGGCCCGTCGCCGGCACGCTGATGATCGAGCCGACGGAGAGCGAATCGAAGGCCGAGCTCGACCGGTTCTGCGACGCGATGATCGCGATCCGCGCCGAGATCCGCTCCGTCGAGGAGCGGCGCTGGCCGGTGGGCGACAATCCGCTGAAGAACGCACCGCACACGGCCGAGGAGATCGCCGCGGAGGAGTGGACGCACCCCTACTCGCGGACGGTGGCCGCAATGCCGCTGCCCTTCGTCGCGGCTGCGAAATACTGGCCGCCGGTCAAGCGCGTCGACAACGTCTACGGCGACCGCAACCTCGTCTGCACCTGCGAGCCGATGGAGAGCTACGCGCAGGCGGCGGAGTGACCGCTCCCGCACGGATCGTGCCGGTCGCCGCCCCGCATCTTGCGGGTTTGACTACTTGCGCGAGCGCATCGGCAATAATGGATGGCGATGCGGTGGGCGTCCACCTCGGCTCGGGGCGGGAGTTTTGATAGCGTCGGCGCGCCGCGCGCTCGGCGGACTCTCTGTCAGTAGCAGGGCGCCCCCTAACCGTCGACGACGTGGGGCTTGTGGCCGCTGCATCAGCCGACTACCGCCAGCGACACCGCATCGACAGCTTGTTCGGCAAGATCAAGGACTGGCGACGCACCGCCATGCGCTACGATCGATGCGCCCGCACCTTGTTCCCAGTCTTCACACTCGCCGCAAACGTCACATTCTGACTCAGTCAGCGAGTCCTGAGCCTAGGCGACCTGCCGTGGCATGGGCCGAACTTCTGGCCGTTCGCATCGGCGGCTCTGATAGCCGCCGGCACGATCGGCTCGATCATCTCGACGCTGACGGCCTTGCCCCCATCCCGCCCGCTCGACGGGGCCGAGTGAACCGCCGCGCGGTGTCGGCTTCCGTCCGTGCGCGGTCGAATACGAGGGCGAACCAGAACACGCGCACCATCATCGTCAGCGCGATGAGCGTGTTGTCGGTGATCGAGTGGACGGCGAGCACCAGCGCCGCACCACGCACCACCGTCGCCTCGCCAGGTGGCATACGGCGGGTCTCGCGCGCGATCCAGACGACAAAGCCGAGAAAGATCAGCACCACGCCGACGACGCCGACATCGACGGCAAGGCGCAGATACTCGTTGTGCGCCGCGTTCGTGCCGAGCAGCGCCACCTGCTCCATGTCCACCGCGAAGCGCCCCGCCCCGATGCCGTAGCCGAACCATGGGCTCAACGCGATCACGTCGATGAACAGGTCCCAGATCACGTCGCGGCCGGAGAACTGAAACCCCGCTTGCCCAGTCGCGGTCGTAAAGCTGCGGTCGATGATCTGCGGCCCGAAGATCGCCGCGCCTACGAGCACGATGGGCACGGCCATGCCGGCGAGCCGCAGCTTGTGCCCGAAGCGGAAATGTGTCGTGCGTGCGAGCAGCAGCACGCCGAGTCCGAACAGTGTCATGAGCAGCAGCGGCACGCGCGCGCCGGAGCCGACGAGGATGATAGCATTGATGCCGAGCCAGAGGATCATCCGCGTGTCACCGCGCACGAGCTCAAGCGTGGCAGCGGCGATGGCGACGCTCGACAGTCCCGCGAGATTGGCGGGATGCAGCATGCCGTCGAGCCGCCCGCCACCAATCGGCCCGTTGCCGATGCCGATCGCCATGAGCGCGATAGACGCCACGACGGAGGCAAGCGGGCCTGCCAGCACGGTCAAGAGGAAGGCGCGGTCGAACTTCCGGTCATAGCGCGCGCTGATGAAGGCGAAGGGCGCGATCGAGCCGATCAGGCTGCGGATCGTCTCGCCAAACGTGACCTGAGGAAGTGTGCTTCCGAAGGCGGCGGCGAGCGCCCCTGCGACGAGGAAGCCAACCAGGGGCCCGTTGAACTGCCGTGAGAGGCCATGCCGCAGCCCGGACATCGCCGCCGCGCCAATCCCCGCGAGCTTGGTCAGGGCAATCGCCTGGTTTGCGGCGATGGGCAGAAGCGCGGTCGGCCCCAGCGGGTTGATGGCGATGGTGCCAAATACGGCAAGCGAGGGCTGCACATAGCAGGCAATGCCGATGGGAATCAGCAGGAGCGCCGGGAAGAGCCGCACGAAGCTCGTTGGCATGAGCCAGGCGTAGGCAAGTAGGCCCATCGCGCCGAGGATTCCGGTGACGATGATCGCGCGCGTGCCGAAGGCGGCGGGCTCCGCCACCTCGCTCCGCCGCAGGGTTTCGTCAGGCGCCACGCCCGTCACGCCGACCTCTCCCACCCTTCAGGAATGACACCACCCGGGCGCAGCATCGCACGTCCCGCTTGCCCGGACGTGAACGGTCCGTGTTTAGGGCCCGAAGCGGAAGGGCGCAACCGTGCCGCGCGTCCCCCACGGCGTAACGCGCCGCATCCGTCAACAGGATGCAGCAGGCGCCCTGCCCCTTAGCTGACGTACTCGAGTGGCGGAACCAGCAGGATGTAGACCACGAGCCCGGCCACGAGCGCGATGGCATAGGCCGCGAGATCGCCGCCGAGGGTGAGGAAGGCGAAGGCCATCAGGAGCGATAGCACGACACCGGCACAGAACATCTCGAGACTCATCGCCCCGGCACGCCCCACGAGGCCCGCGAGCCCCGGCAGGGCGCGAGAGAACCAGCTGACGGCGAGCATGAACAGCGGCACGAAAGCCACGAAGTTCCCGGCACGCAGCGGCGCAAAGGCGCCCTTGTGCCAGAAGGGGCGGGCTGCGTCCGCGAGCCAGGGAGACACCCTGAGCCCCGTCCTCAGCGCGAAGAAGGCAAGGCAGATCGAGACCAGCAGCATAAGGGGCCGGCGCGAAAGCCCGGTGGCCAGCGTATCGAACCCGCGCTGCATGCCGAGGAACACGCCCATCGCGAACAGGGCCTGCCACGCGAACGGGTTGAAGGAACCGACGCCCGCCCAGTTGCGGGTCAAGTGCAGCGGCCCGAACTGCACCAGAAGCCAGACGGACGCTGACGCGACCGCCATCCAGGCCGCATTCGTACGGAACCCCCAGATGAACAGCGGCGTCGTCGCGAAGAGCAGAAGGTAGAGGGCGAGGATGTTGATGAAGAGGGTGGAGTGCTCGAGCGTCGCGATCGCCGCCAGCGCAGCCCGCCCATTCTCCTCGAAGGGCAGCAGGTCCAGCCCCGCGAGGATCGCGCGATCGGAGAAGAGGGGCCAGGACAGGGCCACCGCAAACGCCACGGTGAACAGGATCGCGCGGAAGATCTGCCAGATACGCCGCGCGGTCTGGCGGATCACGGCTCCGTAGCCGTCCCGGATCGCACGCTGTCCATCGGACAGGCCGTTCACGTACCCGGAGAAGAAGACGAACAGTTCCGCCTCGTCGACGAACTGGAAATCCGACAGGTAGGGCGCGCGCAACCCGCCAAGATCGCCGATGGCGATGGCGATCAGCGTGAAATGCGGGATCAGGATGCCGATGAGCGCGAGGCCGCGCGCAACGTCGATCAGCGCGTTGCGCTCGGCCGGACGGGCGGCGCAGCGTGCGAGGAACGCGCCCTGCGACAAAGCGATCGGCGCGCGGCGGGGATCAGCGCCGGCCGTGATTGACGTCATGGGTTTCGCTCGCAGGGCTCGCAATGCCTTCTCACGAAAGACAGAGCGCCGTTGGGCCGTCCACTAACCAAGAAGCGTTGCGGGGCCTCGATGGCCACGCGGGGGTTGCGCTAATTGGTACCATACACTCAGGAATTGAACTTCGATCAATAAAACGGGGCTCCATGTCACCTCTCGATACAATGGCATGACGCGGACCGGAACCACGTCTTTCAGGGTACGAGCCCCGCCGTGACATAGAAGCGTGACCGTGCGGCCTGGTTTCTTGACTTTTTCTGCATTCGCGCCGAGGAGGCTGGCGCAGGCGCTCGTCGGCTTTGTATTGATCCATGAAGCGGCAGCCCCGCTGAGCGCCGCCCCACCGCCCGTCCTTCAGGAAATGCCGTCCCGGCCATGCCCATTGCCACCATTGCAGACCCGGCCTCCGGTCGCATGACAGCGCCCGAAGCTGCTCCATCGCCGCAGCCGAGGGCGAGGCGGCGCTATCCGGAGATCGATGCGATCCGGGGCATCGCGATGGTGACCATCGCTCTCAACCATTATGGGTTGCTCGTCAACGCGATGGGGGGCTACGCCTACCGCGGGTTCACGCCGACGCTGTTCGGTTTTTCCTCGGCGGCGGAGCTGTTCGTCCTGGTCGCGGGGCTCAGCCTCGGTCTCGCCGGCACCGCCATCCGGGAACGGTCGGGCACCGGCGGGCTTGTGCGATGGGCGTGGCGTCGGGCGGCAATCCTGTGGGCTGCCAACCTCGCGCTCCTGTTGTCCATCGTCGCCCTTGCCGCCGTGCTCGAGGAGGGCTGGCGGGAACGGCTTCTCGCGCAGATCGGCATCGGGAACGAGCCGGTGCGGATGCTGCGCGATATCGTCGCCACCGCGCTACTGCAGCGAAGCCCGCAGTTCCTCGACATCCTCCAGATGTACACGGTGTTCCTCGCCATCGCGCCGCTCCTGATCCTCGCGGCAGTCGCCGCGCCGCGCGGCGCGCTTCTCGCAAGCCTGGGCGTCTGGTCCCTGGTCCAGAGCCCTGTCTACGCCGAAGCGATCGGCCCATCCCTTCCAGCCGTGATCAGCGGTGTGAATTTCGACCTGCTCGCCTGGCAGGCCCTCATCGTCCTCGGCATCATCCTGGCTGCGCCCGCAATGCTTGAGCGGTTCTCCGTCCCCAAGGTCGTGACCGCTGCTCTCGCCCTCGCGCTCATCGCATCCGCCGTCTGGGTGGTGCTCGCCGCAAAGGGTCATATTCCCCCAGCGCCGATGATCGGAAAACCGAACCTCGGGCCCCTCAGGCTCCTGCATGCACTTGCCTACATGGCGTTCCTGTGGGGGCTGGTCTCCGCGACACGCGAGTCCCTGGCATGGCTGTGGCGGCCCTTCTCGGCGATCGGCCGCCAGGCCTTGCCGGTGTTCTGCATCTCAACCTGGCTCGCCGTCGCCCTTGCCACGATGATCGTGACGCTCGACCGCGAGGGGTCGTTCTACGTCGCGTACGCGGCGCTGCCGGTTCTCACGTGGCTCGCCGCCCGTGCCTGGAGCCGGGCCTTCGCGCAGCGGTGAGCGGCCGCTCCCTGTCAATCGTGCTGAGCAGTGCTTTGGCCTCCCGCTAGCGCCCATCAAGTAAGGGCGGCGGCGGCAGGCGCAAACGGTACGGACAGGGTGTGGGTTGTATCGTGGGAACGTTTCAGCGCGCTGTCTCCGCATCGAGAGGCACGGGAGCCCGCTTCCTTACTGATTGATGGTTTGGAGCGACGCGGGTAGGTGTGATTTTGGGTATGTCGGCGGTGCTGCGACGGCCACCCGACACCGCCGTTCGTTCTGACGCTCGCTCAGAAGCGCCGCCTGTTGCCGTAGTTTCCGCCTTCGCACGGGATCCCGCGGGTGGACGATCGCCGCGTGTTGAGCGGCATCATCTACGTGGTCGGTCACGGCCTGCAGTGGCGCAAGGCGCCTGCGGCCTACGGCCCGCACAAGACGCTCTGCAACCGTTTCGTCCGATGGAGCCGGATGGGCGTATTCGCCCGGTTCTTCGCGGCGCTGGCCGCCGAGGGCGCCCCGCCAGCACCGCTGATGATCGATGCTCCCACCTCAAGGCGCATCGCACTGCCGCCGGCCTCCTCAAAAAAGGGGCTTGTCGCCGCTGCATCAGCCCACTACCGCCAGCGCCACCGCATCGACAACTTGTTCGGCAAGATCAAGGACTGGCGACGCACCGCCATGCGCTACGACCGATGCGCCCACACCTTGTTCCCAGTCTTCACACTCGCCGCAAACCTACATTCTGACTCAATCAGCGAGTCCTGAGCCTAGACTCGGGACTCGTTGATGGTTTGGAATGACGCGGGCGATGCTATACTGAGAGTAGTTCAGGCGTTGCCATGTCGAAACTGCCGCCTGCTTGATCCCGGTTTTGGTGTTGCATTTGTTGCCGGCATGGGGGACGCGCTTGGAACGCGCTATGGGCGAGGTTCTTCACGGGAGCGCCCGCACGACGGGTGCTGTCTGTTTATGCGATCCACCTTAGTCAAGCGAACCTGAGGGTTGGCGAAACGCGACGGTATCGATCTAGAACTGTTGCTAGGTGCGCACTCCGCTACGCCAACTTCCTGCTATATGACATAAATGTTCGGAATGCGCTGCCGCGAACATGGGATCAAGCAACATTTAACCAAGGTCCACCGTCACTTGTCCTACGGTCAGGACATGCGGATGAACCGCACCAGGCTGCACGCCACAATCAAACATTTATCCTGCCACAGCAACGCCCAGTTGCGACGACACCTCGATGAATGCGTCGCCATCTATAACTTCGGCGACGTCTCAAGCGCCTGCGCGGCCTCACACCCTACGAATTCATCTGGAGAACGTCGGCAGACGAAACCCAGCACTTCAAGGCAAATCCGCCCTAACAAATGCTAGGGGTGATCACCGAACTAAGCTCCGTCAGTGCAGCTTCTGCGGGATGTCGGCGATCGCCGCATCGACGAGGGCGGCGTGGCCGTCCTGCGTCAGCCCCTTGGCGATGAGGTCGCGCGCGGCCGCCACGGCGACATCGGCAGCCGCGGCACGCACGGCTGCGGATGCTTCCACCTCGGCCGCGGCGATACGGTCGAGCGCCATGCGCTCGCGGCGCTTGAGTGCGGCGTCGAGATCGGCGCGGGCCTGCTCGCCGATGCGCGTCGCCTCGTCCTTGGCGTGCATCAGCAGCGCGGCGGCCTCAGCCTCCGCCTCCGCGCGGGCGGCCTCGGCACGCTTCAGCATCGCCTCCGCCTCGGCGCGCAGGCGCCTCGCCTCCTCGATCTCGGCGCGGATCTTCTCGCCGCGTGCGTCGAGCGCCTTGGCGAGCCGCATGACCAGCGGCTTCCACGCGACGATGACGAAGAGAACGAAGGAAACGCCAACCCAGAACTTCGGATCGGAGAGCATGGCTCAGCGCCCCTTTCCAGAGGAAGCGATCGCGGCATCGACCGCGGCAACGACGGCGCCGGGCTCCGGCGTCGTGCCGGTGAGCTTCGCCGTCGCCTCTGCCGCGGCTTCGGCAGCGATCGAGCGGATGGCACCGAGCGCCTGGGTCTTGGCCGCCTCGATGCGTGCCTCCGCTGCGGCAAGGTCGGCCGCGAGACGCTCGCCGAGGCTCGCCTCAGCCTTCGCCGCCTCCGCCTTGGCGGCATCCACCGCCTGGCGAAGGGCGGCCTGGGCCTCGGCCCGTGCCTTCGCTGCCGCCTTCTCCTGCGCGGCGATGGCGGCATCGGCCTCCGCCTTCAGCGCCCGTGCCGCCTCGAGATCGGCCGCGATCGCCGCCTCGCGGTCGGCCAGCACCTGGGCGACAGGCGGCAGCGCGACCTTCGAGATCAGCACGTAGAGCGCGCCGAAGATCACCAGGAGCCAGAGCACCTGGGTGAGGATCAGCGGGTTGGCGAATTCGAGCTGCGGCATCCTGGCCTCCACGCCTCGGTTCCGCCCCGGCGCCGCTCGCGCGGGGCCGTGGGGCGGAACGGGTCAGGCGGTCCTGATCAGGCGAACAGGATGAGGAAGGCGATCAGCAGCGCGAACAGCGCGACCGCTTCCGTAAGCGCGAAGCCAAGAATGCCGATCGGGAACACCGCGTCGCGGGCGGCAGGGTTGCGCGCCACAGAGCTGATCAGCGACGAGAAGATGTTGCCGATGCCAAGGCCGACGCCGAAGAGGGCGATGACGGCAATGCCGGCCCCGAGGGCCTTCGCGGCTTCGACTTCCATGAGGGTATCCCTTTCCTAGTGACGGTGGTCGTTGCGGGTGTTGCTGACGCGCCTTCCGGTCAGTGCAGGTGAACGGCGTCGTGCAGGTAGATGCAGGTGAGGATCGCGAACACGTAGGCCTGGAGGAACGCGACGAGGAACTCGAAGCCGACAAGCGCGACGTTCAGCGCAAGCGGCGCGGCCGCGCCGATGATGCCGATGACGCCGAGCGAGCCGAGCAGCACCACGAAGGTCGCGAACACCTTCAGCATCACGTGGCCGGCGACCATGTTGGCGAAGAGACGCACCGAGAGGCTCACCACGCGGGAGAGGTAGGAGATGATCTCGACCGGGATGATGATCGGCGCGAGCGCGATCGGCGCGCCCTCAGGGAAGAAGTAGCTGAAGAACTTCGTGCCGTGGATCGCGAGCGCTACGGCGGTGACGAGGATGAACACCACGAGCGCGAGGGTGAACGTCACCGCGATGTGGCTCGTGAAGGTGAAGGCGTAGGGCAGCATGCCGAGCAGGTTGCCGAACAGCACGAACATGAACAGCGTGAACACGAAGGGGAAGAACTTGCGCCCTTCGCGCCCGACCTGCTCGTCGACCATGTTGTAGATGAACTCGTAGGAGACCTCGGCGAGGCTCTGCAGCCGGCCCGGAACGCGGGCGCGCTTCTGCATGCCAAGCACCATCAGCGCCGAGATCGCGACGCCGCCGATGAGCATGTAGAGATTGCTGTTGGTGAATCCGGCCGCGACGTGGGTGAGCTCGAACTGGCTCAGCGCATCGATCGTCTTGCCTTCAACCGCCATCATGTCCCCCGGCTGCCAGCCGCCGCCTCGCGTCAGGCAGCGGGCGGAGTGCCCAGATCCTTCTTCCCTCGCCGCCCCAGCATGAGCCGGTAGACATTCACGATGCCCGCGGCGCCACCGAGGAACACACCGGCCACGAGGAAGAGAGGACGGGTGCCGGCCCACCAGTCGGCAGCGAGCCCGAGCCCGACGCCGACGGCAAGTGCGGAAGCCACCTCGAGGCCGGCACGCAGGCCGACGCCCCAGGGGCTCACCGGACGATCCGTGTCCGCCTTGGGCTCGTCGAGCCCCTGCCGCTTGCGCGCTGCCGCCAGACGCGCCTCGAAAGACGCGTCCCTGCCGGCTTTGCCCGGATCATCCAACCCTTGTCCCTCCCCTGGACAGCGTGCCGCCCGGAAGGCGCGCGCTACCTAGCCGCCGGGCAGGGGGGTGTCAAGAAACCGCGTGCTGCGATGCGGCGCAAATCCGCTCCCGAGGCGGCGGTGTGCGCTGGCGCAACCCACCCTGCAGCGCCCCTGCGCTAGCAGGTCGGGCAGGCGTCAGGAAGGGGCAAGGCCATGGCGATGCCGCTGACCATCCATCTCGAGCTCTCGGAGCTCGCGACCATCGAGACCGTGAAGCAGCACGCAGCGAGCGGCCTGATCGGGCGGGGCGACCCGATCTCGGCGGATGCGAATCGGGCCGCCAAGATCGTCGAGATCGTCCGGTCCCTTTTCCTGCCGCTCGGCGAGGCAGTGACGATCAGGCTGGGCGACGGAACGGGAAGCGACCGGTTTCTCAAGGCCGATTTCGCCTGGAACGGCGACCCCGACATAGGCGGCGTGTCGGCCCAGGGCCTCGGCCGCACCAAGCTGGGCAAGTTCAACCGGCGCGCCGTCGACCAGAACAGGCCGGTGACGGGCTACATCTTCGAAGGCGCGATCGGGGGCTGGATCGTCGACCTACTCGGCGCGACGGTGATCCGGGCGAACAACGTGTTCGCCACCTTCATCGCCCACGAGCTCGGCCACCAGCTCGGCCTCGGCCACGAGGCGGCGAAGGACAACATCATGTTCGTCTGGGCGGACATGCCTGTCGCCGACAGGCAGCAATACCTGCGCCTCGCCAACGACGTGAAGCTCGCGTTCACGGAGAAGCAGGTCGCGGCGATGAAGGCGACGATCGCCGCGCCCTGAGAGGGGCTCCTCCGCCCCGCTACTCCGCAGCCATCGGCGGTGCGGCGAAGTCCTCCGCCACGGTGAGGTCCACCGAGACGAGGCGGGAGACGCCGCGCTCGGGCATCGTCACGCCGTAGAGGCGGTCCATCCGCGCCATCGTCAGGCGGTGGTGGGTGACGACGAGGAAGCGCGTGCCGGTCTCCTTCGCGATGTCCTCGAGCATCGTGCAGAAGCGGTTCACGTTCGCGTCGTCGAGCGGCGCGTCCACCTCGTCGAGCACGCAGATCGGCGCGGGGTTCGTGAGGAACACGGCGAAGATGAGCGAGAGCGCCGTCAGCGCCTGCTCGCCGCCCGAAAGCAGGCTGAGCGTGGTGAGCTTCTTGCCAGGCGGCGAGGCCATGATCTCGAGCCCGGCCTCGAGCGGGTCGTCGCTGTCGATCATCTTCAGATGCGCCGTGCCGCCGCCGAAGAGGCGCGTGAACAGCTCCTGGAAATGGCGGTCGACTTCGGCAAAGCAGGCCATCAGCCTCTCGCGCCCCTCGCGATTCAACGCACCGATCGCGCCGCGAAGCTTGGCGATGGCGGCGGTGAGGTCGTCACGCTCGGCATTCAGCGTGGCGATGCGCTGCTCCACCTCCTCGGCCTCGCGGTCGGCAGCGAGGTTGACGGGGCCCATCTGGTCGCGCTCGCGGGCGAGACGCTCGAGCTTCCGTGCCGCCTCCGCCTCCGTCTGGGCATGCGGCTCGGGCACCGCGACGTCGCGCAGGAGCTGCTCCGGCGTGGTGTTGAGCCGCTCGGCCACCGCTTGAGCGAGGTCGGTCGCCGAGGCTTCGGCCTGCGCAACCGCACCTTCTGCGCGCACGCGGCTCTCCCGCGAAGCGGCAAGCCCGTGCTCGGCCTCGCGGGCCGCGCGGCTCGAGGCCTGCGCCTCCTGCTCGGCGCGGTTGAGCGACTCGGCCGTCGCAGTGCGGGCCGTCTCGGCTTCCGTGAGGACCGTCAGGGCCTCGCCGCGCGCGACGGCAAGCCGCCCAGGCGCATCGGCAAGCGCGGCGGCCTCCGCCTCCGCCTCCGTCCGGCGCGCCGCGAGCTCCTGTCCGCGCGTGCCGGCACCGGAGGC
>NZ_VFAC01000054.1 GCF_007644105.1 Elioraea rosea | reverse complement strand
GCCCCCGCGGCGGCCAGGGCCGGGTGGTAGCGGCCGAGCCCGGCGGCGAGCCGTGCGGCGAGCGGCGCGGGCGCCTGCTCCGTGCCGCGGGGCACGAGGCCCCAGCCTGCGAGCATGATCCCGCCGTCGACGGCGAGGACCGAATCCGGCTCTGCCAGGAGAAGCGCCCGCCGCAGGAGGCCCCCGGCATCGGGGTCGTCGAGCGCAGGCTGCAGGGCTGCGGTGGCTGCCGCCAGCATCCGCTCCGCCTCGGCGCGGCGTGCGGGAGAGAGCGAGGAGAGGGGAACCGGGTCGGCATCCGCCTCGCCGTACCAGCTCACCGACGCCGGCGCGCCATCGGCACCGCGGGTGATCACGGGCTCGGCGAACAGCCCCGCGCCGATGCCGCGCGCGGCAAGCAGGGCCGCGAGCTTCGCGTGCTGCTCGATCACCGGCCTGCCGGCCTCGAGCACCGGCGCGTAGGCGGTCAGGTCGGTCTTGGCGAGCAGTCTCGGCGCTGCCATGGTGGTCCCTGGTGCTGGTTCGGTCTCTCGCCGCGACGATACGCGGCCAAGCGTGGCGGTTCCACGGCGCTGCGATGGCGCGGGCCCGGTGTCGCCCCTGCGCCCGGGGTCACCGCACGTAGTCCGGCGTCAGCGTGCTCGGCAGGAACAGCGCGACGTCGGGCACCATGATCAGCAGGGCGAGCACGCCGAGCATCGGAAGCAGCATCAGGCACACGTCCTTCAACACCGCCCGGATCGAGATCCCCCCGATCGCGGCGGAGATCATCAGGCAGAGTCCATAGGGCGGGGTGACGAGGCCAAAGGCGAGCGAGACTATACCGACCATCGCGAAATGGATCGGGTGCATGCCGGCCGCGACCGAGATCGGCTGCAGGAGCGTGCCGACGATGATGATCGAGGGGATGGCGTCGAGGAAGCAGCCGACGACGAGGAAGACGAGCGCGATGAAGAACCCGGTCTCGGTCCGCGACATCTCCCAGCCGACGACGCCGGAGAGGATTACCTCGGGGATCTTGAAATAGGCGAGAAGCCAGCCGAAGGCCGAGGCGGTACCGACGCAGAAGAGCGCGGAGGACGCGAGGCGACCGGTCTCGAGAAGCGCCGTTCCCGCACCCTTGAGGTCGAGCTCGCGATAGACGAACACCGAGAGGAAGGTCGCGTAGAGCACGGCGACGGCCGCGCTCTCGGTCGGCGTGAACCAGCCGAAGATCTTGCCCCCGATGATGATGCCGGGGGTCGCGAGCGCAGGCGCCGCCTTGGCCAGGGCGCACAGTGTCTCCCGCCAGGGCGTGCGCTCATAGGTCGGGTAGCCGCGGTTCTTCGCGTAGAAATGCACCGTCGCCATCTGCACGAGCCCGATCAGCAGCCCGGGCAGGATGCCTGCGATGAACAGCCCGCCGATCGAGACGCTGAGGATGCCGCCCCAGACGATCATCAGGATCGAGGGCGGGATGATCACCGCGAGCACGGAGGAGACGGCGGTGATCGCGACGGAGAAGGAGAGGTCGTAGCCCTCCTTGACCTGGGCGTGGATGAAGATCTTTCCCTGGCTCGCGGCATCGGCTGTCGATGAGCCCGAGATGCCGGCGAAGAAGATCGACAGCACGACGTTGACCTGCGCGAGCGCGCCGGGGAAATGCCCGACGAGCGAGCGGGCGAGCGTCATCAGCCTGTCGGTGATGCCGCCGATGTTCATCAGGTTCGCCGTCAGCAGGAACAGCGGCACGGCGAGAAGGATGAAGGAGTTGAAGGCGTTGAAGGTCTCCCCGAGAAGCATCATCGGCCCGAGATGCGGCTCGATCAGCGAGATCGGCAGGCAGGCGAGGCCAAGCGCGACGGCGACGGGAACGCGCAGGAACATCAGCGTGAAGAACACGCCGAACAGGATCGCCGAAGCCTCGCCGGTCGAAAGGACGTTGCCGAGCATCAGCCGCGGCCCGTCGCGAGCGTGCGTAGGTTTGCGGCCACGCCCTCCGCGAGGAAAAGCAGCCAAACCGCGCCGCAGACAGGCCAGGCGATGTGGATCGTCCACAGCGGCAGCTCGGCAAGCTCGCTGATCCGGTACCAGGCGAAGTCGGTGAACTCCCAGCCCCACCAGAGTAGCACCGCGGCAAAGATGCCGACGCAGAGATTGGCGAAGAGATCGAGCGCGGCGCGCGCGCGGGGGCGCATGTCGGGCCAGACATCGACGACGAAGTGGTTTCCTTCGCGCACGCAGAGCATCGCACCGAGCATGATCGCCCAGACGAGGAGGAAGCGCGCCATCTCCTCGGTCCAGATGTAGTGGGGGATCAGGGCGGTGAAGCGCGAGAAGACCTGCAGGCTTACCGGGATGACGAGCACGCCGATGGCGATCGAGACAAGGACGCAGAGGATGCGGGCGATGAGCCCGTTGACGCGCTCGAGCCAGCGGAGCCCGGGAGCCGGCGGGAGATCGTTCGGCATGGGTGTCGTTCCGGAAAAATGCGGGCCGGAAAGAAGCGGGGCGGCGTTTCCGCCGCCCCGCCGCGAGGCCGGTCAGCCCCTCAGGAGATCACGCCGTTGATGCGGGTCAGGATCGCCTCCGCGCCGATTTCCTTGGCGTAGGCAGCTATCACCGGATCGACGAGCTTCTTCATCTCCGCACGTCCCTCGAAGGGGATGCGCTTCAGTCGGCCCGCGCTCTCGAGCGCGATGAGCTTCTGCTCGTCCTCGCCGCTTTCCACCTCGCGGCCATAGGCGCCTGCCTCCTTGCCCGCCTGCATGATGGCCTGCTTGAGGTCATCGGGCAGGCGCGCGAAGGTTCGCGAGGAGAAGCAGAGCGGGCGGATCGTGATCGCGTGCTGGGTCATCGCGAGGTTCGGCGCGACCTCGAAGAACCGCATCTGCTCAACGCCGGCCGCCTCGTTCTCGCCGGCTTCGATCACGTTGTTCTGGATGGCGTTGTAGACCTCGTTGTAGGCGATGACGGTCGGCGCCATGCCGGCGGCCTGGAAGGTGCGCGACCAGATCGGCGCGCCCTGGACGCGAACCTTGAGGCCCCGAAGCTCGCCCAAGTTGCGAACGACCTTGTTCGCGAAGATGTTGCGAACGCCACCGCCGGCATAGCCGATCAGCATCACCTGCGCGCGCTGCGCGACCTCCTCCGCGACCGGCTTGAACATGTCCTGGTCGAGGACGCGGTTCCAGTGCGCGAGGTCGGAGAAGATGAAGGGCGCGTCGATGAAGGGCGCGGCGCGCGAGAACGTCGACATGTGCGCGGGCGAGACGATCGCGTAGTCGACCGCGCGGCCCTGGGCCATGTACTCGAAATACTGCTTCTCGAGCCCGAGCGAGGAGTTCTTGTGGAGCACGAAGTTGATCGGCTTGCCGTAGAGCGCCTTCACGCGCTCCTCGAAGCGAACCATCGCCTTGGTGAAGGCATGGTCGTCGTTGAACTGGCTCGCGCCGTTGAGCGTGATGGCCTGCGCCTTGGCGGTGTGAACCGCGGGCGCGGCAAGTGCGATACCGCCGAGTCCGGCGAGCAATGAACGCCTGTTCATGGACTTCTCCCTCTGTCCGTTGCACCGGCTTTGGTCCCGGCTTGGCGGGCAGCATAAGCGCATCAGGGGCGGTTGTGAAACATCAGCGCGCAGGGCGGCCGGCCGCCATGGCTTGATCGAGGGCAAGGCCCGTCAGCCCGTCCGTGCTAGAGTTAGTTCTGATGCGTGGTGTGTTCCTGAAATCGGCGCTGCTCGCCGGGCTTGCTGCTGCGGCGGCGGGCGGCTGGTGGTTTGTCAACCGGCCGCCGGCGGTCGTCGCGACGGCGGTCGCCATCACCGGTCCCGCCGTCCAGGCGGTCTATGCCACCGGAACGGTGGAACCTGTGGTGTGGGCGCGCATCGGCCCCGCCGTGAAGGGCCGCATCGTCGCCATCGAGGCGGAGGAAGGCGCGCGCGTCGAACCCGGTGCCGTGCTTGCCCGCCTGGATTCCACCGTGGTCGCCGCCCAGGTGCGCGAGACGGAGGCCCGGGCGCAGTTCCTTCGCGAGGACGTGCAGCGACTGCGCCAGCTCGCAAGCCGCGACATCATCGCCCGCGCCGCGCTCGACCGGGCAGAGAGCGAGGCCAAGGCGGCAGAGGCGATAGTCGACACCTACCGCCGACGGCTCGACGACACGGTGATGCGCGCTCCCCTCGGCGGCGTGGTGCTGCGCCGCGACGGAGAGATCGGCGAGGTGGTGGATACGACCAACACCGTCTTCACCGTCGGCGAGCCGCGGCCGCTTCGCGTGACCGCCGATGTGGACGAGGAGGACATCCCCCGCGTCGCCGCCGGCCAGGCGGTGCTGATGCGCGCCGACGCGTTCGAGGGCGAGGTGCTGCGCGGAACGGTCGCCGAGATCACGCCGGCGGGAGACCCGAAGCTGAAGGTCTATCGCGTGCGCATCGTGCTGCCCGACGACACCGCGCTCCGCATCGGCATGACGGTGGAGGCCAACATCGTCGTGCGCGAGACCGAGGATGCCGTGCTCGTGCCCGACGCCGCCCTGAAGGACGGCGCGGTGTGGATTCTCGAGGGCGACAGGGTCAGGCGCCAGGAAGTCACCATCGGCGTCCGTGGGACCCAGCGCGTCGAGATCCGACAGGGGCTCCGCGTCGGGCAGCGCGTGGTGCTTAACCCGCCCGACGGGCTCGTCGATGGCGGCATCGTGCGCCTTCCCGGCGGCGCGGCGGCGCGCTGAGCGATGCTGCCGCTTCCCCTCTCGATCGCGCTCCGCCATCTCTCGAGGCGGCGGCGTCAGACGCTCGTCTCCGTGCTCGGCGTTGCGCTCGGCGTCGGCTTCTTCATCGGCATCTCTGCGCTGATGCGCGGCTTCCAGACCTATTTCGTCGCACAGGTGATCGACGTCGCCCCGCACGTGACGATCAAGGACGAGTACCGCACCCCGCGCGAGCAGCCTGCCGTGCTCGCGATGGCGGGCGGCGCGGTGTCGGTGCGCGGGGTGAAGCCGCGCGAGGAGCTTCGCGGCATCCGCGACGCGCGCGGCATGCTCGCCTGGCTCGAGCAGCAGCCCGGCGTGGCCGCAGCACCCGGCCTGCGCGGCTCGGCGCTGCTGCGCTACGGCGCGCGCGACGTCACCGCGACGATCGCCGGCATCGAGCCAGCGCGCGAGCGGCGCGTCGGCAACATCGAGAAGGACATCATCGCCGGCTCGCTCGACGATCTGCGCGCCACGGCGAACGGCATCATCGTCGGCATCGGGCTCGCCGAACGCCTCGGTGCCGCGCGCGGCGACACGATCACCGGGACGGCACCGTCCGGCGCGTCGCTCTCGTTCAAGATCGTCGGCGTCGTCGCGACAGGCATCGCGAGCATCGACAATGGCGAGGCCTACGTGCTGCTGAAGGTCTCGCAGGTGCTTCAGGACAGGCCGAACGTCATCAACGCGATCCGCATCCGGCTCGACGACGTGCGCCAGGCGGAGCCGCTCGCACGCCGCATCGAGGCCGCCTTCGGGTGGCGGACCGAGAGCTGGGAGGAGGCGAACCGCAACGTGCTGTCGCTGTTCGTCATCCAGAACGCGATCATGTTCAGCGTGGTGGGTGCGATCCTTCTCGTCGCCGCCTTCGGCATCTACTCGATCATCTCCACCGTGGTGCACGAGAAGGTGCGCGACATCGCCATCCTGAAGAGCCTCGGCTTCACCGAGGGCGACATCATGCGTGTGTTCACCATCGAGGGGGTCGCCGTCGGCGTGGCCGGGGCGCTGCTCGGCGCGGTCGTTGGCGAGGGGATCATCTTCGCTCTGGGCCAGGTGCGCTTCGAGCAGGCGGGCGGGCTGATCCGGGGAAATCAGGGCTTTATCCTGGCCCGAGAGCTCTGGCCCTACCTTGCCGGGGGCGCCTTCGCGATCCTCGCCTCCGCCGTCGCCGCGCTGATCCCCGCGCGGCGGGCCGCTGCGCTGAACCCGGTCGAGATCGTGCGCGGGGCAGCGTGACGCCGCTCCTCGAAGCGCGCGGCGTCACCCGTACCCTGCCCGGTGCGGTTCCGGTGACGCTGGTGCGCGACATCACCCTCGCCATCGGGGAGGGAGAGTTCGTCGCCGTCACCGGCCCGTCGGGCTCGGGCAAGTCCTCGCTCCTCTACCTCCTCGGGCTGCTCGACAGGCCGACGGAGGGGCGCGTGCTGATCGAGGGCCAGGACACGGCCGGACTGTCCGCTGGCGCGCTCGCCCGGCTCAGGCGCGAGCGCCTCGGCTTCGTGTTCCAGTTTCACTTCCTGCTTCCCGAGTTCACTGCTCTCGAGAACCTGCTGCTGCCGATGCGGCGCGCGGGGCTTGAGGCGGAGGCGGCACTGAGGGCCCGGGCGGAGTGGCTTCTCGAACGCTTCGGCCTCGCCGATGCGATGCGGAAGTACCCCGAGCAGCTTTCGGGCGGCATGCGCCAGCGCGTGGCCGTCGCCCGCGCTCTCGCCAACGACCCGGCCCTCGTGCTCGCGGACGAGCCGACGGGCAATCTCGACAGCGTCAATGCCGCAGGAATGTTCGACCTGTTCGAGAGTCTCGTTTCCGAGCATGGGCGGAGCATCGTCGTCGTCACGCACGACCCGCACCTCGCGGTCCGCGCGGGGCGGCAGGTCCGGCTCGTGGATGGACGGATCGTCGAGGATACCGGCGCGGTGCCTGCCTAAGCCTTGGGCATGTGCCGGAAGGCGCGGCAGGGGCGGAGCGGCACCCGGCGGCACCGCGCGGGGCCTGGCCCGGCATGGCCGTTGCTTGACGGGGGGGCTGCTGCTAATCGGCGCCCGCCAAGGCGAGCGGGCCTGGCAGCGTCCTGCGCGACGGCGCTCGAACGACGATCCTGGGAGGGGTGGACATCATGGCCTTCATTCGCCGCATCGCCGCGGGGCTCGCCCTCGGCGCAGCGCTCTCCGCCACTCCCGCGGCCGCGACGGACGTGAAGTTCAGCCTCGACTGGGCCTTCCAGGGCCCGCAGGCGCCGTTCCTGTTCGCCCTCGAGCGGGGCTTCTTCCGCGACCAGGGCCTGAACGTGACGATGGACCGCGGCTTCGGCTCGGGCGACGTGCCGGTGAAGGTCGCTGCCGGGGCCTACGATGTCGGCATCGCCGACATCAACCCAACGATCCGCCTCAAGCTCGACAACCCCGACAGCCCGCTCTTCACCCCCTTCATCATCTACGACGCGACCGCGCTCGCGGTAATGACCGTCCGCCGCCAGAACATCGCCCGCCCGCAGGACCTCGCTGGCAAGACCATTGCCGCGCCGGAGACCGATTCGGGCCGGCAGCTCTTCCCCGCCTTCGCCCGCGCCGTCGGCATCGACCCGGCCTCGGTGCGCTGGCTCACCGTCTCGCCGCAGCTTCGCGAGACGATGCTTCTGCAGGGCCAGGCGAACGCGATCACCGGGTTCATCACCTCCGGCGGCATGTCGATCCGCGCAGCCGGCGTGGCGGAGCAGGACCTCATCACCTTCAAGTACGGCGATGTCGGCGTCGACCTCTACTCGACGAGCCTGATCGTCACCCGCCGCTGGGCGGAGGCGAACCCCCGCGCGGTGACGGGTCTGATCACCGGCATCATCCGTGGCCAGGTCGAGGCGCGCCGCGACCCGCAGGCGGCGATCGCGGCGCTGAAGCGGCGCGACCCTCTGATCAACGAGGCGGTTGAGCTCGAGCGCATGCAGCTCGGCTTCCGGGAGCTCACCTTCACCCGGCACGTTCTCGAGAACGGCTTCGGCAAGGTGGATATGGAACGGCTGCAGCGCAGCATCGACATCGCGCGCGAGGCCTTCGGCATCTCGCGCACGCTCGCTGCCTCCGAGGTGTACGACCCGAAATACCTGCCCGAGCCTGCCTCACTCGCTGTACCGCGCTAGGACGCTCGGTGACGTGACCGACAGCGCCGCGCGCTTCGTCGCCCTGGAGGGGGTGAGCCTCCGCTACGGCGGCGAGGGCGGCGGCACGCTCGCGGTCGCGGGGCTCGACCTCGCCATCGCCCGCGGCGAGTTCGCCGCGGTCGTCGGCCCCTCGGGTTGCGGCAAGTCGACGCTGATGAAGCTCGCGACGGGGCTCGCGCCGGCCTCGGAGGGTGCGGTGATCGTTGCGGGACACGAGGTGACGGGGCCGCTCAAGATCGTCGGCATGGCGTTCCAGAACCCGACGCTGCTGCCCTGGCGGACGACGCTCGACAACGTGCTCCTGCCGCTCGAGATCGTCGAACCCTACAAGAGCAGCTTCCGGCGCGACCGAGAGAAGCACGTCGCGCGCGCCAAAGCGCTGCTCGCCACCGTCGGTCTCTCGGGCTTCGAGGCGAGGTATCCCTGGCAGCTTTCGGGCGGGATGCAGCAGCGCGCGAGCCTCTGCCGGGCGCTGATCCACGAACCGGCGCTGCTCATGCTCGACGAGCCCTTCGCCGCGCTCGATGCCTTCACGCGCGAGGAGCTCTGGGCGGTCCTGCAGGCGTTGTGGATGGAGCGGCGCTTCACCTGCATCCTCGTCACGCACGACCTGCGCGAGGCGGTGTACCTCGCCGACACGGTGCACGTGATGAGCGCGCGGCCTGGCCGGGTGATCGAGACGCGGCGGATCGACCTGCCGCGCCCGCGCGACCTCGAGGCCTCCTTCGCACCGGAGTTCGTCGGCATCGTGCATGATCTCCGCGCGCGCATCGCAGAGGCGAGGGCCGCCGCATGAGCCCCCGCCTTCAGGCGACGCTGATGCCCTGGCTTGTCGTCGCGGGGCTGTTCGCGGCGTGGGAGCTTCTCGTGATCGTGGCCGGGCTGCCGCCCTTCGTCCTGCCCGCGCCGACGGCGGTGTTCGCCGCGCTCGCGGAGTTCGCCGGCCCCATCACGCACCACGCGCTGCACACGCTCGGCACCACGGTGGTCGGCTTCGCTCTCTCGGTCGCTGGCGGCGTCGCGCTCGGCGTCGCGGTGGGGTCCTCCGCGGTCGCCTATCGCTCGCTGTTTCCCGTGCTCATCGGGTTCAACTCGATCCCGAAGGTCGCGATCGTTCCAGTGCTGATCATCTGGTTCGGCATCGGCGCCGTGCCGGCGATCATCACCGCCTGCCTGATCAGCTTCTTCCCCATCACCGTGAATGTCGCGACAGGGATCGCCACGCTCGAGCCCGAGTTGCGCGACGTCCTCCGCAGCCTCGGCGCGAGCCGGCTCGACATCCTCCGCAAGGTCGGGCTGCCGCGCGCGGCGCCCTACTTCTTCGCTTCCCTCAAGATCGCCATCACGCTCGCCTTCGTCGGCTCGATCATCAGCGAGACGGTGGGTTCCAACGAGGGCGTGGGCTACCTGATGATCCAGGCCTCCTCGCGCTTCCAGATCCCGCTCGTGTTCGCGGCCCTTCTCGTCGTCGCGGCCATGGGGGTGGCGATGTACTTCGTCTTCGCCATCCTCGAGAGGCGCATGACCTTCTGGGCCACGCGCGGCGTCGATGCCGGCTACGCGACGGGGGGGTGAGATGGCAGGGCGGTACTGGCACGAGCTTACCTCCGCCGAGTTCCGCGCGCTCGACCCTGCGCGCACTGTTGCGGTGCTCCCGATCGGCGCGACGGAGCAGCATGGGCCGCATCTGACGGTTTCGGTCGACACGACGATCAACGAGGGCATCGTCGCCCGCGCCCTGCCTCTGCTTGCCGACGATCTCCCCGTTCTCGTGCTGCCAACGCAGCCGATCGGCGTGTCGGTCGAGCACGACAGGTTCCCGGGCAGCCTGCACCTCTCGCCCGAGACCGCCATCGCTGCCTGGACGGAGATAGGCGCCGCCGTCGCCGCCTCCGGTGTGCGCAAGCTGCTCATCTTCAACTCGCATGGCGGGCAGCCGCAGGCGGCAGAGATCGTCTGCCGGCGGCTTCGCATCCGCCACCGCATGTTCGCCGCGACTTGCATGTGGAACCGCCTCTCGCCCCCCACCGGCCTCGTTCCGGCGGACGAGCTCCGCTTCGGCATCCATGCCGGACAGGTGGAGACGGCCGTGATGCTCGCGCTCGCGCCCGATCGCGTGCGGATGGAGAAGGCGAGGGACTTCGCCAACACCACGGCGGCCTGGGATGGCAATGCAGGGCTTCGCGCCGGCGGGGCCGTCGCCTTCGGCTGGCAGGCGCAGGACCTGAACGGCGCGGGCGCAGTGGGCAATGCGGCGGCGGCGACGGCCGGGCTTGGCGAGGCGGTGCTCGACCGCGCCGCGGCCGGCCTCGCTGGCCTGCTTGCCGAGATCACCGCGCTCGACCTCGACGCCTGGCTCAAGGAGACGCCGGATGCATGAGACGCTGTCGCCGCGCATCGAGGCGCTTCTCGCCGAGCTTCCCGGCATCGAGGCGGAGACCGACCCGGTTCTCGTCCGGCTGAAGAGCCGCGACTTCTACTGGTACAGCCCCGTCCTCAAGCCGCAGCTCGACGGCAAGCGCGGCGAGGTGGTGATCCGTCCGCGCGACGAGGCTCAGGTTCTCGAGGTTCTCGCCGCCTGCGTGCGCCACCGCATCCCCGTCGTGCCGCGCGGCGGCGGAACCGGCAATTACGGGCAGGCCGTGCCGCTCGAGGGCGGCGTAATCCTCGACATGACGGCGATGGAGAAGATCCTCTCCTTCGAGGGCGGCATCACCGAGGTCGAGGCCGGGGCGACGCTGATGCAGGTCGATGCCTGGGCGCGGCAGCAGGGCTGGGAGCTTCGCCTCTGGCCCTCGACCAAGCGCACCGCGACGGTGGGCGGCTTCGTCGGCGGCGGCGGCGCGGGCGTGGGCGGCATCGCGCATGGCACGCTTCGCGAGCCGGGCAACCTCGCCGGCGTGACAATCGCGACGATGGAGGATCGGCCAAGGCTGCAGGAGCTTGCCTGGGGCAAGGCCGCCGCGGTCAACCACTGCTTCGGCACGACGGGCGTCATCACCCGTGTTCGCCTGCCGCTCGCGCCCGCGATGGCCTGGCGCGACATCGCCGTGAGCTTCGCCGACTTCGCCTCCGCCGCCGCCTTCGGCCTCGCGCTCGGCATGGCGGACGGCATCGCCAAGAAGATGTGCGCGGTGATCGACTGGCCGCTGCCTTCGTTCTTCAAGGGCCTCGCCGAGCTCCTCCCCGAGGGGCGGCCCGTGGTTCTCGCCATGGTCGCGCCCTGCGCGATGGGGGCGGTGGCCGATCTCGTCGCAGCGCATGGCGGGGAGATCGAGGCCGAGCAGGATTTCGCCGCCGCCGAAGCTGCGGCCGAGCTCACGCCCTTCTACGAGTTCACCTGGAACCACACCACGCTGCAGGTGCTGAAGCGGGACAAGGGCGTGACCTACCTGCAATGCCTCTTCCCCGCAGGCCGCACGCTCGAGACGGTCGCTGCCATCCGCGATCGTTTCGTCGATGAGCTCTGGATGCACACCGAGGTCGCCCGCTTCGGCGGCCAGGTGACGATGAGCGCGCTTCCCGTCGTGCGTTGGACGACGCGCGAGCGCCTGTGGGAGATCATCGCCGCCTGCGAGGCGGAGGGCGTCGCGGTCGCCAACCCGCATGTCTATACGCTCGAGGAAGGCGCGCGCTGGAAGCTCGTCGGCGCCGACAGGCTCGCCTTCAAGCATGCGGTGGACCCGCACGGGCTCCTGAACCCGGGCAAGATGACGAGCTTCACCCCGCGCGCGGGGCAGGAGGCGGCGGAATGAGTGACGTGGCCACGCTGATCGCCGGTCTCGGTGACATCCCTGTCGAGACCGACCGGGCACTCGTGCGGCAGAAATCGCGTGACTTCTTCTGGTACTCGCCGGTGCTGAAGCGGCAGCTCGACAAGCTCTCTGCCGAGGCCGTCGTCAGCCCGCGCAACGAGAAGGAGCTTGCCCGTGTGCTTGCCGCCGCCGTCGCCGAGCGCGTTCCCGTCACGCCGCGCGGCGCGGGCACGGGCAATTACGGCCAGGCCATGCCGCTTCGGGGGGGCATCGTGCTTGATCTCTCCGGCCTCGATGCCGTGCTCTGGACCAAGCCCGGCGCGGTGCGCGCGCAATGCGGCGCGAAGCTGATCGACATCGATGCGGCGACCCGGGCGGAGGTCGGCGCAGAGCTGCGCTTCCACCCCTCGACGCGGCGCACAGCGACGATCGGCGGCTTCATCGCCGGCGGCTCCTCCGGCATCGGCTCCTGCACCTGGGGCATCCTGCGCGAGCCCGGCAACATCCTTGGGCTCAGGCTGATGACGATGGAGGCGAGCCCGCGCGTGCTCGAGCTGCGCGGGCCGGACATCCAGAAGGCGAACCACGCCTACGGAACGAACGGCATCATCACCGAGGTGGAGATGCCGCTGAGCCCGGCATGGGACTGGGTTGACGTGATCGCGGGCTTCGACGACCTCGCGTCTGCCGCGCGCTTCGCCGATGGCTTCACGCGGCAGGACGGGATCGCCAAGAAGCTCGTATCCGTCATCGCCGCGCCGATCGCCCAGAGGCACTTCAAGGCGCTCGACGGCCTCCTGCCGGAGGGGAAGGCGATCGTCCTGCTGATGGTCGCCGAGCCATTCCTCGAGTTCCTGCCCGGCCTTCTCGAAGCCGAAGGGGGCGTCGAGCTTCACCGCGTGCCGACCGAGGATGCGCCCGTTCCCCTCTACGAGCACAGCTGGAACCACACCACGCTGCAGGTTCTGAAGACCGACCGGTCCGTCACCTACCTCCAGACGCTCTTTCCGGCACCGGATCATCTCGCCAAGGTCGCCGCGATGGACGCGGTGTTCGGGGACGAGGTGCCGATGCATCTCGAGTTCGTGAAGCTTGGCGGGGAGGTGTGCTGCTTCGGGCTGCAGCTCGTCCGCTTCAGCACCGAGGCCCGCCTCGCCGAGATCATCGAGACGCACGAGGCGGCCGGCTGCCCGATCTTCAACCCCCATGCCTTCACGCTCGAGGAAGGGGGGATGAAGAAGGTCGATACGCTCCAGCTCGCCTTCAAGCGCGAGGCCGACCCGCACGGCCTGCTGAACCCCGGAAAGATGCTCGCCTGGGACAATCCTGGCTGGACGCCGCGCGAGCAGGTGCATCTCTTCGAGACGCGCGGCTGAGGTGCGCGTCCTCGTCGTCCATTGCCACCCGCGCGAGGACAGTTTCTGCGCCGGGCTGCGCGACGCGGTGCTCGCGGGGCTCGGCCGGGCAGGGCACGAGGCAGACCTTCTCGATCTCTACGCCGAACGGTTCGAGCCAGCCCTGAGCGCGGAGGAGCGCGGCCGCTACCACGACGAGAGCGAGAACCTCCGCGGCATCGAGGACCATGTCGCGCGGCTGAAGGCGGCGGACGCGCTCGTCCTCGTCCACCCCACCTGGTGGTACGGCATGCCGGCGATGCTGAAGGGCTGGTTCGACCGTGTGTGGGTTCCGGGCGTCGCGTTCCGCCTCGGCCCAGGTGCGATCGAGCCGATGCTGACCAACATCCGCCGCATCGCGGTCGTGACGACCTATGGCTCGCCGCGCTGGCTGCTCTGGATCATCGGCCATCCTGACCGGAAGCTGATCGGCCGCGCCCTGCGCCGGCTCTGCGCCAGGGGCTGCCGGCTGGAGTGGCACGCGCAGCACAGGATGGACCAGGTCGGCCGGGCGAAGCTCACCGCGTTCCGCGACCGCGTCGAGGCCGCCTTCGCGCGCTGGTAGATCAGGCGAAAAGGCGGTCGAGCTCGGCGTAGTCGGGCAGGGCGGTGTCGATGGTACGGCCCGCCCGCAGCACGATCCGGTCCCCCTGCTGGCGGGAGAGCGCCTCGTGCCAGGCGCGCGCGCGGAGGATGACGAGATCGGCCGGCCCACCTTCGCGGATCGCCGCCTCGCGGCCCATCACGCGCGCGGGCGTCGCCGCCACCGCATCGGGCCAGCGCCCGATCGGGTGGTCGAGATGGGCGATGCGCACCGCCTCGCGGAACACCTCGAGCATGTCGTGGTCGCCATAGGCGTAGAACGGGTCGCGGCAATTGTCGGAGGCCACGGAGACGGGCACGCCTGCGGCGGCGAGCTCGTGCAGAAGCGTCACGCCACGCCAGCGCGGCGTCCGGCGGGCCCCGCGCGACTGCAGGTACATGTTGCACATCGGCAGCGACACCACGCTGATGCCGGCCTCTGCGACGAGGCGGATCGTCTCCGCGATCGCCGCGTCATTCTGAAGGGCGAGCGAGCAGACATGGCCGACCTGGAGGTGCCCCTTGAACCTTCGCCTGATCGCGGTGCGCGCGACCACGGGCAGGGTCGCCGCCTCCGCCGCGTCGTTCTCATCGACATGCAGGTCGAGATCGAGGCCTCTGGCCTCGGCGAGCGCGAAGCAGCGATCGAGCAGCTGCTCGAACTCCTGCGTGATGCCGCCTTCGGCGCGGGTGACGAAGCCAAGGATGCCGCCATGCTCGGCAACGAGATCGGCGATCGCCTCGCCCTCGTCTCCGGCGAAGCGCTCGATCGGGCAGATCGACACGGCCTGCAGCGCGATGCGCCCCGACCAGGCGTCGCGCAGCCGCGAGAACACCGCCCAGCTCTCCCGCGCATGCGGCAGGTACGTGTCGAGATGCGTGCGGATCGCGCCGGTGCCGTGCGCGTAGGCGCAGCGGAGGCCGAACGCGAACCGGGCCTCCATGTCGTCGGCTGACCAGCTCTTCTCGCGGTCTCCCATCACCGCGGCGAGGGCGCCCGCGAAAGTGCCGTCGGGGTTCGGGCTGCGCGGCCAGATATGGCCCTTGTCGAGATGGGTGTGCACGTCGACGAAGCAGGGAAGCGCCATCGCGCCGCGGAGATCGGGGCCTTCCTCCGCAGTTCCGGCCGGTGCCAGCGAAGCGATCAGCCCGTCTCGGATGCAGAGGTCGGCCCGCGTGCCGTCAGCCAGCGATGCGTTGCGGAGCCAGTAGTCGGACGCGTCCGGGATCATGGTCCACATCGCCTCAGCCCTCGCGCCGCATCGCGCTCTCGTGCCAGCGGCGGAGCGCGAGGTGCTGGATCAGCGAGAGGGCGAGGAAGATCGCGATACCCGCGATGCAGATCAGGAAGAGGGCTGCGAACATGCGCGGGATCTGCAGCTGGTAGCCTGCCTCGAGGATGCGGTAGGCGAGGCCGGAGGCACGGCCGCCCGTGCCTGCGACGAACTCGGCGACGATCGCGCCGATCAGCGCGAGCCCGCCGGAGATGCGGAGCCCCGCCAGGAAATAAGGCATCGCCGCAGGAAGCCTCAGATGCAGAAGCGTCTGGAGCCGGCTTGCGCGATAGAGGCGGAACAGGTCGACGAGGTTGTGGTCGACGCTGTTCAGCCCGAGCGTGGTGTTGGAGAGGATCGGGAAGAAGGCGACGATCCAGGCGCAGATCAGCAGCGCGAGCCGGATGTCCTCCACCCAGATGATGATCAGCGGCGCGATGGCGACGATCGGCGTCACCTGCAGGACGACGGCGTAGGGAAACAGCGACAGCTCGACCCATTTCGACTGCGCGAACAGGATCGCGAGCGCGAGCCCCGCCGCGGCCGCAACGGCAAGTGCTGCGAAGGTGATCTGCAGCGTCACCCAGAGAGAAACGGAGAGGGACGGCCAGTCGCGCAGCAGCGTCGCCCAGATCACACTCGGCGAAGGCAGCACATAGGGCGGGATCTCGTTCGCCCGCACCGCCCATTCCCAGGCGCCGAGCGAGAGCGCCCCGATCAGCACCGGCATCAGGATGCGCGGCCAGGCTTCCGCAGCGACGCCGAGGACGCGCCGGACGGGAAGGGGTGTCGGCGCCTCGCCTGGGGCAAGCGTCATGCCGCGTGCCGTCCCTCGATCGCCTTGCCGAGCGCGAGGCTCACGGTTCGGCAGAGGGCGGCATACTCGGCAGAGGTGCGGAACGCCTCGCCGCGCGGATAGGCGGCGGGAACGGCGATCTCGGTCTCGATCCGCCCGGGCCTTGCGGCCATCACCGCGATACGGCGGGAGAGATAGACGCTCTCGAACACCGAATGCGTGACGAACACGACGGTGAAGCCCGTCTCCTGCCAGATCTCGAGAAGGTCGTTGTTCAGGCGGAACCGGGTGATCTCGTCGAGCGCCGCGAAGGGCTCGTCCATCAGCAGGATGTCGGGGCGGGTGACGAGCGCGCGCGCGATCGAGACGCGCATGCGCATCCCGCCAGAGAGCGCGCGAGGATAGGCGCGCTCGAAGCCGCCGAGGCCCACGCGGGCGAGCGCCTCGGCCGCGCGGGCCTCACGCTCGCTCCGCGCCACGCCCTCGAGCTTCAGAGGCAGCGCGGCGTTGGCGAGCGCGGTCGCCCACGGCATCAGCGTCGGCTCCTGGAACACGAAGCCGAGGCGGGGCTCGGCCACGCCCTTCGCGTCATGCGGCGCCGACGGCCAGTCGATCGCCCCGGCCGAGGGGGCGGTGAGCCCGGCGATCATGCGCAGAAGCGTCGACTTGCCGCAGCCGGAGGGCCCGAGGAGCGAGAGGAAATCGCCGCGCCCGATGCCGAGATCGACGCCGCGCACGGCGAGCGTTCCCGCCGCATAGCGCTTCTCGACCCCGCGCAGGACGACGAGCGGGCGCCCTCCCTGGGCGCCGCCCTCCTGCATCAGAGACCGACCCGCTTGTTCACGAAGTCGAGGCTGTAGGCGTTCTGGATTGCGAGACCCGCGGGGTAGACGCCGGCGGCCACCATCGTGTCGTAGAAGCTCTTCCACCGCTCATGCGTCATCGCACCGATGCCGAGGCGCTCGGCGTCACCCGACAGGACGATGCCAGAGCGGTTCATCGCCTCGATCGCGTAGTCGATCTTCGCCTGGTCCATCTCCGGGTTGTCGCGGATGATCAGCGCGTTCGCCGCGGCGATGTCCTGGCGCCGCATGTACTGCGTCCATCCCTCCATCGTGGCATCGACGAAGCGCTGAACGAGGTCCCGCTTCTCGGTGACCATCCGGCGCGAGATATCGATCGTCGTCTGGTAGTTCTCGTAGCCCGCATCGGCGATCAGAAGCACGCGCACATTCGCCCCGGCCTGGCGCGCGGCGTAGGGCTCGGAGGAGAGGAACCCCTGCTGGATCGCCTGCTTGTTCGCGAGGAACGGCCCGAGATTGAAGGTGTAGGGGCGGATCTGATCATCGGTGAAGCCGAACTTCGCGCGCAGGAACGGCCAGAACGTCACCCGCGCCTCGGCGCCGATGAGGATTGGCCTGCCCTTCTTCTTGTCGAAGCCGTCGAACCCCGCCTCCTCGTGCGAGATGAGCACCTGCGGGTCCTTCTGCATCACCGCGCCGATGGTCAGGAACGGGATGTTCTCGCGCACGTAGTTCAGAGCCTGGAAGCCGTTCGACATGATCATGTCCACGCGGCCGGCGAGAAGGAGCTGCGCGGGGTTCTGCTGCGGCCCGCCCATGCGGAGCTCGCAGTCGATTCCGTAGCGTCGGTAGATCCCTGCCGCGACCGCCTGGTAGTAGCCGCCATGCTCGGCCTGGGCGCGCCAGTTCGTCTGGAAGGAGACCTTGTCGAGGTTCTGCGCGCGTACCCCGCGCGCGCCGGGCAGGGCGACGAGCGCGGCCCCGGCGGCGAGGCCGAGCGCGCCACGGCGCGAGAGGGCCGCGCGGTCGATCACGTAGCGTGTCTTCATCAAGCCGGTCTCCTGCCAGAGCGATGCATTCCCGCCACGGAGGGTGGGCGCGCGCCACCGCCGCGCAACCCCCGTCGCCGATGCCGTGCTTAGCAAGCCGCACGCCAGCGATCCATGCGCGATGCCGCGGCCCGGCACCGTCGCCCCTGCCCATGCGGCGGGCAGCGCGCCGGCAGGAGAGGCAGCCGATTGCGCGCGGCCCGCAGCGCGGCCACTGTCTCGTGGCGATGATGCCCTGCCCCTGCTGCCGGCCGATCCGCCGCCGCGCCGTGCTCGCCGCCGCGCT
>NZ_VFAC01000053.1 GCF_007644105.1 Elioraea rosea | reverse complement strand
CGCTTGCGCCGCTTCCGCTCTACTTGGACGCGCCGGCCGCACGGCCGGCCGCCGGCCTCCGCCCCGCACCGGCGGCGTGAGTCTCGCGCTCACCGAGGCCGGGCCGGAAGCTGCCGCCCTTCTCGCGGCTCTGCACGAGGCCGGGATCGGCGCCGCCGGCCCCGCGTGGGACGAGGCCGCCTTCGCCTCCCTGCTCAGCCAGCCCGGCCGGCTGGCGCTGATCGCCTCTGCGGGTGCCGAGCCGGTCGGGCTTCTCCTGCTCGGCCTCGCCGCGGACGAGGCCGAGGTGCTGACGCTCGCCGTCGTGCCTGCGGCCCGGCGGGGAGGCGTCGGCAGGGCGCTTCTTGGCCGGGCAGCGGACGTCGCCGCCGGTCGTGGCGCGCGGCGGATGTTCCTCGAGGTCGCGGAACGGAACGCCGCTGGCCGCGCCCTCTACGCCGCAGCCGGGTTCAGCGAGATCGCACGGCGCCGGGCCTACTACGCCCACGCCTCGGGGCGGCAGGACGCCCTTGTGCTTGCGCGCGCGCTCAGCCCTTCTTCCTGAGCGTCAGCAACCAGGGGTCGCCCTCGCCCTCCCGGCCCGGCGTCTCGGGAGCGAGCGAGACCACTGTGTGGCCGAGGTCCCGCGCGCTCCTGGGCACGTTGGCGAGCGGTTCGCGGCCCTTGAGCCGCACTGTCAGCACCGCGCCGGGGGCCGAGCGGTCAAGCAGAAGCCGAGTGCGTACGAAGGTCATCGGGCAGATATCGGCCGTGATGTCGAGGGCGATATCTGCAGCGTCGATTGCCGATTTCCGAACGTCGTCTGAATTCGCCGTCATCACGACCCCTTCGTGCCAAGACGATCGTTGCAGAATCCAGTTGCGACGTCTATACAGCGCCCAGGCCGACAACAGAAGGTATGATGCCAATGCAGGCAGATGGCTCGGAGTCCAATCTTCTCGAACTGACGGCCGAGATCGTCTCGGCACACGTGAGCAACAACAGCGTTCCTCTGTCGGATCTTCCGGGTCTCATCCAGCAGGTGTACGCGACGCTGTCCGGCGTGGGCAAAGTTCCGGCCCCCGCCGAGAAGCCGCAGCCAGCCGTTCCGGTGAAGAAGTCGATCCACCCCGACTACATCATCTGTCTCGAGGACGGCAAGAAGCTGAAGATGCTCAAGCGGCATCTGAAGACGGCCTACAACATGACGCCCGAGCAGTATCGCGAGCGCTGGCAGCTCCCGCCCGACTATCCGATGGTCGCGCCGAACTACGCCAAGCACCGGTCGAGCCTCGCCAAGAAGATCGGCCTCGGCACCAAGCCGCGGTCCTCCGGCGGCCGCCGCGGCTGACGGCAGGGCCCCAGCGGGCGCGGGGCCGGTCCCCGCCCCGCTTGGCGCGACGGAATGTCTCGACGTCCGGTCCGGGCGGGCGGCCTGGCCGAGGCTTCGGGAGCCGCTCTAGGGTGCGGCGCCGCTTCTCTGCTATAGGGACGCGCGGGCAGCCTGGGGCATGAGCGCGATGCGCGACGCGTCCAGGCCCGCCAGCGAGGAGGGCCGATGGAAAGCCGGATCGAGCGGCTGTGTATCGAGAGCGGCGTGAAGATGACCGGCCAGCGCCGCGTCATCGCGCGCGTGCTGTCCGACGCGACCGACCATCCGAACGTCGAGGAACTCTATCGCCGCGCCACGGCGATCGACCCCCGCATCTCCATCGCCACCGTCTACCGCACCGTCCGCCTCCTCGAGGAGAAGGGCATCCTGGAACGGCGCGATTTCGGCGAGGGCC
Source organism: Elioraea rosea (assembly GCF_007644105.1). GTDB lineage: Bacteria > Pseudomonadota > Alphaproteobacteria > Acetobacterales > Acetobacteraceae > Elioraea_A > Elioraea_A rosea. Next base: position 17,254 of record NZ_VFAC01000053.1, on the reverse strand, counting down.
GGGCGCGCTATGACCCGACGGATCGCGGCCATCACCATCATCTGATCGACGTCGAGACCGGAAAGGTGATCGAGTTCGAGGACGAGGAGCACGAGGCGGTGGTCAAGCGCATCGCCGCGCGCCTCGGCTTCACGCTGGTCAGCCAGCGGCTCGAGCTCTTCGCGCGCCGCCAGCCGACGGAAGCCGCCTCCGACCTCTCCCGCACCGATGCGATGCGGCAGGACCAGGCGGAGAAGGCGACGCCACGCGGGGCCGCCCGCAAGCCGGCGAGGCCAGTTCCCGTTGCCCGCGCCCGCCGCGCGCCGCCGCCGCGCGGCACCGGCCAAGGATGAACGCCCCGGGCCGCGCGCCCGGGTCGGACCGACGACGACACCCGGCTTGCCGGAACGAGGCAGAGGGGGCCGCCATGACGAAGGACGTAAGACTGCCGATGAGCGACACGGTGCCGCCGCGGGCAGACGACCCCGGCTTCGGCGAGATCCGCGCCCAGACCATGGGCGTGCGCCTCGCCGTCGCACCGTGGGAGCTCGATGCCGCGCAGGCGCTGCGATACCGCGTGTTCTACGACGAGATGGGCGCGCACCCGACGCCGGCGATGGCCGCGACTCGCCGCGACGCTGACAGCTTCGACGGTGCGGCCGACCACCTCCTCGTGATCGACCATGCCCGAGGCGAAGGGCCGGAGACGGTGGTCGGCACGTACCGCCTGCTGCGCCGCGGCCCGGCAACGCGGGTGGGTGGGTTCTACTCCTCCGCCGAGTACGACATCGCCCCGCTTCTCGGCTTCGACGGCGAGGTGCTCGAGCTCGGCCGGTCCTGCGTCGATGCCGAGTACCGGACGCGCGGCACGCTGCAGCTTCTCTGGCGCGGCATCGCGGCCTATGTGTTCAAGCACCGCATCGACCTGATGTTCGGCTGCGCCTCGCTTCCCGGCACGGACCCCGAGGCGCTCGCCGCGCCGCTCACCTATCTCTGGCAGAACCATCTCGCCCCGCCCGCGCTGCGGCCGCGTGCCCTGCCAGGCCGTTACGTCGAGATGAACCGCCTGCCAGCCGAGGCGATCGACCCCCGCGCGGTGCTGGCGGAGCTTCCGCCGTTGATCAAGGGGTATCTCCGCCTCGGCGGCTTCGTGGGCGACGGCGCGGTGATCGACGAGCAGTTCAACACCACCGATGTGTGCGTGGTGGTGAAGACCGATCTCGTGACCGACAAGTATTACCGCCACTACGAACGCCGCCTCCGCGACGCCCTCGATGCGGAGGGTAGGGCGCCGGCGGAGCCGGTGTAGACGGACTCGCCGACCGCCGACGTCGGACAGGCGTCGGGCGTCAATACCGCTCCCGCGTCGCGGCGAACTTCAGGCTTGGCCAATCCTCCATCGCGCGGTTGAGCTGCCACCGGCTCGGCGCGAGGAACACCGGCTCGCCGTCGCGGTCCTCCGCCACGTTGCCCCTGTGCCGCTCCACGAAGCGGGCAACCTCGCCCTTCTCGCCTGACACCCAGCGCGCCGCCTCCGCCCCGCCAGGCTCCAGCGTGATGGCCACGCCGTACTCGGCTTGCATCCGGCTCCTCAGCACGTCGAGCTGCAGCTCGCCGACGACGCCGACGAACCAGTCCGACCCCAGCTTCGGCCGCAAAACCTGCACCACACCCTCCTCGGCCAGGTCCTCCAGACCTTTGCGCATCTGCTTGGCCCGCATGGGGTCGGCCAACACCACGCGGCGCAGGATCTCGGGGGCGAAGTCGGGCAACCCGGTGAAGCGGATCGGCGAGCCCTCCGTCAGCGTATCGCCAACGCGAAGCGTGCCGTGGTTCGGGATGCCGATGATGTCGCCGGGGAACGCCTCCTCGGCGAGCTCGCGGTCCTGCGCGAAGAAGAACATCGGGTTCTGCACGGCGAGGGACTTGCCCGTGCGCGTGATCGAGAGCCGCATGCCGCGGCGGAACCGGCCTGAGCAGAGGCGGAGGAAGGCGATGCGGTCACGGTGGTTCGGGTCCATGTTCGCCTGGACCTTGAACACGAAGCCCGTCGCCTCCGGCTCCTCCGGCGTCACGGCCCGGGGCTCGGCTGGCTGCGCGCGCGGCGGCGGCGCGAGCGCGGCGAGGCCGGCCAGAAGCTCCGGCACGCCGAAGTCGCGCAAGGCCGACCCGAAATAGACCGGCGTCAGGTGCCCCTCGCGATAGGCCTGCAGGTCGGGCGCAGGGCAGGCGGCTTCCGCGAGCGCGATCTGCTCGGAGAGCTCGGCGCGCACATCGTCGCGGAGATGCTGGGCCAGCGCCGCATCCTCCACCCCTTCGGCCTCGACGGCGCGGGCATAGCCTGCCGTGCCGTCGGCGCCGGGAAGGAGCAGCCGTGTGTTGCGGATGTCCCAGAGCCCGCGGAACTGCTGGCCCATCCCGATCGGCCAGGTCATCGGCGCTGTGTCGAGCGCGAGGGTGGAGGCGATCTCGTCCATCAGGGCGAAGGGGTCACGCCCCTCCCGGTCGATCTTGTTGATGAAGGTGATGATCGGGATGTCGCGCAGCCGGCACACCTCGAACAGCTTGCGCGTCTGGCTCTCGATGCCCTTGGCCGCGTCGATCACCATCACGGCTGAGTCGACCGCGGTCAGCGTCCGGTAGGTGTCCTCCGAGAAGTCCTGGTGGCCTGGCGTGTCGAGCAGGTTGAAGGTGATGCCCTCGCGCTCGAAGGTCATGACCGAGGATGTGACGGAGATGCCGCGCTTCTGCTCGATCTCCATCCAGTCCGACCGCGCGCGGCGCCGCTCGCCGCGGGCCTTCACCTCGCCCGCGAGCCGGATGGCCCCGCCCGCGAGCAGCAGCCGCTCGGTGAGCGTCGTCTTGCCCGCGTCGGGGTGGGCGATGATGGCGAAGGTGCGTCGCGCGAGCGCCTCCGCCGCGTGCGGCGGGGCGTTGGTCAGGGTGTCGGTCATGCCGAGGGAGTGACGGGGTGGGCCGGCTGCGTCAAGGCATCTCGGGCGGAAGCGCCCTCCGCCGGCGCGGGTGAGGCACCGCTGGCGCCCCCACATGGCGGCTCGCCGGCCCACCCCACTTGCCCCCCGCCCGCCGATCCGCCATGTCCCACACATGTCCCCGAAGCGGCTTGCCGTCCGGAAGTTCCGCACCTCGATCATCCGCCCCCCCGCGAGCACGGACTGGCGCGAGCGCATGGCGGAGGCGGAGCGCGAGATGGCGAAGGACTTCGCCGAGGCGCGCTCCTTCTCGCAGTGGCGGCAGGTGCGGGCGGCGCGGCGGCTGTTCCTCATCACGCTCTGGACGTTCCTCTGCATCCCCGTGCAGGCCGGGGCGGTCTGGGCCATGCCGATGGTCGGCCGCCGCCCGGCGGTCGCCATCGCCAAGGCCTACCACGCCGTGCTCTGCCGCATTGCTGGCATCCGCCTCGCCGTGAAGGGCGCCGCCCCCGCTACATCGCCGACGCGCCCTGTCGTGTTCGTCTCGAACCACGCCTCCTGGGCCGACGTGCTGGTGCTCGGGGCAACGCTCGAGGCCTGCTTCGTCTCGAAGGCGGAGGTCGGCACCTGGCCGCTCATCCGCACCGTCGCGCGGCTCGGCCGCACCGTGTTCGTCTCCCGCCGCCGCACCGAGACGGGGCGGGAGCGTGACGCGCTCGTCTCGCGCCTCGCCGCGGGCGACAGCATCATCCTCTTCCCGGAAGGCACGACGAGCGACGGAACCCGCGTCCTGCCCTTCCGCTCCGCCCTGCTCGGCATGGTCGAGACCGGGCCGGAGGCGAAGGACCCGCCCATCGTCCAGCCCGTCTCGATCGTGTTCGACAGGCTCGACGGGCTGCCGGTCGGGCGCACGAACCGCGCGCATTTCGCCTGGTATGGCGACATGGCGATCGCCAGCCACGCCTGGCAGATGCTCTCCCGGCGCTCCTCCGGCGCAACCGTGCTGCTGCACCCGGCGCTGGACCCGAGGCAATTCGCCTCGCGCAAGGCCCTGACGGAGGCGGCGTTCGAATGGGTGGATTCCGGTGCGGCAGCGCTCAGGCAGGGAAGGCCAGGGGCGGCAGCGTCGCCAACTCTTCATGCGCCCGAGGCCGAGCCGGCCCCGCGTGCGGCTTGACATGGGCCGGCCCGCTATGGCGTCACTTGCAGCAGAAAGGAGAGGTTCGCGCACTTGAGAGATCCCGTCCGCGAGGACGCCGCATCCCTGATCCCCGATCGGAACCGTCCGGAAGGACCCTCCGCGGGAGACGCGCGACCCCCGAGCCCCCGAAGCACCGCGATGACTGACACGCCCGAGCCCGCAAAGCGCCTGCTGGTGCGCACCTGGGGCTGCCAGATGAACGTCTATGACAGCGCCCGGATGGCGGACGTGCTGGCCCCCCTCGGCTATGGCAGCACGGGAGAGCTCGAGGGGGCGGACATGGTGGTGCTGAACACCTGCCATATCCGCGAGAAGGCCTCGGAGAAGGTGTTCTCCGAGCTCGGGCGGCTGCGCCTGATGAAGCAGGCCCGCGCTGCCGAGGGGCGGCGGATGATCATCGCCGTCGCCGGCTGCGTGGCGCAGGCCGAGGGCGCGGCGATCCTCGAGCGCGCGCCCTTCGTCGACATCGTGCTCGGGCCGCAGGCGACGCACCGGCTTCCCGCCCTCGTGCGCCGCGCCGAGGCGGGCGAGCGCGCGCTGCTCGACACGGAGTTTCCGCCCGAGGACAAGTTCGACGAGCTTCCCGAGGCCACGATCCCTCAGGGCCTGACCGCGTTCCTGACCGTGCAGGAGGGCTGCGACAAGTTCTGCTCCTTCTGCGTGGTGCCCTACACACGCGGGGCGGAATACTCGCGGCCTGCGGCGTCCGTTCTCGCCGAGGCCAGGCGCCTCGTGGCGCAGGGCGCGCGCGAGATCACCCTACTCGGGCAAAACGTGAACGCCTATCACGGCGAGGGGCCGGACGGGTCCACCTGGCGGCTGTCGCGGCTGATCCGCGCGCTCGCCGACATCGATGGCCTCGCCCGCATCCGCTACACGACCAGCCACCCGCGCGACTTCATGGACGAGCACGGCGGGGACGTGGAGCTGATCGCCGCGCATCGCGCGGTTCCGCAGCTCATGCCCTTCCTGCACCTGCCAGTGCAGAGCGGGTCGGACGCGATGCTGCGCGCGATGAACCGCCGCCACACGGCCGATGACTTCCTGCGCATCGTCGATGCGCTGCGCGAGGCGCAGCCCGACCTCGCGCTGAGCTCGGACTTCATCGTCGGCCATCCCGGCGAGACGGAGGCGGATTTCGCCGCGACCATGGCGCTCGTCCGCCGCGTCGGCTTCGCCTCGGCGTTCAGCTTCAAGTTCAGCGCGCGGCCAGGCACGCCGGCGGCGGAGCTTGAAATGCGCGTACCCGAGGCGACCAAGGACGCCCGGCTTCTCGAACTCCAGGCACTGCTGCGGGACCAGCAGGCTGCCTTCAACGCGTCCCTCCTGGGGCGCGTCATTCCCGTGCTCATCCTCGAGCCCGGGCGACACAAGGGGCAGATGGCAGGGCGCAGCCCCTGGCTTCAGCCCGTGCATGCGATGCTTCCACCAACCCTGGCTGGAGAGATCGTTCCCTTGCGCATCACCGCCGCCCACCCGAACAGCCTCGCCGCAGAGGCGACGTCCGCGACGCCTCTCGACGCACCAGCGCCGGCCATGCCGGAGCGCGCGATGCCACTTCTTCAAGCGGCTTCCGCATGAACCATGTGCCGCAATCGGCCTCAGGCATGGCCGACACGCACGTGACGCTGCACCTCACCTTCGACGAGAACGCGCTCCTGCCCCTGCTCTTCGGCGAGCATGACAGGCACCTCGCGCGCATCGAGCACAGGCTCGGCGTGCGGCTGTCGAGCCGGGGCAACCGCGTCGCCGTCGCAGGCCCAGCGCGCCAGGCGCACGCAGCGCGCACGGCGCTCGAGGCGCTCTATGGGCGGCTCAAGCACGGCGAGGTGGTCGGCGGCCCGGAGGTCGATGGCGCCGTGCGCATGGCCGCGCACGCTGCCGAACGCAACGGCGAAGGCGGCGAGGAGCCGCGCCTGCCGCTCTCCGACATCCCCTCGATCCGCACGCGGAAATCGACGATCGGCGCGCGCACGCCGGCCCAGGCCGGCTACATGGAAGCGCTCGCCGCGCACGACCTCGTCTTCGCGCTCGGGCCTGCCGGTACCGGCAAGACCTACATCGCCGTTGCCCAGGCCGTTGCGATGCTGGCGACGGGACGCGTCGAGCGCATCGTGCTCTCCCGCCCCGCCGTCGAGGCGGGCGAGCGGCTCGGCTTCCTGCCGGGCGACATGCGCGAGAAGGTCGACCCCTATCTCCGCCCGCTCTACGACGCGCTGCACGACATGCTGCCGGCGGACCAGGTGGCCCGGCGCATCGCCAATGGCGAGATCGAGGTCGCCCCGCTCGCCTTCATGCGCGGCCGCACCCTGTCGCATTGCTACGTGATCCTCGACGAGGCGCAGAACACCACGCCCGTGCAGATGAAGATGGTGCTGACGCGGCTTGGCGAAGGCGCGCGCATGGTGGTGACGGGCGACCTAACGCAGGTCGACCTTCCCGCGGGAACGCGCTCGGGCCTCGCCGACGCGCTCGACACGCTCGAGGGCGTGGCGGGCATCGGCGTCGTCCGGTTCTCCGAGCAGGATGTCGTGCGCCACCCGCTCGTCGCACGCATCGTCGAGGCCTATGGCCGCCGCGCCGTAGCCGAGCGCGAGACGCGCAGGCGCACCCCCGCGGTGCAGCCCGGCGGCCAGGGCACCGCCACCGAAGCGACCGATGGACCCGGGAAGTAGTCGCAGCCCCGGCCGCGCGCCCGCAGATGCAGGGCAGCGCGGACCGGGGCTCACCCTCACCCTCGCCGAACCGCGCTGGCGTGCGGCGGTGCGGGGTGTCGAGGCGCGCGCGCGGCGCGCCGCGGCGGCGGCGATGCGGGCGGCAAAGGTTCGCGGCCGCGTCTCGCTCCTGCTCGCCGACGACGTGACGCTCGGAGGGCTGAACGCGCGCCACCGCGGCAAGGGCTACGCCACCAACGTGCTTTCCTTCCCGGATCGTTCCGGAGGGGGTGATGTCGCGATCGCGCTCGGCGTGCTGCGCCGCGAGGCCCGCGCCGCCGGCGTGCCGCTTGCCTCCCATCTCGCCCATCTCGTGGTGCACGGCACGCTGCACCTCGCCGGGCGCGACCATGACACTGACCACGCGGCCCGGCGCATGGAACGCGAGGAGGCCGCCGTACTGCGCCGCCTCGGTGTGCCAGACCCCTATCGGAGCGGACGATGAGCAACGACGGATCGATCCCACGCCTGATCGAGAAGCTTCGGCGTCTCGTCGGCCGGCGGAACGACGAGGCGCTGCGCGAAAGCCTCGAGGAACTGCTCGTTCAGCGAACCGAGGAGGCGGGCGAGGGCGAGGAGCCTCCGCCGCCGCTCGACCCGCAGGAGCGGTTGCTCATCTCCAACGTGCTCCGCCTTCGCGGCACGACGGCCGATGACGTGATGGTGCCCCGCACCGACATTGTCGCCGCACCCGCGACGCTGAACCTCGACGAGCTGACGCGCCTGTTCCAGCGCGAGGGACATTCGCGCGTGCCGATCTTCCGCGAGACGCTCGACGACATCGTCGGCATGATCCACATCCGTGACCTCTTCGCCGCGCGTGCTGGCACCGCGCCCTTCGCGATCGAGGACCTGCTGCGCAAGCCGCTGTTCGTTCCGCCCTCGAAACCCGTGCTCGACCTCCTGCGCGAGATGCGCGCCTCGCGGATGCACATGGCGCTCGTGGTGGACGAGTACGGCGGCATCGACGGGCTCGTGACCATCGAGGACATCGTCGAGGAGATCGTGGGCGACATCGCCGACGAGCATGACGAGCCGGACGCGCCACTCGTGATGGCGCGGCCCGACGGCTCGCTCGACATCGACGCGCGCATGCCTGTCGAGGAGTTCGAGCGCCATGTCGGCCCGCTGCTGACCGAGGCCGAGCACGAGGCGGAGATCGAGACGGTGGGCGGGCTCGTGCTCTCGCTTGCTGGGCGCGTGCCGATCCGCGGCGAGACGATCGCGCACCCCTCCGGCCTCTCCTTCCGGGTTCTCGACGCCGACAGCCGCCGCATCCGCAAGCTCCGCGTCACCCCGCCCGCACCTGCGCCGGAGCAGGACGCGGCATGACCGCGTGAACTGACCACCACGCCACCGTCACTTGCGGTGGCAGCGCACACCCGTCACCGTGCGGCCGCCGTGAAGCCCTCGCTGCCTTCCCGCATCGCCACGCATCTCCGCACCCGCGAAGGGTGGCGCGCGGGCGTCACAGCGTTCGGGCTCGGCGGCCTCGGCGCGCTCGCCTTCGCGCCGATCCACGCGCTTCCCGTTCTCTGGCTCGCCCTGCCCGGCCTCGTGATCCTCGCCGAGAGCCGCCGTAGCCTCACGCGGGCCTTCTTCATTGCCTGGGGCTGGGGGCTCGGGCATTTCGTCGTCGGCCTCTATTGGATCAGCCACGCGCTGATGACGGAGGCGGAACGGTTCGCCTGGCTCGTGCCGATCGCGGTGCCGGCCATCTCGGCCCTGCTGGCGGTGTTCATCGCCATTCCCGTCACCCTCTCTCTCTGGTTCCCGCGCGGCTGGCCGCGCGTTCTCGGCCTCGCCGCGCTCTGGACGCTCTGGGAGATGGCGCGCGGCATCGTGCTCACGGGGTTTCCGTGGAACCTGATGGGCTCGGCCTGGGCGTTCGGCTCGCTTCCCGTCCAGGGCGCGGCGTGGATCGGCGTGCACGGGCTGTCGCTTCTGACCGTCATCCTCGCGCTGCTGCCGCTCGTCTGGTCGCGCCGCGCAGCGATCACGGGGGGCGCGATGCTCGCGGGCGGCTTCGCCTTCGGGCTCGCGCGGCTCTGGCCCGCGGAGCCCGCTCCCGCGCCGGTGGCGCTCCGCATCGTCCAGGGCAACATCGCGCAGGGCCACAAATGGCGTGACGATCTTCGAGCCGCGCATTTCCGGCACTACCTCGCGCTTACCGCATCCGTGCCGCCGCCCTCGCCCGAGGCAGGAGAGGGCCAGGTGATGGTGATCTGGCCCGAGACCGCCTCGCCCTATCTTCTTGCGTCAGACCTCACGGCCCGCGGCTTCGCCGCCGATGCGCTCCCCGATGGCGCTGTGCTGATCGCCGGCACGCCGCGGCTCGAGCGCATGCCCGAGGGCACGACCCCGCCGGTGCGCGTATGGAACAGCCTCGTCGCGCTCGACGACGAAGGGGCGATCCTCGCGACCTACGACAAGCACCACCTCGTTCCCTTCGGCGAGTACGTTCCGCTTCGCACCGTGCTGCCGATCGAGACGATCGTTCCCGGCAATCTCGACTTCTCGCGCGGCCCCGGCCCCCGCACCGTCGCGCTCGGCCCCGGCGCGCAGCAGGGGAGCGTGCCGCCCTTCTCGCCGCTGATCTGCTACGAGGTGATCTTTCCCGGCAACGTCACCGCGCCGGGCGACCGGCCGGGCTGGCTGCTGAACCTCACCAACGATGCGTGGTTCGGCATCTCCTCCGGCCCGTTCCAGCACCTCGCGGCCGCGAGGCTTCGCGCCGTCGAGGAAGGGCTGCCGCTCGTGCGCGCGGCCAACACGGGCGTGTCGGCGATCTTCGATGCGCGGGGTCGGACGGTCGCTTCCCTCGGGCTGGCGCAGACAGGGGTGATCGCCGCGCCGTTGCCGAGCCCGCTCGCGCCAACGCCCTTCTCCCGCCTCGGTCTGAGCCTTCCTCTGGGGCTCACCCTCCTGGTGCTAGGGGGCGCGATCGCACTCCGCATACGGTTGCGCGATTCCCTAGCCGACGTCTAAAAAGTACATGCATCTTCTCTTCATGATTCACATCTATCGTGACATGGATCACTGTTGACGCGCGTTGGTTGTATCGTTTACACATTCTTTAGGGGTGCTAGGGGCAGGACCCGCAGCGTGGCCCAGAAGGGGGTGCCGGTCGCATGGTAGACGGGAACGCTGGGTCGCTTGGCAGCAAGGGGGTTGCTTCCATGGCGGATGAAAGTGTTGAGCGCGTGGACCGGGAAAGCCGGCCCAGCCCGATTGACGTACATGTCGGAAGCCGTATTCGGCTTCGCCGCACCCTGCTCGGAATGAGCCAGGAGCGCCTGGGGGAGGCGCTTGGGCTCACGTTCCAGCAGGTGCAGAAGTACGAGCGCGGGGTGAACCGGGTGGGCGCATCGCGCCTGTTCGATCTCGCCCGCGTTCTCGATGTGCCGATCAGCTTCTTCTTCGACGACATGCCCGAGCCTCTGGCCCGCGAGTATGGCGGGGCGGCCGTGCGCCGCGCCGTCGGGTTCTCGGAGTCTCAGGACAGCTTCGACGACGACACGCTGCACCGGCGCGAGACGCTCGAACTCGTGCGCGCCTATTACCGCATCACCGATCCTTCGGTGCGCAAGCGCGTGTTCGACCTGATCAAGTCGCTCGCACCGGTCGACAACCCGAGCTGACGGCCCGAGCTGACGGCACGGATCAGCCGTCGGGCTCAGCAGAAGGCCGGTTGCCGCCAGCGCGCGAGCGCCTGCTCGAGCGCGGCGGCGAGCTCGGCCCGCTCCTCCTCCGTGAGGAACGCGCCGACGGCAAGGGTGCGCCCGTGCGAGGCGAGCTGCACGTGCCCCGCACGCGCGCCATCGCCCTTCTGAACGGCGACGCGCAGCCAAGCCGGCTGCAGCCGCACCTCGGCGCGGCGGCCGCGCCTGTCGATGCGCGTGACGGTGAGGCCTTCCGAGTCGAGCAGGAGTTCCTCGCGCGCGCGCCCCGCCTGGTGGTGCAGCACGAGAAGGAGCACCGCGCCGGCGATCTCGACGCCGACGAAGCCCGCCACAGGCCAGGCGCCGAGCACCAGGAACAGTGCCGTCGTGACCACGGCGAAGGCGCAGAGCAGGCCCGCCGCCCAGGCGAGACCGCGCGCGCCGAGGCTCCGCTGCGCCGTCAGCACGGCATGAAACTGCGGCACCCCGTTTCCGCCTTCCGCCATTGCCGCACGATATGGCGCGCGCCGCGCCGGCGCCAAGCACCGCGCCCTTGCCGAAGCCTGCGCCCTTGCGCATGAAGCGGGGCATGACGGAGCTTCCAAAGAAACCCCGCACACGCCCGGTGCGGCCCACCGCGCGGCGGATGCCGGCCGCCGATGTGGGGCCGTTCATCGCCGCGCTCGCCGCAGCCAACCCCGCCCCGCGCACCGAGCTGCACTACGACACGCCGTTCCAGCTCCTCGTCGCTGTCGTGCTGTCCGCGCAGACGACCGATGCGGCGGTGAACAAGGTGACGCCCGCGCTGTTCACCGCGGGCCCGACGCCCGAGGCCATGGCAGCGCTCGGCGAAGCGGGCATCGGGGGCCATATCCGCTCGATCGGGCTCTGGCAGGCGAAGGCGAGGAACGTCGCGGCCCTCGCGCGCCTTCTCGTCGAGCGCCATGGCGGGCAGGTTCCGGGCGACCGCGAGGCGCTCGAGGCGCTTCCGGGCGTGGGGCGGAAGACGGCGAACGTGGTCCTGAACGTCGCCTTCGGGCAGCCGACGATGGCGGTGGACACGCACATCTTCCGCCTCGGCAACCGCACCGGCCTCGCGCCGGGAAGGACGACCCGTGCGGTGGAGGACCAGCTCGTCAAGCGCATCCCGCAGGAGTACCTCCGCGATGCGCATCACTGGCTGATCCTGCACGGACGCTACGTGTGCAAGGCGCGCACGCCCGAGTGCTGGCGGTGCGTGGCCGCGCACTGGTGCCGGTACGGCGCGAAGACGCCCGCGCCGGATGCACGCGGCACCCAGGCGCGGGCACGGCCTCAGCCCCGCAACGGCAGGTAGACCGCGGTGAGCCATTCCGAAGGCGGAAGCGCCTTCGGGTCGTTCAGATACTCCTCGAAGCACGGCAGGTCGGCCGGCTCCTCCCCGCTCGCGGGAAGCCAGGTCCCGTAGAGCCAGCGATAGGGCGCCTCGAGCTCGGCATAAGGGCCCTTGAAGGTGAGCACGGCCGCGCGCGTCGGGGCGATGGCGGCCGTCGTCACCGGGCCGTCGACGGCAACGCCGTCGGCAATGGTGAGGCAGGCATCGGAGCGGAGCTTCGCCTCCGGAACGGTGCCGGGCTCGTCGTGGTAGATGCCGAAGAAGCGCGTGCCGGCAGCGATCAGGCCCCGCGCGCCGGCCCAGGCGGTCAGCCTGTCGAAGGCCGTGCCCATCTCCGAATAAGGGCCGACATGGCGGATGGCGGCAAGCCGCGCGCCGGGAAACTGCGCAAGCGTAACGTCGTGCATGGTGCTGTCCTCGTTGTGGCTTCGATGCACTGCAGGAACGCCGATGCCCCCTGAACGCCTGTAGGCTGCCGGGCTCATGCCGTAGGCGGCGCGGAAGGCGCGACCGAAGGCGGGCTGCCCGGCATATCCCGCCCGCGTCGCGATCCGGGCAAGCGGCAGCCCCCCGCGCACGAGCTCGCCCGCGGCACGATGCAGAAGCATGCGACGCGTCGTCTCCGCGATCGTCTCGCCCATCGCCGCATGCCAGATGCGGTGAAAGTGAAACGGCGAGAAGGCCGCGACGGACGCGAGGGTGTCGAGGCCAGGCTGCTCGTCGAGACGGTTCGCGAGGAAGTCCAGCGCCCGGGAAAGGCGCTCGGCGTGTCGTTTGGCGGTTGTCGAAACGTCAGGTGGCATCGGTGTTCCTCCAGCGCCGCGGGTTATCGCCGAGGCCGCTGTGCATGGTTTGCGAAACTTGTGTCCGATGCCGATGCGGGATCACACTCCTGTGCCGGGCATCGAACCAGACGGAAGGCTTCGCAGCGCCATGATGCTCATCGTCTTCGCCGCCATCACCCTTGCCCTCGTGCTCGACTATCTCGGCCTCCGCCGCCTCGCCATCGCGAGCCTCTCGGCCTGTTTCGTGCTCGCAACCGTGCTGTTCGTCTGGGAGGTCTACAGCCCGGAATACGGGCTCCGCATGCCGTGGCTCCAGGGCGCGCTCGAAGCGATCGCGAAGGGGGCATGAGCCATGCTCGCATCCGACGAGCTCCTCGGCACCTCGCGGAAGGACCGCGCGCTCGCCTTCCTCAACTACCTCTACTTCGTCGCCGTCATCGGCGTCGTCTCCGCCATCCTGATCACCGCGATGGTGATGCAGTACGCGTTCGGCGAGATTCCCTGCCCGCTCTGCCTGCTGCAGCGCGTGGCGCTGTTCGGGATCTGTTTCGGCGTCATCGCGAATTTTCGATCCGGCTTCAGCTACCGGAATACCGGGCTGACGCTCCTTTTCGCGGTACTCCTGCTTCTGATCGCGGCGCGGCAGACGCTGCTCGACATCTATCCGCGGCCCGGGCACGAGTACATCGGCACGGCGGTGCTGGGGCTGCACATGCCTGTCTGGTCGGTCATCATCGCGGTCACGATCATTGGGGCCTATGCGCTGAAGCTCGCCGTCCTCGGCGGCGACGAGGAACTCACCGACATCCGCATCGAGGCCTTCCCCTCACTCGGGCACATCGCGCGCTGGCTCGGCCTCACCGTCATCGTGCTCGCGCTGATCAACACGGCATCCGTCGCGGTGCAGTGCGGCTTCGCGCAATGTCACACGATGGGGTACCAGCTGCTGCAGTGAGCTACCCCGCGCCGATGCTGGCCTCCCGGCCGAGCCGCACGTAGAGCTCGTACTGGGCGCGCATGAACTCCGTCGTTTCCGCGCGGCCGAGTACGCGGGGGATGTTGCCGATGCGCTCATGCCCGGCGTTCCACTCGGCATCGTCCTTCAGCGCGGCGAGCGTCGCGCTCCACTTCGCCACCACCTCGTCCGGCAGTCCCGGCGGGCCGACGACGGCGTTCCAGCCGACAAGGTTCTCGAGCACCGGCATGCCGGCTTCCTTCGCCGTCTGCACGCCGGCGACGCCAGGGTACTTGTCGGGCACCGTCACCATGATCGCGCGCATCGTCCCCGCCGAGAGGCCAGGTGCCGCCTCGCTCATGTTGAAGGAGGCGAACTGCACCTGGCCGCCGATCACCGCCGTCAGCGTCTCGGCCCCGGAACGGAATGGGATCTCGACGGCGGAATCGACCGGCAGGCCACCCGCCCAGAGGAACATCTTCGAGGCGAGGCCGATCAGCGAAAGCGGGCCGGAGGAGGAGTAGTTGAGCTGGCCCGGCCGGGCGCGGATCGCGGCGAAGAGGTCCGCCGCGGTGCGCCAGGGCGCGTCGGCCTTCACGCAGACGCAGAGCGCGTTCACGTCGGAAAGGCCGACGATGCTGAACTCGTCCCACTTGTAGGGCGTGGTGCGCGGCTCGAGCGCCGGGCTGATCGTCGCCGGCGCGCCGCGGCTCATCAACATCGTGTAGCCATCCGCCCGCGCACGACGCACATGCTCGGTGCCGACGACGCCGGAGGCGCCGACGCGGTTCTCGACGACGATCGTTTGCCCCAGATGCCGCGCGCCGTGGTTGGCGAGAAGCCGGGCGCCAAGGTCGGTTGCCCCGCCCGCCCCGAAGCCGACGACGAGCGTGACGGTGCGCGAGGGATATCCTTGAGCGATCGCGGGCCGGGCGAGTGGCGCGGCGGCAAGCCCGGCGATGGCAGCGCGGCGGCCAAGGCGGAATGCGGGCATCGGATGTTTCCTCCCGGGGTCGTTTCGGGGAGGATAGGCGGGCGCGTCAGACGGGCGCCAGCGGAACCTGCGGGCCGTCGGGACGCGTGACCGTGATGGCATCGCCCGGCCGCACCACGCCGCCCTCGCGCACCACCGCCATCACACCGGCCTTGCGGATCAGCGAGCCATCCGCCGCCCGCCCGAGCGTCGCCTTCATCAGCCCCTTCGCGAAATCGTCGAGCTGATAGCAGGGGTTGCGCAGGCCGGTGAGCGCGACGGTCGCGCTGGCGCCGAGACGGAGGATCGTGCCCGCGGGCAGAGCGAGCAGGTCGAGCCCGCGCGTCGTGACGTTCTCGCCGATGTCGCCCGGCTTCAGCGCGAAGCAGAGCGGCGCGAGCTCCTCGAACAGCTCCGCATGGAGGAGATGCACCTGGCGCAGGTTCGGTTGCGTGGGGTCACGCGCGACGCGGGAGCGGTGCTTCACCGTCTCGCCCGCATGCGCATCGCCCGCGACGCCCAAGCCGGCGAGCAGCAAGATTTCGGCCGCAGCCTGCTTGCTGAACGCGTGGCCGGGACCGGACGCGACGGCGAGGATCGTTGGCTGCACCCCCTGACTCAGCGCGCGTCGTCGGGCGACAGCATCTTGTAGCTGAGGCCTGCAAGTGCGGCGCCGATCAGCGGCGCAACCCAGAAGAGCCAGAGCTGCTGGATCGCCCAGCCTCCGACGAACAGTGCAGGGCCGGTCGATCGCGCGGGATTCACGGAGGTCTGCGTCACAGGAATGCTGATGAGGTGGATGAGGGTGAGGCAGAGGCCGATGGCGAGCGGCGCGAAGCCGGCCGGCGCGCGGCCGTGCGTCGCGCCGAGGATGACGAAGAGGAAGAAGAACGTCATCACGATCTCGGTCACGATGCCGGCGGAGAGGCTGTAGCGGCCGATGGAGTGTTCGCCGTAGCCGTTCGCCGCGAAGCCTGCCGAGACGTCGAACCCCGCCTTGCCGGAGGCGATGACGAAGAGGATGCCGGCAGCGGCGACCGCGCCCGCCACCTGTGCTGCGATGTAGCCGGGCGCCTCCGAGGCCTTAAATCGCCCCGCGACTACGAGGCCGACCGTGACGGCAGGGTTCAGGTGACAGCCGGAGATGTGGCCGATCGCATACGCCATGGTGACGACCGTGAGCCCGAACGCGATCGAGACGCCGAGGATGCCGATGCCGAACTGCGGGAAGGCGCCGGAAAGAACCGCACTTCCGCAGCCGCCGAGCACCAGCCACAAGGTGCCGAGGAACTCGGCTGTAAGCTTCTTCGACATGGCACACGATCCCCGCTACCGGCGACGCGCGCCGGGGTTGGCTGTGATTGGAGAGATTGTGCCGTCTCCCGAGGACGGGCCGCACGTTATGCCCCGCGCCATTACCGTGATCAAGCCTTCGCCTTACCGAAACGAGTCATCCGCGGTCAGCCAACACGCAACGAGGCGGTTCTACCGTCTGCGTCTGTCGGTCCTTGACGGGATCGTCGTGTCGCTGACCGTGCTCGCCGTCTCCGGCCGGGCGCGGCGTGACTAGCCTCCCCGCCGCGCCTCGATGGCGTCCCAGATGTCGGCTTCGAGGTTCACGCCGTCGAAGCGCGCGACCTCCTGCAGGCCCGTCGGCGAGGTCACGTTGATCTCGGTGAGGAACCCGCCGATCACGTCGATGCCGACGAAGATCAACCCCTGCTCCTTCAGCGCAGGCCCGATCGCGCGGCAGATCTCCCGCTCGCGGTCGGTCAGCGTCGTCGGTTCGGGGCGGCCGCCGACATGCATGTTCGAGCGCGCCTCGCCTTCCGCCGGAACGCGGTTGATCGCGCCCAGGGCCTCGCCGTCGACAAGGATGATGCGCTTGTCGCCCTTCCGCACGTCCGGCACGTAGCGCTGGATGACGAGCGGCTCGCGTGACCGTTCCGTGAACAGTTCGAGCAGCGCGTTGAGGTTGCTGTCGTCGGGCTTCACATGGAACACGCCCGCGCCGCCGTTGCCGAACAGAGGCTTGAGGATGATGTCGCCGTGCTCTCGTCGGAACGCGGCGATCTGCGCGGGGTCTGCGGTGATCAGGGTCGGCGGCATCAGCTCGGGGAAGTGGGTGACGTAGAGCTTCTCCGGCGCGTTGCGCACCGCCGCGGGGTCGTTCACCACCAGCGTCCTCGGGTGGATGTGCTCGAGGATGTGGGTGGCGGTGATGTAGGCCATGTCGAAAGGCGGGTCCTGGCGCATCAGCACCACGTCCATCGTGCCGACGTCGAGCTCCTCCCACGCACCGAACGTGAAGTGGTTGCCGTGCTCGCGGCGAAGCTGGAGAGGCCGCGCGCGGGCGAGCACGCGCCCGCCCGACAGCGCGAGATGCCGCGGCAGGTAGTGCCAGAGCCTGTGGCCGCGTCCTTGAGCCTCCAGCCCGAGCACGAAGGTGCTGTCGGCGTCGATGTTGATGCTCTCGATCGGGTCCATCTGGATCGCGACGGAAAGGGAGCGGGTCATGCGCGTGTTCCTCGGGCAATCCGGCCGGGCGCGACCTTGGCCGCGCCGGCGCGGCCGCGCAAGTCGCCGGGATCGGCCACGGCCTGCGCCCCCTCAGCCGCGAAGCGCGGCCTGCGCGACGCTCTCGCGGACCGAGGCGGCGAAGCGCGCGGCCGTCGCC
>NZ_VFAC01000052.1 GCF_007644105.1 Elioraea rosea | reverse complement strand
CGGCGGCGCGCTGCCGACGGCCGAGCGCGAGGAGGCGGTGCTCGGCTTCGCCGAGGCGGCCGAGCCGCTGCTGCCGCCCTCCCTGATGGCTGCTGCCGCAACCCCGGCCGACCCGCTGGTCGCGCTCGTCGCCGCCCTGCCCGACGCGCTTCGCGCGCCGCTGCCGGAGGATTGGGCGAGCCGTCTCGCCAAGGCAGACCCGCCCGCACGCGCCTCCGTCGAGGCGGCCGCCTCGGCAGCGGAAGCGGCCGCGCTCGCGCAGGACGAGGCCGAGACGGCGCTGCGCGAGGCGGCGCTGCGCGAGGATCTCGACCACGATGCCGTCGGTGTTCTGCTCGAGACGGCGAAGGCGAAGGCTGGAGCGACCTCCCGCGCCGCCGGTCTGCTTGCCCATGCCGTCACGGCGGCGATCGCGGTGGTGCCAGCGTCCGAACAGGCAGGCCAGACGCTCAGGCCCGCGTGATGGGTCTGGCCTGCCTGATCGCCGGGCAGGCCGGCGCCGTCAGGGGAACGTCACCTCGGTGATGGTGCAGGTGTTCACGCGGCGCCGTTCCGTCGCGGTGCTGTTGTCGTACACCACGCGCATGTCGAACACGCAGTTGCCGTCGCGCGGCAGCGTCACGATCATGCTCTGCCCCGCGCCGAGCACGTTCTGGCCAAGCCTGTCCGGCCCCCAGTTCTGATCGTTCGACGAGGAGACATAGACCTCCACGATCGTCCGCCCCGAGCGGTTCACGAGGCGGAAGTTGGGGTTGGGACCAGGCGCCTGCGGCGCTCCGCGCGCGACGGAACCCTGCGAGGTGAACACAACCTCGGAGGCGTTGCAGGTGTTGAGGCGCCTGCGCTCCTCTGCCGTGCCGTCGGTGTAGACGACGCGGATGTCGAACACGCAGGTCCCGTCGCGCGGCGGGCGGATCGCGAATCGCATGCCGCTGTTCAAGACGTTCTGGCCGAGCCTGTCCTGCCCCCAGTTGTTCACTGCGGAGGAGGACACGTAAACCTCCGTGATCGTGCGGCCGGAGTTGTTCACGATCCAGAAATCGGGGTTCTGCTGCGCCTCAGCAGGAGCGGACGCGAGGCCCGCCAAGGCCACCAAGGCACCCAGAATGAACCGCCGAAGCATCGTTCCCTCCTGCCGCTGAGTGCGGCGCAAGTCGCGCGGCTTCGCCACGCACCCTCAGATGCAAATCAATACGCCCCCGCGCCCAGGCCGCCAAGCCGCGCGAGGCGCGTGCGTGCCCGCCCGGCGAGGGCGGACGCCACGACGCCGCGCGGCATGCTAGGCTTCGATCGTAACCGCGAGGTTGCCCGCCGCGCCGAGGCCATCCCTTGGCGCGGAGGGCCATTTCGCATCGCCGGCATGAGGGGTGGAAACGCACGTGGCGAATGACGGTCCAGAGCGCGGCTCGGCGCCGCGCACCGAACGCGACGTTCTTCTCGCGGCCGCGGCGACGCTGCTGCGCCGCAGGCTCGGCCAAGGTGCGGCGGAGGAGGCCGTCGCCTTCCTCGGGCTCTGGGCCGAAGGCATCGCTGACGACGATCTCGCCGCCCACACGCCGGAGGACCTTGCCGGCAGCGCGCTCTCGCTTCTCGAGACCGCCCGCACCCGCGCGCCAGGCGTGGCGAAGGTGCGCGTCCTGAACCCACGGCCCGAGGCGGAGGGCTGGCGCTCGCCGCACTCGGTTGCCGAGATCGTGACCGACGACATGCCCTTCCTGGTGGACAGCGTGCTCGCGGCCTGCGCCAGGCTCGAGCGCACCGTGCATCTCGTCGTCCACCCGATCGTTCCGGTGCGGCGCGACGGCGAGGGCAGGCTCGTCGCCTTCGGCGCGGCGGCGGGAGAGGATGCGCCGCGCGAAAGCATGATGCAGGTCGAGATCGCGCAGATCGCCGACGCTGCGGGCCTCGCCGCGATGGCGGCGGCGCTGAAGCGGGCGATGGCCGATGTCCGCCTCGCGGTGGCCGACTGGCCTTCCATGCGCGCGCGTCTCGCGGAGATGGGCGAGACGCTCACCGGCGGAACGTCGGAGGAGATCCGCATCGCGCGCGACTTCATCGCCTGGATGGCGGAGGAGAACTTCGTCCTGCTCGGCTATCGGCGCCTCGATGTCGGCGAGGGCGGCACGCCGCAGCCCGCGCCGGAGGCCAATCTCGGCCTTCTGCGCGATGCCTCGCTCCCCGTGTTCGACGTGCTGCGCGACCCCGCCGCCATCCCCGCGGCGATGCGCAGCTATTTCCGCGAGGCCGCGCCGCTGACCGTGGCGAAGGCCAACATGCGCGCGACCGTGCACCGGCCGCAGCATTGCGACGTGGTGATCCTCAAGCAGTCGCGCGCCGATGGTTCGGTCGAGGCGGTGCATCTCTTCGTCGGGCTGTTCGCCTCGAACGCCTATAACCGCAACCCGCGTTCGATCCCCTATCTGCGCGAGAAGGTCGCCGCAGTGCTCGCCGCGGCCGGCGTCGACCCCGCGACGCATGACGGGCGGAGGCTCTCGAACATCCTCGAGACCTATCCGCGCGACGAGCTGTTCCAGGCCTCCGCGGAGGAGCTGCTCGGCGCGGCGAGGGGGATGCTCGCGCTGCAGGAGCGTCAGCGCGTCGCGCTGTTCGTGCGTCCCGACCGGTTCGAGCGCTTCGTCTCGGCGATCGTCTTCGTGCCGCGCGACAGGATGGACACGCGGCTTCGCCAGACGATCGGCGACCTGATCGCGGCGGCGTATGGAGGGCGGCTCTCCACCAACTACGTGCAGATCGGCGACGGACCGCTCGCGCGCGTGCATTACATCGTCGCCACGGTCCCGGGCGAGGTGCCGCGCGTCGATCTCCGCGCGCTCGAACGCGCGCTCGCCGAAGCGGCGCGAAGCTTCCGCGACCGGCTCGCCGAGGCGCTGGTCGCCGAGCACGGCGAGGCGGGGGGACTTGCCGTCGTCGGCGCCTGGGCCGATGCCTTCCCCCCGGGCTACGCGCAGGCGCGCACCGCGTCGGAGGCGATGGCGGACATTTCCCTGGCGGAGGCGGCGATCGCCAAGGGTGGGCTTGCGCTCGCACTGTCGCGCCGCACGGGCCAGGCCGAACACGCGCTGACGCTGCGAATCGCGCACCCGAACGGGCCTGTCCCGCTCTCCGACATCCTGCCGCTCATCGAATGCCTCGCCTTCCGCGCCATCGAGGAGGTGCCGCATCATCTCCGCCCCTCGGGCATCGGCGTGCCGGAGGTGATGCTGCATGAGTTCCATCTCGAGACGACCGACCGTGCGATGCCGGCGCCTGCGGCAATCCCGCTTCTGGCTGAGGCGCTCGAGGCACTGTGGGACGGCCGGGCGGAGCCCGACCAGTTCAACCGGCTCGTTCTGCGCGCGGGTGTGTCCTGGCGCGATGCCTGGGTGTTGCGGGCGCTCTATCGCTGGCTGAAGCAGGTCGGGTTCGGGTTCAGCCAGGGCGCTGTCGAGGACGCGCTCTCGGCAGAGCCGGACGCGACGCGCACGCTTGTCGAGCTGTTCCGCCTTCGGTTCGACCCGGACGGAAAGCGGGACGGCGATGCCGAGGCGATGCTCGCAGGCGCCTGGGCGTCGCAGCTCGACGCGATCGCCGACCCGGACCGCGACCGGATCCTGACCCGCATGAAGCAGGCGATGGACGCGGTGCTGCGCACCAGCGCCTTCGTCGATCCGTCCTCGCCCACGATCGCCTTCAAGCTCGACCCGCGCCGCGCGGGCGAGGTGCCGAAGCCGGTGCCGTTCGCCGAGATCTGGGTGCACGGCCCGCGCGTCGAGGCGGTGCATCTGCGCGCCGGCGCGGTCGCGCGCGGCGGCATCCGCTGGTCGGACAGGCGCGAGGATTTCCGCACCGAGGTGCTCGGGCTGATGAAGGCGCAGACGCTGAAGAACGCCGTCATCGTACCAACGGGCGCGAAGGGTGGCTTCATCCTCAAGCGCCCGCCCGTGCCCACGGGCGAGCCGGCGAAGGACCGCGAGGCGCTGCTCGCCGAGGGCATCGCCTGCTACCGCCAGCTCATCGGCTCGATGCTGACGCTGACCGACAACCGCACCACGTCGGGAATCGTCCCGCCCGCGCGCGTCGTCCGCCAGGATGGCGATGACCCATACATCGTCGCCGCCGCCGACAAGGGCACGGCGACCTTCAGCGACATCGCCAACGGCATCGCGCTCGAGCGTGGCTTCTGGCTGGGCGATGCCTTCGCCTCCGGCGGCTCGAAGGGCTACGACCACAAGGGCCTCGGCGTCACCGCGCGCGGCGCGTTCGAGGCGATCGCGCTGCATCTCGCCGAGGCCGGGCTCGACCTGCAGCGCGACCCGATCTCGGTCGTTGGCGTGGGCGACATGTCGGGAGACGTGTTCGGCAACGGCATGCTCCTGTCGCGCACGCTCAGGCTCCGCGCCGCGTTCGACCATCGCCACGTCTTCCTCGACCCCGACCCCGACGCCGCGGTGTCCTTCGCCGAGCGGGAACGGCTTTTTGCGCTGCCGCGTTCGTCATGGGCCGACTATGACGCGACGAAGCTGTCGAAGGGCGGAGCGGTGTTCGCCCGCAGCGCCAAGACCGTCACGCTGTCCGCCGAGGCGCGCGCGATGCTCGGCCTCGCCGACGAGCGCGCGACGCCGGAGCAGGTGATGCATGCCATCCTGAAGATGGAGGTCGACATCCTCTATTTCGGCGGCATCGGCACCTTCGTGAAGGCGGCGGGCGAAACGGCGGCCGACGTGGGCGACCGCGCCAATGACGCGATCCGGGTGAATGGGCGGGAGCTGCGCGCGCGCGTGCTCGGCGAGGGCGCCAATCTCGGCGTCACCCAGGCCGGCCGCATCGAGGCCGCGCTCGCCGGCGTCAGGCTCGACACCGACAGCCTGCACAACTCCGCCGGCGTCGACACCTCCGACCATGAGGTGAACCTGAAGATCCTGCTCGACGGACTCGTGCGCGAGGGCGACCTGACCGGCAAGCAGCGCGACCAGCTCCTGCAGCAGGTGACGGAGGACGTGGTCGCGCATGTGCTCGCGACGAACGCGCGCCAGGCGCTCGCCGTGTCGCTCGAGCTTGCCGAGGGCGCAGCGGCGGGCCCAGCGCATGCCGCGCTGATGTCGCGGCTCGAGACGGAGGGCTTTCTCGATCGTGCCGTCTCCGGCCTGCCTGACCGCACCGTGCTCGCCCATCGCGGCCGCACCGGGCTCGTCCGCCCCGAGGTCGTCGTGCTGCTCAGCCACGCCAAGCTGTGGCTGACGGACGCGCTTCTCGACTCGTCGCTGCCAGACGATCCGGCCTTCGAGCGTGACCTGCTCGCCTACTTCCCCGATGCGATCGATACGCGGTTCCGCGCCGCCGTTCTCGCCCATCCGCTCCGGCGCGAGCTGCTTGCGATGCTTCTCGCCAACGACCTGCTCGACCGGATGGGGCTTGCCGCGTTCGGGCGCATCGCGGAGGGCGTGCCGGCCGCGACGGCGGCGCGGGCCGCGCTGGTGGCGCGCGAGGTGCTTGGGCTCGCGGAGCTGTGGGCGACGCGCCAGCCGCCATCGCCCGGCGCGGAGAACCGTTACGCCACCGAGCTCGCCTGGCGGCGAACGCAGGAGGCGGCCGCGGCCTGGTTCCTGCGCAGCGGCGCGATGGCGCGTGAGGGAAGCGTGACGGACGCCGTCGCGCGTTCGGCCGGTCCAGCGGGGTCGCTCCGCCTCGCCTGGCCCGATGCGCCGGGCGACGCACTTCTCGAGGCGGCCCTCGCGATGGGCGAATCCGGCGCAGCACCGGAGGCGGTGGTCGAGGCCTGGGCGGAGGCGGGACGCGGCTTCGGCCTCGATGCTCTCCGCTCGGCAGCCGCCGCCGTCGCCGCGGCAGACCCCGCTTCGGCGCGCGCGTTGGCGCTTCTCTCTGCCGACATGGGCGCGATGCAGCGGCGGCTGACCGTCGCGCTTCTCGCGCATGGCGGGGAGGATCGGGCCGCTGCGCTGAAGCGGGACGCAGGCTCTGCCTGGATCGAGGCGGAGCGATGCCTCGCGGCACTCTCGTCCGAGGCGCCGGGGCTCGCCCAGATCCTCGTCGCGGTCCACGCGCTGCGCGCGGTCGCGTGAGGGAGGAAGACGAGGCACCGCGCACGCCCGCGCGGCCGTGGCGTATCGCCGCCTGGTGCTTCTATGACTGGGCGAACAGCGCCTACCCGACCGTCATCGGCACGTTCGTGTTCGCGACCTACTTCACCCAGGGCGTCGCACCCGATCCGGTGACGGGGGCCTCGCGCTGGGGCGTGGCGATGGCGGTGTCGGGGCTTCTCGTCGGGCTGCTCTCGCCCGTGTTCGGCGCCATCGCCGATCGCACGGGAGGGCAGCGGCGATGGCTCGCAGGCTTCACCGTTCTTGCCGCCATCGCCGCGGCCGCGCTGTGGACGGTCGAGCCCGATCCGGCCTTCATGCTGCGCGGGCTCGTGCTCGTCGTCCTCGGCACGCTGGCCTTTGAGCTCGGCACCGTCTTCTACAACGCGATGCTGCCCGTTCTCGCGCCGCAGGCGATGATCGGGCGGGTCTCGGGCTGGGGATGGGGGCTCGGCTATGTCGGAGGGCTGTTCTGCCTGCTGGCCTGCCTCGCGCTGATCCAGGCCGATCCGCCTCCCTTCGGGCTTTCGTCGGGCAACGCCGAGGCGGTGCGGGCGACCTCGGTTCTGGTCGCACTCTGGTACGCGGGTTTCGCCCTGCCATTGCTTCTCGTCGTGCCGGGCGACAGGCCGACGGGTGTGGGGATCGTGCAGGCGGTGCGGGAGGGCATCGGCGCGATCATCCGCGTGCTGCCCGAGCTCCGCTCCCAGCCTGTGATCACGCGCTTCCTGATCGCGCGGCTTCTCTACGCGGAGGGGCTGAACACGCTGTTCGCCTTCGGCGCGATCTACGCCGCCGGCACGTTCGGGATGGACACGCAGGAGGTGATCCAGCTCGGCATCGCCATCAACGTCACCGCCGGGCTTGGGGCGGCGCTGTTCGCCTTCGCCGATGACCGGTTCGGCTCACGCAACGTCGTGCTCGTGTCGGTTGTCTCGCTGATGGTGATCGGCGCGGCGCTGCTGTTCGTCACGAGCGTGTCTGCGTTCTGGGCGCTCGCGCTGCCGCTCGGCCTCTTCTTCGGCCCGGCGCAGGCGGCGAGCCGGACGCTGATGGGCCGCCTCGCGCCGAAGGACAAGCTCGGCGAGTATTACGGGCTGTTCGCGCTCACGGGCCGGGCCGTGTCCTTCATCGGGCCCGCCGTGCTTGCCGCGGCGACGGCCGCGTTCGCAAGCCAGCGCGCGGGGATGGCGACGATCCTGGTCTTCCTCGCCGGCGGCGCGGCGCTGCTCTGGACGGTGCGCGAACCGGGCCGGTGACGCGCGGCCTTGGCAGGCGCGCAGGTCGCGCTAGGCTCCAAGCCGGTGTGCAAGGGAGGATGCGGATGGCCGGCTACGGCGGCGACACGTTCGACTATGTGATCATCGGTTCGGGCGCCGCAGGCTCTGTTCTCGCCGCGCGGCTGACGGAGGACCCGGGCGTCACCGTCTGCGTGCTCGAGGCGGGGCCGCCCGACCGCAACCCCTACATCCACATCCCGGCCGGTTTCATCAAGACGATCTTCGACCCGGGCGTGAGCTGGCAGTTCAAGACCGAGCCGACAGAGATGACCGCGGGCCGGCGGATCTCGACGACGCAGGGCCGCACGCTCGGCGGCTCCTCCTCGATCAACGGCATGATCTACAACAGGGGCCAGCCAGGCGACCTCGATTCATGGGCGCAGCGCGGCAACCGAGGATGGGGCTATGCCGACATGCTGCGCTACTACCGCCGCAGCGAGACCTGCATCGGCATCGGCGAGGACGAGAAGCGTGGCCGAGACGGCGGCATCCCCGTCACGGCGATGGACTGGCTGAACCCGGTGTCGGAGGCGTTCATCGCCGGCTGCGTGGCTGCGGGCATTCCCCGCAATCCCGACTACAACAGCGGAGACCAGGCCGGCGTCGGCTACTACCAGCGCACCATCCGGCGCGGGCGGCGCATCTCCGCCTATCGCGCCTATCTCAAGCCCGCCATGTCGCGCGGGCGGATCGACGTGCGCACCAATGCGCGTGCGGAGGCGATCCTGTTCGAGGGCAAGCGCGCCGTCGGCGTGCGCTACATCGCCGCGCGCGGCGCGGAGGGGCGCGTGGTGCGGGCAAGGCGCGAGGTGATCGTCTCGGCCGGAACGGTGAACACCGCGCGGCTCCTGCAGCTCTCCGGCGTCGGTCCGGCGCGGCTGTTGCAGACGCTCGGCGTGCCGGTGGTGCATGAGCTCCGCGGCGTGGGCGAGAACTTCCGCGACCATTTCGCCTCGCGCTTCGTCGTCCGCGCCAAGCCGGGGGTGGCGACGCTGAACGAACTCTCGCGCGGAACGAGCCTGCTCGGCCAGATCGCCGCCTGGGCAACGGGGCGGCCCTCGATCCTCGCCACCACCCCCTCGCACGTTCACCTCTTCTGGAAATCCTTCGAGGGGCTCGACCAGCCCGACCTGCAATGCGTGTTCACGCCCGGCAGCTACAAGGAGGGGGCGGTCTACGTGCTCGACGACTATCCGGGCATGACGGCGGGCGCCTGGCAGCACAGGCCGGAGAGCACGGGCTGGGTGCGCGCACGCTCGAAGGACGTGTTCGAGGACCCCGAGATCCAGCCGAACTACCTTTCCGACCCGATGGACCAGCGCGTGCATCTCGGCGGGATGAAGCTGATCCGCCGCCTGCTGCAGACGCCCGAGCTCGCGCCCTTCGTCGATCGCGAGACGCTGCCCGGCCCCCAGGTGCAGAGCGACGACGAGCTGATGGATTTCGCCAAGCGCAACGGCGTGACGACGTATCACCTGATCGGCACCGCCCGGATGGGACCGGCGACCGACGCGACCGCGGTGGTCGACGACCGCCTCCGCGTGCACGGGATGGAGGGGCTTCGCGTCGTCGATGCCTCGATCATGCCGTCGATGACGTCTGCCAACACCTATGCCACGACGCTCGCCATCGCCGAGAAGGGGGCCGATCTGATCCGCGGCCGCGACGCGACCGACGAGGAGGCGAGCGCGGCGGCCTGATCACGGCTCGGCGTCGGTCCAGCCCTGGGCGGCGCGCGGCGGTGTGGCGGCGGCGCGGCGGAACACGAAGCCGCCGATGCGCACGCCCGGCCCGCCCTCAGCCTCCTCCGGCCGGCGCGTTCCGGTGCGGTTCCAGAACACCGCCCCGCCCGTCGGGTCAGGCAGAGCGCCCGAGGCGGCCCGCGCGGCGATGCGACGGCAGGCGGCGAGCAGCCTCGTCTCCTGCACCGACACCGCATCCGCCGTGGCAAGGCCCGAGGCGCGGACGGCCGCGCCGAGCTCGACGCCCCACTGGGGCGGCGCGCGCCGCGCGCGTGCGGCTTCCATCCGGTTGACCACGACGGAGGCGAGCGCCTCGATCGCACGCACCGTCTCTCCCCCGGCGGTCGCTGCGAGCGCCCGGGCGAGCGCCTCGACCGACGCGGCGTAGCGCGCGCGCTCGACCGCGCTCGAGGGCAGGCCCTGGCCGGCCGGACGCCCATTGCCCTGGGTCATCGGCGCCTCACCCGTGATAGTCGTCTGTCGGGATGCGGGAGCGGGCGCGCTGCGGCATGACCATGTCGAGCTTCTCCTCGATGCGCATGAGCTGCATCGAGAGGCGCCGGTCGGTCTCGCGCATCATCTGCATCGGCACGTAGCCGCGCGCCACCTCGAGCTTGAACGCTGCGAGGTCGTCGCGCAGCCGCGCCGCGCTCTCGGTGTGGCGCATGTCCATCTGCTCGATCCGGGCCATCAGGTCCTTCTTGATGTCCCACATCAGCTTGAAGAGGGCGGCGAGCATCGCAATCTCGATCACCGAGATCCACCAAGTGAGATCGATGCCGGGGGGCGGCATGGGCGGCTACCTTTCGCTGTGTCCGGGGGTTGCATGCACCGCGCGGGGCGGCGATATCGAAGGGCGATGTGGAACGAGCCCTATCTCGAAACCTGCTGCCGGTCGGCGCTGAACCGGCTCAAGGCCGCGGGCCCGGTCGGCAGGCCGCCCGGCCTGAAGGACGGGCCGTGCCTCGTCCGGCTCGAGGGCATGGGTTTCTGCACCTGCCGGCCCGACGGCCGGTTCGAGCTGACCGCCGCCGGGCTTGCGCGCCACCGCAGCGAGATCCTGAAGCTGGCCGAGCCGGTCACGGCCTGAAGTATTTGGACCCGTGTTGATGGGGCATTCCATCATGAAAGCACGCGCTACCCAGCATCACACCGCCCCGCATCACTCGAAACCATCAATGGATCCCGAGCCTGTGCGGAAGATGATTGTCTAGTCGCACAGCAGTAGGATGATGTGCCTAACATGCGACACGACGACATCTGGCGCGCCCTCGACGCGCTCGCCGCCGAGCACGGCCTGACCGCTTCCGGCCTCGCCCGGAAGGCCGGGCTCGACCCCACGACCTTCAACAAGTCGAAGCGCCTGACCGGCGAGGGCAAGCCGCGCTGGCCCTCCACCGAGAGCGTCTCGAAGGTTCTCGACGCGGTCGGCGCCCCGCTCGAGCGCCTGACCGAGCTAATTACCGGCAATGCCGTCGCGCCGCGCCGCGCCTCGGCCGCGCCGCAGCGGCGCATTCCCCTGATCGGCCTCGCCCAGGCCGGGGCGGAGGGGTACTTTGATGAGGCGGGCTACCCCGTCGGCGGTTCATGGGACGAGATCGACCTTCCGTCGGTGGCCGACCCGCATGCCTATGCCGTCGAGATCTCCGGGGACTCGATGGAGCCGGTGTACCGCGACGGCGACATCGTCATCGTCTCGCCCGCCGCGCCGACGCGGCGGGGCGACAGGGTGGTGGTGCGCACGAACGAGGGCGAGGTCCTGGCCAAGGAGCTCGTCCGGCGTTCCGCGCGCCGGATCGAGCTTGCCTCGCTCAACCCAGCCTTCCCCGATCGCGGCTTCGACATCGACGAGGTGAATTGGATCGCCCGAATCATCTGGGCCAGCCAGTAGGAGGCCATCCGGCCCTTCTACTGGCCCAAGGATATTCCTGGGGCGTCGGAAACCGCGGTGCCAGACTCCCGGCAGCGAATGCTCCGACGTTTCCGACCGCGGGTCAGACTGCCCGGGCGGGCTCCCCGCGGCGCACGGTGCGGGCGGCGAACATCGGCACGAGCGGCAGGAGCTTCACGAGGTCACGCTCGGCCTTGCAGACCATGTAGTGCTCTGCCGGGGGCGTATCGCCGGCAACCTCTGGCGCGAGCGCATCGTCGGCCGAAAGCGGGAAGGCGGTGAGCCCGATATCGCCGTAGACGCCGAGCAGTTCCGGCCCGACACGCCAGAACGCCGGGTCCACCCCCTCCTGCTCGCACAGGTCGCGGAACCGCCAGATCGCCGAGATGCGGTCATCCTCCTCGCCGACGGGATCGCCGAGCGCGAGCCAGATTCCGTCGAGCCTCCGGAAGGCGATGCCTGCCCGGCCATCCTCGCCGAACACGATGCCGTCCGCCTCCATGCGGATGTCCGGCATCGCGGTGATGAAGCGCGCCGCGGCGGCACCCTCGAACGGCACAACGGGAATGCGCGCAGGCCGCAGCAGGCGGTAGAGCGCGACGAGCAGAAGCACGACGCCGAGCGCGATCGTCGCCCGCATCGTCCAGGGCGCGTCGGAGTCGAGCACGACATGCCACCAGGTATCGTTCGTCCAGTCGCGGCGGAGATGGGCGAACAGCGCAAGCGTGAGCGTGCACGCGGTCAGGCTCGCGATGGCGGCGAGCCAGCCGCCGGTGAAGGGTTCGCGCACGAGCCGGGTGTCGCGGTAGAAGTTCCGCCGGAACGGCGCGACGGCAGCGGCGATGCCGATCAGCACGATGGGCACCGCCATGCCGTGCCCCTTCACCACCGCCGTTGCCGCGCCGAGCACGAGCAGAGCCAGCACGGTGGCCCAGGCCATGGTGACGCGCCGCCAAAGCCCGTAGGCGACGACGAGAAGGCCCGCGCCGATCACCGAGGCAGCGAAGTAGGAGATCTGCACGAGCGGGCCGGGCGGCGAGGCGACGTTGCGGGAGGCGATCGCGACGGTGGCCTCCACCGGCGGTAGCGTGCCGAGGAACAGCATCATGAGCCCCGCCAGCGTCACCGCGGCGGCGAGGACGGGTACGACGAACGGGTCGCCCCAGCGCGAGGTGGTGACGAGCGCGCGCGACACCGCAACGCGCCGCAGAAGCACCTCGTTGGTCGCGAACAGGCCGCCTGCGAGGAACAGCGGCAGGATATAGTAGAGCAGCCGGAACACGAGCAGCGCACCGACGATCGTCGCAGGCTCGAGATACGGCGCGAGCCCGACCAGGATCGTGGTGTCGAACACGCCGATGCCGCCCGGCACGTGGCTTGCCATCGCCGCCGTGTAGCCGGTGACGTAGACGGCCAGGAACACCAGGAAGGTGAGGCCCGGCGCATCGGGCAGGAGCACGTAGAAGATTGCCGCCGTCAGCGCCACGTCGACGGAGGCGAGCAGCGCCTGCGCCACCGCCATGCGCAGCCCCGGCAGCGGGATGGCCGTCTTGTAGATGCGGATCGGCTGCCGTCGCACGGCGCCGAGCGTTGCGTAGGCGACCACGAGGGCGATCATGACGACGCCGACGCCGTACATCACCGGACGCGGCATCCAGGTGCCGAAACCTGGAACGGCATGCGGAACGGTCAGCAGCACGAGCCCGCCGAGGCAGAGCCCGCCGAGCACGAAGGTCAGGCTGGTGAAGGCGACGACACCCGCGATCTGCAACGGCGCCATGCCCCAGAGAACGTAGAGTCGGTAGCGGATCGCCGCACCCGAGAGCGTCGCGAAGCCGATGTTGTGGGCGAGCGCATAGGCCGTGAAGGACGCGAACGCGATGCGACCGTAGGAGAGCGGGTGGCCGACGAAGCGCGTGCCGAGCGCGTCGTACACGGTCAGCACGAGATAGGCGACGATCGTGACGCCGATCGCGAGCCAGATCGCGCTGCCGGGAATCGCATCCATCGCCGCGAGCACGTCGTCGAGGCGAAGTGCGGCGAATTCGCGCTGCACCACGTAGAGCGCGCCGATGACCAGCAGGACGCCGATCACCGCCGGCAGGTGGCGGGTGATGGACCGCATCCGCGTCATGCGTTGCCCCGCCCCCCTCGGGGTCCCTGCGTGCTCAGCCGGCGGCGCACATGCGTGCCGTGGCCTCAGGCGACATCGGACTTGGCCCCCGCCAGCGCGCCGCGGATCAGCGTCACCGTCTCGGCAACGCCGTAGAGTGCCACGAAGCCGCCGAAGCGCGGGCCTTCCTGCTGCCCGAGCAGGACCTGATAGAGCGCGCCGAACCAGTCGCGCAGCTTCTCCTTCGGGTAGTGTCGCTTGCCTGCCTCGAACACCACGTCCTGCAGCGCCGCCGCATCGGCCCCCTCGGGCATGGCCGCGAGAAGGTCGGCGAGGTCGGCCAAGGCTGCGGCCTCCGTTGCGTCCGGGTCGCGGAAGCGTTTCGCCGGGCGCACGAAATCGCGGTAGTAGGCGACCGCCTTCTCGACGAGAACGCCGAGCAGCGGCATGGCATCGGGGCTCGCATCGGCGCGGTAGCGGCGGATGAAGCCCCACATCATCGCCGGCGTCTCGGCATTCACCACCGAGGCAAGGTTCAGCAGCATGGTGAAGGAGAGCGGGCTGCCGGCGTCGTTCGGGATGCGCCCGCCATGGATGTGCCAGGCCGGGTTTGCCGCGACGGCGGGCTCCTCCTCGGTGCGCGCCTTCTCGACATGGGCAAGATACTCGTCGACCGTGCGGGGGATCGCATCGAAGTAGAGCCGTTTCGCCGCTTGCGGCTTGTTGAACATGAACTGCGCCAGGCTCTCGGGCGGGGCGTATTCCAGCCACTGCTCGACAGAAAGCCCGTTGCCCTTCGACTTCGAGATCTTCTCTCCCTTCTCGTCGAGGAACAGCTCGTACGTGAAGCTCTCCGGCGGCTCGGAGCCGAGGATGCGGCAGATGCGCGAGGAGAGGCGCACGCTGTCGATCAGGTCCTTGCCCGACATCTCGTAGTCGATGCCGAGGGCGAACCAGCGCATCGCCCAGTCGCACTTCCATTGCAGCTTGCAGTGCCCGCCCGTCACCGGCGTCTCGACGAGCGTGCCCGTCTCCTCGTCGCGCCAGACGATGGTGCCGGCATCGAGCTTGCGCTCGACGAGAGGCACCTGCATCACCCGCCCCGTGCGGGGGCAGAGGGGCAGGAAGGGCGAGTAGGTGGCCCGACGCTCCTCGCCCAGCGTGGGCAGGATGACGGCGATCACCTCGTCGTAGCGCTCGAGAACGCGCGTAAGCGCGGCGTCGAACCGGCCGCTCCGGTAGTACTCGGTCGAGGAGGCGAACTCGTAGCCGAAGCCGAACGCGTCGAGGAAGGCGCGGAGCCTCGCGTTGTTGTGCTCGCCGAAGCTCGGGTGGGTGCCGAACGGATCTGGCACCGCCGTCAGCGGCCGGCCGAGATGGGCCGCGAGCATCTCGCGGTTCGGCACGTTGTCGGGCACCTTGCGCAGCCCGTCCATGTCGTCGGAGAAGGCGATCAGCCGCGTCGGGATGGGGGAGAGGCGGCGGAAGGCGTTGCGCACCATGGTGGTGCGGACCACTTCGCCGAAGGTGCCGATATGCGGCAGTCCGGAGGGACCATACCCGGTTTCGAACAGAGCCTCCGCTTTCGGTCGCGCCGCCAGCCTGTCGGCCACGCGGGCGGCCTCCTCGAACGGCCAGGCGCGGACCTGGCGCCACTCGTGCTGGTGCGGAACGGGGTTCGTCATCGGCGCAACCTAGGTAGGGGCCTTTGCAGGGTCAACAATCGCGGGAGCCTTGGGTGAACGCGCCGCCGAGGCTTCTGTTGCCTGACGGGCCTTCCGTCGTCGCCGGGTTCGGCCGCGCCGCCTTCCTCGGCTCCGATGGCGAGCTCGCTGTGCTCGCCTCCGGCCCGGCCCGGGCGCGTCTGAACGCCTCGCCCCCGCCGATCGTGTGCCACGCGCCGGCAACGGCGAGGCGCCTCGGGCTCCAGGGCATCGCTGCGGCGGATCTGCTCGAGCTCTGGGCCTTCGTCCGCCCCGCCGAGCAGGTGGTGCCGACACCGCGCGCCATGGCAGAGGCGCTCGGCCTCAAGCCGCCGCGCAGCCTCGAGGATGCCGCCGCCGCACTGCCCGTGATCGCGACCGCCCTGCTCCGCAACGCCGCCGCGAGCCGGTCGTCGCCCGCCAACCGCGACGCACCGGCCCTCGCGGCGCTGATGGGCGCTGCGGGCTGGCCCTGGGCCGCGCCGCTTCTCGCCGCCCTCGGGGCGCCGGATGCGCAGGCAGCCTCCGGCGCGCTCAGGGTGTGGGAGGCGCTTCCCGAATGGGAGGACACGGCCCGCCCACCGCCGCCCTCGAGCTTTCCCGTCACCCCGGCCGAGGCACGGTCACGCCTCGCCGCGCTGCTCGGTTCGGATGCCGAGGACAGGCCGGGGCAGAGCGACTTCGCCTCCGCCGCGACCGAGGCATTCGCGCCGCGCGACACGCCCGGCGTGCCGCGCGTGGTGCTGGCCGAGGCCGGGACGGGCACGGGCAAGACGGCCGCCTATATCGCGCCTGCAAGCCTCTGGGCCGAGCGCAACGGCGCCCCTGTCTGGCTCTCCACCTACACCCGCAACCTGCAGCGTCAGATCGACGCTGAGCTCGCCCGCCTCTGGCCGGACGAGGCCGAGCGGCGCGCGCATGTCGCGATCCGCAAGGGCAGGGAGAACTATCTCTGCCTGCTCAACCTGGAGGACGCGGTGAACGCCGCGAGCCGAAGCGGCGGGGCGACGATCGCGCTCGGGCTCATGGCGCGCTGGGCGGCCGCGACCAGGCATGGCGACCTCCAGGGCGGCGACCTTCCCGGCTGGATGCCCGAGCTTCTCGGCGGGGGCTACACGCTCGGCCTGTCGGACCGTCGCGGGGAATGCATCCACGCCGCCTGCCCGCATTGGCGGCGCTGCTTCATCGAACGCGGCATCCGCGAGGCGCGCACGGCGAAGCTCGTCGTCGCCAACCACGCCCTCGTCATGGTCCAGGCCGCGTGGGGAGGGCTCGACGAGACGGGGCTTCCGCTTCGCTACGTGTTCGACGAGGGACACCACCTGTTCGATGCCGCCGACAGCGTGTTCGCCGCGGCGCTGTCCGGCGCAGAGACGGCCGAGCTGCGCCGCTGGCTTCGCGGCAACGAGGGCGGGCGCGGCCGGGCGAGGGGCCTCAGGCGCAGGGCGGAGGATCTCGTCGCCGCGCATCCGCCGCTGTCGCACCTGCTCGATGCCGCGCTCGAGGCGGCCCGCGCGCTTCCCGCGCCTGGCTGGCTGACGCGGCTCGGCGAGGAGGCGCGACCGGAGCTCGGCGGGCTCGCGGCAGGCGAGGAGAACGCCGCCGAGGCCTTCCTCCGCCTCGTGCGCCGCCAGGTGCAGGCACGCCGCAGCGCGGAGGACGCCCAAGGCGTGGAGGAGGCGGAGGTCGAGCCGATGATCCCCGGCCTCGCCGAGGCGGCCGAACGCCTCGAGCGCGCGCTCGGGCGCATCGCCACGCCGCTCGAGGGCTTGCGCGAGGGCCTCGCCGCGCGGCTCGACGACGATGCCGAGGAGCTCGAGAGCGCCGTTCGCCAGAGGATCGAGAGCCTCGGCCGCTCCCTCTCCCGCCGCGCGCTCGACCCGCTCACCGCCTGGCGGGCGATGCTGAACGCCGTGGCGTCAGGCTCCGCCGAGGGCGGGCGGCCGGGCGAGCGTTTCGTCGATTGGCTGGAGATCGTCCATCGCGGCGGCCACGAGGCCGATATCGGCATGCGACGGCACTGGGTCGACCCGACCGTCCCCTTCGCCCGCGTGGTCGCCGAGCCTGCGCATGGGCTGCTCGTCACCTCCGCGACGCTGCGCGATTCCGGCGCGGCCGACGAGGAGGCGCGCTGGCAGGCGGCGGAGGAAGCGTCGGGCGCGATCCACCTGCTCGCCCCGGCCATGCGCGTCGCCGTTCCCTCGCCCTTCGACTATACCAAGGCCACGCGCGCCTTCGTGGTGACGGACGTCAACCGCAACGACGCAGCGCAGGTGGCTGCTGCCTATCGCGCATTGTTCCTCGCCTCCGGCGGCGGCGCGCTCGGCCTTTTCACCGCGATCGCGCGGCTGCGCGACGTGCATGCCCGCATCGCACCCGCGCTCGAGGAGGCGGGGCTCGACCTGCTCGCCCAGCATGTCGACGCGATGGACAACGCCACGCTCGTCGAGGTGTTCCGGGCCGAGGAGGATGCCTGCCTGCTCGGCACCGATGCGATGCGCGACGGTGTGGACGTTCCCGGCCGCGCGCTTCGGTTGATCGTGTTCGACAGGCTGCCCTGGCCGCGCCCGACTATCCTGCACCGTGCCCGGCGCGCGCGCTTCGGCGGCGGTCGCCCAGGCGCGGTGGATGACCGGATCGCGCGCGCGCGGCTTCGCCAGGCCTTCGGCAGGCTGATCCGCTCCGCCGAGGACCGCGGCTGCTTCGTCCTGCTCGATTCCCGCGCGCCGAGCCGCATCCTCTCCGTGCTCCCCGAGGGGGTGGAGGTTCGCCGTGCCGGGCTCGCCGAGACGGTCGAGGACGTGCGGGCCTTCCTCGCGCCGCGTTGACGGAAGGTCCTGCGCAGGGCATCAGCCTCGCAGCATCCGGAGAGCCGAGCCATGCCGACGCGCAAAGACAGCATCGTGACCGCCCTGACACCGCATGAGGCGCTGATCTTCGCCATGGTGCTCGTCTCGGCCTCCGACAACACGATGACCGACCGCGAGCTGAAGACGATCGGCCGCATCGTCACGACGCTTCCGGCCTTCGTGGGCTTCGACCAGGCGACGCTGCCGGGCGTGGCGGAGCGCTGCGTGAAGGTGCTCGACAAGCAGGACGGGCTCGACACCGCCTTTGCGATGATCGACGAGGCGCTCACGCCCGCGCTCTGCGAGACGGCCTATGCCTTCGCCTGCGACGTCGTCGCCTCGGACGGCCATGCGACGCAGGAGGAGCTTCGGCTTCTCGAGCTGATGCGCCATCGCCTTGGTGTCGAGCGGCTCGTCGCCGCTGCCATCGAGCGCGGCGCCCGCGCCCGCTACGGGCGGGTGGCCTGAGCGGCCCGGACGGCTGCCCAGAGCTGTCGACTTTCTTGACACTGCACACGGGGATGTGAGGTCGACCTCAGCGAAATCGGCCCCGATCAAAGGCTTGTCAGTCTGGCACCGGCATTGCTTGCCACCCTCCCAGGCGCCCAATCAGCGCCGTGAGGAGGGGGAGCGATGTCATTCTTCAAGGTGGTTGCGGCGGGAGTTGTCGCTGCAAGCTTCACTGCCGGTACGGCGTCCGCGAATTTCGTGGTCAACGGCAGTTTCGAGAACGGCCTGGTGGGCTGGACGATCGGCGGATCGGATTCGCAGGGCTTCCCGCCCGTCGCGATCTTCTACAACAGCGCCTCCGGCTACCCGACGGGCGCGTTCGGCGAGGCGGTTCCGCCGAACAATGCGCCGACCAACTCGCCCGACCCTGTGGGCGCGCGCGCGGCCTACTTCGTGTCGGATTTCGCGACCAACCAGTCGCTGTCGCAGATCGTCGGCCCGCTCGCGGCGGGCACGTACCAGATCGGCTTCTCGGCCTATGCGCCGGCGAACGGCTACGCGAACTTCTATGATGCGACGTTCAGCGGCGTCGTCGCGTCGGTGCAGCTCGCGAGCTACGCGGTGTCCGACGGGCCGGTGACGACTTGGCAGACCTTCGCCGGTTCCACTGACCTCGCCGGCGGGAACTATCTCGTCGAGTTCGTCTTCAACACGAACGGCTTCCCGGCGAAGGACGTGGTGATCGACCAGGTCTACATCATCGCCGGCAACCCGCCCGTGGGGGTGCCCGAGCCGCTGTCGCTTGTGCTCCTCGGTTCCGGGCTGCTCGGCCTCGCTGCGGCGCGCCGCTTCCGCGCCTGACGCTGCCAGCCTGACGTTGCCTGCCTCCCCGGCCGGTCACCCCGGCCGGGGAAAGCGTCGCCTCATCGCCGCTGCGGCGGCTGCCCCTGCGGCATCTGCATCCTCTGCCAGCCTTCGGGAACGGTGAACAGCGTGTCCGGCTGCGCGCCAAGGGTCAGCGCTGTCGCCTCCATCGTACCGCCCTTGTCTTGAAGCCGCATGTCGGCCTTCAGCATGACGCCCTCGTCCGTCAGGCACACCGTGCCGCGGTCGGCGCCGTTCTGCGTACCGCGATACACG
Source organism: Elioraea rosea (assembly GCF_007644105.1). Lineage (GTDB taxonomy): Bacteria > Pseudomonadota > Alphaproteobacteria > Acetobacterales > Acetobacteraceae > Elioraea_A > Elioraea_A rosea. Next base: position 2,881 of record NZ_VFAC01000052.1, on the reverse strand, counting down.
GTGCAGCGGTGGCCGAGAACGGTCGCGGTGCCGGTGCGGCTGAGCGACATGTCGTCGGGGATCGCGAGCATCTGCTGGCGCAGGCTGGGGGAGGGGAGCTCCATCGCCATGCGCGCCTGCTCGTTCAGGATCATGGCCCGACCGTTGCCGATGTCCTGGATCATCACCATCCCGGCATCGGCCATCTCGACGCGTTGGCGGCGGGTCGTGGCGCTGTGGAACAGGCGCATCTCCGCCGAGTTGCCCTGGCTTTCGACGCGGTAGGTGATGGCGAAGTCGCGCGTCGGCTGCTTCTGCTGGGCAGAAGCGGGGGCGGGCAGAGCCTGGCAGAGAAGGGCCGCCGCGGTGGTGGCGAGAATACGTTGGCGCATGGTGGTCGCTCCGGCAGCGTGGGTGATGCCCGAGCCTGCCTGCCTGCCTCTGCCCGGGTCAACGCGGGCGGCCCCGGGCGGGGGGCTCAGCGCTCGGCCTTCATCCGTGCAAGCTCCGCCCGGAGCTGCTCGGGTGTGATGTCGCGGCGGAACACGGCAGGCAGCTCGACCGCCTCGGCGAGCAGGCGCCGATACTCCAGCCGCGGTACCTCGATGGCGCCGAACCGGGCGAGATGGTCGGTCACGAACTGCGTGTCGAGCAGGACGAACCCGCCGAGGCGCAGCCGCACCACGAGGTGCACGAGCGCGACCTTCGAGGCGTCGCGCTCGCGGCTGAACATGCTCTCGCCGAAGAACGCCCCGCCGAGCGCGACGCCGTAGAGGCCGCCCACGAGCCGTCCGTCCCGCCAGCATTCGACGCTGTGGGCATAGCCCATCGCGTGCAGCGCGCCGAACAGCCGCTCGATGTCGGTGTTGATCCACGTCTCCGGCCGGTCCTCCGTCGATTCGGCGCAGCCGGCGAGCACCTCGGAGAAGGCGCCGTCGCAGCGCACCTCGAAGGCGCCGGACAGGACCGTGCGCGCGAGCCGCCGCGGCAGGTGGAAGGCATCGAGCGGCTGCACGCCGCGCCGGTCCGGGTCGAGCCAGTAGAGCCGCTCGGCGTTGCGCCGCTCGGCCATCGGAAAGAGGCCGGCGCGATAGGCGCGCAGGACGAGCTCGGGCGTGACGGTCGTTTCGCCCGGCTCCCGTCGCGCCATGTCAGCGCCGCCAGACCCGCGTCACGCAGCCCCGCGTCATGCGGCCCCGCGCGCGACGAAGCGCTCGAGCCAGTGGATCGTGTAGTCGCCTGCGGCGAACTCGGGGTCCTCGGCGATCCGGCGATGCAGCGGCAGCGTGGTGCTGATCCCGTCGATGACGAACTCGTCGAGCGCGCGCTTCAGCCGCGCGAGCGCCTGCGGCCGCGTCGTGCCGTGCACGACGAGCTTGGCGACGAGACTGTCGTAGTGCGGCGGCACCGAGTAGCCGGCGTAGAGCGCGCTGTCGACGCGCACGCCGAGGCCACCCGGTGCGTGATAGGCGTGCACCCGCCCCGGCGTCGGCATGAACGTGTCGGGGTCCTCTGCGGTGATACGGCACTCGATGGCGTGGCCGTCGAACCGCACTTCCTCCTGGCCATAGCCGAGCTTCTGGCCGGCCGCGATCCGCACCTGCTCGCGCACGAGGTCGATGCCGCAGACCATCTCCGTGACGGGATGCTCGACCTGCAGCCTGGTGTTCATCTCGATGAAGGCGAACTGCCCGTCCTGCCAGAGGAACTCGAGCGTGCCGGCGTTGCGGTACCCGATCTCCGCGAGCGCCTTCGTCACCCGCGCACCGAGCGCATCGCGCGCCGCGGCGTCGAGCGCGGGGCTGCCAGCCTCCTCGACGAGCTTCTGGTGGCGGCGCTGCAGCGAGCAGTCGCGCTCGCCGAAATGCACGACATTGCCGTAGGTATCCGCCAGCACCTGCAGCTCGATATGCCGCGGCCGGTCGAGATACTTCTCCATGTACACGGCGTCGTTGCCGAAGGCGGCCTTCGCCTCGGCGCGGGCGACGCGATAGGCCTCGCCCACCTCCTCGACGCGCCGCGCGACCTTCATGCCGCGCCCGCCGCCCCCGGCCGCGGCCTTGATCAGAACCGGGAAGCCGATGCGCCGCGCCGTGGCCTCCGCCTCCTCGACGGACGTGACCTCGCCGTCCGAGCCGGGGACGAGCGGAACGCCGAGCCGCGCCATGGTGCGCTTGGCCTCGATCTTGTCGCCCATCATCCGGATGTGGGACGGCGAGGGCCCGATGAAGGCGATGCCGTGTGCCTCGACGATCTCGGCGAACTCGGCGTTCTCGGAGAGGAACCCGTAGCCGGGATGGATCGCGTCCGCGCCCGTGATCGCCGCCGCGGAGAGGATCGCCGGGACGTTTAGGTAGCTGTCGCGCGCGGGCGGCGGACCGATGCAGACGCTCTCGTCGGCGAGGCGGACATGCATGGCGTTGGCGTCCGCCGTCGAATGCACCGCCACCGTGCGCACGCCCATCTCCTGGCAGGCGCGGTGGATGCGCAGCGCGATCTCGCCGCGATTGGCGATCAGGACCTTGCCGAACATGCCCCGGCCCGGTTCCCGCTCACTCGACGAGCATCAGCACCTCGCCGTACTCGACCGGCGAACCGGGCTCGACGAGGATGCGCGTCACCGTGCCGGAGCGCGGCGACTTGATCTGGTTGAAGGTCTTCATCGCCTCGATGAGAAGCAGGGTCTGGCCAGCCGCCACGCGGTCTCCCGGCTTCACGAAGGGCGCTGCGTTCGGCTCGGGCGAGAGATAGGCGACGCCGACCATCGGCGAGGTGACGGCGCCGGGGTGGGAGGCGTCGAAGGACGGCTCGCCTGCCGCAGCGGCGGCCGCCTGGGCCGACCCGGGCGCGGCGGCGGGGGCGGCCTGCGCGGCGATCACCTGCGTGGCCTGGCCGCCGCGGC
>NZ_VFAC01000051.1 GCF_007644105.1 Elioraea rosea | reverse complement strand
CCCCGCCGCCGCCGCAGCGCCCGCCGCCGCCACCGCCGCGGCCCGAGCCGCCCGTCCGCCCGCCGGATGCGCAACCCTGCGATGCCGAGACGCGCTCCGGCGGCAGGGGCGTGACGCGCACGCGCCACTTCCTCGGCAACCGGCCGGGCCGGGTGACGCTGAACTACAACACCCGCATCGAGCCGGATCAGATCGACGTGTATTACCGCGGCAGGCTCGTCTCCAGCACCTACCGGCCCGTCTCGGGCATCGGCGCGATCAGCTTCGACTACCAGCCGACGGGCGGCGGGCCGGAGGCGAACACGGTCGAGGTAGTGGTGACTGGCCGGGGATGGACGACGCAATGGAGCTACACGATGGGCTGCCCGCGCTGAGCCGCCGCGCCGCCGCTCCTTCGACACCCCACCGCCACGATGACGGTGCTAGGATGGCCGCATGAAGACAGCCCTTGCCCTCGTCGCCCCAGCCGCGCTGGCGCTTGCCGCCGCACATGGCTCCGCCGCCGCCCAGCAGAGGCAGGCCCAGCCCAGGCAGGACGGTGCGGTCGCCTCGCTGCTCCGCAGCGCGGGCGTCGAGCCGACGGAGGCCGCCGTCGCCGGCACGGATGCGAAGGCACGCGCCCAGGCGCTCGATGCGCTCGAGAAGCGCTACGACCTGCCCCGCTCGCTTCTGGACCGGGAGAACACCCCGCCGCCCAACGCAGCGGAGGTGATGGATCGTCTCGGGCTCGTCCGCCACCCCGGCGTGCCGATGACCGATCTCTCGGGCAGGACGCCGACGGCGCGCGAGATCACCGATGCGCTCGGACCGCGCTGACATGGCGGGCGGTGGCATGAGGCGCCGCGCCCTCGTGCTCGGCGCGCCCGCGGTGCTCGCCGCCTGCCAGACGAACCCGCAGGCCGCCCGCATCGCGGAGATGACGACGCGCGGCGTGGTGCTGACGGTCAATTTCGACCTCAACAGCTACGCGATCCGCCCCGATGCGCGCGAGGTGCTCGAACCGCTCGCGGTCGCGCTGCAGGACCCGGCGCTCGAGCAGTTCCGCTACGAGATCAACGGCCACACCGACAGCACCGGCCGGCTCGGCCGCAACATGGCGCTGTCGGACCTGCGCGCCGCAGCCGTGGTCGATTTCCTGGCCGATCGCGGCGTCGCGCGCTCGCGCATGCGGCCCCAGGGCTTCGGCCCGCTGCAGCCGCTCGACCCGGCAAACCCGCGTGCCGGCATCAACCGGCGCGTCGAGGTCTTCGCCATTCCTCCAACCCGCTGATCGCCCGATGCTCGCACGGCTTTCCCGCTGCCGCCCCCTAGCCCTCCTCGCCGCCTCGCTGCTGCTTCTCCAAGCCTGCGCGACAACAAACGCGGGCGGAGAGCCGCTGAGCCCGGCCCAGCAGCAGCTTCGCAGCCAGACCGAACGGTTCAACGACACGATCGCGACCGGCGTCGTTATCGGCGCGGTGGCGCTCGGGCTGCTCGGCGCCCTGCTCGGCGGCAACAACAGCCGCGGCCAGGGCGCGGTGCTCGGCGCTGCCGCGGGTGCCGCACTCGGCGGCGCGGCCGGCTACTACATCGCCACCCGGAACGAGCAGTTCGCCAACCGCGAGCAGGCGGCCAATGCCCGCATCTCCGCCGCAAACCGCGAGGCGAACGACCTCGAGCGCACCGCTCTCGCGGCCGAGCAGGTGGCGAAGGAGAACCGAGCGCGGCTCACGCAGCTCCAGGCCAAGGTGCGCGCCGGCGAGGCGACGGCCTCTCAGCTCCGTGCCCAGGCCCAGACGGCGCAGACCGATCTCGGCCTGATGAACGAGGCGATCGAGCATTCGCGCAAGGTAGAAAGCGCGATGCGGGCCGACGGCGCGCCGCAGGCCGCCTCGGTCGCCGACAGCCGCAAGCGCATGGAGGATGCGGCGCGCGAGCTGCAGGGCGCGCTCGCCCAGGTTCCGGCGGCATGAGGCGGGCGGTTCTGGCGGTGGCACTCATGCTCGGCGCCTGCGCGCAGAGCGGCCCTGCGGCGGAGCGCGGCTTCTTCGGCGGCATCGGGGCTGCCATCAGCGGCGAGGACCAGCGCCAGGCCCAGGCCATCGAGGGCCAGGCCCAGGCGGCGGAGACCCGCGCGCTCCAGGCGCGAGCCTCGGCCGTTCAGGCGGAGCAGCGGCAGCAGGCCTCGGCCTCGGCCGTGCGCGACGCGGAGCGTCGGCTCGCCTCGCTCGACCGGCAGATCGCCTCGATGCGGCAGAACCTCACAGAAGCCCGCGCGAGCCGCCCGAACGACCCGCAGGGCGCGCAGCTTTCCGGCCGCATCGAGGCGCTCGACCGGGAGCGCGCTGCCGCCGCCGCCGCACCGCGTGCCGACCCCGCAACCGCCCAGCGCCTCGAGCGCCAGGGGCAGGAGCTGAACCGCGCGCTCGAGGCTTACGGCCGTCTCTGAGCCGGTGGCGGGCGCTGGGCCGGGCTCAAGCCCGCAGCGGCGAGAATCTCCCGTTCCGCCACCTCCGGCGAAGGCAGCCGCCCCGCCTTGGAGGCCTGCATGTGACGCGCCGCGAGGGCGGCGAGCTCCGGCCCCAGAGGCAGGCTGCGCGAGCGCATCTCCGCCTCGACGATCCGGGCCTGGGCGGTGATCGCCTGTGCCTCCGCCTCGCCCCCCTCGCGCACCGCGCGCAAATAGGCATCGAGCACCTGCGCGACGGCGGCCGGCGTGTCGGCCACGCGGCGTTCGAGCGCGGTCGCCGCGCCGGAGACCGTGCCGCGCGACGCCTCGGGCACCATCGGCGCCATGCCTTCGAGAAGCCCGCGCAGCGCGGTCAGCACCGCGACGTTGCCGCGCGAGATCGCGACGACGCGGGCGAGCGTCGAGGCCGCCTCGATCTGCGCCTTCAGTGCCGCCGCAGCCTGCTCGCCGCGCGCCCGCTGCTCGCCGGCAAGCGCGGTCTCGACGCGGGTGAGGCCGCGGCGCACGGCCTCGTCAGGCGTGTCGCGCTTCAGCGCGGCGAGGATCTCGGCAGGGTTCTCCGCGGTGAACTGCCGCCCCCGCGCCTCCGCCTCGAAGGCGCGGGCGAAGGCGTCCGGCGCGCCGTCATCGACCGTGACGACGAGGCCGAGGGCTGCGCGGAAACCGACCATGCGCAGCGCGAGCGGCGCGCCCGTGCGTGGGTTGAAGGGCGGATACTCCTCGCGCAGGGAGGAGCGCATCTGCTCCTCCGCGGTAAGGAAGTGCCCGCCGCGCGCGACCGCCCCGCCAGGCTGCCCGTGCGGCCGGCCGACGACGGAGAGGCGGTAGGGCTCGAGCACCCATTCGGCGACGTTGCCGAGCATGTCGAAGAGCCCAAGCGGGCCCGGCTTCAGGCTGCCCGCCGCCCGCGCCCGACCATCCGCCGAGCTGGGGCCCGCGAACCAGGCATGCGCGGCGAGCCCTTCCGAAAACGGCGGCGTGCGCGCGGCGAACTCGCCCTCGCCTAGGCTCGCCCCGCCGCGCGCGGCATACTCCCACTCCTCCTCCGTCGGCAGCCGGACGAAGGCGACCGCGTCGCCGCGCTTCGGCAGCTGGTCGCGCGCATTCGCGAGCGCCCAGGCAGAGAGCTTCGCGGTGAAGGCGACCGCGTCGAACCACGACACCTCCGCCCGCGGCACCCTGCCGGCCTCCAACGGCGTCGGGCACTCGGCATCCATCACGGCTGCGTACTGGTCGCGCGTCACCTCCATCTTGCCGAGATAGAAGACGCGCTTGCCGCCTGCGACGAACGGGCCCGCGACATGGGCGCGGCGGGGGAACTCGGCATAGTCCGACCCGGTGTCGGGCTGGCCGACGGTCACGGGACGGTCGGCGAGCGCCCCGTCCTGCATCGGCGTCTCGACGGGGCGGAAGGCCATGCGCCCGCCGCAGGGAAGCGGCAGGACGAGATCGTCGCGGATCGGCGAGGGGTTCCACAGCGCGGGCGGCCAGGCGGCCTGCGCCAGCGCAGGCGCGGGCAGGAGCACGAGCAAGGCGGCGAGCAGGCGTTCACGCATCGCGCATCCCCTCCCCTGGCGCGATCGACGCCGCGCGGCGAGCCGCGAAGCCTGCGGCGAGCAGCGCGCCAACCAGCGTCGCGGCAGCCGCAAGCGCGATGTCGCGCGCCCCGATCGCCGAGACGGCGCGGCCCTCCGCGACGGCGAGATCGAGCCGGTTGACGAATGTTTCGAGGCCAAGCGCAACGGTCGCGGCAAGCGCGACGCCTGCGAGCGCGAAGGCTGCCGCCTGCGTCGCGGGAAACGTCACGAGCCCGCGCGCGGAGAGGCCCATCAGGCGCAGGAGTGCGAGGTCCCGCCGCTTCCGCTCGACATTGGCGTAGAGCCCGACGCCGAGGCCGACGAGGTAGCCCGCGCCGCCGAGCGCGGCGATGGCCGCGAACAGCGTCGCGAGGTTGCGGTCGAGCGCGAGAAGGGCGGCGACATCGGCCGCGCGCGTATCGGCCTCGATCCCCATCGCGCGCAGGTCGCGGGCGAGCGCCACGACATCCTCGATACCGCGCGCGTAGAGGCGGAACCCGGCATAGGCGCGGGCCGCATCGGGCGCCGCGTCGACCTCGGGCACCTCGGCGCCGATCGTCCCGTCCTGGAAATCCTCCGCGAGCAGAAGCAGCGGCAGTTGCAGGAACGCCGCCTCGCGCGCGAAGGCCGCAGGCGGGGCGACGGCAGCGACCGTCACGTCGAGCGCGAGCGTCTCGCGCTGCCCGCCCATGATGCGGTCGATGCGCATGCGAAGCGGCGCCCCGGCCTCAGCGCCGAGGCGTTGCGCGAGCGGCGCGGAGAGGACGACGCTTCTCCCCTCCGGCATGGGCAGGCCGGCAAGAAGCGGGTCGCCGGCTGCGGTGGCGAGAAGCTCGGCCCTCACCGGCTGGTCGGACGCGTCGGGGCGGGCGAAGCCGCCGGAGGCAGCGAGGGTGCGCGTGCGCGGCACGACGAAGGCGACGTCGCGTCGCGCGCGCATCGCCTCGAAGAAGCCCGCATCGAAGCTCCGGTTGGCGGTGTTGACCACCTCGCGCGCGCGCGGGCTCTGCGTCAGCCCGTCGCGGATGGCGGTGACGATGCCGGCCTTCAGCCCCGCGAGAACGATCAGCGGCGCGAGGATGGCGGCGATGCCGATGACGGTGGCGAGCGACAGCCGCGCATCGTGCCGCGCATCGGCGAGCGCGAGGCCGGCTGCGAGACGCCCCGTCCCCCTAGCCATGCGCGAGCCTCGAGCGGTTCTGCCCCGGAACGGGAACGATCGGCACCACCGGAAGGCCGAAGCGCAGCGCGCGGTCGGGGTCGTGCGTGGCGAGAAGGAGTGCTGCGCCATGCGTGGCCGTCTGCTGGATGAGCAGTTCGAGGACGGTGTCTGCCATCTCGGGGTGAAGCGAGGCGGTCGGCTCGTCGGCGAGCACGAGAGCGGGGCGATGCGACAGGGCGCGCGCGATGGCGGCACGCTGCCTCTGCCCGACCGACAGCGCGGCGGGCTTGCGGTCGAGCGTCGCAGCGATGCCGAGCGTCTCGGCGAGCGAGGCGACATGGGCCGGCTCCTCGCGGCCTGCGAGGCGCTGCGGCAGGGCGATGTTGGCGCGGACGGTGATGAAGGGCAGCAGCGCGCCGGTCTGCAGAACGTATCCGATGCCCCCCGCGCGGAGGCGCGCCAGCGCATCCTCCCGCCCCTCGCGCCAGAGTGCTGCGGCATCGTTGCCGGCGACCGAGAGCGCCGCGGCTCTGTCGGGCGGCACGGCAAGGGCGGCGAGGTCGAGAAGCGTCGACTTTCCCGCCCCGGAGGGGCCTGCGACGGCGACGGCCTGGCCGGCCCCGAGCACGAAACGATCCACCTCCAGCACGAAGGCGCCTGCCCCGCTGCCGTTCGACCGCACCAGCCCCTCGATCAGTAGGGCCGGCGCGCCGCTCACGGAAGGGCGGAGAGAGGCACGGGGTACATCGCCTCGTTCGGGCTCCTCGCCCCGTCGAGGTTAACCCAGAGCTCGGGCTGGCGGGCATACTCCTCGTACAGGCGCAGCTTGCTGGAAAGCCCGTTGATGATCTCCCGCCGCGCGCCCGCGCCCATCGTCACCCACTCGTCCTCCGTCACCCCCATGATGGCGGAGCGGTAGGGAAGCCCCTCGAGATAGTCGCCGAACACGCCGGCGACGCGCTGCAGCTCGGCGATGCGGCGGGGGTCGCGCGACAGCGCGGCGGCGAGGCCGCGAAGCCTGCCGAAGAAGGTTTCCGGAGCCAGCCGCCCCGCCGTTCCGGCCTCGATGATGCCCTTCAGCGTGTTGGCGAGATCGGAGAGCTGGTTCCGCGTCAGGAGCACGCGCACCTCGAGCGGGCGGCGGATGGGAGATGGGTTCGTCCAGTCCTCGTCGACGGTGAAGCTGCGGATCACGTCCGGCGCCGCCGCGCCCGTGGCGCGGCCGAGATAGGAGAGCCGCATCGCGTGCGCGACCACGGCCGTCTCCTCGGCGATGCGGCTCTGCTGCGCGGAGCCCGACGGCGCGATGCCGCCGATCGGCCGCCCGACCGTATTGGCGACCTGGGTGAGGATCGCATCCGACAGCGTGTCGACCACGTTGCCGAAATCCTCGACGCTGCCTTCCGGCACCGGGTAGTAGAGCGGCCCGACGCCGGGAAAGTCGGTCAGCGCGCGGTACTGCCGCTCGGCGCGGGCATGGTTGGTCCGACCCTCGGGCGTCTTCAGGTGGATCGCGTAGATCGCGACCTGCTTCGCCTCCGATCGCGCGATGGCGCGGACGCCGTCGATCGTCAGCCCCGTGGTCGACCGCGGGTCTGGCGCCTCCTGCGCGCCGGCATCGGTGATCAGGATGATGTAGCGGCCGCCGAACTCGCTCCACTTCACCTCGTCGAGCGCAGTCTTGAGGCCGGCGATCGCATCCTCGTCGAACCCGTCGGTCGAGACGGTCGCCTCGCGCACCGCGCCGATGCGGCCGAGCAGCGCATCGGGTGCCTCGCGGAAATCCGGCGCGGCGACGAGGCGCGACGTGTACTCGATCGCCGCCCGCCCCGCCGCGGTGCCGCGATAGGCGACCATGCCGAAGCGGAAATTGTCGCGCACCGCCGTGTCGCCGATCCGGCGCACGACGCGCGCGATCGCCTCGCGCGTGCGGGCGATGTAGGGCTCCATCGAGATCGTGGTGTCGACCACGAACACCACGGCCCCCTTGAAGTCGCGCAGGGCCTCCGGGCTCGCACGCGGAGCGGCCTCGCGCGAGGGCGCGCTGATCACCTCGAGAAGCCGGGCAGACGGCCCGCGCTCGGGCTCCATCATGCGGGCCGACAGGATGGGCAGCAGGTAGAAGTTGCGCGTGATGTCGACGAAGCTCTCCGGCTCCTTCGCGATCACTGGCCCCTCCGTTCCCGCCGCGGCGCCCTGGCGGAACGCGGCGGCGCGCTGCGCGCGGTCAGGCGCGACCCAGGCGTCGCGCACCGTGTCGCCGTCGCGGAAGAACAGCACGGGGTCGCGCCCGGCCGGGTTGGTGAAGGCCAGGATCATCGTGTGGCGCCAGTCGATCACCTGCGCGGCGCGGATGAAGCCGCTCGTGCGCCCATCCGCCCCCTCGCCGACCTCGACCCAGGCATTCGCGCCCTCGCCGCCTCGGCCATAGACGTAGAACACCGAGAAGCCGGGGACAGGGCGGCCGGCGGCTTCCGCGCGTGGGCTGAGCGCCGCGCCAGGCCGGGTGATGACGCGCTGGTAGAGCGTCGTCGTTCCCTCGATCGTGAGCGGCTGGCGCCTCTGCTGCGCCTCCGCCGCGCCATGGGGAAGCAGCGGGAGCAGCAGGAGCGCGGCGAGCACAAGACGGATGAGCGTCATGGCCAGAACTCCCTCAGCGCCTCGGCGGCCGTCACGTTGCCCTGCGCGGCGGCCTGCTCAAGATACGTCTTCAGCGCCTCGCGCAGGGGCAACACCTGCGTGTCCCCCGCGGTTGCGGCGCGGCGGTAGTAGTCCGCCGCCTGGCGCAGGTCGGGAGAGGTGAAGGGCCGCCCAGGCTGGAAGCCGTTCGGATCGTAGAGACGCCCGAGCGCGGTCAGCGCCGGGGCGATGCCACGATCGGCCGCCTCCTCGAACAGGACGAGCGCATCGTCGTGGCGGCCTGCCTGCTGCCGCCGCAGCGCCACGGCAAGGATGCCTTCGGGGTTCGGCGTCTGCTGCACTACCTCCTGGAGCGAAAGCTGGTCGGTTCCCTCCGGCCAGGCCGGGGGGGTGGGTTGCTGCGGCCGCACCGGCTCCGGCGTTGCGATCACAGGCGCGGGCTCGGCTGCGTCCTTGTAAAGGAACCACCAGGCACCCCCGGCCGCGACGGCGCCGACGACGAGAAGCGCGACAAGGTATAGGGGCCAGCGCGGGCCCGGCGGCTGCGGTGGCCCTGGCGGTGGAGGAGGCGGCGGGACGATCCGTTCCCGCTCGCGCTCCTGCCGTTCGCGTTCCAGCTGCTCCCGCTCCCGGCGCTCGCGCTCCTCCTCGTCCCGCGTCTTTGGCCGCCTGCCGCTGTCTGGCGGTGGCGCGGGCCCGCGCGTCGCGAGGTCGAGCGCGTCGTCTCCCTCGTCATAGACGGGGATGTCGCCCGGCCAGAACAAGGCCAGGTCACGCCCCTGCCCGGGAAGCCGAAGCGTCAACGGCCCGGGCTCGACGTGCCGGACGAGGGCGGGCGAGAGCACGAGCACCGGCGCGCCGCCCTCGCTCTCGACGGAAGCGGGCTCGAGCACCGCCTCGCCCACCTGCCAGCCGCGGGGGCCGAGATGCGCGGTGGCGTAGCCCTCGCGCAGGATGCAGAAGCGGAGATCGCTGCCCTCGGCGACGCCGCGCAGGACGATGCGCGCATGGCCCAGCGGGCGGGACGTGTCTGCCTCTGCACGGAGGGAGGGCGGCATGCTTGCGCTTCCTCAGGCGGCCGCGCGAAGGCTCGCGAGGATGCGGCCGAGCCGGGCGTTCGCCTCGGAATCGACCCGCCCGCCGAAGGCATGGTCGACATTGAGGTCGATCAGCCTGGCAAACCCGGTGATCCAGTCGACCGTGAAGTTCGTCTCGAACGGGGCGGGCGTCGGGCCGAGCGTGGGGATATCCTCCGCAGCCTGGCGCTCGGCGAAGATCGCCCGGCCGTCGCGCTGCACCTTCGGCCTCTGCCCTTCCGGTTCCTGGTCGAAGCCGAGCCAGGAGACATGGTCGTTGATCGCCCGCTCGGCCACCATCACGGGCCGCGTCAGGCTCTCCGACAGGCGCTCATGGAAGCTGGACAGCGCGCGGATGCGCCCCGCCATGTCCTCGCGCAGCCCCCGCGTGGCAGCGCCGGTCTCCACCTGCGTCGCGATGAACACCGCCGCCTCGCGCGGCAGGCGCAGAAAGCCCGTCATCACCGGGTCGTCTGCCAAGGCGCCGAGCCGCTCGCCCCAGGTCTCCAGCGCGGCCTCGGCCATGCGGTCTGCCATGTCGGTCGCGCGCGCAGGCGCTGCCTGGGGGGGTGACGGCTCCTCGCCGAACAGGCCCGCGAGCTCGCCCGCGAGATCGGCCTCCGCCACCGCAGCCCCGACGATCGGCGCCGCCGCCTCCTCCTCGGGCGCGGACAGTACGAGGCGCGTGAAGGCCGCCTGCAGCGCCTCGTTCTCGACCATCATCGCCTTGAGCAGGAGGCCGAAGCGCTGCGCCGCCGCCGTTCCCGCCATCGCGCGCGCGGCCTGCGCGCCCTCCGCGCGCCGCTTGGCCCGTTCCGCTTCCCGATTGTCGCTGACATGGAACGGGTCGAGGCGGATCGCCATCGCCTTGGCGAGCGAGGCGAGGCGGGCGGCGACCTGGCCGCGCTTGAGCGCCGGGTTGCACACGGGGGCGAGCCGCGCTGCGAGATGCGTCACGCCGCCGTCGTTGAGCTTCATCGCCTCGTCCCACGCCAACGCCGGGTCGGCGAAGTGGCGCTTGACCGCTTCGGTCGCGATGAACTCGGCGCGGAACCGGTCCATCCTTGCCGGCTCGCGCCAGCCCAACTCCCGGCGGCTGTCGTCGTATTCGAGCAGGCCCTTGGCGATGAAGTTCGGGTTGCGAAGCCAGAACGTGTTGTCGAAGGGCCGCCCCGGCGTCCACTCCAGCGGCCAGGAATGGTCGAGCGCGAGAAAGCTCGTGACGTTCGCCTGGATGCGGGCGGACCAGCGGTTCGGCCCCTGCCCTTCCCCAGGCTCGGACGCGCCCTGCTTCTCCTCGAACTCGGCGTCGAACTTGGTGAGCACGAGGAACAGCGCCGTCGGATGCTTGGCACGCTCCTCCGGCGTCGCGCCATGCGTCGCGTCGACCCATTCGCGCACCATGCCGGGAAGCGTGCGCACGTCCTGGTTCGAGGGGCCGATGCAGAGCAGCATCGCCGTCAGCTCCTGGTCGGCGACGTAGCGCTGGTAGAGATAGGCGACCTTGCCGCGGAGATAGAGCGGCGCAAGCTTGGAGGCGTCGGCGAGGTAGTCCTCTGGGTCGTTCAGCACCTCGCGCGACCGCGCACCGGGGAAGTCGAGCAGGTCCGTGCCGCTCATGAAGTCCCAGGGCTGCTCGGCGAGGGTAAGGCGAAGCTCGGCGATCAGCGCGGTGACGACGGCGCGCGGGAGCGAGGCGGAGCGGCCCGCGCGTGTGGCGACCGTCAGCGGCTTGCCGGAATCGGGCGCAGCGAGCGTCGCGAGCGTATCGACGTTGATGACGCTGATCTCGCGCGGCAGCAGCGCCTCGAGAGGCAGGAAGGCCTCGTCGGGATCGCCGAGCGCCTCGAGCGCCTCGGCGAGCCGCCGCGCCGTCGCCGTGTAGGCAGGAAGCAGGTTCCAGAGCGGCGCGAACAGCTCCGCCCTGTCGGACACCGAGAGCGACGGGGCGAGCGAGACGGCCTCGCGCCAATAGGCGCTGCCGAGGCTGAGGATCACCGGGTGGCCGCGGAAGTACTTCTCGAAATACTCCTGGAGATCATAGACGAGATCCTCGTCCATGCCCTTCGCCGGGACGGCCTTGGCGCGCCCAGCCAGCGTCGCGAGATGCGCCGCGAGCCTGTCGGAGGCAAGCGGGGCGACCTTGTCGCGGTTGAAGTCCTCGAGGAAGGAGTTGCCGAGGATCTTGATCACGTCCGTCTGCGTCAGCATCCGCACGCAGACGGGCGCGCCAGGCAGGCCTGGCGTGGGGCGCATCGAGAAGCGGGTGACGAGGCCGGTCGCCTCCTTGCCGCCCTCGGGGTTGATCCTGCGAACGAAATCGACCGGTTCGCCGTCGAACAGCGCGTTGACGGGGTTCTGTCCCTTCCGCGCGAGCGCAGAGATCAGGTAGCTCTTGCCAGCCTGCGACGGGCCGAACACCGAGACGCACATCGGCCGCTGCGCCGCTGCGGCGAGCTTGCGTGCGGCGAGTCCGAAGCGGCGGAAATCGCGCGCGAGCGCGGGTCCGGCCTCGCGCACCGTCGCGCCGTTCTCGCCGATCCAGCCGAGCGCGCCGGTCGCCGCCTCCGCCACCTTGAGGCAGCGCGCGGCGAGCGCGGCATCCTCCGGCGCGACCATCCCCGTGTCGTTGCTCATGGGACCGACAGCGCCCCCGTGTCGCGCCAGTAGCCTGCCTCCTCCTCGAGCGTCTGCAGCCGCAGCGTCACCTCGCTCGTGCGCAGGTTGTCGCCCTCCGCGTCGACCACCTCGCTGATGCGGAAATCCTCGCGCCTGAGCTCTGCATCGGCACGCTCCGGGTCGACCTCGGCGCGCTCGACCGTCACGGTCAGAGGCAGGGCGAGGCGGCGGACCGAAGCGGGGTTGGCGAACTCCATCCGGTAGAGGCGCGTTGCCGTCCACCGCTCGAGGTCGAGCTGGCGGAAGCCGAGGAAGGCAGGCGCGGCGAAGGGAATGCGGAACGACACCGCATCGCCCTGCGGCCTCGCCGCGAGGTCGGCCTCGCGCAGCAGCACGTTGGCGTCGCGGATCTGACCGGTCTGGTCCATCAGCCCGATGTAGCGTGCCGTCGAGGTCATGCCGAGCTTCGAGGCGCGCAGCAGGAAGCCCTCGAGGCGCCCCTCGGCCGTGGCCGAGATCATCGCGCCCACCGCGGCGGTGGTCTTCGGGTCCGACACATGGCCCGACGCGTCGCGGAAGGGGAACCACTGCTCGATCGCGTAGCCGTCCATCGGCACCACCTTGTGCGGCGGTACCGGAAGCCGGCTCGTGACGATGTCCTTCACCGCGCGCAAGCGCGACGGCCGGCCCGACAGAAGCAGCACATCGACGTCGAAGGCGTGCACCACCTCGGTGAGCTCGGCGAGCACCGGGCCGAGCGCCGCACCGACCACGGCATCGACCTGGGCGGCGCCCGCGGCGAACACCACCTCACCGAGGACGAACCCCTTCGCGCCGCGCGCCGAAGCCTGGTCCTCGAGATGGGCGATGGCCCGCGCGCCGGCCGGCAGCCCGGCGAGAATCGCGGCGGCGCTGTCGCGCAGCACCTCTCCCCCTTCCCGCCCGCGCAATCCCTCGTAGGCGCGCAGGATGGCGATGCCGATCGGCTCGAGAACGAGCTGGACGAACTGCCGCGCAAGGTGCCTCTCCTGCTCGCTCTGCCCGGCGCGGGCGCCGGCGAGAAGCTCGCGCAGAAGCGCCTTCGGCCCCGTCGTTCCGGCAGAGGCGAGCGCGGCCTCGAGCTGCGGCAGCAGGATCGTCTGGATGACGGCCTGCAGCACCTCGTCGCCGGCGATGCGGAAGCCCTCGCGGAAGTTCTGCTTCGGCGTGATCGCCTGGCCCTCGCCTGCCGTGTAGGTCGCGATCATCAGGTCGGTCGTGCCGCCGCCGATGTCGATCGAGGCGATGCGCAGCGACGGCGCTGGGCCGTAGCCCGCGCGCACGCGCCCCTTCAGGCCGAACAGGAGCTTCGGGTCGGAGCGCAGCTTCCAGCGGCATTCGTTGTAGAGCCAGACGAGCTGCGTCGCCGTCGCCTCGTCGAGATTGGCGATGATCTCGGGCTTCTGCGCCGGCCGCGGCAGCGCGGCGTCGGCCCCCTCGTCGCTCCAGCCCATCAGCCGCCAGGCGAGGTCGACCGCCGCGCGGGCGCGGTCCTTCAGGATGCGCTGCTCGGCGAGCGGCATGGCGGGGGGAAGCGTGAGCACGAGCCGCCGGAGCCTGCGGGGCACGTGCACCGAGCCGCGCGCGGCGCGGATGTCGGGCGCGTTCATCTGCACCGCCGCCTGCATCAGGATCTCGGTCAGCAGGAAGGTGGTGAGCGAGGAGCGGGAGAAGCGCGCGCGGGAGCCTGCGGAGAGCCGGTGGCGGATGGTTTCGAGAACCTCGCCCTCCTCGCTCACATGCTCCATGAACGGCCCGCTCACCGGCGGTTCCGTCGTCGTGCCGTCGGCGCCGAGGCCATTGAAGCGCCAGGCGAGCGCCGTGGGCCGCGTGTCCCAGAGATAGCGCTTCGGGCTCGAGAGCCCCGTCGCACCCTCGTTGCCGCGCGCATCCGCCGAGAGGCGCACGGCCTCGGGCCCGACGCGGACCGGGTTCGCCCAGTGGAAGGCGCTCGGCCTGCCGGAGCGGCGGCTCAGCGCATCGCGGCCGAAGCTCGCGCGGGCGAACTCCACGCGGCTCTCGAAGGGCTGCTCGTAGAGGTTCTCAGGCGCCGAGAGGTCGCGTAGGCGGAGAACGTAACCGTTGTTGAAGTCGAGCGGACGGTCCGGGTGATCCTCGACGACCACCCCGCAGGTCCGCGCATTGCCGATGTCGAGCACCAGGTCGACATCGATCGGCCGGTAGGCGGCGACGGGGCCGGCCGAGGCCATCACCTTCACCCGCGGGAGCCTGCCCCATTCGTCGAGGATGGCCAGGAGCGTGAGCATTCGCGCCCAGTGCTCCGCCCGCCAGGGAAGGTCCTCCGGCCGAAGCGGGCGCCCGCCGCGCGCCGCCTGGCGCGCCTCGCGGAAATTGGCATCGAGCCACTGGTCGACCCAGAGCTCCTTCAGGAACCAGGCATTCTGCGCCCCCTCGACGGCGAGCGCGTACTCGGTTTCCTCCGCCGTCGGCGCCAGCGCGACATAGGGCCTACCGCGCGGAATCAGGCCGGTGTCGAAGGCAAGCGTGATGGCATGGGTGTTGCCCGCACGGTCGGGGGCGGCGAGCGGCGCGATGCGGATGCGCGCCCAGTTCGTCGGTCCGTCCTCGAGGGCGAGCCCGCCATCGGGCCGCGGCCCCTTCACCTGGAAATAGGGAAGCGGCGTCCAGGTGCCGAGCGCGAGCTCGAGCGCCTGGGTGCGGCCGATCTGGTAGATCCTGTCCTCGGGCGGTCGCGTGCCCGTCACGGGGTCGAACAGCGTGCCGTCCGGGTCGGCCTCCAGCGCGCGAAGGATGATCCGCGGCCGGCCATCGGGGCCGAGGTCCTCCCGCAGCTCCTCTTCCCAGAACGGCCGCGTCAGCCTCGGCAGGGCAGCGAGGTCACAGCGGAGGTCGACGATCTGGATGCCGCTCTGCGGCACCAGGCTCACGAGCGGTCGGGTCTGGAAGGATGGCGCTTCTGCTGGCACGCGGTCGGATGTCCCGGAAACAGGTCAGGAAAGCTTGCGGCACGGGGCCGCCCGTCTGTGCCGGCCGATCATGGCTGAACGAGGCCCATGCGCCAAGCGCGGGCATGCCGAGGGCCAGGCGCATCACCACCACGGGTTGTCCGCACGCCCGGGCGATCTCGTTCGGTGCCGAACCTTAATGGTCCTTTAACAATACCGACACGGCCCGATCCGCAAAGACGCGGCAGGTTCCCCCCGCGCCACCGGGAACGCCAAGGGGGATTTCCAGCGATGTCAACGACCCTGTCCTCGTCGACCGTCTTCACGTTCGACCACGCGACGGAAACATCCGCCGCAAAGAACGCCGAGGTTGCTGCGTTCGATCAGGCAACGGGGCTGATCTTCATCGCCGCCCAGGACGGGGTGGACGTGCTGAACCGCGCGGGCGAGCTGGTTGGCACGATCGTCACCTCGGCGCTCGGCAATCCCAACAGCGTCGCGGCGAAGGACGGGGTGGTCGCGATCGCGATCGAGGCCGACCCGAAGACCGAACCGGGCAAGGTCCTGGTGCTCGACGTCTCGTTCGAGGACGGCACGTTCTCGGCCACCGAGCGGTTCGTTGCCGAGGTGGGCGCGCTGCCCGACATGGTGACCTTCACCCCGGACGGCACAAGGCTGCTCACGGCCAACGAAGGCGAGCCGAACAGCTACGGCGAGCCGGACAGCGTCGACCCCGAGGGCTCGATCTCGATCATCGATGTCGCCACCGGAGCGGTGCAGACGGCCGATTTCACCGCCTTCAACGGCCAGGAGGATGCGCTTCGCGCCGCCGGCGTGCGCATCTTCGGACCTGGTGCGACGACCGCGCAGGACCTCGAGCCGGAATACATCGCCGTCTCCCCCGATGGCGCGACGGCCTATGTGACGCTGCAGGAAGCGAACGCGCTCGCGGTGGTCGACATCGCGACGGCGACGATCACGCAGATCGTGCCGCTCGGCTTCAAGGACCATTCTCTGCCCGGCAACGAGATCTCGGCCTCCGACTCCGACAACGTGTTCGACCCGCAGACCTTCCCCGTGTTCGGCATGTACAACCCCGACGGCATCGTGGCGGTTGAGCTTGGTGGCGAGACCTACCTGATCACCGCCAACGAGGGTGACGCACGCGACTACGACGGTTTCGCGGAGGAAGCGCGCGTCCGCGACCTCACGCTCGATCCGGTCGCCTTCCCCGATGCGGCGGCGCTGCAGCAGGACGACGCGCTCGGCCGGCTGACCGTGACGACGACGCTCGGCGACACCGACGGGGACGGCGACTACGACGCACTCTACACCTTCGGCGGCCGCAGCTTCTCGGTGTGGACGACCGGGGGCGAGCTCGTCTTCGACAGCGGCAACATGCTCGACGAGATCATCGCGACCCAGTTCCCCGCTCTCTACGACGAGAACCGCGACGACAACAAGGGAACCGAGCCCGAGAGCCTCGCGGTCGCGACCATCGGCGGCAACGACTATCTCTTCGTCGCGCTCGAGCGTTCCAACGCAACGATCTCGTTCCGCATGGACGGGCCGACCGAGTTCACCTTCGCAGGCGTGTTCGCGAACGAGGGCGACGAGGCGCCGGAAGTGATCACCATCATCCCCGAGAGCGAGGAAGGCCCCGCGACCCTCGTCGCGCCGAACGAGGGAAGTGCCACGACGACGGGCTACGCGCTCTCAGAGACCTTCACGCTCAACCTGCTGCACCACGCCGATTTCGAGGGTAACACCAACGCCATCGCCGATGCGCCGCGGCTCGCCGCTCTGTTCGACTTCTTCGACGACGCGCCGAACACGCTGAAGCTCTCCGGCGGCGACAACTGGATCCCCTCGCCCTGGTACAACGCCCAGATCCCCGCGAACGCCGACATCCTGAAGCCGGCGCTGCAGGGCGTGTACGAGGCGCTTCTCGGCCTGCCGGAGGGGAGCCTCACCGGCCTTGCCATCAGCCCCGGCGTGATCGACCAGGCGATCCTCAACATCATCGGCATCGATGCCTCCGCGATCGGCAACCACGAGTTCGACCAGGGGCCGGCGGCCGTCGCGCGCATCATCGAGTTCGCCGCCAACGCCTCGCTCTCGGGCGACGCGGGCACGTTTGAGCTCGGCGACATCACCAATATCGGCGCGCTCTATCCCACCCTCAGCGCCAATCTCGACTTCACCGGCAACACCGATCTCGCCGACAGCTTCACCGCCGCGCTGCGCGACAGCCGCGACTTCACGATCACCGACCTCTCCTCGAGCGAGGCGATTGCTGCGAACCTTCCCGCAAACGGTGCGCCGAAGCTCGCGCCGTTCTCCACCATCGAGGTCGGCGGCGAGACGATCGGCATCCTCGGCGCGACGACGCAGCGTCTTGCGCAGATCTCCTCTCCCGGCTCGGTCACCGTCGAAGGTGCGCCGGGGGCGGACGACATGCCGCTCCTCGCCGCCCAGCTCCAGGACGACATCGACGCGATGACGGCCGCGGGGATCAACAAGATCATCCTCGTGAGCCACCTGCAGGACTACCGCAACGAGCAGGAGCTCGCAGGCCTTCTCACCGGCGTCGACATCATCCTCAGCGGCGGCTCGGACGCGATCTTCGCAAACCCGAGCGACACGCTGAAGCCCGGCAACACGGCGGCGGAGGCCTATCCGCTGATCCATATCGGCGCCGACGGGCTTCCGGTTCTGCAGGTCAACACCGACGGCCAGTACAACTACATGGGCCGCCTCGTCGTCACCTTCGACGCAGACGGCGTGATCATCGCCGACAGCCTGAACACGACCGACCCGACGGCGGCCGACTACAGCGGCGCCTACGCGACCACCGATGAGGTCGTCGCCGGCCTATGGGGCGAGGCCGACCCGTACGCCGAGGGCACGCTCGGCGGCCAGGTGACCATCCTCGCCGAGGCGATGGATCAGATCATCGGCGCCAAGCTCGCAAACGTCGCTGGCTACACGGAGGTGTTCCTCAACGGCCTGCGCGGCGACGTGCGCAACCAGGAAACCAACCTCGGCAACCTGACGGCGGACGCCAACCTCCATGCCGGCGAGCAATTCGTCGTGGCCAATCCCGGCGCGGGCGAGGGCATCCCGCTCGTCTCGCTGAAGAACGGCGGCGGCATCCGCGCCGAGATCGGCCTGCCGCTCGGCGTCGAGGGGCCGGAGCCGCCGGTTGGCGGTGTGGTGAGCCAGCTCGACATCGAGACGGCGCTCGCCTTCAACAACGCGCTCGTCATCTACCCGACGACGGCCGAGGGGCTGCTGAACCTGCTCGAGCACGGCGTGCGCAACGCCGGCACGACGGCGGGCCAGTTCCCGCAGGTCGGCGGCCTTTCCTTCAGCTACGACCCGGACCTCCCGCCTGGTGACCGCATCCTCTCGCTCGCCATTCTCGGCGAGGACGGCGCGCCGGTGCTTGGCCTAGTGCAGGACGGCGCGCTGATCGTGCCGGCCGACACGCCCGTCAACGTGGTCACGCTCTCCTTCCTCTCCGGCGCGGACGGCGACGGCTATCCCTTCGCCGCGAACCGGCGCGAGGGAGAGAGCGACATCCCTCTCTTCGCCGAAGGTTCGGTTCCTGACTATGACGAGCCGGGCTATGAGCAGCAGGCGCTTGCCGAGTATCTCTCGACGTTCCACGGCACGCCCGAGGCCGCGTTCGGGGCGGAGGACACGGGACGCGCCGACGACACGCGCATCCAGAACCTGAACTTCCGCGACGACACGGTGCTGGACGGCCTCGACATCGGCGAGGCGGCGTCGCTGTCGTTCACCCTGTTCCAGGATGCGGTGATCCCTGGCCGGCCAGAGATGCTGTGGGCGGGCGAGCTTGCGTCGCTTGTGCTGGAAGAGGGCTCTGATCCTGTCGAGGTGACGGGTCCTGTCACCGTCTCCGAGGAGGACGGCGACGTCTCGGTGTTCGGCGCGGCCTTCGCGAACGGTGCCGCCTTCTCCGCCGACGCGCCCCTCGTCTCGCTCGACTGGAACGAGGGCACGGCGACGCTGTCGCATCTCGCGCCGTGGAACGCCATCAAGGTGCTGTCGCTGATCGCCTTCACGGGCCCGGCGCTGACCCTCGAGGGCTGGGTGGATGTCGATGTCGACCTCACTGCGCTCGAGGACGCGATCGACCTCGCCGTCGACGGCTCCAAGCGCGGCGAGATCGCCACCGGCGCGGGCGATGACGTGATCACCATCGGTGCAGACAGCAACGAGACGCGGTGGTCGAACCTCTTCACGATCGACACCGGGGCCGGGGACGACACGGTCACGGTCGGCGATGCCTCGCGCGCCTATGCGGCGGAGAGCTTCGGCGAGAGCTTCTTCTCCGCCAACACGACGGTGGAGATCCGCCTCGGCGAGGGCGACGACGCCTACCAGGGCACGGGCCGCGACATCGCCGTCTATGACGGGGCGATCGAGGGATATCTCATCACCGCCCTCGAGGGCGGCGGCGTCCAGGTCGAGGATATCGACCTCGGCGACGGCGACGAGGGCACCGACACGCTCCTCGGCGTCGCCTTCATCCGCGCCGGCGGCACGACCTACGCACTCGACGACCTCTTCGCCTGAGCGGTCAAGGCAAGGGGGGCTGCGGCCCCCCTTTTCCTGATCCTTCTTGTTACGTTCACGTTACATCATCGACCGGGAGCGCCAGATGGATCCGATCACCGTCGTCATCAACGAGTTCAGCGCATCGACTGCGGGAACCGATGTCGAGTATGTCGAGCTGTTCTCCCTGCCCGGGACCGATCTGAGCGGCTACACCCTGGTCCAGATCGAGGGCGATTCCGGCGCAACTGCCGGGACGATCGACAGCGCGACCGCCGTCACGGGCACGACGGATGCCGAGGGCATCCTTCTTCTCTCGCTTGCCGCCAACACGATCGAGAACGGCACGGTCACGCTTCTCCTCGTGAAGGACTTCACGGGCAGCACGGGCACCGACCGCGACGCCGACAATGACGGCACGCTCGATGCCACGCCGTGGGCGGAGATCGCCGATGGCGTTGCCGTCAATGACGGTGGCGCGGGCGATCTTGCCTACGCCGATGTCGTCCTTGGGCCGAACTACGATGGGCTCTCGACCTTCGCGCCGGGCGGCGCATCGCGCGTCCCCGATGGCGAGGACACCGGCACCGCGGCCGACTGGGCACGCAACGACTTCGACCTCGCCGGCATCGCCGGGTTCACCGGAACGCCCCAGGAGGGCGAGGCGCTGAATACGCCGGGCGCGCCGAACGCCCTGGTCGGCGACGATAGCGGCTCGGGCGGCGAGCCGGAGGCCGCGACCATCATGCAGGTCCAGGGTTCGGGCCATGTCTCCGCCTTCGTCAACGCGCGGGTGACCACGTCCGGCATCGTCACGGCCGTCGACAGCAACGGCTTCTACATGCAGGACCCGGCAGGAGACGGCGACGTCGCGACGTCCGATGGCATCTTCGTCTTCACCGGGTCGCGCCCGTCGCTCGCCACCGGCGATGCGGTCGACGTCGAGGGCCGCGTCGTCGAGTTCGCGCGCAACGGCGCCCCCGGCCACCTCACGATCACCCAGATTGACAACGCCGACATCACCGTGACGAGCAGCGGGAACACTTTGCCGGACGCCGTCGTCATCGGCAGCGGCGGGCGCCTGCCGCCGACGGACGTCACAGACGACGACGGCTTCGCGAGCTATGACCCCGAGACCGATGGCGTCGACTTCTTCGAGAGCCTCGAGGGGATGCGGGTGCAGATCAACGAGGCGCTCGCCGTCGCCCCGTCCTTCAATTCCGGAAGCAACCCCGGCGAGACCTGGGTGGTCGGCGACGGCGGCGCCAACGCGACCGGCCTGAACAGCCGCGGCGGGCTGACGCTCACCGAAAGCGACGACAATCCCGAGCGCATCCAGGTCCAGGCAGACAGCGGAATCCTTCCCGGTTTCGGCTTCTCGACGAATGTCGGCGACACGCTCGGCACGATCGTCGGCGTCATGGACTACGACAGCCGTGGCAATTTCGAGGTTCTGCCCACTGAGGCCTTCACCATCACGCCAGGCGGGCTGGCGCGCGAGGCGACGGAGCTTGCGGGGAGCGAGAGCACCCTTCTCGTCGGCACCTTCAATGTCGAGAACCTCGATCCGTCAGACGACAAGTTCGGGCTGCTCGGGCAGCAGATCGCAGAGGCGCTGAACGCGCCCGACATCATCGCGCTGCAGGAAATCCAGGACAACAGCGGGCAGAACGACGACGGCATCACCGACGCCTCGGAGACCTATCAGGCGCTGATCGAGGCCATCGTGGCCGCGGGCGGGCCGGAATACGAGTTCTTCGATGTTGCTCCCGCGAACAACACGGCCGGGGGCGCGCCCGGAGGCAACATCCGCGTCGGCTACCTCTACAACCCTGCGCGCGTCGACCTGGTCGAGGAGAGTGTCCAGCAGGTGCTCGACAGCGACCTGTCCGATGGCAATGCCTGGTTCGAGACGCGCATCCCGCTCAGGGCAGACTTCGTCTTCCAGGGCGACCCGGTGACGCTGATCAACAACCACTGGTCCTCCAAGGGCGGCTCCTCGCCGCAGTTCGGCTCCATCCAGCCTCTCGTGAACGGCTCGGAGGACCAGCGCGTCGCCCAGGCGCAGGTCCTCTACGAGTATGTCGCCGACATCCTTGCCGCAGATGCCGAGGCGGCGGTCATGGTCCTCGGCGATCTGAACGAGTTCCCCTGGGAGGATGCGCTCGACATCGTCACGGGCCGCGATGCCGGCGAGCAGATCCTGTTCAACGTGTTCGAGGACCAGTTCGCGGAGGCAGAGCGCTTCGAGTACGTGTTCGACGGCAACCATCAGGTTCTCGACCACGTGCTGGTCTCTTCCGCGCTGCGCCAGATCACGGTGTTCGACCCCGTGCACGTCAACAGCCAGTGGGGCGTCAACGATCCGGGCAGGAGCTCGGATCACGACCCGGCCGTCGCGGCCATCGCCTTCCCCTCCTCCGTGGCAGACGCCCTTCTCTCCTTCGGGTTGTTCCAGGATGCGGTGATCCCTGGCCGGCCAGAGATGCTGTGGGCGGGCGAGCTTGCGTCGCTTGTGCTGGAAGAGGGCTCTGATCCTGTCGAGGTGACGGGTCCTGTCACCGTCTCCGAGGAGGACGGCGACGTCTCGGTGTTCGGCGCGGCCTTCGCGAACGGTGCCGCCTTCTCCGCCGACGCGCCCCTCGTCTCGCTCGACTGGAACGAGGGCACGGCGACGCTGTCGCATCTCGCGCCGTGGAACGCCATCAAGGTGCTGTCGCTGATCGCCTTCACGGGCCCGGCGCTGACCCTCGAGGGCTGGGTGGATGTCGATGTCGACCTCACTGCGCTCGAGGACGCGATCGACCTCGCCGTCGACGGCTCCAAGCGCGGCGAGATCGCCACCGGCGCGGGCGATGACGTGATCACCATCGGTGCAGACAGCAACGAGACGCGGTGGTCGAACCTCTTCACGATCGACACCGGGGCCGGGGACGACACGGTCACGGTCGGCGATGCCTCGCGCGCCTATGCGGCGGAGAGCTTCGGCGAGAGCTTCTTCTCCGCCAACACGACGGTGGAGATCCGCCTCGGCGAGGGCGACGACGCCTACCAGGGCACGGGCCGCGACATCGCCGTCTATGACGGGGCGATCGAGGGATATCTCATCACCGCCCTCGAGGGCGGCGGCGTCCAGGTCGAGGATATCGACCTCGGCGACGGCGACGAGGGCACCGACACGCTCCTCGGCGTCGCCTTCATCCGCGCCGGCGGCACGACCTACGCACTCGACGACCTCTTCGCCTGAG
>NZ_VFAC01000050.1 GCF_007644105.1 Elioraea rosea | reverse complement strand
GCCCGGCGCAGCGCCGGGCGCCTGGGCGGCGACCTCGGCGGCGCGCCGCGCGGCAGACTCCGCCTCGGCCTGCTCGAGCGCGGCGACCTCGGCCTGGCGGGCGCGCTCCGCCTCGCGGATCGGCTGGTTCCAGAACAGTTCGAAGAGCAGCAGGATGCCGATCGAGATCGCGATCGCGACGACAAGACGCTTCTGGTCGACCATCACCGAGCCTTCCGCGCGGCGCCGGAGCCTTCCGCGCATGTACAGGGCGGCACGGGGTCGTACCCGCCCTCGTTCCAGGGATTGCAGCGAAGGATGCGCCGCGCAGCGAGCCAGGACCCGCGCGCCGCGCCATGGGTGGAGAGGGCGTCCTTGGCGTAGCAGCTGCAGGACGGCTCGAACCGGCAATTCGCGCCGATCACGGGCCGGATCGTCCACTGATAGGCCGTGACCCCGCCACGCAGCAGCCAGGCCATCGGCGAGAGCGGCGTGGTGCTCATGTGACGCCGAGCCGCTTCACCGCGGCGGAGAGGTCGGACACGAGGTCTGCGAAGGTCCGCTCGACCGTCGCCGGGCGGCCGATCAGGACGAGGTCCCAGCCGGCGAGGCTGGGCGGAAGGACGGCGCGGGCGGCCTCGCGCAGCCGGCGCCTCGCGCGGTTGCGCGCCACCGCGTTGCCGACCTTGCGCGAGCAGGTGAAGCCAAGGCGAACGCCCGCCTGGTCCGGCACGGCAAGGGCTTGGACCACAACACCAGGCATCGCGGATTTGCGCCCCTTCGCTGCGACGACGAGGAACTCTGACCGGCGCCGCAGCCGGGTCTCGCCGGGCGGCCTCCCGGCGGCCATGCGCTCCGTCGCCGTTCCCTGTATCCGGCCGGGGACGCCGGCGCTCAGGCCGAAAGGCGCTTGCGCCCCTGGGCCCGGCGCGAAGCGATCACCTTGCGGCCGCCGACCGTCGCCATCCGCGAACGGAACCCGTGGCGGCGCTTGCGAACCAACTTGCTCGGCTGATACGTGCGCTTGGTGGCCAAGACACAAACTCCTTCCCTCCCAAGCCGAAGCGGCGCGCGAAACGCGCGCCGGGCCCGGGGTTCTCGAACAGAGCGGCGCGTATACCGGCCAGTGCTGCCAGGCGTCAACCTCCGGGGCGGCGCGGGGCCGCGGTCCCTGCCCTGCACGGATGCGTGACTGCTGCGCGTGGGGCTGCGATGAACGCTTGTTCCTGAAGGCCTTGTGCGCGATTCTAAGCCGCAACGGGATGGAAACGGGGACACCGGTGCGGAACCGCCTGATCGCGTCCTTCGCCTGTGCTGCCTCGCTCGCTGCTGCCCCCGCGATGGCGCAGGGAACGGGCAAGGGCTGGGCGGGCGAGCTCTGGCCGCGCGGCGGCCTGGCCGACAGCGACAGCGCGAGCGGCAATGGCGCGGGGCTGCTCGACGGCACGCTGAGCTACAGCTTCGACAACGGCATCACCATCAAGGCGGAGGGCCAGGGCAACTCCCTGCTCGGCAATGACGGCTACGGCGGGAAGGTGCAGGCGTGGTGGGAGCTGCCAGGCCTCGGGCTGATCGGCGTGTTCGCCGAGAACGCCCGCAGCGACAGCCTGACGCAGCGCCGCTACGTCGCGTTCGGCGAGCTCATCGTTCTCGGCTTCACGGTGCGCGGCCAGGCTGGCTACGTGCCCGGCGACCGGACGGCGACGAACGAGGTCGATGGCGGCTTCTTCGGCCTCGCCTCTGGCGGCTGGTACCCGTCCGACCAGCTCGGCCTCAACATCGGCGGCGCGACGCAGGCGGGCGAAGGCCTCGGCTTCGGCAATGTCGAGTGGATGCCGGGCTTCATGCCGCCCGGAACCTCCATCACCTTCGACGGTGGCGCCGGCGGCAACGGCTTCCTGATCGGCGTCGTCGGCGTGCGGGTGACGTTCGGGCCGGGTGCGGGAACCACCGTGCGCGGCCGGCAGGTCGGCAGCGCGCCTGGCTTCACCAACACCGTCATCGGCGCTTTCGGCGATACCCGGCGGAGCCCCCCGCCGACGCCGCCACCGAGCCCGAACACCGGGTCCTGACCCTTCAGCCCCCCGTGACAGGCGGGAAGAACGCGACCTCGTCGCCGGGGCCGACGGGCGTCTCTGGGGTCGCGAAATCCTGGTTCACGGCGCAGCGTATCGAAGCGCGCTCGGCGAAGGCAGCCGCGTGGCCGGGGCTTCGCGCGGCGAGCCAGTCTGTGAGCGCGGCGACCGTTCGCACCTCCTCGGGCGGTGACACCGCCTCCTCGGAGAGTCCGACCTTCTGTCGGAGCCAGGCGAAGTAGAGGACCTGCATCTCGGCCTCGCACGCCGCTCAGCGCGGCGTCGGCACCGTACGGATCGTCCCGTCCGCGCCCATCAGCGTCGTGGTGCCGCCGTCGCGGATGGTCGTGCCGGTGCCGCCCGGGCCGCCGAACGTGCCTGTCCGCCCCGTCTGGCCGGTCGAGACCGTGCCAGGCGGCGCGCCGGGAATGGCCTGGCCGCGCAACTCGTTCTCGGGCGGGGGGGCGAGCGCCCGCGGCGGCTCCGGCTGGCGCGGCGGGAGCGGCTCGTTCGGCTCGCGCGGCAGGTCGGGGCTCTCGCTCGAGGAGCCGCGCCGAGTCTGCCGCTGGCGCTGCTCGCGGGCACGACGCTCCTCGTCGGTCTCGAAGATCGAGGGACGCTCCTCATCCGCCGCATCGGGCCAGCGGACGGAGGTGTCGGGCTGCAGCGTCGTCACCTCGTCCGCGCGCCCGGTCAGCCGCCGCATCGTGTAGCCGTTCGCCTCTGCCTCCGGCACCACGACGCGGCTGCCGCCGAAGCCGCCGAAGCCGTTCCCCGAGCCGGAGAAGCCCGAGCCGCAGCCGGCGAGAAGCCCCGCGAGCAGGAGCGCCGGCACGGCAGGCGGCATCACGAGTGGGTGGCGTTTCACGCGCGGCATCAGGGCCATCTCCCGTTCTGATCGCACCTTACGTAAGCCCTCCCCCCACGCCGCTGCAAGGCGCCCGGCGCCGCCGCTACTCCGCAGGTGAGCGCCGCACGTGGCGCAGCCCTGCGGCGAGGTAATCCCACCCCGTCACGAGGGTGAGAGCCGCGGCGAGGATCAGCAGCGCCTCGCCGAGCAGCGACACGGGCAGGAAGCCGATCCCGAGCAGCGCGGCCGAATCATCGCCCGCGACGAGCATGCCGAGGGCGACCATCTGCACGCCCGTCTTCCACTTCGCGAGCGCCGTCACAGGCAGCCCGACGGCGAGCGTGGCGAGATACTCGCGCAGGCCCGAGACCATGATCTCGCGCAGCATGATCACGATCGCGGCAAGCACGCCGATGGCGGAGAGGCGGCCGAGGCCAGCGAGCAGCATCAGCGTCGCGCCGACGAGAAGCTTGTCGGCGATCGGGTCGAGCATGCGGCCAAGATCCGACGTCGTGCCGCGGGCGCGCGCGAGCTTGCCGTCGAGCCAGTCGGTCACCGCCGCGGCGGTGAACAGGATGCAAGCGGCGAGGTCGGCGCGCGGCTCGTGGATGAACATCAGCGCGACGAGCACCGGGATCGCCGCGATCCGCGACAGCGTCAGCAGGTTGGGAAGGTCGGTCGCCACGGCACCCCGTAACCTCGCCGCGCCCCCGTGGCACGGCCGCGAGACGGTCGCGCGTCAGGCCTCCGTCGTCCTCGTCAGTCTAACGGGGCCGGAGCCGGGATGGAAATGCTCATAGATCCGCGCCGCCAAGGCGCGCTCGATGCCAGGGCAGGCCTCGAGCGCGGCAAGCCCCGCCTGCGCGACGCCGCGCGCCGAGCCGAAATGGTTGAGCAGCGCGCGCTTGCGCGCGGGCCCGATGCCCTCCACCCCATCGAGGCCGGAGCGGGAGAGCGTCTTCTGCCGTGCCGCGCGATGGGCGGCGATGGCGAAGCGGTGCGCCTCGTCGCGCAGGCGCTGGAGATAGTAGAGAACGGGGTCGCGCGCCGGCAGGTCGAACGGCTCGCGGCCGGGCAGGAAGAACCGCTCCCGCCCGGCGTTCCGGTCGGGCCCCTTGGCGATCGCCGCGACCGGCACGTCCTCGACGCCGAGTTCGGCAAGGGTCTCCGTCGCGGCGGCGAGCTGCGTCGCCCCGCCGTCGATCAGCACGAGGTCCGGCCAGGATTCGCTCCTCTGCCCGTCGCGTCCGGCGTCCTCCTCCTCGCTCTCCTTCAGAAGCCTGCCGAAGCGGCGGGAGAGCACCTCGCGCATCATCGCGATGTCGTCGCCCGGCGTGACCTCGCCCTTGATGATGAACTTGCGGTAGGCGGCCTTGAGGAAGCCCGACGGGCCGGCGACGATCATCACGCCATAGGGCTCCCGTCCGCGGGTGTGGCTGTTGTCGTACACCTCGATGCGCTGCGGCACGCCAGGAAGGCCGAACACCGTCGCCACCCCATCGAGAAGCGCTGCCTGGCCCGCCCGCTCGGCGCGGCGGCGCTCGAGCGCCTCGCGCGCATTGGTCTCGGCGAGCGCGACCATCCCGCGCTTCGGCCCGCGCTTCGGCACGGCGATCGAGACCGACGCGCCAGCCTTCAGGGTCAGCGCATCGGCCACCAGCCTTTCGCCGGGAATGTCGTGGCTGAGCAGGAGCTGCCTCGGCGGCGGCTTGTCGTCGTAGAACTGGCCGATGAAGGCGCCGAGCACCGCGCCGGCGGTTTCGCCCGAGACATGCGTGGGGAAGAAGGCGCGGTTGCCGTTGTTGCGGCCTGCGCGGATGAAGAACACCTGGATCGCGCTCACCCCCCCGCTCTGGTGGATGGCGATGATGTCGGCATCGCCGACCTCGGTGGCGTTGACCGCGTCCGTGCCCTGCACATGCGTCAGCCCGCGGATGCGGTCGCGCAGCCGCGCGGCATGCTCGAAGGCAAGATCCGCCGCCGCGGCCTCCATCTCGGCGGCGAGCTCCTTCTGCACCGCCGCCGAATGGCCCGACAGGAAGCGCTTCGCCTGCGTGACCAGGCCGGCATACTCGGGCTCGGACACGCGTCCAACGCACGGCGCGGCGCAGCGCTTGATCTGGTAGAGCAGGCAGGGGCGCGAGCGGCTCGCGAACATCGCATCGGTGCAGGAGCGGAGCAGGAAAGCGCGCTGCAGCGCCGTCATCGCTTGGTTCACCGCCCAGGCCGAGGCGTAGGGGCCGAAATACTGCGCGTCCGGCTTGTGCGCGCCGCGATGCTTGGCGATGCGCGGGAAGGCATGCCCGCCCGTCAGGACAAGCCAGGGGTAGGACTTGTCGTCGCGCAGCACGATGTTGAAGCGCGGCTCGAGACGCTTGATGAGATTGCTCTCGAGAAGCAGCGCCTCTGCCTCGGTATGCGTGGTGATGATCTCGAGCGAGGCGGTGGCGTTGACCATGCGCCGAAGCCGCTCGGGAAGCCGTGCGGGGCGCGTATAGGCGGCGACGCGCTTCCTGAGGCTTCTCGCCTTGCCGACATAGAGCGCCTTGCCGGCGGGATCGAGCATCCGGTAGACGCCGGGGCTGTCGGGGAGGTTCCGCAGCGCGGCCTCGATCACGCCAGCTCCCTGGCCTGCCGCGTCCGTTGCGGGGGCGCTACCGTCAAGCGCATCCTCGTCATTGCTTCGCGTCATGCGCGTTCCGCTAACGTGTTTTGCGCGTCGAGTGCAGTCATACGGCCATCCACCGGTCCTGTGGACAACTCTGTGAGGAAGCTTCTCGCGAGAGCGCGAGTCCGGCCTCTTCCCTCTAGTTTATCGGAATGCCCGATTCTTGGGCACCGAGCATCAACCCATTGAAAATATTGGCGTCCGCAGATTCGGCCCGTAAAGCAGCGCAAACCGCACGTTAAACTCCCGTGACGCGAGCGCCACCGAGGCTCCACACGGGCTCGGTGGACAACTTCCGTGCTCACGGAGCCTGGCTGCGGCGCTCGATCTCTATTCCGACCGATCCGGCCCCAACGATTGCATCGAGCTTCTCAACCCGCACGCGAGCAAGCCTGACGCGCCTGTCAAGCAGGCATGCTTCGGCGATCCGCTCGGCGAGAGTCTCCACCAGCATCACGTGGCCCGATGACACGATCGCCCGCGCCGCCGTCGCGATCGCCTCGTAGTCGACGACGCGGGAGAGGTCGTCCCGCCCCACGGCCTGGCGGGAGAGCGCGCGGGCGCCGTCATCCTCCACGCCGAGGTCGATGTTGAGGCGGATGCGCTGCGCGGCCTCCTTCTCGTGCGGATGGACGCCGACCGAGGCCTCGAGCACGAGGTCGCGCACGAAGACGTGGCGCAGCGCGAGCGCGGCCTGCGCGATGCGCCTGTCGGCGATGGGGTCCATGGCGGGCTACTCCTCGGGCGCCGCAGCGGCGCCGGCGGGAGACCATTGCAGATGCTGCCCGCCGTCAAGCGCGATCATCTGCCCCGTGACGGAGGGAAGCGCGAGCAGTGCAAGCGCGGCGCGAGCAACTTCCGCCTCGCCCGTGCCGCGGCCGAGCGGCACGGAGGCGCATTGCCGCGCGAACTGCTCGGCACTCTGCCGCGGGCTTGGCAGCGCCGGCCCCGGCCCGATGGCGACGACGCGGATGCGGGGCGCGAGCGCAAGCGCGAGAGACTGCGTCAGGGCCCAGAGGCCCGCCTTGCTCACCGTGTAGCTGACGAAATGCGGGGTAAGCGACCAGACGCGCTGGTCGAGCATGTTCAGCACCACCCCCTCCGCGCCCTCCGGCAGGGCGCGGGCCAGCGCCTGCGTAAACACGAAGGGTGCCCGCAGGTTCGGCTCGACATGCCTGTCCCAGCTCTCGCGCGTGGCATCGAGCGCCTCGTCGCGCTCGAAGGTCGAGGCATTGTTGACGAGCACCCCAAGCGGGCCGAGCGCTGCTTCGGCCTCGGGGACGAGGCGCGCAACCTCCGCCTCGTTGCCGAGGTCGGCGCGAAGCGCCACGGCGCGGCGGCCGCGCACGCGGACCTCGTCCGCCGTCGCCTCGGCCTCCGCCCCGCTCGTCGCGTAATGGATCGCGACGTCGAACCCGGCTTCGGCGAGCGCGAGCGCGATCGCCCGTCCGAGCCGCTTCGCGCCGCCGGTCACGAGTGCGGCGCGCGGAATGGAGCGGGGGATCGCGTCGTGCAGGGCGGGATGATCGGGCATCGCCGGAAGGTAGGCCGGCGGTGCGCCGTGTCGAGCCCTTGCGGTGCCGCCCTGCAGGCGCAGAATGCCCCGCGCAGGCAGAGAGAGGGAGGGCGAGGGTTCCATGGATGGCGGCACCGCGACACGCACCGACAACGCCAGGATCGACCCGCGGAGGCTGTGGGACGCGCTGATGGACATGGCCTCGATCGGCGCGACGCCGAAGGGCGGCGTGCGGCGGCTGACGCTCACTGATGTCGACAAGCGCGGGCGGGACCATTTCCGCGCGCTCTGCGAGAAGGAGGGCCTCACCGTCACGGTCGATGCCATCGGCAACATGTTCGCCCGCCGCGAGGGGCGCGACCCGAAGCGCAAGCCCGTCCTGTTTGGCTCGCATCTCGACAGCCAGCCCTCGGGCGGCAAGTTCGACGGCGCGCTCGGCGTCATCGCCGGGCTCGAGCTCGTCCGCACCCTGAACGAGGCCGGCATCGAGACCGACGCGCCCCTCGTGCTCTGCAACTGGACGGACGAGGAAGGCTCGCGCTTCGGCCATTCGCTGATGGGCTCGGGCGTGTGGGCCGGCGTCTATTCCCTGCCCAAGGCCTATGCGCTCGCCGACACGGAGGGCGTGACGGTCGAGACCGCGCTCGACGCGATCGGCTATCGCGGCGAGCAGAAGGCCGAGCCCTTCCCGGCCGATGCCTATTTCGAGCTGCATATCGAGCAGGGGCCGATCCTCGAGGCGGAGGACCGCACGATCGGCATCGTCACCGGCGCGCAGGCTCAGGTCTGGTACGACGCGGTGCTGACGGGCCGCGACAGCCATGCCGGAACGACGCCCCCCTCCGCGCGTCGGGACGCACTGGTCGGCGCGGCGCGGATCATCGACCTCGTCGACCGCATGATGCGCCGCCACGGCGAGGCGGGCCGCGGCACGGTGGGCCAGCTCCAGGTCATCCCGAACAGCCGCAACGTCGTGCCCGGCGAGGTGCGCTTCTCCGTCGAGTTCCGTCACCCGGACGACGCGACCCTTCTCTCGCTCGCGGAGGAGTTCCCCCGCGCCGCGGAGGCAATCGCGGAGGAGAACCGGCTCGCGCTCGACCTGATCGAACTGTTCCGCATCAAGGCGCAGCCCTTCGACGCCGCCTGCGTCAGGCTCGTGGCCGAGGCGGCCGAGCGGCATGGGATGAGCGCGCGCGAGATCGTCTCCGGCGCGGGCCACGATGCCGTCTATGTCGCGCGCACGGTGCCGACGGCGATGATCTTCGTGCCCTGCAAGGACGGGCTCTCGCACAATGAGGAGGAGAGCATCCTTCCCGAACACGCCGCCGCCGGCGCGCAGGTGCTTTGCGACGCCGTTCTGGCCCGCGCCAACCGGAGCCTCGCATGACTGACGCATCGCAGATCCATGTGCTTGCCCGCATCTCGCTCAAGCCCGGGGCGCGCGCCGCCTGGCTCGAGGCGTTCCGCAGGGTGCAGAAGGACGTGCTCGCCGAGGATGGCTGCCTCGCCTACGACGCGACGGTGGACGAGCCCGGCGTGCTCGGCGCGCAGGTGCTTGCCGGTCCGGACACGGTGGTGATCGTCGAGCGCTGGCGCGATGCAGCGGCGCTTCGCGCGCACAGCGTCGCGCCGCACATGGGCCCCTATCGCGAAGCGGTGAAGCCGCATGTCGAGAGCGTCGTGATCGAGGTGCTGAAGGCTCTTTGAGAGGACCTCCGATCGCCCCGCCATCCCCAACGACAACAAGCCCGAGGAAACGATGAAGAGAGTGCTGCTCGCCGCGGCGGTGACACTTGCGGCCCTCCCCGCGGTCGCGCAGGACATCGCCGTGCGCGAGATCGGCAGCTTCCATGTCGGCGGCGATGTCGCGACCGTCTCCGGCCTCGAGCCGCGCGACATCACCTTCAGCCCCGGCTCACCGCCCTTCCGCTACGATCCGAACGGCGATTTCCAGGCAGGCCAGATGTACGTGCAGTACGTGCGCCTCGCGAACCCGCGCGCCCGCTATCCGCTGCTGCTCATGCATGGCGGCGGGCTCACGGGCGTGACCTGGGAGACGACGCCGGATGGCCGGCCAGGCTGGCAGATGGCGTTCCTCCGCGCCGGGCATGACGTGTTCGTGTCGGACGCGGTCGAGCGCGGGCGGGCAGGCTGGGCGCGCTTTCCCGAGATCCTGAAGGGCGAGCCGATCTTCCGCACCATGGGCGAGGGCTGGCACCTGTTCCGGGTCGGCCCCGCCGATGGCTGGGCGCGCGACGCAGGGGGAAGGCGGGCCTATGACGGCACGCGCTTCCCCGTCGCTGCGTGGGACCAGTTCACCAAGCAGTCCGTCCCCCGCTGGGTGACGACCGACCCGATGATCCAGGCCGCCTACGATGCCTATGTGCAGCGCGTCTGCCCCTGCGTGATCGTCGTGCACAGCCAGGGTGGCAACTTCGCCTTCCGCGCAGCGCTGAACGCCCCCGACAAGGTCAAGGCGATCGTCGCCGTCGAGCCGTCCGGCGCGCCGAACCCGGCCAATGACGACGCAGCGAAGGTGAAGGACATCCCACACCTCATCGTGTGGGGCGACTTCATGGACCGCAACGCGCTGTGGCAGCGGATCAAGCCGTCGATCGACCGTTGGGCGGGCGCGATCCGCGAGAAGGCCGGCGTGGCGGAGGAGCTTTCGCTTCCCGCGCGCGGCATCACCGGCAATTCGCACATGCTGATGATGGACGACAACAGCGACCAGATCGCAGGCCTCATCCAGGAGTGGATCGCCGCGAAAGGGCTCATGCGCTAGAGGCCGGGTCCAAAGGACAGGTCAGGGCGGCGGCGAGGGGGGTTGCCGCCGCCCTCCCCCCTTTCTATAGCCACCCCGCCCGGTGGAGAGACCGGGAGAGCGAGGGGGACCTTCCTTGGCCACGATCGACACGAGCGCCCCGGCACTTGCCGCCGAAGCGATGGCGGAGATCCTCGAACGCACCGCCGGTCCCGAGCGGCGGATGGCCGATGCGCTCCGCGCGCTCGCGATCGATGCGGTCGAGGCGGCGAAGTCGGGCCATCCCGGCATGCCGATGGGCATGGCCGATGTCGCGACCGCGCTCTGGACGCGCGTGCTGAAGTTCGACGCCGCCGACCCGCGCTGGCCCGACCGGGATCGTTTCGTTCTCTCCGCCGGCCACGGCTCGATGCTGCTCTATGGACTCCTGCACCTCACCGGCCATGCCGGGATGGAGATGGAGGAGCTGCGCAATTTCCGCCAGCTCGGCAGCCGCACGGCGGGCCACCCCGAGCACGGCGAGCACCCGGGCATCGAGACGACCACCGGCCCTCTCGGCCAGGGGCTTGCCACCGCCGTCGGCATGGCAATGGCCGAGCGCATGCTCGCCGCCCGCTTCGGCCGCTCGCTGGTCGATCATCGCACCTGGGTGATCGCCTCCGACGGCGACCTGATGGAGGGCATCAGCCACGAGGCCGCCTCGCTCGCCGGCCACCTGAAGCTCTCCAAGCTCACCGTCCTGTTCGACGACAACGCCATCTCCATCGATGGCTCGACCGACCTCTCCTGCTCCGACGACGTGCTGAAACGCTTCGCCGCCTATGGCTGGGCCACCAAGCGGATCGACGGGCATGACCATGCCGAGATCGCCGGCGCTCTCGGCTACGCGATGCGGTCCGGCAAGCCGACGCTGATCGCCTGCCGCACCATCATCGGCTTCGGTGCGCCGAAGAAGGCAGGAACCGCCGGCTCGCACGGCGCGCCGCTCGGCCCCGAGGAAGCCGCCGCGGCCAAGGCCGCGCTGGGGTGGGACGCGCCGGCCTTCACCGTTCCCTCCGAGATCGCGCAGGCCTGGGGCGAGGCCGGCCGCCGCGGCGCGCGCGACCGCATGGCCTGGCTCCGCCGCATCCAGAAGAGCCCGCAGCGCGCCGAGTTCGAACGCGTCACCCAGGGCCGGCTGCCGGATGACTGGCGCAACGGGCTCGATGCCTGGAAGCAGACGTTGAGCACCGAGAAGCCGAAGATCGCCACGCGCCAGGCGAGCCAGAAGGCGCTCGAGGCGCTCGTCCCCGCCATCCCCGAGCTCGTCGGCGGCTCGGCCGACCTCACCGGCTCGAACCTTACGCACGTCAAGGCGATGGGCACGCTCTCGCCCGACAACTGGGGCGGGCGGCACATCCATTTCGGCGTGCGCGAGCATGCGATGGGTGCGGCGATGAACGGCATGGCACTGCATGGCGGGCTCGTGCCGTTCGGCGGCACGTTCCTCGTGTTCTCCGACTACATGCGCCCCGCCATCCGCCTCGCCGCGCTGATGCGCCAGCGCGCGGTCTACGTGTTCACGCATGACAGCATCGGGCTCGGCGAGGATGGGCCGACGCACCAGCCGGTCGAGCACCTCGCTGCACTGCGCGCGATCCCGAACCTGCACGTGTTCCGCCCCGCCGACGCAGTGGAGACGGCGGAGGCCTGGGCGCTTGCGCTCGCGCGGCAGGACGGGCCCTCGGCGCTCGCGCTCACCCGCCAGGCCCTGCCGACGCTGCGCACCACGCACACGCCGGAGAACATGACCGCCCGCGGCGGCTACGTGCTCGTCGAGGCGTCCGGTCCGCGCAAGGCGACGCTGATCGCGTCGGGCTCGGAAGTGTCCCTTGCCGTCGCCGCGCGCGAGCTTCTCGAGGCAGAGGGCATCGCCACCGCCGTCGTGTCGATGCCGTGCTTCGAGCTGTTCTTTCAGCAGGACGAGGCGACGCAGGCCATCACGCTCGGCGGCGGGCTGCGCGTCGGCATCGAGGCCGCCATCGGCTTCGGGTGGGACCGCGTTCTCGGCCTCTCGGGCCTGTTCATCGGCATGAGCGGCTTCGGCGCCTCGGGGCCCTACGAGAAACTGTACAAGCATTTCGGGATTACCGCCGAAGCCGTCGCCCAGGCTGTCCAGCGGCGTCTCGGCTGACCAAACGCAGGAGGAGGTCGACATGGCTGTGAAGGTTGCGATCAACGGCTTCGGCCGGATCGGCAGGCTGGTGCTGCGCGCCATCGTCGAGAGCGGCCGCACCGACATCGAGCCGGTGGTCATCAACGATCTCGGCTCGGTCGAGGCGAACGCGCATCTCTTCCGCTACGACAGCGTGCATGGCCGCTTCCCCGGCGAGGTCAGCACAACCGCCGACACGATGACGATCAAGATGGGCAACCGCACCTGGGGCCCGATCAAGGTCGTCGCCGAGCGCGACCCGGCGAAGCTGCCGCTCCAGGGCGTCGATGTCGCGATGGAGTGCACCGGCATCTTCACCTCGAAGGAGAAGGCCTCTGCGCTCATCACCGCCGGCGCGCGCAAGGTGCTGATCTCCGCGCCTGGCGACGGCGCGGATGCCACGATCGTCTACGGCGTCAACCACCAGGTCCTGACGAAGGAGATGACGGTCGTCTCCAACGCCTCCTGCACCACCAACTGCCTCGCGCCGATGGTGAAGGTGCTGCACGACGCCTTCGGGGTCGAGCGCGGCTACATGGTTACGATCCACGCCTACACGGGCGACCAGAACACGGTCGACACGCTGCACAAGGACCTGCACCGCGCCCGCGCAGCGGCGGTGAGCATGATCCCGACCTCGACGGGCGCCGCCCGCGCCGTCGGCCTCGTCCTGCCCGAACTCAAGGGCAAGCTCGACGGCACGGCGATCCGCGTGCCGACGCCGAACGTCTCTCTCGTCTCGCTCGATGCCAACCTGAAGAAGAGCGTGACGAAGGAGGAAGTGAACGCGGCGATGAAGGCGGCGGCCGAGGGCCCGCTGAAGGGCATCCTCGCGCTCAACACCGCCCCGCTCGTCTCGATCGACTTCAACCACAACCCCGCCTCCTGCACCTTCGACATGGGCCAGACGGCGGTGATCGAGGGAACCCTCGTGCGCGTGATGGGCTGGTACGACAACGAGTGGGGCTTCTCGAACCGGATGAGCGACACCGCCGCCCTGTTCGGGTCTCTCTGAGCCATGGCGTTCCGCACGCTCGATCAGCTCGAGGCGTCGGGGAAGCGCGTGCTTCTCCGCGCCGACCTGAACGTGCCGATGCAGGACGGCGAGGTGGGCGACCTCACCCGCCTCGAGCGGCTGACGCCAACGATCTCCGAGCTCGCCAAGGCGGGCGCGAAGGTGATCGTGCTCAGCCATTTCGACCGTCCGAAGGGCAAGCGTGTGCCGTCCATGTCGCTTGCCCCCGTGGCCGAGGCGCTCGGCTCCGTGCTCGGCCGGAAGGTCGGCTTCGCGGAGGACTGCGTCGGCGAGGCGGCGGAGAAGGCGGTGTCGGCCATGGCGCCGGGCGACGTGCTCGTTCTCGAGAACACGCGCTTTCATGCGGGCGAGGAGAAGAACGACGCGGAGCTCGCCAGGGGCATGGCGGCGCTGGGCGATGTCTTCGTCAACGATGCCTTCTCGGCCGCGCACCGCGCCCATGCCTCGACCGAGGCGCTGGCCCGGCTGCTTCCGGCCTATGCCGGGCGGCTGATGCAGGCGGAGCTCGAGGCACTCGAGAAGGCGCTCGGCAAGCCTGCGCGCCCGGTCGCGGCGATCGTCGGCGGGGCGAAGGTGTCGACCAAGCTCGACCTGCTCGGCAATCTCGTCGGCCGCGTCGAGCTGCTGGCGATCGGCGGCGCGATGGCCAACACCTTCCTAGCCGCACGCGGCATCTCCGTGGGCAAGAGCCTCCAGGAAGCCGACCTGCACGACACCGCCCGCGACATCGAGGCGAAGGCGAAGGCGGCCGGCTGCACGATCCTCCTTCCGACCGACGCGGTGGTGGCGCGTGAGTTCAAGGCCGATGCGCCGAGCGAGGTCGTTCCCGTCACCGCCATCCCCACGGATGCGATGATGCTCGATGTCGGGCCGAACACGGTGGCCGACCTCCTGACGCGGCTTGCCGCCTGCCGTACGCTCGTCTGGAACGGGCCGCTCGGCGCGTTCGAGACGCCGCCCTTCGACGCCGCCACGGTGCGTGCGGCCAAGGGCGCGGCCGCGTTGACCACCGCCGGGAAGCTCCTGTCGGTCGCGGGCGGCGGCGACACGGTGGCCGCGCTGCGCCATGCCGGGGTGGCCGACGATTTCACCTATGTCTCGACGGCTGGCGGCGCCTTCCTCGAATGGCTGGAAGGCAAGACGCTGCCGGGCGTCGCGGCGCTGGAAGCATAAACCCGGGGCCGTCCTGTAGCGGGCGGCTTCCCTACCTACATAGGCGTGGATTGTATTTCCGGCAGCGTTTACGCATTCTTAATGAATGCGTGCCAGAACTCTACGCATGATCTCGCTCTCCTCCCTCGCCGCCTTCTCGCAAGGTGCGGCGGCTGCCCAGGCGGCGCGCGAAAGCCGCCCCGCCACGCCGCCCGCAGGCGTCACCATGGCTGCGGCCAACGTAGCCGCGCCGCAGAAGCCGGCCATGCAGGCCCTGCCGCAGGTGCCGCCCTCTGGCCCCCTCCCCCGCGGCAGCCTTCTGAACCTGACGGTCTGACCCCCGACTTTTCCGCTTGAGCTTGCGCCAACGACGGCGCAATCATTCCATATGCGCGCCGCACGACGCTGCCATGCCGTTCTGGCTTCGCGCCCCCTCACCGCCCTCGTGGTGGTCGCAGCAGTTTCCTATGCGGCGCCCGCGCTGGCGAATGATGCCGTCAGGGCCCGTTTCCCGGCCCCCTCCACATGGGAACTGACAATCGGCCCGACGCTCCGCACCCGCGCGCCGGACCCCATTCCCCGCCCCGTCGAACAGCCTGCGTCTACCCGGTCGGCCACCCTGCTTCCGGATGTCGACATCACCCCTGTTCTGCCCGGCACCACGGCCCCGACCCAGGGTCGCGCCTGGCGCGCCCCCGGCGAGGCGATCGAGGAGCCGAAGCACCAGATCTTCGGCGCGAAGCTCAAGCTCCCCTTCTGAACGCCCGGGCCACGCCCCCCGCCGCTCAGCCGGTCGAGCCGAAGGCGCGCCCTGCCTCCCAGACCCCGTCCGGCTTCGACCACAGGGCCTTGTTCGCCATCGCCGCCGCGAGCTTCTCCGCGATGCCCTGGAGGAGCTTCTCGCCCTTCTCCGCGCTGGCCGCCCGTGGATCGCCCTTGACCCCCGTGCCGGGTGCGCGCTCGGCGAAGCTCCGGAAGCGCTGGATGCCCGGGCCATCGGTGCTCGCCTGGCCTGCCACCTCGTTCGGCGTCATCGCGCCCCGCGCGGCGGCATCGAGCTGGCCGCGGTGAACGAGCGTCGGCTCGGCCGCCAGCATCATGCTCGTCTCTGCCTCGCAGGCATGCTGGACGTTCTTCTGCGTCGTCAGCACCGGCGCGATCGCGTCGGCACCGATCAGCCAGTACGTCCCGCCGACCACTGCCATGCCGAACTCATGCGCAAGCTCGCGCACCGACACGGCAAGCGGCTCGGTGTTGCCGCCGTGGCCGTTCACTACGAACAGGCGTTGGAACCCATCCGCCTTCAGGCTGCGGCAGATCGAGCGCAGCACCGCGTGGAAGGTCGGGAAATCGAGGCTGATCGTTCCGCCGAAGGGGAAATGGTGCTCCGACAGCCCCATCCACTGGCAGGGCAGGACGACGACCGGTTCGCTTCGGGAGAGGATCGTTGCGGCCCGGATGCACACCTCGGTCGCGAGCCGAGTGTCCACCATGGTGGGAAGATGCGGGCCGTGCTGCTCGAGGCTCGCCACGGGAAGCACCACGAGCGCGTCCCGCTCGGCCAGTTCCTTGAGCTCGGGGGCGGTCATGCGCGCCCATTCGACGGTGGCCATCGTGCCTCTCCTCCTCGTTGCGTGTCCGCCCGTATTGGACGCGGCGAGGCGAGAATGGTCCAGCCCCGGTTCAGCCGCCTTGCGCTTCCTCAAGCCCGACGAGCGAGCGGGCGAAGGCGCGCGCCTCGAACGGGCGAAGGTCCCCAGCCTGCTCGCCGACGCCGACAGCATGCACCGGCAGCCCGAATTCCTGCGCGAGCGCAACCACGACGCCGCCCTTGGCGCTGCCATCGAGCTTCGTGACCACAAGGCCAGTGACGGAGACCATGTCGCCGAACACCCGCACCTGCTGCACGGCGTTCTGCCCCGTCGTCGCGTCGAGCACGAGAAGCACTGAATGCGGCGCGGCCGGCTCGAGCTTTCGGATGACGCGCACGACCTTGGCGAGCTCGGCCATCAGGTCGGCCTTGTTGTGCAGCCGACCCGCCGTGTCGACGAGCAGCACGTCCGACCCCTGCTCGCGCGCCGCCTTGAGCGCATCGAAGGCGAGGCCCGCCGCATCCGCCCCGTCCGCGCCGGAGACGACCGGGCAGCCCGTCCGCTCGCCCCAGACGCGGAGCTGCTCGACGGCCGCGGCACGGAACGTGTCGCCGGCGACCAGCATCGGCTTCAGCCCCTGCTCCTTCCAGAGCGCGGCGAGCTTGGCGATCGTCGTCGTCTTCCCCGTGCCGTTGACGCCGACCACGAGCACGACATGCGGTGCGAGAGACGCATCGGGAACCAGGGGCTGCGCCACGGGGGCGAGGATCGCGGCGATCTCGTCGGCCAGCGCCTCACGCACCTCCTGGTCCGTCACCTCGCGGCCGAAGCGGGTGCGGCGGAAGCCTTCGATGATGCGCGTCGAGGCCGCGACGCCGAGATCGGCCTGGATCAGGAGGTCCTGCAGGTCCTCGAGCGCGGCGTCGTCGAGCTTGCGCCTGGTGAAGAGCGCGCCGATGCCTTCGGTGATCCGCGCCGTCGAGCGGGAGAGCCCCTGGCGAAGCCGGGTGAGGAACCCCGTCTTCGGCGGCTCGGGCGGGGCGGCCTCGACAGGCTGCGGCTCGGCCGGCTCGCCCTCTGGGCGGCGGCGGAACAGGTCGCGCAAGGCCATCAGGCGGCTTCCGCCAGAAGCCCGCGAGCGCCGGCGGCGGTGATGCGCACGCGCCCGACCCTGCCAGGCGCGACGCTTCCCGAGACCAGTCGTGCCGGGGCGAAATGCTCGGTGTGGCCCTCGCCCTCGCGCTCGACCAGGAGCTCGGCCTCGGCACCGACGCGACCCTCGTAGAAGCGGCGCGAGGCCGCCTCGCCCGCCTCGCGAAGCCGCGCGGCACGCTCGGAGATCAACCGCCCGTCGAGCTGCGGCATGCGCGCGGCCGGCGTCCCCTCGCGCGCGCTGAACGGGAACACGTGCAGGAAGTCGAGCCCCGCCTCCTCGACCAGCGCGCGGGTGTTCGCCGCCATCGCCTCGGTCTCCGTCGGGAAGCCGGCGATCAGGTCGGCGCCGAAGGCGATGCCGGGACGGAGGTCACGCGCGCGCCGCGTCACCGCGAGCACGTCCGCGCGGAGGTGCCGCCGCTTCATCCGCTTGAGGATCATGTCGTCTCCCGCCTGCACCGAGAGATGAAGGTGCGGCATCAGGCGTGGCTCCTCTGCGATCAGCCGCCAGAGATCGTCGTCGATCTCGACGGGGTCGAGAGAGGAGAGGCGAAGGCGCTTCAACTCGGGAACCAGGGCGAGAAGGCGGCGGATCATCTGCCCGAGCGTCGGCGCGCCCGGCAGGTCGGGTCCATAAGCGGTGATGTCGACGCCGGTGAGCACGAGCTCCTGGTATCCGGCCTCGGTGAGCGCGCGGGCCTGCGCCACCACCTCGCCGATGGCCACGCTGCGGCTTGGCCCGCGGCCATAGGGGATGATGCAGAAGGTGCAGCGATGGTCGCAGCCCTGCTGCACCTGCACGAAGGCGCGCGCCCGGCCGGCGAACTCGGTGACGAGATGGGCGGCCGCCTCGCGCGCCTGCATGATGTCGGAGACGGCGACGCGGGGATGCGCAACGCCGATCCAGGTCGCCGCCTCGAGCTTCTCCTGGTTGCCGACGACGCGGTCGACCTCCGCCATCGCGCCCCAGGCATCGGGCCTGATCTGCGCCGCGCAGCCGGTGACGACGATGGTGGCGGATGGGTTCTCGCGCCGGGCCTTGCGCACCGCCTGGCGTGCCTGGCGCTCCGCTTCGGCCGTGACCGCGCAGGTGTTGACGATGATCGTGTCGGCGAGCCCCGCTTCCTGGGCGTGGCCGCGCATCACCTCGCCTTCCCAGGTGTTCAGCCGGCAGCCGAAATTGAGCACGCGCACGCTCATGCCGCGCGAACCTGCGCAGGCGAGGGAAGGTCGATCTCGCCGGTGAAGCTCTCGGCGACCGGGCCGGTCATCGTCACCCGTCCCGTCTCGGCCCAGTCGATCAGGAGTTCGCCACCATCGAGCGTGACGGTGGCCGTCCGGCCGGTGAGCCCCCGCCTGTGCGCGTTCACGAGCGCCGCACAGGCCCCGGAGCCGCAGGCGAGCGTGATCCCCGCCCCCCTCTCCCACATGCGGAGAAGGATGCGGTCAGCCCCGAGAATCTCGGTGAACCCGATATTGGCCCGGGCAGGAAACAGCGCATCATGCTCGAGCCGCGGCCCGATCGAGGCGATGTCGAGGGAGGCGACGTCCGCGACGAAGAACGTCGCGTGCGGGTTTCCCATCGAACAGGCGGCCGGGTCGGCCGCGCCGTCGATGGCGAGCGGCAGGTGGAGCG
Organism: Elioraea rosea; assembly: GCF_007644105.1. Taxonomy (GTDB): domain Bacteria; phylum Pseudomonadota; class Alphaproteobacteria; order Acetobacterales; family Acetobacteraceae; genus Elioraea_A; species Elioraea_A rosea. The sequence goes on along the minus strand of NZ_VFAC01000050.1, from coordinate 3,897 downwards.
TATCCATCTCGCGGGCGAGCGGCACCTCGTCCCACCGGAGCCTTGGCACTCCCATGTCGACCGAGACGAGCCCGCCGAGCCGCCGCTCGGCGCGGAGCACCCCGCCGAGCGTGCCCAGCGCCACCGTGTCGGTGCCGGCCTCGTCCATCAGCAGGCCGGTGACGCAGCGGGTGGCGTTGCCGCAGGCCTCCGCCTCCGACCCGTCGGGGTTGCGGATGCTCATCCAGGCTGCGGTCCCCAGCTCGCGCGGCGGCTCGATGACGATGAGCTGGTCGCAACCGATGCCGCGGCGGCGGTCTGCCACGCGGCGGACCGTCTCGGCATCGAGCGCGAGCGGCGCGCGGCGCGCGTCGAACACGACGAAGTCGTTGCCGAGCCCATGCATCTTGCGGAAGGGAACCATGAGCGGGGATATAGGGGCGCGGAGCCCCATCCGTCCATGCGTGACGGGGGCTGATCTGCGCGCCTCCGGGTTGCGCCCGGTTCCCCCATCCGGTATAGCCCCCGCCTTCTGTGCGCGCCGGGCCTCGAAGGGCATGCCCGGCCGCCTGTCGCTGCGCCTTGTGTGCGGCTCGCTACGGAAAGGATGGAAAAATGCCCAAGATGAAGACCAAGAGCAGCGTCAAGAAGCGCTTCTCCATCACGGCGACCGGCAAGGTCCTCGCGGGCCCGGGCAACAAGCGCCACATGCTCCGCCGCCGGCCGCAGAAGATGAAGCGAAGCAATCGCGGCAACCAGGTGCTGACGCCGATGGACGCGCGCACCGTGAAGCAGTGGGCCCCCTACGGCCTCTGAGCCCCCGCGACAGACGAAAGGACGCTGACACATGGCACGCGTGAAGCGGGGCGTCACAGCCCGCGCCAAGCACCGCAAGGTTCTCGAGGCCGCCAAGGGGTTCCGGGGCCGCGCCGGCACGACGATCCGGATGGCGAAGCAGAAGGTCGAGAAGAGCCTTCAGTACGCCTACCGCGACCGCAAGGTGAAGAAGCGCGAGTTCCGCGCCCTCTGGATCCAGCGCATCAACGCCGCGGTGCGCGAGAAGGGCCTGACCTATTCCGAGTTCATCCACGGGCTCAAGGCGGCCGGCTTCGAGCTCGACCGCAAGGCTCTCGCCGACATCGCCTATCACGATGCCGCCGCCTTCGGCGCGATCGTCGAGAAGGCTGCCGCGGCCCGCGCCAACGCCTGACCCGCGCCGGCCCAAGGCCGGCACGCCAGGACCGTGACGATCAGGGCTGCCGGCCTCCGGCGGCCCTTTTCGTGTCTGGAGAATTGCGATGACCGATGACCTCGCCTCCTTCGAAGCCGAGACGCTGGCCCGCATCGGCGCGGCCGGCGACCTCGCCGCGCTCGATGCCGTGCGCGTCGCCGCGCTCGGCAAGAACGGGGCGCTGACAGCGCTGATGAAGGGCCTCGGCGCGGTGGCGCCGGAGGAAAGGAAGGCACGCGGTGCTGCGCTGAACGCGGCGAAGGACGCGCTGACACAGGCGATCGAGGCGCGCCGCGCAGCCCTCGCCGACGCCGCGCTCGACCAGCGTCTCGCCGCCGAGCGGATCGACGTCACCCTCCCCCCGCGCCCCGAGGCGCAGGGGCTCGTCCACGTGATCAGCCGCACCGTGGAGGAGATCGTCGCGGTGTTCGGCGCGATGGGCTTCACCGTCGCCGAGGGGCCGGACATCGAGGACGACTGGAAGAACTTCGGCGCGCTGAACATCCCCGAGCACCACCCGGCGCGGCAGGACCACGACACGTTCTACCTGCCCGGGCGCACGGCGGATGGCCGCGAGAAGGTGCTCCGCACCCACACCTCACCCGTGCAGATCCGCACCATGACGGGCGGGCCGCCACCGATCCGCGTCATCGCGCCCGGCCGCACCTACCGCGCCGACCATGACGCGACGCATTCGCCGATGTTCCACCAGGTCGAGGGGCTCGCGATCGACCGGCACATCACGCTCGGCCACCTGAAGGGGTGCCTCGTCGACTTCCTGCGCGCCTTCTTCGGCATCGCGCACCTGCCCGTGCGCTTCCGCTCCTCCTACTTCCCCTTCACCGAGCCCTCGATGGAGGTCGACATCGGCTGGAACCGCCGAACGGGGGAACTCGGTTCGGGCGGCGACTGGCTCGAGATCCTCGGCTCGGGGATGGTGCACCCGAAGGTCCTGCTCAACTGCGGCATCGACCATACCGAGTGGCAAGGCTTTGCCTTCGGCATGGGGATCGAGCGCGTGGCGATGCTCAAGCACGGGCTGACCGACCTTCGCCCCTTCTACGACAGCGACATTCGCTGGCTTCGCGCGACCGGGTTCCGCCCCGAGGATGTCGCGAGCACGGCGACGGGGATCGCCTGAGATGAAGTTCTCGCTTTCCTGGCTGAAGACGCATCTCGAGACGACCGCCCCGGTCGAGGAGATCACCACGGCGCTCTCGCAGATCGGCCTCGAGGTCGAGGGCGTGGAGGACCGCGCGGCCGCGCTTGGCGCCTTCCGCATCGCGCATGTGGTGGAGGCGAAGCAGCACCCGAACGCCGACCGGCTTCGCGTCTGCCGCGTCGATGGCGGTGACGGGCGCATCCTCAACGTTGTCTGCGGCGCACCGAACGCGCGCTCGGGCATGAAGGGCGTGCTCGCCCTTCCCGGCGCGTTCATTCCGGGCACCGGCATCACGCTGAAGGCCGGCCAGATCCGCGGCGAGGCCTCGGAGGCGATGCTGCTCTCGGCACGCGAGATGGGGCTCGGCGAGGACCATGACGGCATCGTCGACCTGCCCGAGGACGCGCCGCTCGGCGCGCTCTATGTCGCGTGGGCGGGGCTCGACGACCCGGTGATCGAGATCGCCGTGACCCCGAACCGGGGCGACGCGCTCTCGGTGCGCGGCATCGCACGAGACCTCGCCGCCGCCGGGCTCGGCACGCTGAAGCCATGGAGCGCCGCCGCCGTTGCGGCGTCCTACGCGAGCCCGGTCCGCTGGGCGACCGAGACGGAAGCCTGCCCCTACGTGCTCGGGCGGCATTTCCGCGGCGTGAAGAACGGCCCGTCTCCGGAATGGTTGCGCCGGCGGCTCGAGAGCATCGGCCTGCGCCCGATCTCGGCGCTGGTCGACATCACCAATCTGTTCACCTTCGATCTCGGCCGGCCGCTGCACGTGTTCGATGCCGCGAAGCTCCAGGGCGGTGCGCTGACCATGCGCCAGGGCCGCGGCGAGAGCTTCGCCGGGCTGCACGGGAAGGAGGTGACCGCGACGGAGGCCGACACGGTGATCGCCGATGCCTCAGGCGCCCTCGCGCTCGCCGGCATCGTCGGCGGCGAGAGCACCGGCTGCTCGGAGGCGACGACGGAGGTGTTCCTCGAGGTCGCGCTGTTCGACCCGGTCGCCATCGCCAATACCGGCCGACGCCTCGGCATCCAAACCGACGCGCGCTACCGGTTCGAGCGCGGCATCGATGCGGGGCTGATGGAGGAGGCCACCGAGGCGGCGACGCGGATGATCCTCGATCTCTGCGGTGGCGAGGCCTCGGAAGTGGTGAGCGCTGGTGCGCGCCCCGAGTGGAACCGCAGCGCCACGCTGCGCTTCTCGCGCCTCGCCTCCTTCGGCGGGCACGACGTGCCGGCGGACGAAGCCGTCGCGATCCTCGACCGGCTGGGCTTCGCCGCCACCGCGCGCGACGCGGCAGGCTTGACCGTCGCCATCCCCACCTGGCGCAACGACTGCGCCGGCGTTCCCGACCCGCAGGCGGAATACGACCTGCTCGAGGAGGTCTTGCGCATCATCGGGCTCGACACGATCGCGCCCGCGCCGATGCCGCCGCTCACCGACGCGGAGGGCCGCGCGCGCGCCGTTCCGCCCGTCGCCGTCACGCCGGCGATGGGCCGCGCGATCGCCGCGCGCCGCGTGCTT
>NZ_VFAC01000005.1 GCF_007644105.1 Elioraea rosea | reverse complement strand
CCCGCAGGCCCAGGCGCCGACGGCGAAGCCGCCAGCAGCGAAGGCGCCTGCCGCCCCCTCGACGCCCGCCCCGGCCGCGAAGCCGGCCGTCGCGCAGGGTCCGAGGCCTCCAGCCCCGGGCGCGCCGAAGCCCCCTGCGACGACCGGCCTGGTCGCCGCGGAGCCGCCGCAGTTCACGGTCGGCGACCATGTCGTGTACCCGACGCACGGCGTCGGGCGCGTCACCGGCGTGGTCAACGAGGAGATCGCCGGCCACAAGCTGACACTGATCGTCATCGAGTTCGAGGAGAACCGCATGGTGCTCCGCGTGCCGGTGGCGAAGGCGCGCACCGCCGGCCTCCGCAAGCTCTCCACCCGCAAGGCGATCGATACCGCGCTGGCGACCCTCAAGGGACGCGCGCGGATCAAGCGCACCATGTGGTCGCGCCGTGCCCAGGAGTACGAGGCGAAGATCAACTCGGGCGACCCCGTGGCCATCGCCGAAGTGGTGCGCGACCTGCACCGCAACGCGGGGCAGCCGGACCAGTCCTTCTCCGAGCGACAGATCTACGAGCAGGCGATGGACCGCCTTGCCGCCGAGCTCGCCGCGATCGACGGCATCGACAAGCCGGCCGCACAGGCCAAGCTGGCCACAGTCCTGAAAGCGGCGTGAGCCGCACGGCGGCTGCATTGATCGGGGGCGGGGGCGCGCGAGCGCCTGCCGCCCCTTCCTTTTGTACGCGCCGCTGATGGCGGAGCCTCCGCAACCGGCGCCACGCGTTGCCCGCCTCGTCCATGCCCGCCGGGTCTGGGCCGTCGCTGCCGTCCGAGGCGACGCCGGCCGGCTGTCGCGCCTGCACGCCGCGCTGGAGACACGCGTCTGGCGTGGTGACAGGCTGGTCTATTGCGGCAACCTGATCGGCGTGGGGCCGGATGTGGCTGGCACGATCCGAGAGGCGTTGCTGTTCCGCCGTGCCGTGCTCGCCCGCCCCGGCTTCGAGGCCGACGACGTGGTGTTCCTGCGCGGCGCGCAGGAGGAGATGCTGCACCGTCTCCTGCGCATCCAGTACGCGCCGGGGCCCGCCGCGGCGGTCGAGGCACTGCGCTGGATGGAGGGGCACGGCATCGGCCCGACCCTCGCTGCGTATGGCGCGAGAATCGCCGACGGGCTGCGCATCGCCGCTCAGGGCCCGGTCGAGCGGGCGAAGTGGACCGCGTCGCTTACCGCGGCCATCCGCGCGAGCCCGGGCCATGACGCGCTTCTCTCCTCGCTGCGCCGCGCAGCCTGCACCGTGCCGGTGGATCTCGCGGGCGAGGCGCCGGGCGTGCTGTTCGTCGCCGCCGGCCTGAACCCGGACCGGCCCTTCGAGACGCAGGGCGATGCCTTCTGGTGGGACGAGGCTGGCTTCGACCGCGCCGCGCAAGGCGTTCCAGGCCCGCCGGACGAGCAGACAGGCGAGGTGGAGACGCTGCCCTGGGGCGGCTTCGCGCGGCTGGTGCGCGGTGCCTGTTCCCGGCACGACGGGCCGCTCGCCTCGGGCTGGGGCCTCACCCTCGATGCCGGCTGTGGCCTCGGCGGCGCGCTCGTCGCCGCCTGCCTCGCGCCGACGGGCGAGGTGATCGAGGTGCTCGAGGGGTAGGTCAGGCCCCGGTCGCGCGCGCTGCGGCGGCCACCGAGATGCCGATGACGCAGGCCGCCAGGTCATGTCCCAGCACGCGCATCGCCACCGCCGCCGCGGCGAGGCCGAGCCAATCGGCTGGCCCGCCATGCACAGCGATCGGGCCGAGGATGGCGCCGACCAGCGCCACCGGAACGGCCTTTAGGCACGCCTCAACGCGCGACGTGACCGTGACGAGTCGCATCGCGAGGAATCCCCCGGCCCGGCAGGCGAAGCTGGCCACCCCCATGGCAGCGATGGCGAGCAGCGCCTCGGCCCCCGCCGTCATCGGCTCCGACCATCGAGAGCGAGCCCGACGAGGCTTCCGAGGACCGCGCCGCCAAGGACCGCCCACGGCCCCGGGGTGGGACCGGAGGCCACGCGGTCGATGACGATCGCCGCCGCCGCCCCGGCGAGGAACGGGAGCAGGTCGCGCCGCGAACGGACGAACGTCGCCGCGATCGCGGCGAAGAAGGCAGCGAGCATCAGATCGAGGCCGAACCGTCGCGGATCATCGACCAGCGCACCCGCCGCGTGGCCCAGCCCTGTCGCCGCGATCCAGACGATCCAGAGAACGAGGCCGCTGCCGAGCAGGAAGGCTGCGTCGATCCGCCCCATCTCGTGCTCGCGCAGGGCGAGCGCCCAGTTCCCGTCTCCCATCACGAACAGCGCGGGAAGGCTGCGGGAATGCGGCAACGCCCCCATCCACGGATGGAGTGTCGCGCCCATGAGAAGGTAGCGTGCATTCATCGCGAGCGTGGTCAGCGCCAGGGCGAGAAGCGGGGGCGGCTCCGCCCAGACGGCGAGGGAGGCGAACTGCGCGCCGCCGGCGTTGACGATGGCGCTGAACAGCATCGCGTCGACCGCGCCGAGCCCCTTCGAGGCGGCGAGCACGCCGAACACCGTGCCGTAGAGCGCCACCGCGGGGGCGAGCGGCCCGACGGCCATCGCGCCACGCCGCGCGCCGGCAAGGGTGAAGGGGGGTGGATCCGCCATCCGCGCGACCGGTCGCCCTCATCCGATAACTGTCAAATCGCATGATATCGGTTAGTATGGAGCATGGCGAGCATGTACCCCTCGTATCGCGAACGCCCGCCCAGGCTGGTCGGCGGCCACCCGGTGCTCGATCTCCTGAACACCGTCGAATGGCGCGGCACGGATCGTCCCGTCGAGCGGCTGACCGACGCCTCCGAGGTGATCGCCTGGTCCGAGGCGTCGGCCGTAATCGACAGGGCCGAGGCAGACGAGCTCGACGATGCTGCCAAAGCCGAGCCTGCCGTCGCCGAGGCGGCGCGGCGCCGCCTCATCGGCTTCCGCGAGGCGGCCCGCGGGGTTCTGCTCGGCAACGCCGAGGATGCGCAGGCGGAGGTAAACCGGCTCTTCGCCGCGTACCCGACGATCTGGCGCGTGGCTGGCGGGTCGGTCCGACCGGTGCCGCCCGAGGAGCCGCACGCCCTGCCCCTTGTGCGGCTTATCGCGGCCCTTGCGGCATTCCTCGCCGATCCCGCACGGCCGCCCGTGCGCGCCTGCGGCGACCCGCGCTGCGGCTGGGTGTTTGCGGACGGCTCGCGTCGGAGGAACCGGCTCTGGTGCGACATGGGCGGCTGCGGCAATCGGGCGAAGGCGCGACGCCATGCCGCCCGCCGCAAGGGCACCTGAGGCCCCAGAACGAGAAAGGCCCCGGGGTTGCCCCCGGGGCCCTGGCTTATGCCTCCAGGCGCTGCCTGGTCACTCGCTCTGGCGCTGGCCCAGCAGGCTCATGAGCAGCTGGAACAGGTTGATGAAGTTCAGGTAGAGCGCCAGCGCGTCGAACACCGTGCGCTTGCCGGCGAGCTCGGTGCCCTCGGCATAGGCGTGCGAGATGTAGTCGTTCTTGATGCGCTGCGTGTCGAAGGCGATCAGGCCCACGAAGATCACCACGCCGAGCACCGATACGGCGAACTGCAGCGCCGTCGAGCCGATGAAGATGTTCACCACGCTCGCCAGGATGATGCCGATCAGGCCCATCAGCAGGAACGAGCCCATCTTCGTCAGGTCACGCTGCGTCGTGTAGCCGATGATGCTCATCGCGGCGAAGGTGCCGGCCGTGATGAAGAACACGCGGCTGACCGAGGCGCCCGTGTAGACCAGGAAGATGTTGGCGAGCGAGATGCCCATCAGCGCCGTGAAGGCCCAGTACATCGCCTGCGCCGTCGTCTTGGACAGGCGGTTGATGCCGAAGCTCATCACGAGGATCAGCGCCAACGGCGAGAACATCGCAATCATGCCGAGAACGGTCGGCTGCGTGAACACGCCGCGCGGCGTCGCCACGCGCTGGTAGAAGAGCTCTGCGATCGCCGGGGAGGAGGAGATCACGAGAGCGACGATGCCGCTCAGCAGCAGGCCCGACGCCATGTAGTTGTAGACGCCGAGCATGTACTTCCGCAGCCCGACATCCAGCCGCGCGGCGTCTACGCCGGCGGAAGGTACCGTCTGCGTGGCGGCCATCGAGCGGTAGTCTGGATTCCAGGCCATCGTTCCACTAATCCCTTCGTTCTTGGTGTCCCAGAAGCTGGTCCGGGTCGGAGCCCCCTGCGAGCCCGAAGGCGCACCGAGCCTTGTCCGACCCTACAGGTCGGATATATGGCTTGCGCTTTCTCCGAATCAATCGGATTCCGCGACGCAGCGCAAGCGACACTATTCCGTGCGCAGAAGCGGTGCCGGCCGTGCGCGCAGTGCCACCGCCGTGCCGGCCCAGCCCATCGCCATCGTCATCAGCGTACAGGCGAGCACCGTCACGGCAAGCGTGCCCGGCAGGAACACCCATTCTGCGCGCATCACGAACGTCACCACGGCCCAGGAGGCCACGGTGCCGACGATCGCCGCGATCGCACCGGCCGTCGCGCCGAGCACGCCGAACTCGACCAGATAGGCGGCGAGCACCTGCCGCCGGGTGGCACCGAGCGTCTTGAGCACGACCGCCTCGTAGATGCGCCGGCGCCGCCCGGCGGCGATCGCGCCGGCGAGCACGAGCGCGCCGGAGATGAGCGTGATCGCGCCGGTGGAGGAGAGCGCCGCGCCGATCTGCCCGAGCAGGCGCGAGACCGCCTCGAGCGCCTCGCGCACGCGGATGGCCGAGACGTTCGGCAGCGCGTCCGTCACCGCGCGGAGAAGCGGCACCTCCGCCTCGCGCGTCGCATGCACGGTGGCGATGTGCGTGTGCGGCGCTGCTTCGAGCAGGCCTGGCGAGGCGACGAGGGTGAAGTTCATGCCGAGGGAACGCCACGAGATGTCGCGCAGCGAGGCGATGCGCAGCGTCACGTCGCGCCCGAGCACGTTGACCGTGAGCGTGTCGCCGACGCCGATGCCGAAGCCGCGGGCGAGGTTGGCGTCGAAGCTGACGAGCGGCTCGCCGCGATAATCCGCCGGCCACCACTGCCCGGCGACGATGCGCGTGCCTTCCGGCGGCGTGGCGGCGTAGGTGAGCCCTCGGTCACCGCGAAGCGCCCAGGCGCTTTCGGGCGCCACCGTCACCTGCTCGGTCGGCGTGCCGTTGATGGCGACGATGCGCGCGCGGAGCGAAGGCACGCGAAGCACCTGACCCACCCCCTGCTGCGCCTCGGCAAGCCCATCGAAGCGGCTGGTCTGGTCGTTCTGGATGTCGATGAAGAAGAAGGCCGGCGCGGAGTCCGGCATCGTCTCGGTCACCTGGCGCAGGATGTTGGCCTGGATCAGCGCCACCGCGGCGAGCGTGGAGAGGCCGAGCCCGAGCGAGACGAGCATCAGCCCCGTCGGCGCGCCGGGACGGTGCAGATTGGCGAGGCCGAGGCGGATGGCGGGAATGCGCGAGCGCGGAGCGCGGGCGGCCAGCGCCTTCAGCCCCGCGGCGCCAAGCCGGAACAGGAGCAGCGTGCCGGCTGCGCCAGCGCAGAAGGCCGCGGCGAAGCGGCGGTCCTGCGCGATGGCGATCGTCAGCCCCACGAGCAGCGCGGCGAGCGCACCGTTCGCGGCAAGGAGCGCCCAGCCTGGCCTCGCCTCCGCGCGGGCGACCACGTCGCGGAACAGGGCGACGGCGGGGATGGCGCGGGCCCGGGCGAGCGGCCACAGCGCGAAGGTCGCTGCCGTCAGCAGGCCGAAGGCGGCGGCAACGGCGAGCGGCTCCGGATAGACGCCGAATCGCGGCGGCACGGGCAGCACGCCCGCGAGCGCCTGCGCGCCGAGCCAGGGAAGAAGCAGCCCGCCCGCGAGGCCGATGGCGACGCCGATGCCGGCGATCGCCAGGAGCTGGATGCCATAGGCGGCGAACACGGTGGCCGAGGGGGCGCCGAGGCATTTCAGCGTCGCGATCGTCCTGCGCCGCGCCTCGAGCCAGGCGGTGACGCCGTTGGCCACGCCGATGCCGCCTACAAGAAGTGCCGTAAGCCCGACAAGGGTGAGGAAGAGGGCGGCCTGCTCGACGAAGCGGATCACGCCAGGTGCGGCCTGGTTGTACGTGCGGAACCGCCAGCCGCCATCGGGGAAGGCCGCCTCCATGGCCGAGCGGAAGGCGGCGACGTTCGTCCCCTCGGGCAGGCGTATCCTGTACTCGTACTCGACGAGGCTGCCCGGCTGGACGAGGCGCGTGGCGGCAAGCGCCTCGGCAGAGATCATCGCGTGCGGGCCGAGCACGGCGGGGCTCGCGACCTTGTCCGGCTCCTCGGCGAGCGTACCGCGCACCTCGAACAGCGCCTCGCCGAGCCTCACCGTGTCACCCGGACGAAGCCCGAGGCGCTCGATCACCACACGCTCGGCGACGAGGCCGGGGCGGCCGTCGCGCACCGCGAAGGCCTCCGCGAGCGGCATCTCCGGCTCGATCCGCGCCTCGCCGTAGAGCGGGTAGGCGCCGTCCACCGCCTTGAGCTCCACCAGCGTGCGCTCCCGCTCCCCCGCCTCGACGACGAGCATCGAGCGGAGCTCCGTGACGGTGGAGACGGTGCCGCCGCGCGCGGCAGCCCAATCGAGCGCGGCCTGGGGCATCGGCCGGTAGCCGACCGACACCTCGATGTCGCCGCCGAGGATTCGACGGCCGTCGGCGCGCAGGCCTTCCTGCACGGCCCGGCTCAGCGTGCCGACGGCGGCGATGGCAGCGACGCCAAGCGCGAGGCAGGCGATGACGATGCGCATGGCCTTGGCCCCGCCGCGCAGCTCGCGCCGCGCGATGCGCCAGGCGTTGGAGAGGACGAGCGACATCAGCTGACGGCCTGGGAGTCGGAAGCGATCCGCCCGTCCGCGATGGCGATCACCCGGCCGCAGCGCGAGGCGAGCGCGGTGTCGTGCGTGATCAGGAGAAGCGTCGTGCCGAGCTCGGCACGGATGCCGAACAACAGGTCCATCACCGCCGAGCCTGTGGCGCCGTCGAGGTTCCCGGTTGGCTCGTCGGCGAGGATGATGGCCGGCCGCGCGACGATGGCGCGGGCGAGCGCCACCCGCTGCTGCTCACCGCCAGAGAGCTGGGCGGGATAATGGGTGGTGCGGTGGCCAAGGCCGACGCGGCCGAGCGCTTCGCGCGCCCGCTCGATCGCGTCCTCGCCGCCGCCGAACTCGAGGGGCAGGGCGACGTTCTCCTCGGCCGTCATCGTCGGCACGAGGTGGAAGGCCTGGAACACGATGCCGACATGGTCGCGCCGGAAACGGGCGAGCGCGTCCTCGCCGAGGGCGGTCAGGTCGTGCCCGGCGACGCGGATCGAGCCGCCCGTGGCCCGGTCGAGACCGCCGAGCAGCATCATCAGGGTGGACTTGCCGCTTCCCGACGGCCCGACGATGCCGACGGCCTCGCCCGACGCCACCGAGAATGTGACACCCCTGAGAATGTTGACCTGCCCGGCAGCCGACGCCACCGTGAAGGAGAGGTCGCGCACCGCGATCAGCGAGTCGTTCCCTGCCGAAGCCGCGGGGGCGAGGGGCAGGTCCGAGACAATGGCATCCATGAGCGCGCAATCCTCCAACGTTCCGATCGCATATGGCCTTCTGGTCGGCCGGCGCAAACTGCTTGCTCTCGCAGGTGCAGCAAGCCTCACGGCCATGTCAGGCCTACCGGCGCTCGCCCAGGGTGGTCCGGTGCGCATCCTCGCCCTCGGCGACAGCCTCACGGCGGGCTACGGGCTCGCCCGGCAGGAAGGGTTCGTCGCCCAGCTCCAGGCCGCACTTCGGGAGAAGGGCATCGAGGCGACGGTGCTCGATGCCGGCGTGTCGGGCGACACGACGGCGGGCGGCCGCGCGCGGCTCGACTGGTCGCTTGCCGAGAACCCCAATGCCGCGATCGTGGCGCTCGGCGGCAACGACCTCCTGCGCGGGCTCGATCCGCAGGCGACCTACGCCAACCTCAACGACATCCTGACCCGCCTCGGGCAGCGGAACATCCCCGTCCTGCTCGCCGGCATGCTTGCCCCGCGCAACCTCGGCCCCGAGTATGTCGAGGCCTTCGAGGGCGCCTACAGGCGGCTCGCGCAGGAGCATGACGTGATCTTCTACCCCTTCTTCCTCGACGGGGTGGCGACCGAGGCGGCGCTCAACCAGCCGGACGGCATCCACCCGAACGCGCGCGGCGTCGCCGTGATGGTCGAGCGCATCCTCCCCTCGGTCGAACGGCTGATCGCGCGGGCGCGGGGGTAGGGGCGGGGCGGATGAGGAGGCTCGGTGCATGGTCAGGCTCTTCGTCGCGCTCGATCTTCCCGAGACCGTCCGCCGCCGCCTTGGCCTTCTGACGGGAGCGCGGCTTCCGGGCGCGCGCTGGGTTCCGCCCGAGAACATGCATCTGACGCTTCGCTTCGTCGGCGAGGTCGATCACGGCCAGGCGGACGACATCGATGCGGCGCTCGCCACGATAGCCGCCCGGGGCTTCGACCTGACGCTCGAGGGGGTGGGGGTGTTCGAGAGCGGGCGGCGCGTGCATGCGCTCTGGGTCGGCGTCGAGCGCAATCCGGCGCTCGAGCATCTCCGCGCCAAGGTGGAGAGCGCGGTCGTTCGGGCGGGCTGCGAGCCGGAGCGTCGGAAGTTCAGCCCGCATGTCACGCTGGCGCGGCTCGACCAGCCCGACAACATCAAGCTCGGCGCCTTCCTGCACGAGAACGGCCTGTTCCGCCTCGGCCCCGTGCCGGTCGAGCATTTCACCTTGTTCTCCTCCCGCCTCGGCCGCGACGGCGCGCACTACACGGCCGAGGCCGACTACGCGCTGCAGCAGCGCGCCGTTGCCCGTTGACCCACGTCACGGCCGATTGCCGCACCGCCAGCTAAGGTCCCCTTGTCTGAGGGGGTACCGATGCGGTCCAGCGCCAGCCCTTTCCGGTCTGCAACCGCGCTTCTCTGCCTTGCCCTGCTCGGATGCGCGGCAGGGTCAGGGCAGTCCGACGTGCCCTCTGCATCTGCCGCGCAATCCGGCGCGGCCGCCGAATGCCAGCGGCTCGGGGGCAGCCTGGGTCGGAGCGGCGGCGGCAGGGCCCCGCTGATCGCCGGACGCAACGTTGTGCTCGTCACATTGCCCGGCAGCGGCTGGTGCGAGGTCAGCGCGGCGTCGAGTGGGGTTGCGCGGAGGACCTTCATGGATGTGACCCCGCGGGTCGAGGCTCTCCGGCAGCGGCCGGGCGCGAGGCCGGAGGACATGCACGCCATCATCGTCCAGATCAGTGCCTGGGCCGTCAGCGAGCCCGGCGCCGATCTCGTCAAGGCAAGGGAACGGCTGGTGGAGACGGTGGCGCGCGAAATGACTTCCCCAACGCCATCGCCCGACCAGGAATGGATGGCACTGCCGCGCCGGATGGGACGCGCTCCCGACATCGGGCCGATCGATGCAGCGACACACTGCTTTCCGATGACGCATGCGGGCGTGGTGCCGGGGACGGGAAGGCAGTTCGAGATGGATGCGCGGGTCTGCCAGCCACCCGGGAGGCAGGCGGCGGCGATGGTCATGACCCTTCAGGAGTGGACGCAGGGCGATCCGATGGCGCCGCAGCGTGCGGCGGCATTCCGCGCCACCGCGACAGAGATCTTCCGTTCCGTGCAGATAATCCCGGTCGAGGATCTTGCAGGCGTAGCACGTTAGTGTGACGCCGGCCGCCCCTGGCGTGGCGCCGCCTTGCCAGTTGCCTGCCATGGCAGGCAGGCTGACCTCCCACCAAAACGGGAGAAACATCATCATGGCAGGCATCACCCGCAGCGCGCGCGCCGTCTGGCAGGGTTCGGGCAAGGAAGGCTCGGGGAAGCTCACGACCGACAGCGGCGTGCTCTCCGACACGACCTACTCCTTCACCCGCCGCTTCGGCGAGGAGAAGGGCACGAACCCGGAGGAGCTCATCGCCGCGGCCCATTCCGGCTGCTTCGCGATGGCGCTCTCCTTCGCGCTCGGCCAGGCCGGATTCACGCCCACCTCGCTCGACGTGACGGCGAAGGTGACGGTCGCGCCCGCCGAGGGCGGCGGCTTCTCGATCACCGGCTCGGCGCTGACGCTGAAGGCCAAGGTGCCCGGCGTGAGCCATGACCAGTTCGGCGCGATCGCGGACGAGGCGAAGAAGGGCTGCCCGATCTCGAAGGTGCTGAACTGCCCGATCAGCCTCGACTGGGAACTCGCCTGACCGGGCACGGCCCGGCGCGGTGCGGGGGGCTGCCTCGCTGGGCAGCCCCTTTCGCTGTCAGCCTTCCTTCGGCTCGAACGCCATCGCCACGCCGTTCATGCAGTAGCGCTGGCCTGTCGGCTGCGGCCCGTCGGGGAACACATGGCCGAGATGGCCGCCGCAGGTGGCGCAGTGCACCTCCGTGCGCGTCATGAAGAAGCTGCGATCCGTCCGCGTCGCGACCGCGCCCTCGATGGGCCGGAAGAAGGACGGCCAGCCCGTGCCGCTCTCGTACTTCGCCTCGGCAGTGAAGAGCGGCGTGCCGCAGCCGGCGCAGGTATAGGTGCCGTCACGCTTCTCGTAGTTGAGCGGGCTTGTCCCTGCCCTCTCCGTTCCGTGGCCCCGGAGCACGCGGAACTGCTCAGGCGTCAGCGTCGCCCGCCACTCGGCCTCGGCCTTGGTGACGGGATAGCTCTCTGTCTTGGTGCTCATGCCTGCTCCTTCGTTCGGCATGGAGCAAAGGTTTCCCTTCACCCGTCGCTGCGCAAGCCCAGGCCTACAACACGGTGGCCTGCGGATGCGGCAAGAGCCTCGTCTTCAGCGTCGGGCGACCGCCTTTCCCGCCCCCGCTCTCACTGTTCGGTCAGATGCCGAACGCGCTCTGCGCAGTCACGAGACGATCCCCGGGCAGGCGCCGGTGACGCTGTTGTTCGTCTCGTCCGACTCGTCGATCACAGACGTCGCATCAACGGTGATCTCGAAGGGACAGCCCGATTCACCCACGTAGCAGCCTTGCCGCGGGATCATCGCTTCCACGAAGACATCGCCGCCCGCAGGGATCGGAGGCGTGGCGATCTGCACGGGCGGGAGGTCGCGGAACACGAACCGGGTGACCGACGCAGGCGCGTCGCCATCGCCCTGGTTGCGCACCATCACTCTGACGCCGTCGGCCCTTCCCCCGCCCGTCGTGCTGAAGCAGAAGTTCTGCGGCAGATGCTGGGGATTGTCGTTCGGCGGCGGCGGGAAGGCCGGCAGCGGCACCAGGTCCGGGCGCCTCGGCCGGCCGTTCGGGGGCGTTTCGGGCTTCGAGACGCGCGGTCTGATGTACTCGATGTCGAGCGTTTCGACGTGCTTGTCTGCTCCGGCTGCTGTGTAGACCGCGACGATGTCGAGCTCATCGACACTCTCGATGACAACGAATCCCTTGAGGAAGCAGCCCCCGGGCAGCCCGGAATGCCGATAGATGTCGGCGCAATCGATCTCGAGCGCCTGATATGGACCAAGGCTGTTGAACGTGAACGTGGAGGCGTGGCCAGCCCGTTCTCCAGGCAGCGCAATCACCACCCGCTTGCGGAAACGGATCGGGCGCTCCGAGGGATTGAGGATGTTGATCGCAGTGAAGTAGGTGCCGGGTGCCACGGGGCCACAATCGCCAGCACATGACGACCCGGATGACCCGCAAACGAACTTCACGCTGTACTGCACCGGATACCGTCTCGCCGCGACATCCCGTTGTGCGAGGTTGTTGTCGAACGGAACTAGTCGGCGCGTTTCGAGCGATCCGGCGACCGTTTCGATATTGCTGATGTCCCCTGGTGCGGAAGTGCTCATGACGATCGATACTCCCAAGGTGGTTTCCGGGGGGGTCCACTCGAACGGTCCGACGATCGTGCTGTCGCCGGAGGCAATGGGGCCCGCGACCGGCAGCATGGGGGTGGCAAGCGGAGCAAACTCATCCGGCCATACGGCGTGGACGCCGCCTGGGCCGCTGAACGCTTCGACGCTGACGCCCGCAGCGGGAGCGGTGCCACGGTTGCCGACCCGTGCGTAGACGTAGGCCGGTGTCCCGACGAGCGGACGCTCATGCGTTGTTCCGCCATCGGGTTCGAGCCGCACCCAGATGTCGGGAGCACCGGTGAACGCCTCCAGCCACGGGTATTCGCCTGCCCTCCCGTCGTCGATGAACACGTCCACCTCGGGCGGGTCGCCGCCATAGCCATCCTGTTTTTCGAACGCCCAGCGAACGACCTTGTGAAAGGCGCCTCCCGGGTGGCGGTCGAACGTCGATGTCGTCAGATCCGCCTCGATGATGTCTTCGGCGAAATCCTCCGGGCTTGCCGGCTGCGTGAGAGGCGTCTCCGAGCCGACGGCGGCGAGCATCAGATAGGTCACATATCTCGCGGCAAACTGCCGTTCGGCCAGGTCGCCGCTGTCGCCGCCAAGGGACCGGTACGCCCGGAACAACGTCGTCGACAGGATCTGCTCGCTCGAATAGCTGCCGGTGTCATTGGCACCGCCCCAGCCCCATCCATCGGCCACGTCCCTGTCGTGGCGTCGATTGATGCTGTTGAACGGAAACGTTTCGAAGCGATCGGGGGCGCGCGAACTGGGGTCACTGAGAATGACGGCCATCGTATCGCCCACGCCGTGCGCGAAGGTGAAGGTGCCGCTATCGATGTTGTTCCTGAGTACGGAGTGCCCGAACTCATGGATCACCACCCGGCGGTCGCAGGCGATGCCGACCGGGCATCCGGCTTGGGACAGGCCGAAGGTGAACTTGGTGGTGCTGCTGCCGGTGCCGTAATGGTGGGCGTTGACGGCACCACCCTCGCCCTGATGATCGGTGGGGATGGGAAAGGACGTGCCCGGGAAGAAATTTGCAAATCCCATGTCCGCCACCATCCGGTAGAGGGCGTCCATGTGGTGATAGGCGTTGACCGCGGCGAAGTCGTCGGTCGGCGCCGAGAAACCGAAATCACCCGCGGGCAATGCTGCCGTCGGTGGCGCGATACCCGGCGGGTCCGTATCGACGATCTCGATGTATTCGCCGCTGAGCGATTGCGGATCGCCCGCCATCGCCGGTGGCGTGAGGCCCATCAGGGCCACGACCTCGGCTAGGGGGTCGAGAACAGCGGCAGCGGCACAAGGCGTATGGGTCAGGTCGCCGGAGATGGTGATCGGATCGTCGCGGAAGACACTGCCGGTGCAGCTTTCGACGAATGCGCGCAAATACAGAACCGCTAGACTGTCCGGCTCGATAAGCGCCTGCCAATGGAGCAGCCCCCATCGGGGAAGTTCGAGGAGAAACTTGACGTCCATAACGACGTAGTGGCGTCCGTCGACGATGCTGGCCGGCACCGCGGGCAGGTCGAGTGTCGGGGAGGATTCGGGCTGGCCGCGCTCAGGCAGGTCAGGATGGAATCGACGCGCCTGAACGTAACGATAGATGATCAAGTGGGTCGATTCGATTTCGAGACTTTTGGGTCTTTCTCCAAGCCCAAGTGCCCGTGCCAGCCGCGCGCTGGTGATGCCACGTTCCGACTTCGGCGGCGCTGCAACCGGATCATTCGCGAGGTCGATGTCCAGATGCAGCGTACTTATGGCGCTTATCACAGCAGAAAGATCGCTGCGGACTTTGACGGCCAACCCTGCCTCGAATACCGGCAGGTCGGCGTAGGTCTGGGCAAAGGAAACAACCGTCGTGCTATCTCGCACGGTTTTGACGCTGGAGAGCTTCAGCCCGGCCTCATGACCCGAGCTTGCGGCACTCGAGTTCTTCGTGCGAGGCGAGGCAGCAGGCAACTGGAAAAGCCGGCCGAACTTGTCCAGGTACCATTGCGCCAAAGTGACGGGGCTGGCTGGTGTGAAGCCAGTGACGACATAGGGCGAACTCGCATGAGAAATGCGCCGAATGACGTCGTCTTTGTCCCGCACGATTTTTGCATCGCTGGGCAGAGAGTTGACCATGCTGGTTCACTCCCGCGCGACGTGTCCGTTGCAGTCGCCTGTCGTCCAGGTTGCATTCCGGTGTGGCAGGGCATTGTGGGCCACGCGCTCGGTGACCCAACGACCGCAGCAAAGCACGTCCTGAGATTGCTACTGCTGCACCATCCAGCCAGTCTGTGCCGCATCGTAACAGAAACCGGGAGATGCGACCAGGAAAAAGCTGTAGCGGAGGATGGACATCCTTCCACCGCCGGTGCGGAGTCTGGGGACGATCAGCCGGTCCAGCCTTGCGGTGCCGTCTCAGGCAAGCAGGCTTGCGGCGAGGGCGGCGACCTCGGCGGCGAGGTCCTCCGTGCCGCGGGTGGTGCGGCGGAGGAAGGTCGCGTCGCCCTGCGCCCAGCCCGTGCGGACGTCGAGCACGCGCATGCGGATGGCGGTGTCGATCGTCGTGCGGCCGAACAGCCCAACCCGGGTCCGGCTCGCGCGCACGACCGTCAGCTGCACCACGCGCGGCAGGCCGCGTGCGCGCGCCTGCGCAACGAGGGCTGCGTCCGACGCAGGGTCCGCCACCGGCCGCTCGCCGATGCCCGTCCTCAGCCCCTCGCGGGCGATCGCGGTCGCCTCGTCGCGGTCCGACTGCGTGGGAGGAAGGGAGACGGCCGGGACGACGAGGCCCGGCATGACCGGGAACGGCATCGTGCCGCTGTCGATCACCTCGACGACGGTGGGCTGAATGGCGCAGGCAGACGCCGCGAGCGGCGCGACCAGCAGGAGCCGCCGCCTCATCCCCGCATCCGCGCGATCGTCGCGGTGGTGCTGTTGCCCGGCAGGAGCTGGGCGAGGAACACCTTGCCGCCCCAGGACTGCACCATTTCCGCGCCCACCACGCGATCGAGCGTGTAGTCCGCGCCCTTCACGAGCACGTCGGGGCGGAGCGTCGCGAGGAGCTGCTCGGGCGTGTCCTCCTCGAACACGGTGACGAGATCGACATCGGCCAGAGAGGCGAGCACCGCCGCCCGCGCGCCCTCCGTCTGCACCGGCCGCGTCGGCCCCTTCAGGCGGCGGACCGAGGCATCGGAGTTGAGGCCGACGACGAGCCTGTCGCACGCGCCGCGCGCCTGGTTCAGGAGGTGCACGTGGCCAGGATGAAGCAGGTCGAAGCAGCCATTGGTGAAACCGATGCGCCAGCCGCGCCGGCGCCAGCGCTCGATCTGCTCGACCGCCTCCTCACGCGTCACGACCTTGCGGAGCGACCCCGTTGCCGGGGCGAGCACGGCGAGGATCTCGCTCTCGCGCGCGACGGCGGTGCCGATCTTTCCCACGACCACGCCGGCGGCGATGTTGGCGAGCCGCGCCGCGACGGGGAGCGAGAGGCCAGCGGCAAGGCCGGAGGCAAGCGTCGCCACCACCGTGTCGCCCGCGCCGGAGACGTCGAACACCTCGCGAGCCTCGGCGCCGAGATGCATCACCGCGCCGTCGCGCATCACGAGCGTCATGCCGTCCTCGGACCGGGTGCAGAGGATCGCGCCGAAGCCGTGCGCCTCGATCAACGCCTTCGCTGCCGCGGCGACCTCCTCCGCCGTGTCGGTCTTCATCCGCGCGCCCTCGGCGAGCTCCTTGCGGTTCGGTGTCACCACATCCGCCCCGGCGTAGCGGGAATAGTCGGGCCCCTTCGGGTCGACGATGGTCACGCGGCCGGCCGCCTTGGCCGCCTCGATGATGCGAAGCGCGCTGTCGCCCGCCAGCACGCCCTTGCGGTAGTCGCTGATCACCACCGCGCGGCAGGCGGCCATCGCCTCTCCGGCGATGCGCACCAGGCGCTCCGCTAGCTTGGGGTGGATCGGCTCGGACGTCTCGCGGTCGGCCCGAAGGAGCTGCTGGCCGGACGCGATGTAGCGTGTCTTCAGCGTCGTCTGCCGACCGCCCTGGACGAGCAGCCAGGGCTCGACCTTGAGCTGGGTTCCGATCAGCGCCGTCAGGTCGGAGCCGGCCACGTCGTCGCCCACCACGGTGACGAAGGCTGCATTGGCGCCCAGCGCGGTGATGTTGCGCACCACGTTGCCCGCCCCGCCTGGCATCGCCACCTCGCGCTCGACCGTGACGACGGGAATGGGCGCCTCGGGGCTGATGCGCGAGACGGTGCCGTACACGTAGCGGTCGAGCATCGCATCGCCGATCACGAGCACCGAGGCGCGCCTCAGCGCCGTCAGGCCATTGGCGAGCTCGGCGCGATCCGGGTCGAGGGGCCGCTCGGTGTCGGGAACCTGGTCGTCTGGCAGATGGTCGGGCATTCGTTCCGCCTAGCTGATCACGGGCCGCACGTCACGCCTGGAGAAACCGGAGCCGGTCGGACCAGAGCACCGCACAGGTAAGCTTGCCGCCATAGACCGCCCCGGTGTCGAGTCCGATCCTGTTGCGGCGCACAACGACGTCGCGCGACGGGGTATGCCCGTGCACCACCACCACGCCGTGATCGGCCGTTGACGACAGGAACGGCTCGCGGATCCAGAGCAGGTCGTCCGGGTCCTGCGCGTCGAGCGGAACGCCCGGGCGGATACCGGCATGGACGAAGAGGTAGCCGCCGAAGCCAGCGCGCCGGCGCAGCGTGCGCAGGAAGACGAGGTGGTCGTCGGGGATCGCCTCCGCCCACCGCTCGGGGGCCGTGGCCTCGAGGTCGATCCCCCAGGAGGCGAGCGCGGCCGCCCCGCCATTGGCGGCCCAGAGCATCACCGCGTCCTGGTCGTCCGGCCGGCTGAGGGCGTCGAGCATCATCGCCTCGTGGTTGCCGGCGAGGTGCACGGCCTCGGCGCCGAACCGGGGCGGCAGGCACAGCGTCGCGATCACCGAGGCGCTGTCGGGCCCGCGATCGACGTAGTCGCCGAGATAGACGATGACGCGCCGGGGCTCGGGCGCCTTCGCCGCATCCTCCGCGATCATCCGATGCAGGGTCTCGAGCTGGCCGTCGCAGCCATGGATGTCGCCCACCGCATACACGCGCAGTTCCGGCGGGAGCCTTGCCGGGGCGGGAAGACTGTCTGCTTGGCGGTCGTTCAAGGGGTGCTCGCTGGGGTTCTCGCGCAAGGGTAGTGCCCCACGCCGTGCTGCGGAAGGGAAGCCTGCCCCCCTTGCGCCGCCGCGGGTGACGGTCCAAGCCTCGCACATGGACGGAAACAGCCGATGAAGGACGCGCCAGGCGGGGGCGGCGGGCGGGTGCTCGTCGCCGAGGGGCTGGTGAAGCGCTACGGCGAGGTCCTCGCGGTCGACCATGTCGGGTTCGAGGCGATGCCGGGCGAGGTGCTTGGCCTGCTCGGCGGGAACGGCGCGGGCAAGACGACGACGATCGCCATGCTGCTCGGCCTTCTGATCCCCGACGAGGGGCGCATCACCGTGCTCGGCCACGACATGGCGACCGACCGGTTCGCCGCGCTCGGGCGGATGAACTTCTCCTCGCCCTACGTGTCGCTGCCGCACCGCCTGTCGGTGCGGGAGAACCTCACCGTTTATGGCCATCTCTACGGGGTGAAGGGGCTCGCGCGGCGGATCGCTGCTCTGGCCGATGAGTTGGACCTCGGCCCGTTCCTCGACCGGCCCGCGGGGCAGCTCTCGGCCGGGCAGAAGACGCGCGCGGCCCTTGCCAAGGCGCTGATCAACACGCCCTCCGTGCTTCTGCTCGACGAGCCGACGGCGAGCCTCGACCCGGACACGGCCGACACGGTGCGCGGCTGGCTCGAGCGCTACCGGGATGAGACGGGTGCCACGATCATCCTCGCGAGCCACAACATGGCGGAGGTGGAGCGCCTCTGCTCCGACGTGGTGATGCTGAAGCAGGGGCGTGTGGTGGACCGCGGCAGTCCCGCAGCGCTGATCGGCCGCTATGGCCGGGAGGACATGGAGCAGGTCTTCCTCGATATTGCGCGTGGCACCGGCGTTGCCGCAGGGGGCGGGGCATGAGCGGCTCAGCGCGGCGGGTTTGGGGGCTCATCTACCGGCATCTCGCGCTCTACCGCCGCTCCTGGCCGCGGCTGATCGAGCTCGCCTACTGGCCCGTCCTGCAGATGTGCATCTGGGGCTTCGTGTCCGAGTTCATGGTCCGCTCCTCCGGCTGGGCGGCGGCGGCCTCTGGCGTGCTGATCGGCGCGGTGCTGCTGTGGGAGGTGTGCCTCAGGAGCCAGATGGGCTTCGCCATCTCGTTCCTCGAGGAGGTGTGGTCGCGCAACCTCGGCAACCTGTTCGTCACGCCGATCCGCCCTTGGGAGCTTGTCGCCGGGCTGATCTCGATGAGCATTCTGCGCATGGCGGCGGGCATCATCCCGGCCATCCTCCTGGCCTGGGTGCTCTATGCCTTCGCGATCACCGACATGGGCTTCGCGGTGATCGCCTTCTTCATCCTCCTGATGGCGATGGGATGGGCCGTCGCGCTCGCCGTCACCGCCATGGTGCTCCGCCACGGCGCGGGCGCGGAGGCGCTGGCCTGGAGCGTCCTGTTCGGCCTCGCCCCACTTTCCGCGGTGTTCTATCCCGTCGCCATCCTCCCTGCCTGGCTTCAGCCGGTCGCGCTCGCCATCCCCGCGACGCATGTGTTCGAGGGCATGCGCGCGGCACTGCTCGAGGGGCGCTTCGCCTCCGGCCACCTGCTCGCCGCGGCGGCGCTGGACATCGTCTGGCTCGGCCTCGCGGCATGGTTGTTCGCCTCCGTATTCCGGCTCGCGCGGCGGCAGGGGCTGCTGCTCAATGTCGGGGAATAGCGCGCGGGAACGTGCATGATCGGCCTTCGGAAGACCGTTGACGCGATTCGGCGCGCTGGCCCATGCCAGCGTACGGAAACCTCCGGGAAGGGACCTCGAGGATGACGACCAAGCCAAGCCGCCGGTGGCTCCTCGCCGGCACCGCTTCCCTCCTCGCCCTGCCCCGGGCGGCAATGGGGCAGGCAGACCAGCAGGCGCTGGTCGACCGCGCGACGCTGACCGTGAACGAGATCATGACCGACCAGCACGCCGCCGACGTGAAGGCCGTGCTGCGCCGCGCGAGGGCGGTGATGGTGTTCCCGCGCGTGTTCCGCGGCGGATTCATCCTTGGCGGCGAGGGCGGCTCCGGCGTGCTCGTGGCGCGCGACGGGGCGGGCAACTGGTCCTCGCCCGCCTTCTACGGCCTCGGCTCGGGATCGATCGGGCTGCAGATCGGCGTCTCCGACAGCCAGATCATGCTGTTCATCATGAACGACCGCGCGCTGAACGCGGTGCTGCAGAGCCAGTTCAAGTTCGGCGCCGATGCCTCGATCGCTGTTGCGACGATCGGCGCGGGGATCGAGGGAAGTACCACTGCGGCTTTCAGGGCCGACATCGTGTCGGTTGCCAAGTCGCGCGGACTGTTCGCCGGCGTCGCGCTCGAGGGAAGCCTGATGGTACGGCGGAACGAGGACAACGCCGCCTATTTCGGCCGGCCGGTCTCGGCGGAGCAGATCGTGCTGAGCATGGAGGTGCACAATCCGGGCGCCGACAACCTGCGCGCCGCGCTCGCGAGCTTCGCCGTCGCCGCCTGACGCGGCCGATGCCATGAGCGCCGCTCCCGCCGCGCCGCCGTTCTGGCGGACCAAGACGCTCGAGGAGATGAGCGAGGCGGAGTGGGAGAGCCTGTGCGACGGCTGCGGCCGCTGCTGCCTGCACAAGCTGCGCGACCCCGACGACAACGCGCTCGCCTTCACCGATGTGGCCTGCCGGCTTCTCGACCTGGCCACCTGCCGCTGCTCCGACTACGCCAACCGCGCACGCCGCGTGCCCGATTGCGTGCGGCTGACGCCCAAGGTGGTGCGGGAGGTCGACTGGCTTCCGCCGACCTGCGCCTACCGCCTCCTCGCCGACGGCCGTGATCTCGCCTGGTGGCACCCGCTGGTCTCGGGAGACCCGGAGACCGTGCACCGCGCAGGCGTCTCGGTGCGGGGCCGCGCGATCTCGGAGCGCGAGGCCGGGCCGGTGGAGGAGCACGTGGCCTCCTGGCCGCGCCGCTGGCCGAAATGCGCGCGCGAGGCAGGGCCGCCGAGACCGAAGCCGGGTTGACGCATCGGGCGGCGGGCGCGACACCATCGCCGGACCTATTGCGCGACAAGGTCGCGACACGGCACGCGGAGGAACGGCGATGGCGACCATGCTCGATCAGGCGATCTATGGCGGGGTGAACGCGGCGGTGCTGACGCCGATGGGCGCCGATCTCGCGCCCGACCTTTCCCTGATGGCCGCGCACAGCCGCTGGCTTCTCGCCAATGGCTGCAACGGCCTCGGCATCCTCGGCACGACAGGCGAGGCGAACAGCTTCTCCGTGGCGGAGCGCATCGCGGTGATGGAAGGGCTGGTCGCTGCGGGCATCCCGGCGGCGAAGCTGATGCCCGGCACGGGTTGCGCCGCCTTCACCGACAGCGTCGAGCTCACCAACGTGGCCAAGCGCCTCGGGTGCCCGGGCGTTCTGATGCTGCCGCCGTTCTACTACAAGAACCCCTCCGACGACGGGCTGTTCGCCTACTTCTCGGAGGTGATCCAGCGCGTCGGCGGCGGCATCAAGGTGTACGTCTACCACTTCCCGCAGCAATCGGCCGTGCCCTTCAGCCTCGACCTGATCGGCAGGCTGATGAAGGCCTATCCGGACGTCATCAAGGGCGTGAAGGACAGCTCGGGCGACTATGCGAACATGAAGGCGATGATCGATGCCTTCGCGCGTGACGGGTTCGAGGTCTATTCCGGCTCCGACGAGTTCCTCTCGCGCATCCTGCATGACGGTGGCGCGGGCTGCATCACGGCCGCGTCGAACGTGAACTGCACGGCGGGCGGCGCGGTGGTGCGCGCCTTCCGGGCCGGCGACGCGTCGGCCGAGGAAGCCGCGCAGGCCGTTCTGACCGCGACGCGCAAGGTCGCCACCTCCGTGCCGCTGATCGGTGGACTGCGCGAGATCGTCGCGCGGCAGACCGGCAACCCCGCCTGGCGCCGCATCCGTCCGCCCAACATGCCGCTGAAGCAGGAGCAGGTCGGCCCCTACCTCGCGGCGTTCGACGCCACCGGCATCGCGGGACTCGCGAAGGCCGCCTGATGATCGTCGCGCGCGACCTCGCCGCCCTGCGGCAGGCGCGCGCGAGGCTTCCCCGCACGCTCGCGCTCGTGCCGACGATGGGCGCGCTGCATGCCGGGCATCTCGCGCTCGTCGCCGCGGCGCGGGTGGCGGCCGGGCACGTTGCCGCCTCGATCTTCGTCAACCCGCTGCAGTTCACTGCGGCCGCCGACCTCGCCCGCTACCCGCGCACGGAGGAGGAGGACCTCGCCGCGCTCGAGGCGGCGGGCTGCGACCTTGCCTGGGTTCCCGACGCCGAGGCGATGTACGCGCCCGATCGCGCCGCGACGGTCGACGTCGCCGGCCCTGCCGAGGGGTTCGAAGGTGCGGCGAGGCCGGGCCATTTCCGGGGCGTCGCCACCGTCTGCACCAAGCTCTTCCTGCAATGCCGGGCGGATGTGGCAGTGTTCGGCGAGAAGGACTGGCAGCAGCTTCAGGTGATCCGCCGCGTGGTGCGTGACCTCGACATTCCCATTGCCATCCTCCCCGTGCCGACGGTGCGCGAGGAGGATGGTCTTGCGCTCTCCTCGCGCAACCGGTTCCTGACGAGGGAGGAGCGGGCCCTCGCGCCGATGCTCGCGCGGGAAGGCTTCGCCGCGGCCGAGGCACTCGCGGCGGGCGGGCCGGCAGAGACGACGCTCGCCCCTGCGCGCGCGCGCCTCGCTGAGGCGGGGTTCGGGGTGGAGTATCTCGCCCTCGTCGAGGCCGGGACGATGCGGCCGCTCGGGCGGCGCGGCGATGCACCTGCGCGGCTCGTCGCCGCAGCGCGGCTCGGCTCCGTCAGGCTTCTCGACAACTGGGCGATCCCCGGCCAGTGAAGGGGGTCGCGGCGCCGCCATTGCGCGCGGCCGCGCCCCGCGGCCTCTGCACCGATTGTGGCGTGTCGCGGATGGCGGACCATGCCGCCTGCGGCAGGGCCTGCCAGTTCATCGCGCCCGACTATCCTGCCCTCGAGGCGAAGGTGCATGGGCGCGGGCGCGACCCCGCGCGGCCGGACGAGCTTCATTTCGGCCCGTTCCTGCGCATGGCGCGCGCCAGGCTCGCCGAGCCGCTTCCGGGCGCGCAATGGACCGGGATCGCGACGAGGCTCGCCGAGCGCCTGCTCGAGACCGGCGCGGTCGATGCGGTGCTGACGATGGCGCCGGCGGAGGACGATCGCTGGCGTCCGGTTCCCGTTCTCGTCACCCGTGCGGAGGGGATGGCCGCGGTGCGGGGGATGCGCATGGGCTACGCGCCGCTTCTGGCGCTTCTGGAGCCGGCCGCGGCGGCAGGCCACAGGCGCATCGCGGTCATCGGCATCCCCTGCCAGGTCTACGCCCTGCGCGCGATCGAGGAGCGGCTCGGCTTCGAGAGCATCACCGTCGTCGGCACGCCATGCTCGGACAACACGACGACGGAAAACTTCCACGGCTTCCTCGCGTTGCTCTCGGATGCACCGCAGACGATCACCTATCTCGAGTTCAGGGCCGACTATACGGTCGAGCTCCGGTTCCAGAACGGAACGAAGCGCCTCATCCCCTTCCTCGACCTTCCGATCAGCAGGCTGCCGCGCGACTTCTTCCCCCTCACCTGTCGCACCTGCGTCGACTACACGAACGTGCTGGCCGACATCACCGTCGGCTACATGGGCGGGCAGGGCGAGCAGTGGCTCATCGTCCGCAACGAACGGGGCGAGAGGCTTCTCTCCCTCCTCGAGGGCGAAGTGGTGCTCGCCACGCCCGGGAGCGCGGGCAAGCGTGCCGGGCCCGTGAAGGGCTTCCTCGCCAACACGCTGCGCGCGGCGGGCGGGCTGCCGCTCCGCCGCATGCCCGACTGGGTGCGCCCGATCGTCTCGTGGCTGATGCCGAGGATCGGGCCGCGCGGGCTCGAGTTCGCGCGCGCCCGCGTCGAGATGAAGGCGGTCGAGACGGTGGTGCATCTCCGCCGGGAGAAGCCGGCGCGGATGAAGTCCATGATCCCCGCCCATGTCTGGTCGCTCGTCGCGCCCTACGGGCTCGCGCCGGACGAGCGAGAGAAGCGGCGATGACGCCGGGTCAGATCGCCATCGCCGCGATCATCGCTGTGTCGGTTGCGATGTTCATCTGGGGGCGCTGGCGGCACGACATGGTCGCGCTCGGCGCGCTCATCGCCTCCGTCGCTGCCGGCGTGGTGGACGGGGAGAACGCCTTCGTGGGCTTCGGCCACCCGGCGGTGATCACCGTCGCCTGCGTGCTGGTGCTGAGCCGCGGCCTACAGAATTCCGGGGCCGTCGACGCGCTGGCGCTGAAGGTCATGCCGAAGAACGCGGGCGAGACCGCGTCCATCGGCATCCTCACCGCGGTGGCGACGGCGCTCTCGGCCTTCATGAACAATGTCGGCGCGCTCGCGATGGTCATGCCGCTCGCGCTTCAGCTCGCCAAACGCAAGCAGATGCCGCCGGGACGGATCCTGATGCCGCTCGCCTTCGGCACCGTGCTCGGAGGCATCGTCACCCTGATCGGTACGCCGCCGAACCTGATCGTCTCGGCGTTCCGGGCGCAGGCAGCAGGCGCCCCATACGGGATGTTCGAGTTCGCTCCCGTCGGCCTGCCGGTCGCGGTGATCGGCACGCTTTTCATCGTGCTGACGGCGCGGTTTCTCGTGCCGGTGCGCCCCGAGGCTGGGTTCGGCGGGTTCGACACGGCTGCCTACGTGACCGAGGCGAAGGTGCCGGAGGGTGCGAAGGCGATCGGCATGACGCTGGCCGATGTCGACAAGGCGCTCGAGACGGCCAACGCGCAGGTTCTCGGCATCGTGCGCCACAACGTCCGGATGCGCGTTCCCTACCGCACGACCGATATCCGTGAGGGCGACATCCTGCAGGTCGAAGCCGATCCGGACGCGCTCTCCGCCCTGCTCGCCGAGCTCGGCCTGGTGCTCGAGGAGGCGGTGAAGACGGAGAGCGCGAAGCCGACCGAGGGCGAGGAGACCGCCACTGCCAGCGACGGCCCGGTCCTGATCGAGCTCGTCGTGCTGCCCGGCGCGCGGATCGCCGGCCGCAGCCCGACCGACATCGCGCTCCGCTCACGCTTCGGGCTCAACCTGCTCGCGCTGTCGCGGCAGGGACGGCGGTCGACGGGGCGGCTGCGGGAGGAACGGCTGCGTGCTGGCGACGTGCTGCTCATGCAGGGCGATGCCGATACGATTCTCGCCTTTGCCGGCGAGTATGGCTGCGCGCCGCTCGCCGAGCGTCCGCTCAGGCTTCCCGACAAGCGGCAGATCATCCTCTCCATCGGCCTGCTCGCCGGGGCAGTGATCGCCACGGTGTTCGGCGTGCCCGCGGCGGTGGCCTTCGCTGCAGCGATGCTCGGCGCGATGGCGACGAACGTCGTGCCGCCACGCAGCGTCTACACGGCGATCGACTGGCCGGTGATCGTGCTCCTCGGCGCGCTCATGCCTGTCGCTGACGCCGTCGAGACGACAGGGCTTGCCGAAGTGATCGCCTCCTCCGTCATCGGCACGGTGGCGGGCGACAATGCCGTGATCGCGATCCTCGTCATCCTCGTCGTGACGATGATGCTGTCGGACGTGGTGAACAATGCCGCGACCGCCGCGGTGATGTGCCCGATCGCGATCAGCACGGCCCAGGCCTTCGGCGCCTCGGCCGACCCGTTCCTGATGGCCGTGGCAATCGGTGCGTCCTGCGCCTTCCTGACCCCGATTGGGCACCAGAACAACACGCTGATCCTCGGCCCAGGTGGGTTCCGGTTCGGCGACTACTGGCCGCTCGGCTTGCCGCTCGAGATCGTCGTGGTGGTCGTCGCGATGCCGCTTCTGCTGTTCTTTTGGCCGCTCTGATCCTCCCGCGCGGGTGATGTCACCAATGCGAGGCCCGCGAAGATCAGCACGGTCGCGGGAATGACGAGCAGCCCGGGGATCTCGCCAAACACCGCCGCCCCCCAGCCGAGGCCCGTGACCACGAGCACGTAGCCGACCTGCGAGGCGAAGATGCCGCCATGCCGCGTCAGAAGCCGGAAATAGATCGCATACGCAACGGCCGTGAGCGTGCCCTGCGCGACGGCGAAGGCATCGTGGATCTCAGGCGGGCGCAGCAGCGACAGGGCGCCCCAGGGTTCGCCCGGAAGCAGCGAGGCGGAAGCGAGCCAGAACGCAGCGCCCGAGGCGGTGCCGCAGGCCAGAGCCAGCGGGTCGGCTCCGCCGGGGCGGAAGCGGACGGTGAAGATGTTCGACAGGGCATAGGAGGCCGGCACGGCGAGGCAGGCGAAGGCCCAGAACCGGTCCCCGCCCACCGGCAGCGCCGCGCCGGGGCTCAGCGCAAGAAGCGTTCCTGCGAGCGCGATGGCCACCCCCGCGAAGCGCCGCCAGGTCGGCCGTTCCTGGCCCGTCAGCGCGGCGAGCACGAAGGTCAGCAGCGGCGCGGCGGGAATGACCATCGCGAACAGGCCTGCCGGGACATGCCGGAGCGCGAGGAAGCCGATGAGGTTGGGCGCGGCAAACCCGATCAGGCCGCTTCCGAGATGAAACCATATCCCCTTCGCATCGAGCGGCATCACGCGCCGGCGTGCGACCCCGATGGCGAGCAGCAGGAGGCTTGCCGTCAACGCCGAGCGGAACACGTAGCCGAGCGGCGTTGCACCAAGCTGGAAGGCCGACTTGCCGATGACGGGCGTGAGCCCCCACAGCGCGCCGAGCACGCCGAGCAACACGAAGGCGAGCGCATCGGCACGGCGCGGCGCGGCAGCGTCGGAGGGATGGGACACGGGGCGTGAGATTAGCGGCGACGGCGGCGCGCGTCTGCTCCAGGCAGCCATCGTCATCGGGCGGTTGAACACCCGGGGTGTGGCGCGGCATTCTGCCCCGGCCCATGCCCCGCGCCAGCACCCTCCGAGATGCCTCGGCCCGACCTGCCTTCCCGCTGCGCGCCGCGCCTGGGCCGGCGCGCGAGACGCTCGCGCTCGAGCATGGCGCCGTCGAGGTGGAGTGGCGGCGAAGCCCCCGCGCGCGCCGCGTCACGCTGCGGATCGACCCCACCTCGGGCTCGGTCGTGGTGACGTTGCCGATGCGCGCCGGCCGGAACCAGGGTGTCGCGCTCCTGCGCGCGCATGCCGACTGGGTGAGGGAGCGGCTCGCAGCGCTCTCGCCACGCGTACCTTTCATCGACGGCGCGATCGTTCCGCTTCTGGGCCGCCCGCATGCCATCCGCCATCGTCCCGGTGCCGTGGGCGGCGTGTGGCTCGAGGGCGAGGAGATCCACGTCTCGGGCGATCCGAGCTTCCTGTCGCGGCGCGTCACCGCCTGGCTGCGCGAGCATGCGAAGGCCGAGATCGCGCCACGCGCCGCGATCCATGCCGGGCGTATCGCGCGTCGCTTCGCGCGCATCAGTATCAAGGACCCGCGCAGCCGCTGGGCCTCCTGCGCGCCGGATGGAACGCTCGCCTTCTCCTGGCGGCTGGTTCTCACCCCGCCCTGGGTTCTCGACTACGTCATCGCGCACGAGGTCGCGCATCTCGCCGAGATGAATCATGGCCCGCGGTTCTGGGCGGCCGTCGCACGGCTCACGCCGCATGCGGACGCGGCGAAGGTCTGGCTGGCCGCACATGGCCAGAGGCTGCTCCGCTACGGCTGAGCCGTCTCTTTCATGGCTGGAACGGCTGCCGCAGCCCTGCGCGGGCGCGGGCGAGGCCGCGCAGGCAGGCTTCCTCCGCCACCTGGGTCGAGCCGAGCGGGCGGGCGGTCGCGAGCACCACGCGAGGCTCCTCGCCAGGTTTCTCGGCTTCGAGGAACACATCGAGCAGGCAGGCCTGGCTCCGGTACAGCCAGGCCTCGGCGCCCTCTTCCGCCCGCTTCAGGTCAGGCTCGCCCATCACGGCGAGGAGCTGCCCGTCGGTCATGCCGGCGAGGTCGCGCGCCGAGCGTGGCGAGCGGAGCGGGGCGGGCGAGGTGCCGCGCCTCGGAGACGGGATCGATGCCGCGGCGGGCGTGAACTGCGCGTCGCCCTGGTGGCGGATGGCGGGACCCGACGACGCGACGAGGGCGGGCGGTGCCCGGGAGAGAGGCGGGTTCGGCTCTGGCGCGAGTGACGCGCCGAGGTCCTCGCGCGAGGGTTGAGCCGGCGTGCACGCCTGCAGAAAGGCCGCCCCCGCGACGAGCGCGAGGGCGGCGAGGGGAGAACGGCGCATGGGGCTCTTCGCGGCGCTCCCTGGGCCGGGTTGGCGGGATCAGGTCCGGGCGAACGCGGGCTCTGCCGGAGCAGCATAGGGGTCGGGCGCGCTGCCCTGGGCGGCGGGAGCGGCCTGCGCCTGGGCGGGCGCGGCGGAGGGGGCGATCATCTCGATGCGTCCGGATACCTGCGCGCCTTCCTCGACCATCAGCCGCGCACAGCGGATCGTCCCGGAGAGCCTGCCGGTCGAGCGCACGACGAGGCGTGCCTTGGCGGTGATCGCGCCGTCGAAGGCGCCGGAGATGTCCGCCTCCTCGATCTCTGCCTCGCCGCGGAACACGCCCGATTCGGCGATCGACAGCTCGAGCGCGTGGTTCAGGCTGACCTCGACCGTCCCGTGCACCTCGAGGCGTTCGCAATCGCTGATCGCGCCGCCGGCAAGGGCGATGCCGCGGCCGACGACGAGGGCGCGGCGGTCGGACGTCGCCGGGCGGGTGCCCTGGGGCGCGGCGGCCGGGCGCAGGCCGGCGATGGGCGGAGTCGGCGTGGCTGCGGGCGCGGGGGGAATGCCGGTCGCGGGGAAGCCAGGCTTTGTCGCCATCGTGGTGTTGCTCTCGCTGCTGCGGATCATGGTGCGGGGGTCGGTCGCGGCACGCTCGGGCTGCGCCGACGGGTCTGACGGCTTGCGCGTCTTCGGGAACAGGGACAGGGCTGTCTTCCTCGACTTTTTCGTTTCGGAATGCCGTGCGGCAACGTGCCCGCGACCGCCCGACTCGGGGGGCGGATCATACACCCGTCCCCTTGCCTCGCAACGCACGTGGAGGCGTGGAAAACCCGCCTCGGATGCGCGTCTCAGGCGAGCGCGGCAGGGCCGTGCGTCACGGGCGGGCGGCTGGCCCCGCGGCGCCGAGGCGTATCGCGATATGCGTGAAGGCTGCCGCCCCGAGCACAGGCACGAGCAGGTTCGCGATCGGGACCATCGACAGCGCCGCGGCAGGCAGGCCGGCCACGATCAGGGAAAGCCGGTGCCGCCGCCGCCAGGCCCGCACGGCGGGACGGTCCATCCGCCTCAGCGCGGCGAGCTCGGAGTACTCGCGCGCCAGCGCATAGGAAGAGACGAGGAGCCAGACCACCCAGCCGATGCCGGGCAGGAAGAGGGCAACAGGCAGGGCGAGAAGGGTAAGCCCGAGAACGCGCAGGCCGAGGCCGAGTCCCATCAGCGCCTGTTCGGCGAGGCCCGGGCGCCTTGGCGGTGTCAGCGCGGGGTAGTGCCGCGCCTCGACCGCGTCTGCCACGTCGTCGAGAAGCATGCCGGCGACGATCAGCGTGGCCGGGCCGAACAGCAGTACCGCGACGGCGAAGGCGGCGATGCCACCAAGCGCCTCGAGCACCCTCTCGAGCCAGCCGCCATCGCTTGCGGCGGAGGCGACGAGCCAGGTGCCGCCGCCGAACAGGAGGAGGAAGAGCACGAAGGCAGCGGCAAGGCCTATGAGGAGCGGCTTGCGCATGCGCGGGTCGGAAAGCTGGCCGATCGCCAGAAGCCAGGCCTGGATCATGATGCTCCGATCATGGCGCAACCGCGCGCGGCACGCTAAGCACGCGGAAAGCATGGAGGTTGCATGAGCACTGCGGCGGAGTATGGCGTTCTCGGCATCGGCAACGCGATCGTCGACGTCCTGGCGCGCTGCGACGACGCGTTCCTCGCGGCGAACCAGGTCACCAAGGGCGCGATGACGCTGATCGACGAGGCCCGCGCGGAGGAGCTCTATGCCGCGATGGGCCCTGCCGTGGAGGTCTCGGGCGGTTCTGCCGGCAACACCATGGCGGCCTACGCGAGTCTGGTCGGCGCCAGGGGGCCGAAGGGTGTGTTCATCGGCAAGGTGCGGAACGACCAGCTCGGCGCAGTGTTCGCCCACGACATCCGCGCCGCGGGTGTCGCCTTCACGACGCCTGCGGCGACGGATGGGCCGCCGACCGCGCGCTGCCTGATCCTCGTCACCCCCGATGCCCAGAGGAGCATGAACACCTTCCTCGGCGCCTGCGTGAACCTGGCCGAGCCCGACATCGACGACGCGCTCGTCGCAGCCTCCGCCGTGACCTACCTCGAGGGCTACCTGTTCGACCCACCCGCCGCCCAGGCGGCGTTCCGCAAGGCCGCCGCCGTCGCCCATGCCGCCGGGCGGGAGGTGGCGCTGTCGCTGTCGGACCCGTTCTGCGTCGGTCGCCACCGCGCGGCGTTCCGGGCGCTGGTGCGCGACGAGGTGGATATCCTCTTCGCCAACGAGGCGGAGATCCTCTCCCTCTATGAGGTCACGAGCTTCGCCGAGGCGCTCGACGCGGTCCGCGCCGAGACGCGAATCGCCTGCCTGACGCGGAGCGAGAAGGGCTCGGTGGTGGTCGCAGGCGGCGCCACCCATGCGATCGAGGCAGAGCCCGCCCAGGTGGTGGACACGACGGGCGCGGGCGATGCCTATGCGGCCGGCTTCCTCGCCGGCCACGTGCGCGGGCGCGATGCCGCCCAGTGCGGGCGGCTCGGCTCGCTCGCCGCGGCTGAGGCGATCAGCCATTACGGCGCCCGCCCGGTGCGTCCCCTCGCCGAACTCGCTTCCGAGCGGTTCGGCGCGCTGGCGTGACGCGAGCGGCCATGGGGAGGTGGCGATGACCGGTGACGAGGCAGCGTTGATCGCGCGGCTGTTCACGCGGATCGCCCATCTTCAGGGCCTGTCGCATGACCCGGAGGCGATGCGCTACGCGGCCGAGAAGGCTGCCGGGCTGTCGGACCCGGCCGGCGTGATGGCGCAGGTGCTTCTCGCCCAGGAGGCGGCCATCGCCTCGCTGCGGGCGAGGCTGTCGGAGCTGGAGCGGGAGCGTGCGGCCGAGGCGGCCTGGCAGGTCGGCGCGGCGCGGTACCTGACGCTCGAGATCGCCGATACCCCCCGCATGCCGGCGCCGGATGGCTCCTTCCTGCAGGGCGTGTTCGCCGCCGCTGCCGCCTTCGCCTCCGGCAAGCTCCTGATGGACGCCGAGGCCGGCACCGTGCAGCCCGGCCCGGAGGGGGGTGAGTTCCACTGGGGGGGAGGCGTCGAGGTGAAGAAGGCCGTGCCGGAGGAAGACTGGTACGCCATCAAGGGCGCCATCCCGCCGCCCGACCCGAAATAGGCATCGGCGCTCGCCGACGCGTACCCGGCTTGCGAAGACAGCGTCACAGGACAGTCATGCTGTCTTTTTTCCTCGCATCCTGGCCCCGTCCCCCCTATGTGTGCCGCGTAACGAAGCCGCACGGCCGACCTGACCGACCCTGGACAGTTCTCGATGCCCAGGACGCCGGCCTTTGCCGTGCCTGCGCCGCGCCTCTGGCCCGGCTCATCTGAAGGGATGCGTGCGTGAGCACTTCTGAGATCCGCAATGTCGCGATCATTGCGCATGTCGACCATGGGAAGACGACCCTCGTCGACCAGCTCCTCAAGCAGTCGGGCGCATTCCGCGAGAACCAGCTTGTGGCGGAGCGGGCGCTCGACAGGAATGACCTCGAGCGCGAGCGGGGCATCACCATCCTTGCCAAGTGCACCTCGGTCGTCTGGCAGGGCAACCGCATCAACATCGTCGACACGCCAGGCCACGCCGATTTCGGCGGCGAGGTGGAGCGCATCCTGAACATGGTCGATGGCGCGATCGTCCTGGTCGATGCCGCCGAGGGGCCGCTGCCGCAGACCAAGTTCGTCGTCGGCAAGGCGCTCGCGCGCGGGCTTCGCCCGATCGTCGTCGTCAACAAGGTCGACCGCCAGGACGCGCGCGCCGACGAGGTGCACAACGAGGTGTTCGACCTCTTCGCCGCCATGGGCGCGGATGACGACCAGCTCGATTTCCCGATGCTCTATGCCTCCGGCCGCCAGGGCTGGGCCGACACGAGCATGGACGGGCCGCGCAAGGATCTCTCTGCCCTGTTCGAGCTGATCCTGAAGCACGTGCCGGCGCCGAAGCTCGACCCCGAGGCCCCCTTCGCGATGGCTGCCACGATCCTCGACTACGACAACTTCCTCGGCCGCGTTCTCACCGGCCGCCTCGAGCAGGGCCGCGCGCGGGTGAACATGCCGCTGAAGGTGATGCGGCCTGACGGAACGGTGGTCGAGACCGGACGGCTTTCCAAGCTGATGAGCTTCCGCGGCCTAGAGCGCGTGCCGGTGGAGGAAGCGGAGGCGGGCGACATCATCGCCATCGCTGGGCTGGCCGAGGCGACGGTGCCGGACACGATCTGCGCGCCCGAGCAGGAGGTGCCGCTTCCCGCGACGCCGGTCGACCCGCCGACGCTGTCGATGACCTTCCGCATCAATGACGGGCCACTCGCCGGCCGCGAGGGCAAGAAGGTCACCTCCCGCCAGATCCGCGACAGGCTCTACCGCGAGGCAGAGGGCAACATCGCCATCAAGGTGAAGGACAGCGAGGAGGCGGAGGCCTTCGAGGTGTCCGGCCGCGGCGAGCTCCAGCTTGGCGTGCTGATCGAGACGATGCGCCGCGAGGGGTTCGAGCTCGCTATCGGCCGCCCGCGCGTCATCCTCCGCCGCGACCAGGCGACCGGCTCGCGCGAGGAGCCGATGGAGGAGGTGCTGATCGACGTCGACGAGGCCTACACGGGCGCGGTCGTCGAGAAGATGTCGCAGAGGAAGGGCGAGCTTCGCGACATGCGCCCCTCCGGCGGCGGCAAGACCAGGCTTACCTTCATGATCCCGAGTCGCGGGCTGATCGGCTACCACGGCGAGTTCCTGACCGATACGCGCGGCACTGGCATCATGAACCGGCTGTTCGCCGGCTACGGCCCCTGGAAGGGCCCGATCGAGGGGCGCCGCAACGGCACGCTGATCAGCAACGCCGACGGCGAGGCGGTGCACTACGCGCTGTTCTACCTGCAGGAGCGTGGCACGCTCTTCGTGAACCCCGGCGAGAAGGTCTACGAGGGGATGATCCTCGGCGAGAACTCCCGCGCCGGCGACCTCGAGGTGAACCCGATCAAGGAGAAGAAGCTCACAAACATCCGCGCGGCCGGCAAGGATGACGCGATGCTTCTGACCCCGCCGCGGCGCATGAGCCTCGAGCAGGCCATCGCCTATATCGAGGACGACGAGCTCGTGGAGGTGACGCCTGGCGCGATCCGCCTCCGCAAGCGCTACCTCGACCCGCATGTCCGCAAGAAGGCCGAGCGCCGCGCCGAGGACGACGCGGCGTAGGCAGGCCTGCCAGTCGGCAGCCCGCCGGCAATCCTGATCGCTCACGCCAGAGCGAAGAGCATCCCCGCGTCGCTGCGCCGATCCTCTATGCCGGCGCGGCGGAGGGCGTGCCAGTAGGCGACCGGGTTCGACGCGAGAACCGGCTTGCCGAGCGCCCTCTCCACCTCGAGCGCGACCGCCGCGAAGGGCAGGTTGGTGCCGACCTGGACGACCGCCTCCGCCTCCTTCGTGTCGAGCGCGGCGAGCGCCTGCCTGATCCGCATCGGCGGCACGCGGCCGATCGCCGCGGGCCCGTGGATCTTCATCGAGTGGCTCGCGACGACCGGGTGACCCGCCTCCTCGAGGAAGCGGATCGCCGCCGCATGGCCCTCGGGGAGGAAGGGCGACAGAACCGCCACGCGGCGGACCGACAACGCGGCGAGCCCGGCGAGCAGCGCGTGCGACGTCGCCGTCACCGGGCAGCCGATGCGCGCGGTGGCATCGGCAAGAAGCCGCGCCCCCGGCTCGCCGCCGCCGACGAAGGTCTCGACCATCACCGCGATGACGACATGGTCCGGCCGCGCGGGCGCGAGCGTGTCGAGCGCCGCGCCGAGGCCCTCGACCATCGAGGCCCGTACGGCGCGCTGATCGGCATCGGTGAACACGGCGCGGTCGGGGTTGGGGATGCGGGCATGGGCGTTGACGACGTCATCGGGCCGCAGCGCCTCCATCTCCGGCTGCGAGGTCGTGTTCGTCGCCGGCGCGATGACGCCCATGACGAGCCGCAGGCCGTAGGAGGAGACAGGGTTCAGGGGCGGTTCGTCGTCCATCGCCGCAGCATGGCGCGCGGCGCGGGCGCCGTCACGCCGCCGGGATCGCTCCCTCGTCGCGCTGGGCGAGAAGTGCGATCAGCCGCCCGAGAAACAGCACCGCGCCGGCGCACCAGAGAAGCGTCAGCGCCGTCAGCATGGCGGGGTCGCCGTCGCGCGCGAGGCTGATGCCGAGCGGGAAGAGCAGCGTGGGCAGGCCGGAGAGGGCGCCTTGGGCCGCCACCGCGCCGCGATGGGCGAACAGCACGGGGTTGCGGAGCATCGTCAGCCACATCACGCCGAGCGCCGCCCAGGCCAGCACGTTGAGATGCGCATGCTCCGGCGCGATGCGGATCGGCCCGAGGCCACCCGTGGCGACGAGGGCGGCAGCGGCAGCGGCTGCGGCCGCCGAGGCTGCTGCGAGGAGGAAGAGGGCGATGCGCTTCATGGCGGCACCAGGCTGCTCGTTGCGATGACCGAGCAGAGCATGCCGGGCAAATATTACCGGGTGATGTCGATCACGGCCCGATGTGTATCGGCGCCGTTGCTGTGCGCCAGGTCACGGCGCCGGCACCAACAGCACGTCGCTGGTGAAGGGGCATAGCGCCTGCTCGGCCACGCTTCCGAGCATCACCCGCCCCAGGGGCCCAGGCGCCCGCGTTGCCATCACCACGCGGTCGGGAAGCGTCGCCGCCACGGCGCCGGCGAGCGCCTCGAACACGGGCGTCTGCTGTACCACGATCTCGCATGACCCGAGGCCCTGCGCCGCGGCGAGCCGGGGCCAGCGCCTCGCGCGTCCGGGCACCCTCCTCGGCGCCCTGCCGCTCCAGCTCCCGCCGCCCGGCATCGCCGACCACGAGCGCCGACTGGGCGAGCGGCGTGAAGGCGCGGAACAGGGTGAGCGCGGCGCCATCGAGCAGCCCGAGCCGGGACGAAGCGGGAAGCGCCGGTGCACCCTCCTCGGCGAGATCGACGGCGGCGAGCACGCGGCGATAGGGGCACTCCGCCGGCGCGTTGGCCGTCAGCACAGGGTGGCGCCCCAGCCGCATCACGCGCTCGACCGTGGTGCCGACGATGATGTCGCGCAGCAGCCTTCGCCTGTGCTCGCCCATGACGATCAGATCGACGTCGTGCGCATCGGCGAAGCGGAGGATGGTGTCGAACGGATCGCCGGGTTCCACAATGAGCTCGGGCGTCATGCCCTGGAGCTCGGCCACCGTGGCGGCGAGCTCGGCGAGCAGCGCCGCGACCTGTCGCCGCTCGCTCTCCACGAGCGCTGCGGGCTGATCGTCATCAACGACGGAGAGAAGCGTCAGCGCGGCGCGGCGCGTCCGGGCCAGAATTCCGGCGCGCCGCATCGGCCTGTCGGAGCAGGAGGAGAGATCGGTCGCGCACAGCAGCCGAATCGGCGCCTTCCGAACGTGAACGCGCTGTCATGCATGGTGCTGCGGCCCCTGGCGCGCGGGAAGGGCGCGGCGCGGGATGGCGGGAGCGACGGCGATGCAACGGCGTGATGCCGTGGCAAGCGGCGCGGTTCCGGCGGGATCACTCGGCGGGTACGTGCAGCATCCGGTCACTCGCGCGGCGGCGCGGTGCGGCGGCATCCGGCCGGAGGGCGAGCAGCACGATTCTCGCGAGGAACAGCGCGACACCTGCGAACCAGGCGAGCGAGGTGGCGATGGCGAAGCCCGGGTTGCCCGTGTCGATCGAGATCGCGATGCCGACGGGGAAGAGCAGCGCCGAAACGCCAGAGAGCGTGAACTGAGCGATGGCCGCGAGCCGGTTCTGCCCGAGCGCAGGGTAGACCGCGTAGGTGAGCCCCATGAGCGCGAGCGACGTCCAGCCCAGCAGGTTCAGGTGGGCGTGTACGGGCGAGAAGCGGAAGTCATGCGCGATGCCCATGCCGATGCCGAGACCGGTGCCGAGCAGAAGGCAGAAGGCGGCGGTGGCGAGGAAGATGAGGGGAAGGCGTTGCATCGGCATGCTCGCGGCTCGGGGTGTGTGTGGTTGCGCGACCGTGCTGAGGGTTTGTTTCAGGGTGATTGCTGGTCGAAGGGCCGGGTTTCGAGCCTGTGCCCTTCCCCTCACCCGCCCCCCGTGCTTCCTTCCGGCCCGACCCGCTTTCCGGCACGGAGCACCCCATGCCCATCCACAACCGCATCGCCGCCTTCGCAGACGACATGACTGCCTGGCGGCGCGACCTGCATGCGCACCCCGAGCTCGGGCTCGAGGAGCACCGCACGGCCGCGATCGTCGCCGAGAAGCTGGCCGCCTGGGGCATCAAGGTACACGCCGGGCTCGCCACCACCGGCGTCGTCGGCACGCTGAAGGTGGGCAACTCGAACCGCGCCATCGCCATCCGCGCCGACATGGATGCGCTGCCGATGGAGGAGGCGAACGACTTTCCCCATCGCAGCCAGTTCGCAGGCAAGATGCACGCCTGCGGGCATGACGGGCACACCACCATGCTGCTCGGCGCCGCGCGCTACCTCGCCGAGACGAAGAACTTCGACGGCACGGTGCATTTCGTGTTCCAGCCAGCCGAGGAAGGCGCGGGCGGCGGGCGCATCATGGTCGAGGAAGGGCTGTTCGACCTCTTCCCGGCCGATGCCGTGTACGGCGCGCACAACGACACCAACCTGCCGATCGGCGAGATGTACGTCGTCGCCGGCCCGAACAGTGCGGCATCGGATCGTTTCATCATCCATGTCGATGGCCGCGGTGGCCACGCCGCCCGCCCGCACGTCACGATCGACCCGATCACCATCGGCGCGCAGATCGTGATGGCCTACCAGACGCTCGTCTCCCGCAGGCTCGACCCGGCGGACGCGGCGGTGCTCTCGATCACCCAGTTCCACGCGGGCTCTGCCGGCAACGTCATCCCCGAGACGGCCTTCATCAACGGCACCGTGCGCACGATGAAGCCCGAGACGCAGGACATGCTCGAGGCGCAGATGGGCGCGATCGCCAGGGCCATCGCCGAGAGCCAGGGGGCGACGGTGCGGTTCGAGTACAGCCGCGGCTACCCGATCGTGATGAACAACCCCGACGCGACGGAGCGTGCGGCCGCCGCGGCGGCGAAGGTGATCGACCCCTCCCGCGTGCACCGCGAGAAGCCGCTCACCCTCGGCGGAGAGGATTTCGCCTACATGGCGCAGAAGGTGCCCGGCTGCTTCGTCCGCTTCGGCCAGAGGGGGCCGGACGGCAAGGGCGGCACCCCCGTGCACAACTCCAAGTACGATTTCAACGACGCGATCCTGCCGCTCGGGGCCAGCTACTGGGCGACGCTCGTCGAGCAGGAACTCGCGCGGGAGTGACATCATCGCCGAAGGGTCGGCGCGCGGTTTGATCGGCGGGGCCGCTTCGCCTAGGGTGCCCCGCCGCGTGGACAGGGGGTGAACCCGGCCGAGTCGCGTGGCCCGAACCCCGTCCCCAACCCCCTCGACGATGCTGGCCCCGACCCTCCGCCGCTCCCTCGCACGACGCCCCGTCATCCTGCTCGCCGATGCGGTGCTCGCCGCGCTTGCCGCGGGGGCGGCGTCGCTGCCGGAGGTTGCCTGGTTCGGCGTGCCGGCCTCAGTCCTGCCCGTGCGCATGGCAGGCACCGCGGCGATCGCTGCCATCGTGCTCGCCGCCCTCGGCGTGCCGCGCGATTCCTGGCGCCATGGCGGAACGGTCGAGATGGCGCGCGCGGCAGGCGGGGCGATTGCCGCCGCTATCCTCGGCAGCCTCGCCGCCCATCTCGCGCTGCCGCACCCGCCGCGGCCGGGCACCATCGCGCTTCTGCTGCTGTTCCTGCCGAGCCTGCTGATCGGCGCGCGCGGGCTCTACCGTCTCTCGCTTCTGGTCAGCGTGCGGCGCGACCCAGAGGCGGCGCCGGTTCTGCTCGCCGGTGCGGGCGACCATGCCGAGCTCCTGCTTCGCGCGCTCGAGCGGCAGAGCGGGGCGCGGTACCGAATCGTCGGCATGCTCTCGGTCGACCCGGCGCTGGTGGGCCAGAGGCTGCATGGCACGCCGGTGCTCGGGAGCCTCGGCGACGTCACGCTGGTGCTCGACCGCCTTGCCGGGACCGGCGATGCGCCCGCGGCCATCGCCGTCGCCTCGCGCGCCATCTCGGGGCTTTCGCTGACGCAGCTTCGCGCAGCGGCGGAGACGCGCGGCCTGCCCCTGTTCGAGGTTCCCCGCCCGTCCGATCTGCGGCCACGCCGCCCGCATCGCCGCCGTGAGGATGCGCCGACCGACCCGCAGGCCCTGCTCGACCGGCCGGAGATGCCGATCGACCGTGCGAGCATCGCCGCGGTATCGCGCGGCAAGCGCGTGCTCGTCACCGGCGCGGGCGGCTCGATCGGCTCCGAGCTCGTGCGCCAGATCGCCGAGGCCGGGCCGGCGCATCTGACGCTTCTCGACAACGGCGAGTACGCCCTCTACGCGATCGACATGGAGATCGGCGTCGCCCACCCGCGGCTTGCACGCGAGGCGGTGATCGGCGACATCCGCGACCGCGAGCGCATCGCCGCCCTCTTCGCCCGCTCCCGCCCCGAGCTCGTGTTCCACGCCGCAGCGCTGAAGCACGTCCCGCTCGTCGAGGCCAACCCGCTCGAGGCGGTGCTGACCAACGCCTACGGCACGCGCAACGTGGCCGACGCCGCCGTCTCCGTCGGCGCCGAGGCGATGGTGCTGATCTCGACCGACAAGGCGGTGAACCCCACTTCGGTGATGGGCGCGACGAAGCGGCTCGCCGAGATGTACTGCCAGGGGCTCGACCTGCGCACGAAGGACGCGAAGAACCCCACGCGCTTCGTCACGGTGCGCTTCGGCAACGTTCTCGGCTCCACGGGCTCGGTGGTGCCGCTGTTCCAGGCGCAGCTTGCCCGCGGTGGGCCGCTCACCGTCACGCACCCCGACATGGTGCGCTACTTCATGACGACGAAGGAGGCGGTGAGCCTCGTTCTTCTCGCCATGGCAACGATGGTGCAGGGCGGGGCGGTGGCCGAGACGGTGGAGCGCGGGGCGATCTTCGTGCTCGACATGGGCAAGCCCGTCCGCATCCTCGATCTCGCGCGGAAGATG
This sequence comes from Elioraea rosea, assembly GCF_007644105.1. GTDB lineage: Bacteria > Pseudomonadota > Alphaproteobacteria > Acetobacterales > Acetobacteraceae > Elioraea_A > Elioraea_A rosea. The sequence continues at coordinate 118,236 of NZ_VFAC01000005.1, read as the reverse complement.
ATCCGCCTCGCCGGCCTCCGCCCGGAGGTGGACGTGAAGATCACCTTCACCGGCCTCCGCCCCGGCGAGAAGCTCTACGAGGAGCTGTTCCACGGCCGCGAGGAGGTGGTGCCGCTCGAGATCGCGGGCCTGCTCGTCGCGCGCCCGCGGGTGGTCGACCTTGCGATCGTCGCGCGCGCGATGGACGAGGCAGCCGCCGCCGCGCGCGAGGGGCGCGAGAAGCCGGCGCTTGCCATCCTCTCCGTCATGGTGCCGGAGTTCGCCGCTCCGCATGGCGGGACCTGAGCCCGCATGCGGGCGGCCTGGTTCGACCGCAAGCTCCTCGTCATGCTCTTGCTCGGCTTCTCCGCCGGGCTGCCCCTGCCGCTCACAGGCTTCACGCTGCGGCAATGGTTCTCTGAGGCCAACGTTCCGCTCGGCCAGATCGGGCTCACCGCGCTCATCGGCCTCTCCTACTCGCTGAAGTTCCTCTGGGCGCCGCTGCTCGACCACGCGCGCGCCCCGATGCCGAGCCTGGGCCGGCGCCGCGGCTGGCTCGCGCCCGTCCAGGCCCTGCTCGCGCTCTCCATCGCAGCGATGGCCTTGACCGACCCGGCGTCCAACCCGACGGCGACGGTGTCGGTGGCCGTCGCCGTCGCGTTCCTCTCCGCGACGCAGGACATCGCCATCGATGCGTTCCGCATCGAAAGCCTGCCGCAGGAGCGCCAGGGCCTCGGGCTCGCCGCCTATGTCTGGGGCTATCGCGTCGCGCTGCTCGTCGCCAATGCCGGGGTGCTGTACTCGGTCGCGCGTCTCGGCTGGCAGGGCGCGTTCGTGGCCATGGCCTCGCTGATGGCCGTCGGGCTTGCGACGACGCTGATCCTCGCCGAGGAACCGCCACCGCCGAGAGGTTATTCGCGCGCGGGCTGGAGCGAATGGCTTGCCGCCGCCGTCGTCGCGCCGTTCCGGGACTTCCTCTCCCGCCCCGGTGCGTGGCTGATCCTCGCCTTCGTGGCGCTGTTCAAGCTCGGCGAGGCGCTCGCCGGCATCATGACCGCGCCGTTCTATCGCTCCATCGGCTTCTCGCGGGAGGACGTCGCGGCGGTCTCGGGCGTGTTCGGGCTGTTCGCGACGCTCGGCGGCGTCGCGCTCGGCGGCCTGCTGGTCGCCGCGATCGGCACGGGCCGGTCGCTCGTCATCACCGGGCTGATGCAGATGCTCTCGAACCTGATGTACGTCGCGCTGGCCGAGGCGGGGCGGAGCCTGCCGATGCTCTGGGCCCAGGTGGGTGTCGAGAACGCAACGGATGGCTTGGCCGATGCCGCCTTCGTCGCCTACCTCTCGTCGCTGACCAGCACGGCCTTCACCGCGACGCAGTATGCGCTTCTCTCCTCGCTCGCGGCGCTGCCGCTGCGCACGATCGGCGGCCTTTCGGGCTATCTCGCCGAGGCGATGGGCTGGACGCGCTTCTTCCTCCTCACCACCGCGGCCGCGGTTCCCGGGCTTGCCATCATGCTCGTGCTGCTTCGGCGCTTTCCCGCCCCCGCGAAGGACGCTCCGCGATGACGCTTCCTCCCACAGGCTCCTGGATGGCGTTCGTTCTTCCCCCCGTTCTGCTGATCGGCTCGAACGTGCTGATGACCTTCGCCTGGTACGGGCACCTGAAGCGGCCAGGATGGTCGATGGCGTTCGCGATCATGGTCTCCTGGGGCATCGCCTTCTTCGAGTACTGCCTCGCCGTGCCGGCCAACCGGATCGGCTTCGGCACCTACTCGGCGCAGCAGCTCAAGGTGATGCAGGAGGTCATCACCATGGCGGTGTTCGCGGGCTTCGCGGTGATGGTGCTCGGCGAGCGGCTGACGTGGAACTACGGCGCGGCCGCTCTCTGCCTGGTCGCTGCCGTGGTATTCATCTTCCTTCCGACGGGGAAATGAGGGGGATAACGCGATGCTGATCGGCGTTCCGAAGGAAACCAAGGTCCACGAATACCGCGTCGGGCTCGTACCGGCGTCTGTTCGCGAGCTCACCCATCTCGGCCATGCGGTGCTCGTGCAGTCCGGCGCCGGGGCAGCGATCGGCTTCCCCGATGCCGCCTACGAGGCGGCTGGCGCGCGCATCGCACCCGATGCCGCGGCCGTGTTCGCCGAGGCCGAGCTTGTCGTGAAGGTGAAGGAGCCGCTCGCACCCGAGATCGCCATGCTGCGGCCTGGCCAGGTTCTGTTCACCTATCTCCACCTTGCGCCGGACCCCGAGCAGACGAAGGGGCTGATGGCCTCCGGCGCGACGGCGATCGCATACGAGACGGTGACGGACAGTGCCGGCACGCTGCCGCTTCTCGCGCCGATGAGCGAGGTAGCCGGGCGGATGGCCATCCAGGTCGGCGCGCGCTGCCTCGAGAAGGAGAATGGCGGCGCGGGCATCCTTCTCTCGGGCGTGCCGGGGGTGCGTGGGGCGCGCGTCGCCATCATCGGCGGCGGGGTGGTCGGCTCCAACGCGGCGCGGATCGCCGCAGGCATGCGCGCGCGGGTGACGGTGTTCGACCGCAACCTCAAGCGCCTCGATGCGCTCGACCAGGAGTTCGACGGCCGCGTCGCCACAGTCTACGCGACCTTCGATTCGATCGAGGCGGCCGTGCTCGAATCCGATCTCGTCATCGGCGCGGTGCTCGTCGCGGGTGCGGCGGCGCCGAAGCTCGTCTCGCGCGCCACCGTCTCGCGCATGCGGCCCGGCAGCGTGATGGTCGATGTCGCGATCGACCAGGGCGGCTGCTTCGAAACCTCCCGCCCGACCACGCATGCCGACCCGACCTACGTGGTCGATGGCGTGGTGCACTACTGCGTCACCAACATGCCCGGAGCGGTGGCGCGCACATCGGCCGTGGCGCTGAACAACGCCACCCTTTCCTTCGTCATCGCGCTCGCCGGCAAGGGCTGGCGCCGCGCGATGGCGGAGGACCCGCATCTCCTCAACGGCCTCAACGTGCATGCCGGGCGCGTGACGCACCCGGCCGTCGCCGCAGCGCTGGGCGAGAAGCTCCTCCGCGCGGAGGAGGCGATCGTTCCGTGAGTCCCTTCGCCGCGCTGGCCGCCGCGTCACGCGAGGTTGCCCGCCTCGGCCTCGTGTCCGGCACGGCAGGCAACCTCTCGCTGCGCGAGGGGCCGGGGCTTCTCGTCACCCCCACGGGGCGTGACCTCGCGACGCTCGAGCAAGGCGACATCGTGCTGCTCGATGCCGCCAACGACGTCGCCGTCGGCGGCCGGCCGACGAGCGAGTGGCAGCTTCATCGCGCCATCCTCGACGCGCGGCCCGAGCTTTCGGCGGTGGTGCACACCCACGGGGCGAGCGTGATGGCCGCCGCGGCGCTGCGCCGTCCGATCCCGGCGGTGCACTACACCGTCATCGCAGCGGGTGGGGAGGACATTCCCTGCGCACCCTACGCAACGCCGGGAAGCGAGGCGCTTGCCGCGCATGCCGCCGCCGCGCTCGCCTCGCGCGATGCCTGCCTGCTCGCGCATCACGGCGCCGTGGCGGCCGGCCGGACGCTGAAGGACGCGGTAGGTCTGGCGCTGATCGTCGAGGAACTCGCGCGCACCTGGCTCACGCTTCTGGCCGTCACCGATGCGCCACCCGTGCTCGGGGCGGACGAGATGGCCTCGCTCGGATCGGCCTGGTCCGCCTATCGCGGCTCGGCCACCTGAACCTTCGCCGCGTCGGCCGCGGCGGTCGCGGCGGGAAGCCACACGGTGAAGGTGCTGCCGCGCCCCTCCTCGCTCTCGATCTCGAGCACGCCGCGGTGCCGGTTGACGATGTGCTTGACGATGGCGAGCCCGAGCCCCGTGCCGCCGACGGCGCGCGAGCGTGCAGCATCGACGCGATAGAACCGTTCCGTCAGACGCGGGATGTGCACGCGGGGGATGCCCGCGCCGTCGTCGGTGACGGCGAGCGCAACGCCCGGGCGGCGCCGCGCCTTGTCTCCGCCAGGCCCGTCGCGCCGCAGGGCAAGCGCGATCCGCCCGCCTTCGCGGCCGTACTTCAAGGCGTTGTCCAGAAGGTTGGCGAGCACCTGGGAAAGCTGGTCGGCGTCGCCGAGCACCGGCGGCACCGCCTCCTCGACGGCGATGTCGAGCGTCACCCGCCTGGCCGCGAGCCGGGGGCCGAGCGCCTCCGCCGCACGGCGCGCAAGAACGCCGAGGTCGAGCTCCCCCGTCGGCGGCGTGTGCTCCGAGAGCTCGATTCGCGACAGGCTGAGGAGGTCCTCGATCAGCCGCCCCATGCGGCTCGCCTGCTCGGCCATGATCGGCAGGAAGCGAAGCTGCGCCTCCTTGTCGTCAGCCGCGGGGCCGAGAAGCGTGTCGATGAAGCCGATCAGGCTCGTCAGCGGCGTGCGCAGCTCGTGGCTCGCATTGGCGACGAAATCGGCCCGCATCTGCTCGAGCCGCCGCTCCCGGGTGCGGTCCGACAGCACGAGCAGGAGCCGGCCGCCATCGGCAAGTGGCGGGTCGAGCAGGATGGCCTGCGCGAGCAGCTCGCGCTCGATCGGCACGGGGATGGTCACCTCCGCCGTCTGCGGTCCGGCGCCGGCAAGCGTGCGATCGACCGCCCCACGCAGGCCGGGATTGCGCAGCAGGGCGGCCAAATCCGCCCCGTCCTCGCCGAGAAGCGCGCGCGCAGCGGGGTTCATCGTCACGGGCTGTGCCTCGGCGCCGAGCACGACGAGCGGGTCGGGCAGCCTGGCGACGATGCGCACGGCGGCCGACGCGTTCGTCGCCGCCTCCCTGCCGCGTTCGCGCAGGCCCTCGGCGAGGCGCTGCGCTGCCTCGGCGATCCGTCGCAGTGGCGGGAGCACCGGCAGCGCGCCGCGCGGCGCACCTGCCTCGGCGGCACGCAGCGCATCCGTCAGCCGCGCGATGTCGCGCTGCCACAGCCAGGCGCAGGCGCCAGAGGTTGCGAGCACCGCGGCAGATCCGGCCAGGGCAGCGCCCGCGTCGAGCACGCCCACGGCCGCGAGGAGGCCGAGCACGATGACCGGCGCAGCGCCGAGAGCGACCGTTGCGGCCAGGGCAGTGATCGGCGTCGGCGGCGCAAGATGCGACGGCATCGCGCCTCAGAACGACGCGGCGTCGAACCGGTCCGGCGCGGGTTCCACGACGTTCGCGCCGCCGCGCGTGACCTCCATCAGTGACAGGCCGCGCTGGTTTGTGCCGTCGGGCAGAAGCCGGATGATGCCGAGAACGCCGGCGAAGCCGTTCGGGTCGGTCAGCGCGGCGCTCGACAGGTCACCTCCGGCTGCGAGCACGGCGGCGATCGCCGCGGCATCGTAGGCGACGCCGGCAACGATCGGCGGAACCGGGCCGAACGCCTCGCTGTAGCGCGCATCGAACGCCGCGCGGCGGGACTCGTCCGGCGCGGCGTAGATCGTTCCCACCAGCGCCGGCTCGCGCCCGGCATCGGACATTGCGGCCATGAGCGGTGTGCCGAGGAACTTCACCGGCGGATTGTCCACGTCGTAGTAGGGGAGCAGCGAGGCGACGGCGCGCAGCCGCTCCCCGCCATCGGCGAGGATCAGCGCGTCGAAATCGGGCGGCGGCACGCGTGCCTCGCGCGCAAGCTCTGCCGCGCGGCGGCGGCCCTCAGCCGTGCCCTGCGCGCGGGCCGCGCGGATCTGCGCATCGATCGGCCCGCGGCGTCGCGCATAGTCGGCGAGCTGCTGCACGGCCGGGTTCGGGTTGCCGGAGTAGATCTCCGCCTTTACCACCTGGCCTCCGGCATCGGCCACCGCCCGGCGGAAGGCCTCGAGCACCACGCGGCCATAAGCCGTGTCGGGCACGATCGCGGCGAACCGCTCGGCCCCGCCCGCGCGCGCGGCGGCGACGACGCGCCGCACCGCCGGGCCGGGAAGCTGTCCGAGCACGAACACGTTGTCGCGCGCGACCGCTGCATCGGTCGTGAAGGCAAGGACGTTCACGCCCGCCGCCCGAGCGATGGGCCCGACCGCCTCGGTCTCGCCCGAGAAGAGAGGGCCGAGGATGATCGAGGCGCCCTCTGCCAGGGCGGCCTGCGCGGCCGCGGCCGCGCCGGCGGGCGTGCCGCCCGTATCCTTCGGCAGGAGCACGAGCGGTGCGTTGTTCTGGAACACCGCGAGCGTGGCCGCATCAAGCATCGCGCGTCCGACGGCGGCCTGCGGCCCCGAAAGCGGTAGAAGCAGCCCGGCGCGGACCATCCCGTCCGGCCCCAAGGCCGGGCGCTGCATCATCTGCGGGGCGGCCATCGGGGCCTGCCCCGAAGGGCGCGTTGCCTGCGGCTGTGGCCCGGCACAGGCGGCAAGGGCTAGGCTCGCCAGAGAGAGCGGGACGAGGCATGCACGACGAAACACCGGATCTCCCCCTTCGTTCTTCAGGTCCGGGCGGAGACGATGCTGCCGGCCCCCCCGGAACGCTCACCCTGGTCGCCACACCGATCGGCAATCTTGGCGACATGCCGCCGCGCGGGCTGGCCGTTCTCGCGGCGGCCGATGCGGTCCTGTGCGAAGATACCAGGGTCACGGCGCGGCTGCTCGCCCGCAACGGCATCTCCCGACCCCTCGTGGCCTACCACGAACACAATGAAAGCGCGATGACACCGCGCGTGGTTGCCTGGCTCGCGGCCGGAAAGCGCGTCGCGCTCGCCTCCGATGCCGGCATGCCGCTTGTCTCCGACCCCGGCTACCGCCTCGTGGCGGCTGCGGCCGGCGCGGGCCTGCGCGTCACCGCCGTGCCGGGACCCTCGGCCGCGCTGACGGCGCTGGCGCTTTCCGGCCTGCCGCCGCACCCGTTCCTCTTCCTCGGTTTCCTGCCGCCGAAGCCAGGGCCGAGGCGGGCGCGGCTCGCCGCCATCCGGGAGGCGGAAGCGGCCGGACTGGTCGCCACGCTCGTGCTCTTCGAGGCGCCGCAGCGCGCCGCGGCGACGCTTGCCGACCTTGCCAAGGTGCTCGGCCCCCGGCCTGCCGCGCTCGCGCGGGAGTTGACCAAGCTGTTCGAGACTGTCGCCCGCGGCACGTTGCCGGAGCTCGCCGCCCGCTTCGCCGCGGAGGCGCCGCGCGGCGAGGTGACGATCGTCGTTGGGCCAGGCGCCGGCGCGGAGACGGCCGCCGACGACGAGGTGGACGCCCGTCTCGGCCGCGCGCTCGAGGCTGGCGCGACGGTGAAGGACGCCGCCGCCGCCGTCGCCGCCGAGACGGGCCGGCCGCGCCGGGAGGTCTATGCCCGTGCGCTCGCCCTGGCCAAGGATGGGGGCGGCTGAGGCCCGGCCCCTCACCCCGCGCGGGTGAGCGCGATGCGACGCTGGTGGAACCGGTCGAGCGCCGCACGGTGCGCGATGGTCACGATCGCAGAGCCCTGCAGCGAGGCGACGAGAACGCCCATCAGGCGGTCCTCCTGCTCCGCATCGAGCGCGCTCATCGCGTCATGCATGAAAAGCCATGCCGGCCGGTGCAGGATGGCGCGCGCGATGCCGAGGCGCTGCTGGTCCTCGACGCTCAGCTCCTGTTCCCAGGCGGCGGCGACGGAGAGAGAGGGGATCAGCGCCGCGAGGCCCGCCTCGACCATCGCAGCCGTCATCTGCGCGCGGGAGACCTCTCCTGGCGCGCGCGGGTCGGCGAGGATCTCTGCGAGCGTCGCCTCGGGAAGATAGGGCCGCTCGCCGAGGAAGAACGGCACGGCGCCCTCCGGCAGCTCGATCGTGCCGCTTCCCCAGGCCGAGAGCCCGGCGACGGCACGGAACAGCGCGGCCGCTGCCGGCGGCGTCGCCTCGACGAGCAGTCGTTCCCCCGGTGCGACGGAGGCGTTGAACCGCCGCACAAGCACTTCGCCCGAAGCGGAGACGAGGCTGAGGTCGAGGAAGGAAAGCCCCGGCCCGTTCTTGGCGACGCGCTCGATCTCGCCTGGCCGATCCGTCTCCTGCTCCTCGCCGATGTCCGATGCCGCCTCGTGGAGAGCGAGCACGCGCGCCGCGGAGGCTTCCCATTGCGCGATGAACGGGTAGTTGTCGGACATCCAGAACAGCGCCGCCGTCACCTGCCCGAAGGCGACGGTGACCTGCATCAGCGTGCCGAGGCTCATGTCGCCGGCAAAATGCCGTGGCGCGAGCAGGAGCATCGGCAGCGCGGCCGTGAGGAAGCCGAAGCCTGCTGTGAAGAAGGTCATCCGCCGGAAGGAGATCGTCTGCTCCGCCCAGGTGGATGACACGGCAGCGAAACGCCCTGCGAGGCGCCGCCTCTCTCCTGGCTCGGCCCGGCCGAGCGCGATGGTGGCCGAGCGCGAGACAGCGTGGACGAGTCCTTCGCGGAAGGCGGCCTCGGCTGTCTGGCGCCTGTCGGTCGCGCGTACGAGGGGGTGGCCGACCCGGATGGTGATGGCCGCGCCGAGCGAGGCATAGAACAGTGCCACCCAGACCATGTGGCCCGGCACGGTCACCGCGATGCCACCCGCGCTGAGCCTCAGCGGGCCGGAGCTCAGCCACAGCATGCCGACGAACACGACGAACTGCAGAAGCGCGTAGAGGAGCGAGGCAAGGAAATCGACCATCAGCTCGCACACCACGCGGGCATCCTCGGCGATGCGACCATCCTCGTTGGCAAGCCCGGGCGCGACGTCACGCAGCCTTGCGTGGTGGCCATCGGCCATCCAGGTGTCGATCAGCGCCAGGGTGAGGTGGCGGCGCAGCGTAATCTGCAGCATGCGCCGTGCCTGCAGCGCAGCGGCATGGGTGATCATCCCGCCGGCGAGGATGGCTGCGAACATCCACGCCTGGCGCACGAGGCCTGGCCAGGATTTCTGCTCGATCGCATCGAAGAAGTCGCCATTCCAGATGGCGAACCGCACCATCAGGACGATGAGTGCAACGGTGGCGACGATGATCGCGGCGGTGAGCGCGACCGCGCGCCAGCGTGCTTCGGTGCGGAAGATGCCTGCGAGCAGCCGCAGCATCCGCAGGTCCGCAGGCCCGGGATGGACCCGGGCAGCGAAGCGCGCACGAAGGGCGCCGTGCTGGCCGATACGGTCGATGATCGCCGAAGGCGTGTCGGTGTGCATGGCGTCGGTTCGCTGTCGTGGGCCGCGCCGCGCGGCCAGCGTGCCGGCAGTATCATCTATCGTGAGGGGGCATGCGACGGCGACGCGCGCGGCCGTCTTGATCTGGATCATGACGTCAAAAGGGCGCTCGCCTAGGCTCGGCCTGGATGGTGTTCGCCACCCCTCGCCGCAAGGACGCCTGCCATTGGCCTGGCTCGCTCTGGTCCGGCTCGCTTTGGCCTGCAGCCGCTGCGCTGCTGCTCGCCGGCTGCGTCGTCATTCCCCTGCCGATGGGTGAGGGCGAGGTGACGGAGGGGCGCGAGGTGCTGCTGCCGGCAAACGAGGTGCCGGCGCTTCTCGGCCGGTCGCGCGCCGCGGTTGTCGAGCGCCTGGGCGAGCCAGGTGCGCTCTGGGAGGAGCGGCGCATCCTCGTCTATGCGTGGGACCGCGTGCACCTGAAGCTTCTCTGGCTCGTCGCGGGTGGATACCGGGCCGCTGGCGGCATCGCCGACGTGCCGACGCACTATCTCCTGCTGATCCAGCTCGATGACACCGGAACGGTGACGCGTGCGGAACGGTGCACCCGGCCGATGACGAGCGTGTTCGGCGACTTCCTGAGAGGCTGGGCGGATGGCAAGCCCTGTTCCTAGGCGTCTCGTTCTCGCCGCCCTGCCGATGCTCGCAGGCTGCATGGTCGTCGGGCCGCTGGACGAGAGCATGCTTGCCTCCATCCGGCGCGGCGAGACGGCCGCGGTCATGCTCCGCTTCGTGGTGACGAACGAGGCGGGCGAGCAGGTCGCGCCCTTCTCGGCGGGATTGAGCGACGACAGCCTCGGCCTCGCGCTCGGCGACTTCGACAGCGGCGGGCTGCCCGAACCGGGACGGTGGCCGGCGCGCAGTCCGGGCGAGGCGGCGCAGGGCGAGGGGCTGATCGTGTTCCTCCTTGCACCCGGCTACTACTACCTCGCCATCCAGGGTGCGCGCCGCACAGACGCGTTCACCTACGGCGCGCGGTACAGGACCGTGCCGCGCTGGCGGCTCGCGGTGCCTGCGGGCGTGCCCCTCCTCTATGCCGGCACGTTCCTGCTGAAGGCCCGTTCCGAGCGCCTGCTGTTCGGCGACGTCGTGATCACCGCAGTCGACCAGGAGGCGACGGCGGTGGTGGACGAGACCGGATGGGCGCAGCGTGCCGCCGCGCGCGACCTTGGCGGCCTTCCCGCGCCGCTGACGCGGCTTGCCGTGCGGCATGAGGGGCCAGTGCTTCTCGGCACGCCGCCGCCCTGACGCTAGCCCTTCGTTGCGCCCGCACTGAGCCCGGCGACGAGGTGCTTCTGCGCGAGGATGACGAAGGCGAGCACGGGGGCGAGCTGCACGGTGGCGGCAGCGAACAGAACGCCCCAATCGACGCCGTCAAAATTGCCGATCATCTCGGAGAGAACGAGCGGCGCCGTCTTCGCCCGCGTCGCGGCGAAGATGAAGGCGAACAGGAAGTCGTTCCAGGCGAAGACGATCACGAACACCGCGACCGCAAGCGCCCCCTGCGCGCCGAGCGGGGCGACGATGCGGATCAGGGTCATCCACCGTCCCGCGCCATCGACGGCCGCCGCCTCGTCGAGCTCGCGCGGAACCTGGTCGAAGAAGGCACGCATCACGACGGCGCCGAGCGAGACGAAGAACGTCGCGTAGAGGATCGCGAGCAGAAGATGCGTGTCGGCGAGCCCGAGCGCGTTGACGAGCGGGAACAGCGGCAGGGTGACGACGATGGGCGGGATCAGGCGCACGACGATCAGCCAGAAGGCCGAGCCCTGCACCCAGCCCTGCTGGAAGCGCGAATAGGCGTAGCCTGCGGGAATGGAGGCGGCGAGCGCGATCACCGTAGCCCCCGCCGTCACGATCAGACTGTTGCCGAGTGCAGTGAAGAAGTCCGGCCAGCGCTCGAGCAGTGCCGCGTAGTGCTTCAGCGTGGGCGAGAAGGCGAGCGTCGGCGGAACGGCGAAGATCTGGTTCTCCGGCTTCAGCGAGGAGGTGACGATCAGCACGATCGGCGCGAGCGACCACACGGCGATGAGCGCGAGCGCGGCGAGCTTGCCGAGGGTGACGAGGGGGCTACGCCGCATCGCGCGCCGCCTTGCGGAGACGGATGAGATAGGGGGCTGCGAGAAGGAGCGAGCCGATCACCATCAGCCAGCCCGTCGCAGCCGCGCCGCCGAACGCGTTGTAGCGGAACGCCTCGAGATAGAGATAGACGGCGACCACCTCGGTCGACCGCGCTGGGCCTCCCTGCGTCAGCAGCCAAACCTCGCTGAACAGGCGGAAGGCGAAGATCAGCCGGAACAGCGCCGCGATCAGGATAGCCGGGATGAGAAGCGGCAGGGTGATGCGCTGGAACGCCTGGAACGGGCTCGCCCCGTCGATCCGCGCCGCCTCGTAGATCTCCCCGGGCAGCGCGAGCCGTGCGGCGTAGAGGATCAGGAAGGTGAAGGGCAGGTGCAGCCACACCGATAGAAGCGAGACGAGCACGAGCCCGTGCGCCGGCACCACCGACCACTCGAGCATCGGCAGCCCGACCGCGCGCAGCAGCGCCGAGACATGGCCGACATCGGGGTCGGTCATGAAGCGCCACATCACCACCGCCGCCACCTCGCTCACCGCATAGGGCGCGATGACGATCGCGAGCATGACGCGGCGGAAGGGGATTCCGGAGGCGAAGAGAAGCGCCATCAGGAGCCCGAGCAGAAGCTCGAGATGGACGACGACGAGCACGACGATCGCCGTGTTGCCGAGCGCGCGCCAGAAATACGCATCGCCCAGGACGCGCGCATAGTTCGAGAAGCCGACGAAGCTCGGCGCCGAGCCGTAGGAAGAGGCCTGGAAGGAAAGCCAGACGAGATAGAGCGCAGGCCCGGCGATGACGGCCGCGATCAGCCCCTGCGCGGGCGCGATCATGCCAAGCCGCGTGAGGATACCCTCGCGCATCGTCAGTCGCGGATCAGGTGCCGCGCCAGGGCCTCGCGGTCGAGCGTTACGCCGAGGCCGGGCGTATCGGGCACCGCAAGCGTTCCGTCCGCCTCGAGGCGTCCGACATCGCCGAGCACGGGAACCGTCAGCGCCTGGCGAAGCGGGTTGTCGAATACCATGCACTCGAAGGTGAGGAAGCTGTCCGCCGCGGCGGCAAGATGCACCGAGGCAGCCGAGCAGATCCCGCCAGACCAGCCGACATGCGGGGCATAGGCGACGTGGTGCAGCGCCGCGTGCTCGGCGATGCGCCAGGTCTCGGTGATGCCGCCCGAGCGCGCGACATCGGGCTGGATCAGACCAAGCGTGCGATCCTCCACGAGATCGGCGCTATCGGCTGCCGTGAAGTCGCTCTCCCCTGCCGCGAGCCGCACGGGCAGGTGGCGGCGAAGGTGCCTGTAGCCCGCGTGATCGTCCGGATGGATCGGCTCCTCGAACCAGCCATAGCCCTCATCAGCGAGCGCCTTGCCGACGGCGAGCGCCTCGTCTGCGTCATAGATCCAGTTCGCATCGACGGCGAGCATCACCTTGTCGCCCGCGAGCCTGCGCAGCATCCGCACGCGGCGGATTGCCGCATCGGCAGGCTTGCCGATCTTCACCTTCACCTGTCGGAATCCGCGCGCGAGCGCCGAGGCGAGCTCCTGTTCCGCTCGCGCATTGTCTCCCCAGTTCAACGAGGAGGCATAGGCGACGACGCTTCGCCGCCCTGCGCCGCCGAGCAGGCGCCAGATCGGCTGCTTCGCCGCCTGGCCCGCGAGATCCCACAGCGCGATGTCTATGCCGGCGATCGCCTCGATCAGCATCCCGCCCGTGCGGCCCGTGAGCGTGCCGCGCATCGCCGACCACAACGCCCGCCTGTCATGCGCCGAGCGGCCGATGAGTTTCGGTGCGAGCGCGGCCTCGATGAAGCGCGCATAGCCGGCTGCACCGCGGCGCGCGAGGCACTCGCCAATGCCGGTGAGACCGCATTCGGTCTCGACCTCGACAGCCACGACCTCCAGCGCTGGCCAGTCTCCCTGGCTCGTCCGCTGCACGGTCGCGAGCGTGGCGCGGAGTGGATGGGCGCGGATCGCGGCGATGGTGAGCTCGGTCATGCGACCAAACCTATCCGAACAGTTGGGGAGTTGCTAGGCAGGTCGTTACGGGGCTAGCCTGCCGGAATGGACGCGGTCCACGATCCGATCGGCGCCGTCGCGTTGGCACCTGTGAAGCTTGCCGACGGCATCGTCGCGCAGCTTTCCGAGGCCGTGCTCGAGGGAAGGCTGGGCCCCGGCGAGGCGCTGCCTTCGGAGGCGCGCCTCGCGGAGCGGTTCGGCGTATCGAAGCAGGTGGTGCGCGAGGCGCTTCACCAGCTCGCCGCCGTCGGCGTCGTCGAGATCGGGCAGGGTCGAGCGACGCGGGTTCGCGCGCCTGATGCCGCGCCGCTTGCCCGCATCCTGCGCTTCGCCGTTGGCCGCTCCCGCGAGGGCCTGGCGGAGGCTGTGGAGCTTCGCCGCATCATCGAACCGCAGGTCGCGCGGCTGGCCGCCATGCGGGCCGATGAGGCGGGTATCGCGGCGCTGCGCAGGATCGCCGATCGCCTCGCCGCGGCCTGCGGCGACGTGCCGGCCTGGATCGATGCCGATCTCGACTTCCATGACCATCTCGCCGCACTCTCCGGCAACAGGCTGGTGCGGCTTCAGGTCGCAAGCCTCAGGCCGCTGACGCATGAGGTGATGGTGCTGCTGAACGGCCGCACGCCGCGCGACGCGACCGACTGGCAGGCGACGCTGAAGCGCCACACCCGCGTCGTCTCCGCCATCGCCGCCCATAACCCTGACGCGGCCGAGCGGGCGATGGCGGCGCATTTCGAGACGGCGGAGGCAGCCATCGCCGCGATCTTCGCCGGGCAGGGACCGAAAGCCAGAACGACACGACGGAGGAAGACGCCATGACCGGGATCACACGCCGCACGCTTCTCGGCGCCGCAGCCGCGATGCCAGCGGCCTCGGCCTTCGCGCAGGGCGGTGCGCCGCTGAACGTGTTCGCCCATCGGGTTCACCAGACCGTGGCGACCGGCGCGCAGGGCGGCAACATCGCAGATGGCTGGACGCGGGACGGGAACCCCGCGGTGCAGTGGACGACCTTCGATACCGGGCCGCTCTCGGAACGGCTTTTCCGCGAGGCCTCCCTGTCGGAAACGACCGTGGATGTGGGCTTCGTGCTGAACCCGCAGGTCGTGCCGCGCGTCGCGGCGCTCTTCGAACCGCTCGACCCCTGGATGGCGCGTGACCCGATCGAGGCGCCAGAGGACGTGTTCAAGGGTCTCCTCGATGGCTTCCGCGTCGGTGGCTCGCTCGCTGCCATGCCGTTCCGCCATGCGAGCTCGGGCCTGCACTACAACGCCGCCCTCCTCGAGGAGCGCGGCATCGCCAAGCCGCCCGAGACGATCGAGGAGGTCGTCGAGGTCGCGAAGCGATGCAGCTACCGGCGGAGCGACGGCACCCCGGTCGTCGGCCTCGTGATGCCGGGCGTGACCTACCCGAACGTGATCGATCTCGCGCGCGCCTGGGACGGCGACTTCATCACGCCCGATTTTCGCTGTGTTGCCGACCAGCCGCCGATGCTGAACGCGATCCGTACCATCCGCGAGCTGTTCCAGGCCGGCGCGTTCCCGCGCAACTTCGCGACCATCCAGTCGGAGGACGTGAACACCTGGGTGCAGCAGGGCCGTGCGGCGATGGCGCTCAACTCGATGGGCCGCAACCGCATCTATAATGACCCGCAGCGGAGCAAGTTCCCCGGCCAGGTGAAGACCATCGCTGTGCCGATCAGCGAGACCCTGAAGTCGAAGTTCGACGTCGCGCCCGCCAAAGTCGAGTTCTGGGGCATGGCCATTCCACGCAACGCCAGGCGAAAGGAGCTGTCCTGGAGCTTCATCAAGGCAATGGTCTCCAAGCAGGCGACACTTGCGGCCGCTCTGAACGGCAACGGTCCGGTGCGCGCCTCCACCTACCAGGATGCGAAGTTCCGCGACAACGTTCCCTATGCCGATGAGGAGCGCCGGGTTCTGACGGTCGCGCGCGTGCCGCTCCCGGCTTTCGACGAGGCCGCCCGCGCGGGCGACATCTTCAAGGAGGAGGCGGAAGCCGCCGTGCTTGGCATGAAGACGCCGGAGGCGGCGATGGCGAACGTCGTTTCCCGCGTCACGCCGCTTCTGCCGAAATGACGCCGCCGACCGCCGCGCTCTCCTCCGTGCTGCTACGCGCCGAGGGCCTGCGAGCGATCTCGCCGCGTGGCCTCGCGCCGCTTCACCCCGCCGCGTGCTGCTTCGCCGGTCGTGCGGTGACGGTACGCTACCTGCCCCTGCGCGAGGATCGCGCGGCCGCGCTCTCCCCCTACAACGAGGCCGCGCCCTTCTTCGACGCGTGGGAGCAGGCGGGCCCCGGCGACGTGGTGGTGATCGATGCCGCCGGGCGCGAGGATGCCGGCATCCTCGGTGAGATGCTGGCCACCCGGCTGCATCGTCGGGGCGCTGCGGCGGTGGTGTGCGATGGCGGCATGCGCGATGTGGTGGCGCTGCGCGCGCTCGGCATGCCCGTGTTCTGCCGTGGCCCTGCCCCTGCCTCGTCCACCGCCGGGCTGATGCTCGTCGACCACGGAGTGCCCGTCGCGATCGGCGGAGTGACGGTGTTCCCGGGTGACATGCTCGTGGGCGATGAGGACGGAGTGGTGGTGTGCCCCGCATCCTCCTGGGAGAAGGCGCTGGAGGAGGTCGCATCGCGCGAGGCGATCGAGGCCTATGTTCGCCTGCGCGTCGAGGCGGGCGAGCCGGTGCGTGGCCTTTATCCGCCCACCGAGGCGGTGCGAGACGCCTTCGCACGCTGGCGCGCGAATGGATCGGACCCGAACCGACTGACGTGAGGCGGTTCACGATCCTGTGAGAACGGGCAACGTGCTGCGCCGCCCCAGGGTAATGCATGCGGAGGGAGGATCCGCATGCTGCCGAGAGCCGCCGCTCTGCTCGTCGCCATGTTCGTCGCCGCGCCTGCCGTGGCGCAGACGGCCGTCACACTTGCCTGCGGCTCCGTCGGCATAGAGGCGCAGCTTTGCCGCGAGGGTGCCGAAGCCTGGGCGAAGGAGACGGGCAATCGCGTCACCTTCGTCTCGACGCCGAGCGGCGCGACGGAGCGGCTTGCCCTGTTCCAGCAGCTTCTCGCCGCCCGCTCCGCCGACATCGACGTGTTCCAGATCGACGTGGTCTGGCCTGGCCTGCTTGCGCGGCACTTGCGCGACCTCGCCGGCGACATCCCGGAAGAGGAGCGGGCCGCGCATCTCGATGCCGCGATCGCCAACAACACGGTGGACGGCAGGCTCGTCGCGCTGCCGTGGTTCACCAATGCCGGCGTGCTCTACTATCGGCGTGACCTGCTTGCGAAGCATGGCCGCACCGTGCCGCAGGATTGGGACGAGCTCGCCGAGACCGCACGCGTGGTGATGGAGGCCGAGCGTCGCGATGGAGCGGAGCGACTCTGGGGCCTCGTTTTCCAGGGCCGCGCCTATGAGGGGCTGACCGTCAACGCTCTGGAGTGGGTCTCGGCCCGTGGCGGCGGCACGATCATCGACCATGACGGGGCGGTTACCGTGAACAATCCGCGCGCGGCGGATGCGCTCGCCGCCGCGGCATCCTGGGTCGGCACGATCGCGCCACCAGGCGTGCTCACCTACGCCGAGGAGGAGGCGCGGGGGGTGTTCCAGTCGGGCGACGCCGTGTTCATGCGAAACTGGCCCTATGCGTGGCCGCTCGTGAATGGCGAGGACAGTCCCGTGCGCGGGCGCGTCGGCGTTGCCCCATTGCCGCGCGGCGCCGTTCTGGGCGGCGAGCAGCTCGCCGTTTCCGCCTATTCGCAGAATGGCGAGGCGGCGGTAAGCCTCGTTCGGTATCTCGCTTCGGTGTCAGAACAGAAACGCCGTGCCATCGCCGCTGGGCTCGCCCCGACCATCATGAGCCTCTATGCGGATGCTGAGGTGCTGGCCGCGAACCCTTTCCTGGCCGACTTCTCCGCCACGCTGGCTGAAGCCGTCGCGCGGCCTTCTGCGCAAACGGGCGGGCGCTACAACCAGGTCTCGGCGGAGTTCTGGAATGCGGTGCACGAGGTTCTCTCGGGCCGGGCGGACGCCGAAGCCGCACTTGCGCGATTGGACCGAAGGCTGCAGCGGCTTTCGCGCGGCGGCAGGTGGTAGCCGGCAGCGCCGTCGCGCGCGAACGCAGGCGGGCCGCGGCAGTCTTCCTCGCACCATTGCTGGGAGCGCTCGCGCTGGTCGCGCTCTGGCCGCTCGCGCGGACGATCTGGTTCTCCTTCACCGACGCACGGCTCGACGATCTCGAGCCTGCCTCATTCGTCGGCTTCGAGAACTACGCCTTCCTCGTGACCGACCCCGACTGGTGGCGCGCCGTGTCGAACACCGTGGTGTTCACGGTCGCCTCCGTCGCGATCGAGACGGTGCTCGGCATCGTCATCGCGCTGGTGCTGAACGTGCGGATGCGTGGGCGCGGGCTGATGCGCGCAGCGATGCTCATCCCCTGGGCGATCCCCACCGTCGTCTCCGCTCAGCTCTGGGCTTGGATGCTGCATGACCAGCTTGGCGTCATCAATGCGGGGCTTCTTTCGCTCGGCATCATCGGTGCGCCGATCGCCTGGACGGCCGAACCGGGCCTCGTCCTGGGCGCCATCATCGCAGTCGATGTCTGGAAGGCCACGCCCTTCATGGCGCTTCTCGTTCTCGCCGCGCTTCAGATGCTCCCCGGCGAGCTCTACGAGGCGGCCGAGGTCGATGGCCTCGGCCCGGTCGGCGCGTTCTGGCGCATAACCCTGCCGCTGATCTGGCCTGCGCTTCTCGTCGCGATCCTGTTCCGAAGCCTCGACGCCCTGCGTGTGTTCGACCTCATCTACGTTCTGGCCGGAAGCGGCCGCGCCACCGCGTCGATGTCGGTCTACGCGCGCGAGCAGCTCGTCGACTTCCAGGATGTCGGCATGGGCTCTGCTGCCTCGACCCTGCTCTTCCTGACGATCGCCGTCCTCGCCGCCGCGCTTCTGACGCTCGGACGCGTGAGCCTCGCCGGTGACGAGGAGGCGGGGTGATGCGCCGACGGTCACGTGCCGCGCTCGGCCGCGCCCTCTTCGGCCTCCTCGTCGCAGCGCTCGTTCTCTACACGGTGTTCCCCTTCGCTTGGGCCATTCTCTCGTCCATCAAGCCTGGCGATCAGCTCGGCGGGCCACTCCTGCCGAGCTCGGTGACCTTCGACAACTACGCCGCCGTGTTTCGCGAAGCACCCTTCGCGCGCAACATCCTCAACTCGGTGATCGTTTCGGGTGCGGTCGTCGCCCTCTCGCTCATCCTGGCCCTGCCTGCCGCCTACGCGCTCGGCCGTGTGCGGTTCCGCGGCCGCGGGTTCCTGCTCGCAGGCATCCTTTCGGTCTCGATGTTCCCGCAGGTTGCCGTGCTCTCCGGCCTGTTCGAGCTCATCCGTACGCTCGGCCTCTACAACACGCTCGCCGGACTGGTCCTGGCGACGATGATCCTGACGCTTCCGTTCACCGTCTGGGTGATGACCGGGTTCCTCCGCGCCATGCCGCGCGAGCTCGAGGAGGCCGCGATGCTCGACGGGGCGACACCCTTCGTCGTGCTCACCCGCGTCTACCTCCCGCTCCTGATGCCCGCGCTCGCGACCACGGGCGTGCTTGCCTTCATGATCGCCTGGAACGAGTTCCTCTTCGCCTTGACCTTCACGCTGACAGACGAGCAGCGCACCGTACCCGTTGCCATCGCGCTGATCAGCGGCGCGAGCCGGTTCGAGCTTCCGTGGGGGCGCATCATGGCCGCTTCCGTCATCGTCACCCTGCCGCTGGTTGCACTCGTGCTCGTCCTGCAGAGGCGCATCGTCGCGGGGTTGATGGCCGGCGCGCTCAAGGGCTGATCAGGGAAGCAGCGCCGCTTCGTCCGTATCCTCGGCGAGGTGCACGACGACATCTCCGGGTTCGACCATCGCCGGCACGCCGCGCGCGACCACGAGTCCGTCGGCCGCGAAGCGAAGCACCTCCGGCGTGCGCCAGGGCCGATCGGCGTCGTAGAGCGTGCCGGCGGGGTCGCCTGCCCGCACCGTGTCGCCGAGGGTGACGGCTGGGTCGAACAGGCCGCGGCCTGGGGCGCGCACGAAATGGGGTGGCTTCAGCGTCATCAGCCGCGTCGGCAGCGGCGGTTCGGGCGGCAGGACACCGAGATGCGCGAGGAAACGGCGCGCAGCGCGTTCTGCGTGGGCAACGGTGTCCGGCGTGACGCCACCTGCACCGCCGATCTCGGTTCCGGCGATCACCTTGCCCTGCGCGATCGACTCCGAGGTCAACGTTCCGCCATGGGCCGTCGCCCCGACGACGACGGTTCGCTCCTGCCCCAGCGCCTTCAGCGCCTCGAGGCTCCGGCGAGCAAGTGCCGGCTCGGGGTTCAGCCTGCCCCACGCGCAGGGGATGTATTCGAGCGTCCTGCCTCCGCCGTGGAGGTCGAGCACGGCTTCGACGTGCGGAAGCAGCAGCGACGAGATGGCCGCGGCAATGCGCTGTGTGAGCGAGCCGCGCGGGTCGCCGGGGAAGCAGCGGGCGAGGTTGCCGCCATCGAGCGGACTCGTGCGCCGGCTCGCCTTCACCGCAGGATGGTGCATCACCGGAGAGATGATGACGGTTCCCGCCACCACGGCCGGGTCGAGCGCGTGGATCAGCCGGATCAGCGCGAGCGGGCCCTCTGCCTCGTCGCCATGGATGCCGGCCGAGAGCAGGACAGCCGGGCCCGCACCGCCGACGACCGCGGCGACGGGAATGACGATCTCGCCATAGGCCGAGCGGTCATCGGAATGCGCCACACGCAGTGCGCCGTGGCACAGCCCGGGCCTGCCGAGATCGAGGTCGAGCGTCGCGCTCATCGTGGCACCATCTCCGAGGCATGGAGGAACAGACCCGGCGCACCGCCGGAATGGAGCAGCACGGCCGAGCCGCCGCTGGGGACCAGCTTGCCGACCGTTGCCGCGAGGCCGGCGAGCGCCTTGCCCGTGTACACGGGGTCAAGCACGAGCCCCTCGGTGCGACCCGCGAGCAGCACCGCCTCGCGCGAGGCCTCGCTCGCGCGGCCATAGCCAGGCGCGATCTGGTCCTCCGTCAGAACGAGGCGCTCCGCCGCATCGCGGGGCAGCCAGCCGAGCAGCGCCGCGGTGCGGGCGATCACGTCATCGCACCAGGGGCGCAGGCGCGCGAGCGGCTGCTGCACCGAGACGCCGACCACGCGGCTCGAGAGCCCTGCCCGCGTGAGGCCGAGCGCGAGGCCGCAGGCGGTCAGCGCGGACCCGCAGGCGACGACGACCGCATCGGGTCGTGCATCCACCGCCGCGAGGTCTGCCGCAAGCTCCGCCGCGCCATGCGCCCAGGCGGAGGCAGCGAGCGCAGCGGTTCTCCCAGGTAGGCGAACGAGATGCGGCGTGCCTCCTCGGGCGCGAACCGCTGCGGCGATGGCCTCAAGCTCGCCCTCGATCGCCGGGTCCCACGGGTCTGTCACGTCGGTCCACGATATATGCGTACCGAAGATGTGGTCGAGCAGCAGGTTGCCCTGCATCTCCATTCCGCCGGCGCGGCGGAGAAGCAGATGGCAGGCAAGCCCTTCGCGCGCCGCGCAGCCGGCGAGCGCACGGCAGAAATTCGACTGGCTCGCCGCCGTGGTGATCACCGTGTCGGCGCCGGCGGCCTTCGCCTCGGCGAGAATGAGGCGTATCTGGCGGATCTTGTTGCCGCCAAAGCCGAGGCCGGCGAGGTCCTCCCGCTTGATCCAGAGCCGCGCGAGGCCGAGAGCGGCGGCGAGTCGCGGCGCGGCGTCGAGCGGTGTCGGGCGGTCGGGCTCAGGCATCGAACCAGCGCAAGCCTCCGGGCGGCGGCGGGATGTCGGGGTTGGCCGCGATCATCCGCTCCCACACGCGCCGCGTCACCACCTGCGCCTCGGCAAGGAGCGCTGGCTCGTCGATCGTCAGCACCCGGCGGTCGCGCATGACGAACTGGCCGTCGACCAGGACGGAGTGGACGATCCCCGGGTGGCCGTAATGGACCAGGTTCGCAACGGGCCGGATCAACGGGCGCATCACGGGCTGGTTGAGGTCGATCAGCGTCAGGTCGGCCTTCATGCCCGGGCGGACCTGGCCGATCTCCTCTGCGGCGCCGACGGAGCCAGCGGCATTGCGCGTGATCATGTCGAGCGTGTCCTGCGGCTGCGGCGTGACGCCGAGCTCCTTTTCGCGACCCCGCCCGCCGCGATGGACGATCTGCCCGATCTTCATCGCCTGGAACATGTCCTCGGTCATGTTGTCCGTGCCGAGGGAGATCGTGATGCCGGCATCGCGGATCAGGCCGATCAGGACGGGATGAGGGCCGCGACGCGAGGAGTTCGCCGGGCAATGCACCATCTGCGTGCGGGTGCGCGCGAGAAGCTCGATGTCGGAGCGAGTGCAGAACGTCCAGTGCGCACCGACGAGATCGGGGCCGAGGAACCCCTCGCGATGAAGGTACTCCGCCGGCGTGCAGCCATGCATCGCGCGTACGGCGGCGACCTCGTCGGCTCCCTGCGCCAGGTGGATGGTGCGGGTGAGGTTGTGCTTCGAGGCGAGGTCGAGCAGCGACCGAAGCATCGCCGGGCTGCAATTGTCGGTCGCGTGTGCAGCGATCTGGCAGCGGAGGCGGCCGTTCTCCGTGCCATGGAAGGCCTCGATGCCGGCGACGGTGCGATCGAGGAACGTGCGGCCGAACGCCTCGTCCACGGCATACTCGCCGAAGCGGATCCTGCGCGTGTCGATGTCGGCGCAGTTCTCCGAGAGCCAGAGGCGCAGCCCCGGCGCTGCCATGCGGCGCGCGTAGGCTGGAACATGCCGGAACGGATCGACGAGCGTCGTGCAGCCGGAGCGGATGGCCTCGAGGCAGCCGAGCTCGGCCATCACCGCGCGCTCGCCATCGTCCATCGTATAGGAGATGGGCGACATGTAGCTGTAGACGGCGTTGCCGTCCCAGTCCTCCACGGTTCCGCGAAGGGAGGTGAGGATGGTGTGGGTGTGGGCATTGATGAAGCCCGGGAGAACCGCAAGGCCGCGTCCGTTGAGGGCCTCGTGGCGCGGCCAATTGCGCCGGAGCGTTTCCGTATCGCCTATCGCTACGATCCTGTCTCCGGATATCGCCACCGCAGCACGCTCGAGGATCCGCCTCTCGTCGTCGCAGGTCACCACCAGCGTGTCGGTGATCAGAAGGTCCATCGCCGCGGCGTCCGTCCTGTTGCCGGATTGATCCCGTGTCGTCAGTGTCGCATCATCGCGTCGCTTCGCAAACACGGGAGACGAGAGAGATGATCGCCACGAGCCCCACACTGCTTCGCGGCGCGTCCTGGGCCGTGCTGTGGAATGCCGCCGCGAAGCGGCATGTCTATGCGCGTGACGTCGATGTGCTTCTCTCTGGCGGGAAGGTTGCCTCGATCTCTCCGGCGACCGATGCGCCGCCGCCCGATGGCGCGACGGTGATCGACGCGCGGCGCATGCTCGTGATGCCCGGTCTCGTCAACGTGCACACGCACCCGACATCCGAGCCCGCCTATCGCGGCGTGCGCGAGGACCACGGCGTGCCTGAACAGCAGATGTCGGGCCTGTTCGAACGGCTCCAGGCGTTCCGGCTCGACCGTGCAGGCAACGAGGCGGCGATGCGACTCGCCTACGCGGAGCTCATGGGCGCGGGCGTCACGGCGGTGGTCGATCTCACCGCGCCGTTCGATGGCTGGATGGACGTGATGCGCGAGAGCGGACTCCGCGTGTGGGTGGGGCCTGGCTATGCGAGCGCGCGGTGGGGCATGACGGCGCCGCAGAGCGTCACCTGGAACTGGGACGAGGCGCGCGGCCGCAGCGGGTTCCAGCGCGCCCAGTCGGTGATGGACGAGGCCGAGGCAGACCCTTCGGGCCTGCTGCGCGGAATCGTGTTTCCGGCGCAGATCGACACGGTCGAGGAAGGGCTGCTGCGCGACTCGGCCGCACTCGCCAAGGAGAAGGGCCGACCCTTCACCACGCACATCTCCCAGGCGGTGGTGGAGGTGCGGGAGATGGTGCGCCGCCACGGCATGACCCCGATCCAGTGGGCCGCCTCGATCGGCATTCTCGGCCCCACCGCCATCCTCGGCCACGCCATCTTCATCGACGAGCATCCCTCGATCGGCTGGCACACGACGCAGGACCTTGCGCTGATGGCCGAGCATGGCGTCGCTGTCGCGCACTGCCCGTCTCCATTCGCGCGCTACGGCGAGCACCTCAGGCATTTCGGCAAGTACCGCTCGCGCGGCGTCCGCATGGCGATGGGGACGGATGTCGCGCCCCATAACATCATCGAGGAGATGCGGCTTGCCATCATCCTCGCGCGCAACGCCTCGCGCGACATCACCGCAGCCGACACGGCTGCGGTGTTCCACGCAGCGACGGTGGGCGGCGCCGATGCGCTCGGGCGGTCGGACATGGGGCGCCTCGCAGTCGGGTCCGCGGCGGATGTCGTGCTCGTCGACCTCGCGCATCCGCAGATGGTTCCGCCGCGCGACCCTCTGCGCAGCCTCGTGTTCCACGCGGCTGACCGTGCGGTGAAGCATGTCTTCGTCGCCGGCCGGCATGTGCTGGCCGACGGCAGCCCGACGATGCTCGATGTCAGCGAAGCGGCAGGCATCCTTGCCGAGAGCCAGGCAAAGATGCTGCGCGACAGTGGTCAGCACGACTACGCCGGGCGGAGCGGCGACCAGATCGCGCCGCTCTCCCTGCCTTTCGCGTAACGGCGCGCCGGCGGCCTCAGGCCAGCTTGCGCCCGGCCGCTGCGCTCGCGATCAGGTGCGCGATGACGGCCGAGCGCGGGATGATGGAGGATACCTCCACCGTCTCGCGCCGGCTGCACGTGTCATGCGCGACCGCGCCAAGCCCATCGAGCGTCGGCACGCCCAGCCCTGCCGCGAAGCTGCCATCCGAGCCGCCGCGCGCCACCACCTCGTGGATCGGCTGACCGAGCGCCTTGCACGCCTCCTCGGCCCAGGAATAGAGCAAGCGCGTGCCAGGCGTCGTCGGGAAGGGAGGGCGCCCGAAGCCGCCGGTGACGGTGACGGAGACGCGCCCGTCCTGCGGCTTGCGCTCGGCGATTGCGCGGGCCTTCGCGAGAAGCTCGTCCGCACCGGCCTTGTCGGGCGCGCGCAGGTCGAGATGGATTTCCGCCTCTCCCGGAACCACCTGGCGGGCCGCCCCGCCGCGGAAGATGCCGACGGTCGCGGCAAGCCCGCGTGACGCATCGGTCAAGGCCTCGAACTCGGCGACCAGCGCCGCAAGCGCCGAGACGGCCGAGGCGCCCATCTCGCGGTACGAGCCGCAATGCGCTGTCACCCCAGTGGCCGTGACGTAGAGCGCGCCCACCGCGCCGCGGCCGACGACGACGCCGCCATTCGGCCGGCAGGGCTCGAGGGTGAGGCAGAGATCGGCTTCGCGCGCGTGACTTTCGATCCAGCCGCGGCTCTGCGGCGAGCCGATCTCCTCGTCCGGCACGATCAGCACGGTGATCGAGCCGAGGCCCTTCAGCCCGGCACCGAGCAGATGGCGGATCGTGTGCAGCGCCATCACGACGTTCGTCTTCATGTCGCCGACGCCGGGGCCTGTGATCCGGTCGCCGTCCCGCTTGAACGGCCATTGCGCCACCGTGCCGGCAGGCCAGACCGTGTCGGCGTGGCCCAGCACGAGAAGCCGCGGTCCGTTGCCGAGCGAAAGCGTCGCCGTCATCTGGTCGCCGCGGCCGGGAAGCGGCGTGCGCTCCACCGTGAAGCCCATGCCGCTCAGCATGCCAGCCCACACGTCGATCACGGCATTGACGCCGGCAGCGTCGTAGGTGCCGCTGTCGATCGAGACGACGCGCTCGGTCATCGCGAGGATCTCGGGCAGGAGCGGCGCAAGCGCCGCTTCGTGCGTCTTCGGGTCGGTCATTGGTCTCTCCCTCTGTCGTGCTTCCGGTGCCATGCTGCGTCCGTCAGGAACGGCAGGGGCATGACATGAACGAGGCGCTCGCGACGGTTCTCGGCCGCATCTGGGCGGATCCGACGATCGTGGAGGACTTCCACGCGATCTGCGACTGCGGCGGCCGCTTCTCCGGAACCGCAAGCGAGGCGAAGGCGCGCGACCTGCTGGCCGATCGCCTTGCCGCCATCGCGCCGGTACGGCGCGAGACGGTGAGCTATCGCGGTTGGTCGCGGGGGCCGGCGGAGGTCGTGCTGCCCGAAGGTGCAACGCTCGAAGCCCAGGCCCTCGTGCGCTCGCCCGCAACCGAGGAGGGAGGGCTCAGCGCGCGGCTCGTCGATTGCGGGCGCGGAACGCCTGAGGACATCGCCCGCGCCGGCGAGGCGGTCTGCGGCGCCATCGTGCTCGTCCGCCATGAGTTCAT
This sequence comes from Elioraea rosea, assembly GCF_007644105.1. Lineage (GTDB taxonomy): Bacteria > Pseudomonadota > Alphaproteobacteria > Acetobacterales > Acetobacteraceae > Elioraea_A > Elioraea_A rosea. Next base: position 92,702 of record NZ_VFAC01000005.1, on the reverse strand, counting down.
GATCGGGCGGGACCACGTGCATCGGCGGAAGAAGTACGATGCCGCGCGCGCCGCAGGTGCGGCGGGCTTCCTGATCGCCAACCACGTCCCGGGCACTGGGCCTGTCACCGGGTCCTCCGGCGACGGGTCGTCCGGCCATATCCCGTGCGCAGGCATCAGCCACGAGGCGGCGGCGAGGATCTCCGCGCTCGATGGCGCGAGGGTAACACTCCACGTCCGCGGCACGTTCCGTGACGAGACGGCGACGAACCTCTTCGCCACGATTGCCGGGCGCGGCGATGGGCTGATCGTTCTGTCGGCGCACTATGACGGGCATGATCTCGCGGAGAGCGCCATCGACAACGCCTCCGGGGTTGCCTGCGTGCTCGCTGCCGCCCGCGCTGTCGCCGAAATCGTGCCGACGCTCGCGCATGGGCTCGAGGTCGCGCTGTTCACGGTCGAGGAATGGGCGCTGTGGGGCTCTGCCGAGCATCTCGCCGCCATGCCGGAGGCCGAGCGTCGCCGGCGTAGGCTCAACGTCAACCTCGACAGCGTGGCCGGCGACGATGCGCTGACCGCGCTCACCTCCGGCGTGCCTGGCCTCGCCGGGTTCCTGCATGCGGCGCTTGCGCCTGCAGGCCTCGGCCTCGGCATCGCGCCGCGCTACATGGGCAACTCCGACCACGCGAACTACCTCCGCGCGGGCATTCCGGCGTTCCGCCTCTGCGCCGGTTTCGAGCGGCCGGCCACCCCGCTGTCGCTCCTGCTGACGCGCGCCGACACGCGCGACAAGGTTCATCCGCATCAGCTCAAGACGGCCGCATCCGTCACCGCGGCGATCCTGCTCGCAGCCTGCGCCGACCGCGCGTTGCCGCCGGCGCTCGCGGCCGAGGAGGCAGCGCGCATCACGGCCGGCTGAACGCCGCGCCCGCACCGTTCAGGCGATCACCGCCGTCACGTCGATCTCGACGAGCATCTCGGGGATGGCCAGCCCCGCGATGATCAGCCCGGTCATCACCGGATGCACGCCCTTCAGGTGCCGCCCGATCACGGGATAGACGAGGCTGCGGTGGTTCCGGTCAAGCAGGTAGATGTGGAGCTGGCAGATATGCTCGAGCCTCGCGCCCGCCTCCTCGAGCAGCACCTTCACGTTCTTCATCGCCTGCTCGGTCTGCGCGGCCGGGTCACCCACGCCGACGAAATTGTTCTCGAGATCGAACCCCGTCTGGCCGCGCAGATAGACGTGGTTGCCGGCGCGCACAACCATGCACACGTCGTTGTCCAGCGCCTGCGGGCCGTACACATCGCGCGTGTTGAACTTGCGAAGCCGCGTGTGCGCCATCGTCGCCTCCCCTCGTGCCGTTCGTTCCGTGGACGATCGCAGCACCGATGCGCCGGTCACACAAGGGGTGGACAAGCGCAGCATGGCTGACTTGAATACCCGGGGGACTGAATGTGCCGCGCAACGAACGGCACGAGCGAGGTAGCAGGCGATGACGTTCTCTCTGATCGGGCGCTGTTCCCGCACGGGACAGCTCGGTGCCGCGGTGTCGACGTCGAACATCGCCGTCGGCTCCCGCGTGCCGTTCGCGGCGGCCGGCGTCGGCGCCGTACTCACGCAGCACCGTACCGATCCCCGCCTCGGGCCGCGTGGGCTCGCCCTGCTTCGCTCTGGTTGCACGGCGCAGGAAACGATCGATGCCCTCGTCGCCTCCACACCCGACCATGGGTGGCGGCAGCTCGCGGTCATCGATGGCGAGGGCCGCACGGCGGTGTTCCACGGCAAGCATGTGAAGCCGGCCTCGGGAGCGGGCCACGCAGCCGATTGCATCGCGATCGGCAACATCCTCGCCAATGACCGCGTGCCGCAGGCGATGGCCGATGCCTTCGGCGCGGACCCCTCGGCGCACCTGGCCGAGCGCCTGCTTCGCGGCCTCGAGGCCGGGCTTGCTGCGGGAGGCGAGCACGGGCCCGTGCTGTCGGCGAGCCTGCTCGTGGTCGACCGCGAGGTGTTCCCGCTCGTCGACCTGCGCATCGATTCCGGCGAAGACCCGATCGAGCGGCTGCGCGCGCTGTGGGAAGAATACCGGCCCTGGATGGAGGAGTTCGTGATCCGCGCGGTCGAACCGAACCGCGCCAAGGGATCGTCTTGATCCGAACGGCGGCACCGCCGCCCACGAGAAACAGGAGGCTTCCATGGTGAGACTGACGCGACGCGATCTCGGTGCGGCGGCGCTTGCCGCGCCTTTCGTTCTCTCCACGGCCGCCCGCGCCCAGGCAGGCGGCGGCACGCTTCGCATCGCCGTCGGCGCGTCGCTGCGCACGCTCGACCCGGCGAAGACGACGATCGGCGAGGAGTACATCTACGACAACCTCGTCTTCAACGGGCTCACGCGCATGCGCGAGGACCTCGCGGTCGAGCCCGAGCTCGCGGAGAAGTGGGCCTACAGCGAGGATCTGAAGACCTGGACGTTCACGCTTCGCCGCGGCGTGAAGTTCCACAACGGCCGCGAGATGACGGCCCGCGACGTGATCGCGACGTATGAGCGCATCCTCGATCCCGCCACCGCCGCCGCGCCGCGGACCAACTACACGATGATCGACAAGATGGAGGCGCCCGACCCGTACACGGTGATCTTCCGGCTCTCCTATCCCTATGGCGGCTTCGCCGACATCCTGTCTGACCGGCAGGTGAAGATCGTTCCGCATGACGGGATCGAGCAGCTCGCGACCGCGCCCGTCGGCACCGGCCCGTTCGTGATGCGGAGCTACACGCCGGGCGACCGCATGATCCTTGCCCGGAACCCGGACTATTTCGAGCAGGGCCAGCCGCGGTTCGACCAGGTGGAACTGCGCATCGTTCCGGAGATGAGCGTACGGCTTGCCGCGCTCCAGGCCGGCGACGTCGAGGTGGTGTGGGACATTCCGCCAGAGCAGGTGAAGCCGCTTTCGGGCAACTCGGCGCTGCGCATCGAGAGCGTGCCGACGGGATCCTGGGATGCGGCGATCATGCACAACGGCATCGCGCCGTTCAACGATGCCCGCGTGCGCCGTGCCTTCCACATTGCCGTCGACAAGCGGGACGTGGTCGAGCTCACCCTGTTCGGCGAGGGGGCGCCGACCTTCAGCCCGATCCCGCCGAACCACCCGTTCTTCGCAACCGATATCGAGCAGCAGAAGGCCGATCCCGCTGCAGCGCGGCGGCTTCTCGCCGAGGCCGGGCATCGCAACGGGGTGAAGGTGCCGCTGGTCGTGCCGGTCGGGCGGCCGATCCGCGAGCGGCTTGGCGTGACGCTGCAGCAGCTCGCCCGCCCCGCCGGGTTCGACATCGAGATCCAGCGCGTTCCCTTCGCGCGCTACAACGCGGAGGTCTCGGGCAAGGCACCGTTCTACATCGACGGCTACTTCGCGCGGCCGACGCTCGATACGGGAACGCACCCGTTCCTCCACTCGGAGGGCAGCTGGAACGCGCGCCTGTGGCACTACAAGAACGCCGAGGTCGATCGTGCCCTTGCCGCCGCAAGGCTGACGGGCGACCCGGAGAAGCAGAAGGTCGAGTATCTGGCCATGCAGCGGGCGCTTGCAGCCGACCCGCCTGGCTTCTTTGCCTATTCGGTGAACTTCGCCTGCGCCTACCGCGCATCGGTGCGCGATGTGGCCACGCACCCGATGCGGTGGTTCGATCTCCGCCGCGGTTCGATCGGCGCCTGAGGCGAAGCGAGACGAAGGTACGGGAAGGCGGCGCGCGTCATGGCAAGCTATATCGCGCGCCGCCTCGTCGCCGTGCTGGGTGTTCTGTGGGCGATGACGCTGCTGATCTTCGGCATCGTGCATCTCCTGCCCGGCAACGTCGCCTACATGATCCTCGGCGAGTATGCGACGGCCGATGCCATCGCCACGCTCGAGGCGCGGCTCGGGCTCAATGATCCGATCTACGTCCAGTACTGGCGGTGGTTCACCGGCCTGCTCGGCGGTGATTTTGGCCAGTCGCTGGTGATGGACAGGCCGGCCGGCCCGCTGATCGCCGAGGCGCTCGGCCGCTCTGCCATCCTCGCCGGCATCTCGATCGTGCTCGTCGCCATCATCGGCATCGCGCTCGGCATCCACTCCGCCGTGCACAAGGGCACGCTGTCGGACCGGCTGCTGACGCTGCTCCAGTACTTCTTCATTGCCGTGCCCGAGTTCTTCTGGTGTATCCTGCTCATCCTCTTCTTCGCCGCCTGGCTCGGCTGGCTGCCGGCAACCGGCTACACGCCGCTTGCCGAGGGCGGGCTCGTCGGCTGGGGCGTGCACCTGATCCTGCCGGTGTTCACGCTCGTCAGCGGCCTGATCGCGCATGTGTCGCGCCTGACGCGCTCCTCCATGCTCGAGACCCTGGATAGCGGCTACGTTCTCGCCGCGCGCGCCCGCGGCGTGCCGGAGCGGCTCGTGCTTCGCCGCCATGCGCTTCCAAACGCGCTCCTGCCGACGGTGACGGTCCTCGCCGTCGATGTCGGCATCCTCATCGGCGGCATCGTCGTCGTCGAGACGGTGTTCGCCTATCCCGGCCTTGGGCGGCTCCTGATCTTCGCGATCGAGAACCATGACGTGCCGCTCCTGATGGCCGGGATGATGGTGGTCACCACCGTCTATGCCGTCGCCAACCTGGTGGCGGACATCCTCTATGCGTTCCTCAACCCGCGCATCCGCTACGGGCGCGCTGCGGCATGAGCGGCGCGGTGGCCGTCAGGCGCCGGGCGATTCCGGGCGCGCTCGTCTGGGGTGGGATCATCGTCGGCGCGATTGCGCTGCTCGCCGTGCTCGGCCCCTGGATCGTCCCCTACGATCCCGATGCCTTCTCGGTACGCAACAGGCTCCAGCCGCCGTCGGGAACGTTCTGGTTCGGCACCGACGAGTTCGGCCGCGACGTGTTCTCGCGCGTGCTTGCGGGCGCGCACTACTCGCTCGCGATGGGCTTCGGCGCAACGGCGCTGTCGCTCGCCTTCGGCATTCCGCTCGGGCTGATCGCTGCGTTCGACCGCGGGTGGCTGAGCGAGGCGATCATGCGCGCGGTGGACGTGCTGATTTCCGTCCCGCCCATCCTGCTCGGGCTTCTCGTGCTCGCCGTTACCGAGCCCGCCTTGTGGAAGACGGTCGTCGCCGTCGGCCTCGTCTACGTCCCGATCATGACGCGCATCGTCCGTGCCGTCGGTCTTGGCCTGCTCGCGGAGGATTTCGTGCAGGCGGCGCGGGCGCGGGGCGAGAGCGCGGCCTGGATCCTCGCCGTCGACATCCTGCCGAATGCCTGGCCGCCTATCATCGTCGAGACGGCGCTGCGCATCACCTTCGCCATCCTGCTCGGCTCTGCCCTGTCCTTCCTCGGCCTCGGCGCGCAGCCGCCGGCGAGCGAGTGGGGCCTGATGATCGCAGAGAGCCGCCCCTTCATCGAGCAGGCGCCGTGGATCGGCCTCGCCCCTGGCCTCTGCCTCTGCATTCTGCTCATCGCCGTGAACCTCCTCGGCGAGGGCTTGCGCGAACTGCTTGACCCGAGGCTGCGCGGCCGTGGCTGACGCGCCGCTACTCTCCCTCGATGCGCTGTCCGTCACCTACGCCACGGGGCGCGGGCCGCTCGCCGCGCTCCAGGACGTTTCGCTCGCGATCCCCAAGGGCGGCGCGATGGGCCTCGTCGGCGAAAGCGGCTCGGGCAAGTCCTCGGTCGTGCTCGCCATCCTCGGCCTGCTCGGCGAGGGTGCGCGCGTCACCGCTGCGGCTGCCCGGTTCGATGGGCATGATCTCTTCGCCGAAGCGCCGGCGTTGCGCGGCAGGCGGATCGGCGTGGTGTTCCAGGACCCGTCCGCCGCGCTGAACCCCGCGCTCACGGTCGGCTCGCAGGTCGCCGAGCCGCTCGTCCTGCACCGCGGCATGTCGCAGGAGGATGCGGCGGCGCGTGCGGTTTCTCTCCTGTCCGAGGTCGGGCTGCCGCGTGCCGAGGCCGTCGCGCGCGCCTATCCGCACCAGCTCTCGGGGGGGATGAAGCAGCGTGCGGTGATCGCCGGAGCGCTCGCGTGCGAACCCGACCTCCTGCTTCTCGATGAGCCGACGACGGCGCTCGACGTGACGGTCGAGGCGCAGATCCTCGACCTGCTCGAGGGGCTGCGCAAATCACGCGGCTTGTCGCTTCTTCTCGTCAGCCACAATCTCGGCATCGTCGACCGGCTCTGCGACGACCTCACCGTGCTGTATGCCGGCCGCGTGGTCGAACAGGGACCAGCAGAGGCACTTCTCGGCGTCCCGTCGCATCCCTACACGCGCGGCCTGCTCGGCGCCCTGCCGCGTGCGGATCGCGGGCGGATCGGGCGGCTCGTTCCGATTCCGGGCGGATTGCCTGACCTCACCCAGCCCGACCCCGGCTGCAATTTCCGCGCCCGCTGCGCCTTTGCCGAACCCGCCTGCGCAGCGCCACAGGTGCTCGCCCCCGTCCGCAGTGGCGCCGATGCGAGCCGGCTCGCGCGTTGCCACAAGGCGGGCGAGAACCTCATCTGGCCGGTTCCCGATGAAGCGGTCCGCCGGCACCGGGGGGAGGGCGACATCCTCCTCGCCGCCGAGGGCCTGTCGCGCAGCTTCGCGCTCGGTGGCCTGCTTGGGCGATTGAGTTTCCGCAACGGCATTCCCCGCCTCGCGCCGCAGGCGGAGGTGCGCGCCGTCGATGGCGTGACACTCTCGGTGCGCGCAGGCGAGGTGCTTGGCCTCGTCGGGGAATCGGGCTGTGGCAAGACGACGCTCGGGCGCCTCGTGCTTCGCCTGATCGCTTCCGATAGCGGAACTCTTCGCTTCGCCGGCGAGCTCGTGCCCGACAAGCCCGGCGCGGCCTTTCGTCGTCGCGCGCAGATCGTGTTCCAGAACCCCGACAGCTCGTTGAACCCGCGCAAGACGGTCGCGGAGATCATCCGCCGTCCCGTCACGCTGTTCGGCATCGCCCGCGGCGCGGAGGCGGACGCGGAGGTCGATCGCCTGCTCGAGCTCGTCCGGCTCTCGCCCGCCTATCGCGGCCGCTATCCGCACCAGTTGTCTGGCGGCGAGAAGCAGCGCATCGGCATTGCCCGCGCGCTCGCCTCGCGGCCCGATTTCCTGGTGTGCGACGAGGCCGTCTCGGCGCTCGATGTGTCGGTCCAGGCCGCCGTGCTCAACCTGCTCGATGACCTGCGCGACAGGCTCGGCGTCGCCTATCTCTTCATCAGTCACGACATCGGCGTGATCGCCCATGTGGCTGACCGGATCGCCGTGATGTATCGCGGCAAGGTGGTCGAGGAGGGACCGGCCCGCGCCGTGCTCGCACCGCCCTATCACCCGTACACGGAGGCGCTTCTCTCTGCCGTGCCGCTCGTCGGCTCCTCCGGCCGTGCGGCGGCGCGGATTCGCCTTGCGGGCGATGTATCCTCCGCTGCAGGAGCGGGGGGATGCCCGTTCGCGCATCGCTGCCCGCGGCGCATCGGGCCGGTGTGCGACACCGTTGTCCCTCCCGTGCTCGAGCCGAAGAAGGGGCACCGCATTGCCTGCCACCTCCCGCTCGAGACGCTTGCCGCCGTGCCGCCTGCGCTCGGCTGGGCGTGACCGCTCAGGCGGTGATGCCCCCGCGCACCACAGCGCGAAGCGGATTGCCGCCGAGCCAGTAGCAGAGCTCTGCGAGGTCCTTCACGTTCCAGATGGCAAGGTCGGCCGCGAAGCCTTCCGCTATGGTGCCGACCTCGTTCTCGCGGGCAAGCACGCGCGCGGCCTCGGCCGTGTAGCCGCGCAGCGCTTCCTCTGGCGTGAGGCGGAACATCGTCGCTGCCAGGGCGAGCACGAGAAGCGGCGAGCGCGTGGGCGAGGAGCCGGGGTTGCAGTTGGTCGCGATCGCCATGCGCACGCCGTGCTTGCGGAACAGCGCGACGGGCGGGCGCTCGGTCTCGCGCAGGAAGAGAGTGGAGCCAGGCAGGAGCACCGCGGTCGTGCCGGCACGCCCCATCGCCTCGATGCCTGCCTCGTTGGCGTACTCGAGATGGTCGGCCGAGCGCGCGCCGAGCGCGGCGTAGGCGGCCGCGCCGCCGACATCGCGATACTGGTCGGTGTGCCCGCGCAGCGGCAGGCCCAGCGCCGTGGCCTTCGCGTAGAGGCGGAGCATCGCCTCCCTCGGGATCGAGAGCCCCTCGATGCCACCGTCGCACATGTCCACGAGGGCTTCCGCGTGTGCCGCGGGGAGCACGTCCTCGGCCAGGAAATCGAGATAGTCGTCCGGGCGTCCCGTATACTCGGGCGGCAGCGCGTGCGCGCCGAGGAAGGAGGTGACGACGCGGATGCCTTCCTCGCGGCCGAGGCGCCGCGCGACGCGGAGCATGCGGAGTTCCGTCTCCCGGTCGAGCCCGTAGCCAGACTTGATCTCGACCGTCGTCACGCCCTCTGCCATCAGGCAGCGAAGCCTCCCGCGCGCGCCCTCGAGCAGCTGCGCCTCGGAGGCAGCGCGGGTTGCGCGCATCGTCGCGACGATGCCGCCTCCGGAGGCGGCAATTTCCGCCCGTGTCGCGCCGGCGAGCGAAAGCCGGAACTCTGCGATGCGATCGCCGCCGAAGACGAGATGCGTATGGCAGTCGACGAGCCCCGGCGTCATGAGCGTTCCGCTAACGTCATGGACGCGGCGGGCAAGCGACAAGGCGGGGCCGGGAAGCGACCCCGCAGGGCCCGCGAAGGCGATGCGCCCATCCTTCGCCGCGACCGCGCCCTCCTCGATGAGGCCGAGGCCGTCGCCCTGCATCGTCGCCACCGTTGCGCCGAGCCAGAGATCGTCCCACATCGCGCCCTCCCCTATGCTCCCCGGCCTGACCACACGCGCGGCGTGACCGATGAGGCGACGATCAGACCATAGCTCGCGAGCGCGGCGGCCACCGCCGCAAACAGCCCAGGCAGGCCGAACCGGTCTCCCGCCCAGCTTCCTCCCGCCACCGCAACGGTGATGCGCGCGAGGCTCGCGACGAAGGGAAGGCGCATCCGCCCCGCGCCCTGCGAGGCGAAGTAGAGCGCCATGCCGACGCCGAGCGCGGCGAAGGCAGGGCCGACAATGACGAGGTAGAGCCGGATGGCCTCCTGCACCGCGGGGTCAGCCGCGAAGGCGCGCGCGAAGGGGGTGGGGAAGGCCGTCACCATCGCGCCGATCATCCCCGAGATCACGCCGGCAAGCGCCGCACCACGCCAGGCGGTGATGCGCGCGCCCGCCCAGTCACCGGCGCCGACGCGCATGCCGACGAGCGCGGTCAGCGCGGCACCGATGCCGTAGGCGAGCGGGATCATCAGGAACTCGAGGCGTACGCCGACGCCGTAGGCAGCGATGGCGGCCGAGCCGTGCCGCGAGACGAGCGCGGTGACGAAGATGGTCGTCAGGTTCGCGATCGCCGCCATCATCGAGGCGATCAGCCCGACCGAGAGGATGCGCTTGAACAGCGCGCCGTCGAGCCGCGCGCGAAGCGACGGCACGAACCCCGCCCCGCCGCGCAGGATGGCGACGACCATTGCCGCGCAGGAGGCGAGGAAGGTCGCGACATAGGCGATGGCCGCGCCGGCGATACCGAGGCGCGTCTGCGTGAGGAGGAAGATCGACAGCGCCGCATCGAACGCCCAGCCGACCACCATGATCAGGGCGGGAAGGCGCATGTTGCCCGCCCCGCGCAGCACCGCGCCGAGCGTGTTGGCGAGCCACACGAGCACGCTTCCGGCGAACAGGATGCGGGCATAGGTGGTGGCGTGCATCACCGCCGCCTCCGACCCGCCCATGGCGCGGAAGATGGCCGGCCCGGACGTTTCGATCACCAGCGTGAAGAGAAGCCCCATGAAGAGGCCGATCAGGCCCGCATGCAGAACAAGGTCTGACGCCTCCTCGCGCCGCCCGGCTCCGAGCGCGCGGGCGATGGCGGAGGAGACGCCGCCGCCCATCGCACCCGTGGACATCATCTGCATCAGCAGAAGCAGCGGCAGCACGAGCGCGTAGGCCGCCAGGACCTCGGTACCGAGGCGGCCGATGAAGGCGACCTCGACGGTCTGGCACGCGGCCTGTGCGAAGGCGACGCCGATCGTCGGCAGCGACATGCGCGTGATGCGGCCGTAAGGGGCTGGGGCGGGGGGCGGTGGCGCGTGCATGCCGAAGCGGCAGCATCACCCGCCGGGCCGCTCCCGCCAAGCCGGAGCCGTCAGCCCTTCAGGCGGGGCAGCCCCGACAGTTCGGCGACGAGCTGGCCCAGCACGGTGCAGTCCTGGTCCGCCCTGCCCTGGTTGGCGATCGCCTCGAACATCTGCGCCACATGCGCCGTTGCCGGGGCGAACACCCCGTGCGCCTGCACGGCCTCGAGCGCGATGCGGATGTCCTTGCGCATCAGGGCGGCGCGGAAGTTCGGCGGCGAGAAGCTCTCCTTCAGCATGCGCACGGCATGGTTCTCGAGCACGGCAGAGCGCGCGCTGCCGCCGAGCAGGGCCTGGCGCATCGCCTCGACATCGAGCCCCGCCTTGGCGCCGAGCGCGAGCCCTTCGGCGGCGGCCTGCATCGCGGCGCAGATGATGAGCTGGTTTGCCGCCTTGCATACCTGCCCAGAGCCCGCTGGCCCGAGATAGGTGATCGTCTTGCCCACGGCGGAGAACAGCGTCGCCGCGGCGTCGAAGGCCGCGCGCTCGCCGCCGACCATGCAGGTGAGCGTGCCGTCCGCCGCGCCCTTCGGCCCGCCGGAGACAGGGCTGTCGAGCATCGCCACGCCCTGCCCGCCGAGCCGTTGCGCGAAGGAAGCGGCGGGGGAGGGCGCGATCGTCGAGAAGTCGATCACGATCGCGCCCTGGCCCAGCCCCTCCGCCGCGCCGCCGGCGCCGAACAGCACCGCCTCGACATCCGGCGCGTCGGGAACGCAGAGGCAGACGGCCTGCGCTCCCTTGGCCGCTTCGGCGGGCGTTGCGGCCCAGCGCGCGCCTGCGGCGAGGAGGGCGTCGGCCTTCGCCTTCGTGCGGCTGTGCACGACGAGCCGGAACCCCGCGCGCGCGATGTTCCCGGCCATCGACACGCCCATGGTGCCGAGCCCGACGAAGGCGACGGTGTCGCCGGCGGCAAGAGGCTGCATCAGGTGTTCCCTCTCCGTCAGGTCGCGCGAACCGACGCGGCGATGCGGTCAAGCAGCTCGTCCATGTCGCGCTGGAAGCCGGGCCCGTCCGCGTATCCGTCCGGCTCGCCGGTTCGCTGCATGAACTGCTTCCAGGCATCCGAACCCATGGCCTGGCGCATCCTGTCGTGATGAAAGGCGACCATCGCGTCGGTCATCCCTGCCGGGCCGACCCAGCCCTTCATGTTCTCGACGAAAACGGGGTAGCCGAGCTCGGCGAGCGTCGGCGCATCGGGGTAGAGCGGCGCGCGCTCGCGCGAGGCGACGGCCAGCACGCGGAGATCGCCCGAATCGACGAGGCCGCGCATCTCCTCGGGCGCTGCGACGGACACGTCCACCTGGCCGGCGACGACGGCCTGCAGGCTGGGGCCGCCGCCCTGGAAGGGCACGTGCAGGAACTGCACGCCGGCCTCCCGGCCGAGCACGAGGAAGAGGCTGTGCGAGAGCGTGCCCGCCCCGGCCGAGGCGTGCGTCACCGCCTCCGGCTTCTCCTTCGCCGCGGCGATCACGTCCTGCATCGTGCGGAAGCGGCCGTTGCCCTTTGCGACGATGAACTGCCCGTTGCGCGTCAGCCGGATGATGGTGCGGAAGCTCCGCTTTGGATCATACGGAACCTGCCTGTGCGCCGGGATCGACGTGCTTTCCGAGCCGCCGGCGAGCAGAAGCGTGTGGCCATCGGCCTCGGCGCGCGCCACTGCCTCGGCCGCGATGCCGCCTCCCGCGCCGGGCCGGTTCATCACCACAAGTGGCTGCGGATAGAGCGGCGCAGCGGCCTGCGCGATCACCCGCGCGATCACGTCGGATCCGCCGCCCGGCGCGAAGCCGACGATGAGCTGCACCGGCCGCGTCGGCTGCCATTGGGCTTGGGCGCGTGCGGGCAGGGCAAGCACAAGCGGGGCGGCTAGAAGCGAACGACGGCGGGCCGGCATGACGGATTCCCCTTCCTGTCTCGGCGCATCGCGCGTGCGCCGTTGGCCGGCACGATTCCATCAATTCGGCTTCTGCGCCAGGAGGCGAACCACGGATGCAGGACCGCGATGGCCCTCGCCCTCCGCAAGCCGCACCGTGCCCTCCGTGAGCGCGAGCGTCTCGAGGCCGGCGAAATCTGCCTCGAGCATGGTCGCGTCGTAGCGGCTCTCCTCCCCGCGCGGGCCGCAGGCTCGCACCGGGCCGCGCCCGAACGCCTCGAGAACGAGCAGTCCGCCTGGCGCGAGCGACCGCATGGCGCCGCGATGGACCGGACCACGCTCATCGGCGGAAAGCTGGACGAAGATCAGCGCGACGAGATCGAACGCCGCCTCCGGCCAGGCCCAGCGCGCGAGGTCGGCCTCGACGGTGGCGATGGCGACGCCCTGCCGCGCGGCGAGGTCACGCGCATGGGCGAGCGCGGCGGGAGCGAAGTCGACGGCGGTGACGTCGAGGCCGAGCGAGGTGAGGAACACGGCATTGCGGCCCTCGCCCTCGCCGGGACAAAGGGCGCGCATGCCGGGCCTGAGGCGCCAGGCATTCGAGCGAAGCCACTCGTTCGGCTCCTCGCCGAACAGCCAGGCGCCGGTTCTGTAGCGTGCCTGCCAGCGGTCGCGCCACGATACTGCTTCATGCCCTGCAGACACGAGTCCGCCTCCGCATCGTCACCGAGCGGCGATCCTACCAGGAGCGGAGAGGTTGGGGTGCGGACGCGCGGGACGTCCTGCGCGTGGTTTCGGTGATGGGATGAACGCTTGAGACCCCGCTACCGCGCCGTGCGCACGGCCGGGCGGCGCCGCTGCTTCTGCGGAGATGCTGCGGCGAGGCCGAACGCCGCGGTCATCTCCTCCTCGTACCGGTCCGTAAGCAGCCCGGCGGCATCGCGCATCGCATCGAGGAGCGCGCCGCGCGCCACTGCGGGCAACGGCTGCTCGGCGACCGTCTCCGCTGCGAGCATCAGGGCCTCGGCGATGAGGCGGCGGTTGTTGGCGCGTGCCCCTTCGGCCACGAGCGACTCGCAGAGCACGGCGGCGGCCTCGGCTCGCGTTCCCGGGTTGCGCCGCGGGTCAAGCATGGCGACGGCATCGCGTAGCATCGCGAGCCGAACATCCACTGGTATCGTCGTGTTCTGTCGCATGTCTCTCGCCCTCATCCGGTGTGAGGGGAGTGTGCGCCGGCGCCGCGCCGAATTTCTGTGATCCAGATCACTGCACCGGAACGATGCGGCAACCGCCCCGTTCCGGCGGTGTTTCATCGTGTCGGCTTCGGCGGCGTCGAGGAATAGTCGTAGAAGCCGCGCCCCGTCTTGCGCCCCAACCAACCTGCCTCGACGTATTTCACCAACAGGGGCGAGGGTCGGTACTTGCTGTCGCCGAGTCCTTCGTGCAGCACCTGCATGATCGAGAGGCAGGTGTCGAGGCCGATCAGGTCGGCGAGCTCGAGCGGCCCCATGGGGTGGTTGGCGCCGAGCTTCATCGCCGTATCAATCGAGGCGACGTCGCCCACGCCTTCCTGCAGCGCGTAGACGCCCTCGTTGATCATCGGCACAAGTATGCGGTTGACGATGAAGCCGGGGAAATCGGCCGAGACCGCGGTGGTCTTGCCGAGCTTCGCGGCAAGCGCGTCGATCGCCTCGAACGTCGCATCGTCGGTCGCGATGCCGCGGATCACCTCGACGAGCTTCATCACCGGCACGGGGTTCATGAAGTGCATGCCGATGAACTTCGCCGGCCTGTCCGTCACCGCGGCAAGGCCGGTGATGGAGATGGAGGAGGTGTTGGTCGCGATGATCGCGTCGGCCTTCAGCGCCGGGCAGAGCGCCTTGAAGATCGACTTCTTGACCTCGGCCTTCTCGGTCGCCGCCTCGATCACGAGATCGGCGTCGCCGAAGGGCGCATAGTCGGTCGCTGTCGCGATCCGCGCGAGCGCGCCGTCCTTCGCCTCGGCCGCGACGGTGCCCTTCGCCACCTGGCGGTCCATGTTCTTGCCGATGGAGGCGACCGCCTTCTCGAGGGCGGCGGCGTTCACATCGACCAGCGCGACGTCGAGGCCGGCGAGGGCGCAGACATGCGCGATGCCCGAGCCCATCTGGCCGGCGCCGATGACGCCGACCTTGTTGATCGCCCGGGGGCCGATCGCGGAGGCCATCATTTCTTCTCCAGCTCTGCGGCAAGCTCGGGCAGCACGGCGAACAGGTCGCCCACCAGGCCGTAATCGGCGACCTGGAAGATCGGCGCCTCCTCGTCCTTGTTGATCGCGACGATCACCTTGCTGTCCTTCATGCCGGCGAGGTGCTGGATCGCCCCCGAGATGCCGACGGCGATGTAGAGCTCGGGAGCGACGATCTTGCCTGTCTGCCCGACCTGGTAGTCGTTCGGCACGAAGCCGGCATCGACCGCGGCCCGCGAGGCGCCGACAGCGGCGCCGAGCTTGTCGGCCACCGCCTCGAGAAGCTTGAAGTTCTCGCCCGACCCCATGCCGCGGCCGCCCGAGACGACGACGCGCGCGGCCGTCAGCTCCGGACGCTCGGAGGCGGAGACCTCCTGCCCGACGAAGCGTGACAGGCCGGGATCATCGGCCGCCTCGATCTTCTCGACCGGAGCCGACCCGCCCTCGGCCGGGACGGGATCGAAGCTCGCCGCGCGCACCGTGATCACCTTCGTCGCGTCCGAGGACTTCACCGTCGCCAGCGCGTTGCCCGCATAGATCGGGCGGACGAAGGTATCGGCATCGACGACGCCAGCGATGTCGGAGATCGGCTGGGCGTCGAGCAGCGCGCCAAGGCGCGGCATCACGTTCTTGCCCGTCGTCGTCGCCGCGGCGAGGAGGTGCGAGTAGCCGGGCGCAAGCCTGGCAAGCAGGGCCGACATCGGCTCGGCGAGCGCATGCGCGAGCGCCGGCGCCTCCGCATGCAGCACCTTCGCCACCCCCGGCAGCTTCGAAGCGGCCTCCGCCGCCGCACCGCAGTTCTCCCCGGCGACAAGGAGATGCACCTCGCCGCCGATGGCGGCCGCGGCCGCGAGCGCGGAGCGCGTCGGCTGCTTGATGTGGGCGCCGTCGTGATCGGCCAGAACCAGGATCGCCATCGCGCCCTCCCTCAGATCACCTTGGCCTCGGTGCGGAGCTTCGAGACAAGCTCCGACACCGACGCCACCTTCGCACCGGCCTTGCGCTTGCCGGGCTCCTCCACCTTCAGGACAGTCAGCCGCGGCGTGACATCGACGCCGAGCGCGTCCGGCTTCAGCGTCTCGATCGGCTTCTTGCGTGCTTTCATGATGTTCGGAAGCGACGCGTAACGCGGCTCGTTCAGGCGGAGATCGGCCGTGACCACCGCGGGAAGCGCGAGGTCGACCGTCTCAAGCCCGCCGTCGATCTCCCGCGTCACGGCGATGCGCCCATCCGCCAGCGCGATCTTCGAGGCGAAGGTGCCCTGCGGCCAGCCGAGCAGCGCGGCGAGCATCTGGCCCGTGGCGTTCATGTCGTCGTCGATCGCCTGCTTGCCCATGATGATGAGCCCGGGCTGCTCCTTGCCCACGACGGCCTTCAGGAGCTTGGCCACGGCGAGGGGCTGAAGCTCAGCGTCCGTCTCGATCAGGATGCCCCTGTCCGCGCCCATGGCGAGCGCGGTGCGAAGCGTCTCGGCCGAGGCCGCGGTGCCGGCGGAGACGGCAACGATCTCCGTCGCGGCGCCCTTCTCCTTGAGGCGCACCGCTTCCTCCACGGCGATCTCGTCGAACGGGTTCATCGACATCTTCACGTTCGTGGTGTCGACGCCCGAACCGTCCGCCTTCACGCGGATCTTCACGTTGTAGTCGACCACCCGCTTCACGGGGACGAGGATCTTCATCGCTGACCTGCCATGTTTCCTGGGCGCGAGGCAGCAGAATAGGGCCGGCGCGCGCCGCGGTCCCACCCCGTCCTGCGTCCGGCGCGGTCCGTGGAGCCTGCGCCTCTTCTTCGCACGTGCAACAAAACGGCGCGGACCCTAGCGGCGAAGGCCCGGTTGCGCAAGCAAGCCCAGCCTTGCGTTCAGCGTCGGATGACCCAGACGAGGATGAGGAACAGGACGAGCGCGGTGGCCTGCAGCACGACGCGCCAGCGCATCAGCGCGTTGCTCCGCGCCGGGTCGGAGCCGCGGGCGAGGCCGAACACGCCGGCGAGAAGCACGCCGAGGGTCGCGAGCATGGCTGCCGCGACGAGGATGATCAGAAGCGTTTCCATGCCCTGACCCTGCCATGGCGCCGGTGCGCCGTCACCCGCCCGGCAGGTTCCCGGACGGGTCGTTCAATGGTGCGGGGCGCGCACACCCGCCGCCGGGGCGCGCCGCAGCGGGGCCAGCAGCGCGACGCCGAACAACGCGCATATGCCGCACGCGACGAACCCGGCCACGTAGGCGCCCGTCACCTGGACAAGCCCCGAGAAGGTGGGGGGCGCCACGAGCATGGCCAGGGCGAACACGAAGGAGAGCATGCCCGTCGCGGCCGCAACCTGGCCGACCGGGGCGAGACGGGCCGTCTCCGACAGCAGCACCCCGTTCCAGCCGATGGCCGTCGCGCCCATCGCGACGCCGGCCGCCGCCACCAGCACAGGCGGCCAGTCGGGCGTGGCGAGCGCAAGCGCGACGGCGGCGGCGGCCGTGGCGAGCCCCAGGCCCGAAAGCACCACGATCGGCCCCGTCATGTCCGCGACCAGGCCCCAGAGCACGCGCCCGGCCGCGCCGGCGGCCTGGGCAAGGGCCAGGTTCAGGCCGGCGAGCAGGAGGTCGTATTTCAGCGCTTCGGTCTGGAACACCACGAAAAAGGAGGAGAAGCAGAACTGCGACACCCCGTAGGCCGAGCCGACGAGCGCGATGGCGCGGAGCTTGGGGTTTGACCGGAACAGCCCAAGGCTCGAGCGCGCGCCTTGCAACCCGAATTTCTGGCTGGGGTCACGGTCGGCGTCCAGGGATGCCCGGAGGGGTTGCAGCGCCACGGCGGTGAACACGGCCAGCAGGGCGAGGCCGGCGATGCCGCCACGCCAGCCGAAGGCGAGGCCGAGCGGCGGAGCGATCAGCCCGATCACCATCGCGCCGACGGGCACGCCCGTCTGCTTCACGGAGAACACGAGCGCGCGGCTCTTCTGCGGCGCCCGCTCATGCAGCAAGTGGCTTCCCGCGGGCGTCAGCGGCCCGTGGCCCACGCCACAGATGAGCGCGGACAGGAACAGCGCGACGGGATGACCGAGCGTCGCGATCATCAATCCGAACGCGATCGTGAACAGCGCGGCCTGGCACAGCCGAACCGGGCCGAGCCGGGAGATCAGCATGCCCGTCGACGGCGTCGAGAGCAGCGACCCGCCATAGACGAGCGCGACGTTGATGCCGGCGAGCTCAGGCGGAATGCCGGTTTCTGCCGCGATCAGCGGGGCGAGCACGGGCACGCCGAGGAATGCTCCCATGGCCGCGAGATGCGTGCCCAGCAATGCGAGCAGGACGAGCGTAATGGATGGCTTAGACGCGTGGGGCGGGTGAGATGACATTTCGTTGAGCAGTCTAGGCGACTGGTGCGTGCTTGACACCCCTCGCCTGCGTCTGTTCCGTGCGCGCCGTGCACGAACCGACATGGGGATGTGGATGCGCGGGCTGAGGCCAGGCCTTGCCGTCCTGACACTGCTTTGGGCGCTGGCGTGGCCGCTTGGCGCCTCCTACGCCCAGACGACCGTTCCTGACGCGCAGGCTCCGGCTGCCGCTCCGGCTGCCGCTCCGCCGGCCGCCCCTCCGGCCACCTCTCCGCCCGCGGCCCTGCCCGCCATGCCGCCGTCGCCACGCGAGGCGGCGGAGGCCGAGGAGGGGCGCAGCGCACAAGGGCAAGTTGGCGCACCGGCGCCGGCACGGCCTGCCCAGCAGGGCGCCGAGGCCGTCCCGCCCACTCAGGCCGCGCCCGCCCAGGCCGCGCCCCTTCTGCCAGCCGCGGAGGCCGCGCGGCTTGCCACGATGCTGCGCGACGAGACGCGCCGGAACGAGCTGCTCGCCACGCTCGACGGTCTCGCAAAGGCCGCCGACGCGCCGAGCGGGGAGGAACCCTCTTCCCTGCCGATCCAACTCGCGCCGCAGAGCCTCCTGGCGCAGCTTCTGCTCGCCCTTTCCGGTGCGCTGGGCCGTGCGGCCGACTGGGCCCTCGCCGCGTTCCGCAGTGCCAACGACATTCCCGCCGTCCTGGGTGCGGTCGAGCGTTTCGTGCTCGACCCCGTCCTGCGTGACCGGGCATTCAGCGTGTTGTGGAAGGCGGCGGTCGTGCTCGGCGCCGGCATCCTCGCCGAACGGCTCGTCCTGCTGGCGACCGGGCCCGTGCATCGACGCATCCTCCGCGCAGGAGACCAGCCGCACCCGCTCACCTGGCGGGTGCTGCTGACCATCGTTCGGCTGGTGATCGACCTGATCCCGGTCGTCGTCTTCGCCGCCGTGAGCTACGCGATCATCACCGCGATCGAGCGCTGGCCCTCGCAGCGCGTCCTGCTGATCGTCGCCAACAATGCCTATCTTGCCGCGCGGCTTGCGCGTGCCGTCGGTCGCGCCCTGTTCGCGCCTGAAGCCCCCGGGCTTCGCCTCCTGCCGATCAGCGACGAGACGGCAGCCTATTGCCTGGTGTGGCTGAAGCGCCTCTCGGTCTGGGTCGTCACCGGCTACGCGATCGCCGAGGCGATGCTGATCTTCGGCCTCGGCGAGGCCGCACATAACGGCGTGGTGAAGTTCGTCGAGCTGGTCCTGATGATCTTCCTGCTGATGATCGTCATGCAGAACCGCACGGCGGTCGCGGAGAGGATCAGGGCGGCAGAGGATGCGCGCGGCCCGTGGGCGGTCGCGCGCAACCGCGCCGCCGATGTCTGGCACATCCTCGCCGCGCTCTATCTCGTCGCGGGCTGGGCCGTCTCCGCGCTCCAGATCTCCGGCGGCTACGCGCATCTGCTGCGCTTCACCGCGACCACGGCGGCGGTCCTCGCCTTCGCCAAGCTCGCCGAACTCGCCGTCGACGCCGTGCTCAACCGCGTGCTGCGCGTCGAGCCCGATCTGGTCGGCCGTTATCCGGGCCTCGAGGAGCGCGTGAACCGCTACGCGCCGGTCCTGCGCACGGCGCTCCACTCGTTGATCTGGGTCGGGGCGTGCATCGTGCTGCTGCAGGCCTGGGGCTTCGGGGCGTTCGACTGGTTCGAGTCCGGCCGGCTCGGCGCGCGCGTGCTCGGTGCGGTCGCCTCGGTGGTTCTCACCGTGATCATCGCCCTGCTGATCTGGGAGACTGCCAACTCGGCGATCGCGCGGCACCTGCAGAAGCTCTCACGCGATGCGGAGGTGGCACGCACCGCGCGCGTGCGCACGCTGCTGCCGATGCTGCGCACTGCGCTCGCCGGCGTGCTCCTCGCGGTGACCCTGCTGATCATCCTCTACGAAGTGGGCGTCAACATCGCCCCGCTTCTTGCCGGCGCGGGCGTCATCGGTCTCGCCATCGGCTTCGGCTCGCAGAAGCTCGTGCAGGACATCATCACCGGCATCTTCCTTCTCGCCGAGGATGCGATCGCGGTGGGCGACGTGGTGAACGTCGCGGGCCAGGGCGGCGTGGTCGAGGCGCTCTCGATCCGCTCGATCCGGCTACGCAGCCTCGACGGCACAGTGCACATCGTGCCCTTCTCGGCGGTGACGACCGTCTCGAACATGACGAAGGACTTCGCCTTCTCGGTGTTCGACATCGGCGTGGCCTACGGCGAGGATACCGACAAGGTCGTCGAGGTGCTGCGCCAGCTCGGGGCGGAGATGCGCGAGGAGGCGCGCTGGGCGAACGTGATCCGCGAACCGCTCGAGATCCTCGGCGTGGAGCGGTTCATGGACAGCGCTGTGATCATCCGCTGCCGCTTCCGCACCAACGCGGGCAGCCAATGGGCCGTGTCGCGCGAGTTCAACCGCCGCTACAAGCGCCGCTTCGACGAAGTGGGAATCGAGATCCCGTTCCCCTACCGCAAGGTCGTCGTGCAGCAGGCGCCGGGCGAGCCGCCGATGAGCCAGGAAGCGAAGGACGCCGCGGCGATCGCCGGAGCGGCGTAGCCGCGGTCAAGAGTCTTGGCGGCGTAGCCGCGGTCAGGAGCCAGACCGGCGTAGCCGTGGGCGAGAACCGGTTCGCGCCCGAGCCTGTAGCCCACGGCGCCGCAGGGGAAGCCTCCACGATGCGTCATCAGCTCGTCCTGAAGAAACTGAACAACGCACGAGTAACGGGTTTGACCGGCTTGAAGACGAGCGCAGGCGAGCGGCCGAAAGCAATCATCCCCGCCGGCACGTCCTGATCCACCACGAGGGTTCCAGCCGCGATGATCGCACCGTCTCCCACCGTCGCGCGGCCGAGCACCGTCGCGTTCGCGCACATCGCGACATTCGACCCGATCACCGGATAGATACCGCCGCTGTTGCCGACCGTGCAGCCTTGTGCGAACGAGAACCGTTCCCCATAGCGTGCTCGGCCCATCACGCTGCCAAGCGGATGGTCGCAGACGAAGACCGCTGGAAGCTCGACCTCGTAGAAGAGCTCGACCGCATGCAGGGCCTTGTTGAGCGCGTAGGCTCCCTCGGCGAGCGGCAGTACTCCCATGCGGAAGGCGGAGTTTGACAGGAAGTACAGGAAGATCGCGTACTGCGCCGTGTGCTCGGGCCGGAACGTCTCGTAGCGCTTGATCGCGACATTGGCGATGCAGTGCGCCATCCGCCGCTCCGCGTCAGCGAGCACCTCGGACGGGATCTCCGCTTCCGAGGCGACGACATATCTCAGCTGACGCGTCAGGCGCTCGACGAGCGTCATGCGTCCTCCCTTCGGTCACCGGCACCGGTCAACCGATCAACCCATGCGGAGGCGGCGG
This sequence comes from Elioraea rosea, assembly GCF_007644105.1. Taxonomy (GTDB): domain Bacteria; phylum Pseudomonadota; class Alphaproteobacteria; order Acetobacterales; family Acetobacteraceae; genus Elioraea_A; species Elioraea_A rosea. The sequence goes on along the minus strand of NZ_VFAC01000005.1, from coordinate 71,739 downwards.
CCGCAAGCGCGCTCAAAACGCCAGTGAGCGCACCGCCCAGAACGCGCCGACGCCGGCGAGGAGGGACCAGGTGGTGGAGCGCGTCGTTGCCATCACGACCAGGGTGACGACGGCGCCGCCGAGCCCCGCAAGTCCCGCCTTGGCCACGGCAGGGGCGGCGAAGGCGACGAAGAGCGTGCCGGGGAGGTGGCTGAGGAAGGCGCGCAGGAAGGGCCCCGGCTGGATCCTCCGCAGCACCAGGTAGCCCGAGGCGCGCACGGCGAAAGTGGCCGCCGCCATCCCGAGGATGGCGAGCAGCGTCGCAAGATCGGCCCCGATCATGCCCGGCCTCCCGCGGTGTCCCGCCAGGCGCCTACGAGGCTTCCCGAGACCGCGCCGATGACCACCGCGAGAGCGGGAATGGGCAGCATCGGCGTGACCAGAAGCGACGTCGCCGCGGCGACCGCCCAAGGGAGGATGTCGATGCCTGCGCCCCGCCAAACCGGCACGAGCAGGGCGATCAGGCAGGCCGGGGCGGCGAAGAACAGCGGGTGCCCGGGCGGCAGCGCGACCACCGAGCCCATGGCGTGGCCGATCACGGTGGACACCATCCACGGCGCCCACAGCCCGAAGGCCGCGCCGAGATAGAACATCGCGTCGTGCCGGCCGTTCCGCATCTCTGCGAGCGACAGGGCCCAGGCATGGTCGACCACCGCGGCGACGGAGAGCCACCTTCGCCAGCCCCTCATCGCGTCGAACCACGGCGCGAGCGAGGGGCCCATGAGCGCGAAGCGGAGATTGACCGCGAGAGCCGCGACGGTCGCGGGCAGGACGGGTGCGGCCTCCTGCCAGGTCTCGAGCGCGAGGATTTGCGCGGTACCGGCAAAGACGATGGCGCTCATCAGCGCCGTCTCGAACATGCTCAAGCCCTTCGACTGCGCAACGACGCCGACGACGAGGCCGAAGGGCAGGAGCCCGATGATGAGCGGAACGCAGGCGCGCATGCCGCGCCAGAAGCCCTCCCGCGTGGCGATGACCGTCATGCCCGGAAGGCCGCGATGCGCGCCTCTGCCTCGTCCTCACCCATGCGCAGCACCGCCTCGGCCACGGCGCGGGGGAAGCCCGCGCGGGCGAGTGCCGCGAGCGCCTTCAGCCGGCCGGCGGCGTCCTCGGCGGATCTGGCATAGGGCCCGATGCGCCGGCGGCGCGCGGCGATGCAGGCCGCGGCGATCTCCGCCTCGCGGTCAGGCAGGGCCTCCGCGATGGCCGTCTCCGAAGCCGCTCCGGCACCCTTGGCAGCGAGCCGTGCGGCGATCTGCGCGCGGGAGCGGCCGCCCCGCGCCAGGCTTCGGGCGCGGGCCGTGGCGAAGGCCGCATCGGAGACCGCGCCTGCCTTGGCCAGCCGCGCGACGATGCGCGAAACCGTCGCGCGGCCTTCGGCGAGAGCGGCTTCGGCCTCCTCCGCATCGAGATCCGAAGAGCGAACCCAGCGGGCGACGCGGTTGCCGAGCACGCGGGCGAGGCCTGCCTCGGTCGTCGCATAGCGGGCGAGATGCGCAAGCGCCGCCTCGTGCAGGGAGGCTTCGGTCGGGCGGCTTGGGCTGGCCCGTTTCGCATCTGTCCGGCGCGGCATCCTGGGAGCATGGCAAAGCCCGAAGCCGGCCGCACCCCGCAGCGCGCGGGGGCCGCCATGCGCTCACCAGATCAGGAAGGGCGCCTGATGCTCGATGAAGGTCATGCTTGCAGGCAGGAGGGTCGGAACCTCGTGCCTTCCGCGCGCGACGAGGATCGCAGCGATCGCGATTGCGGCGGCGAACAGCGCGGCGGCAAGGCGAGGCATGGCATCGCTCCCTCTGGTCTGCTGCTCCTCAAGCCTGTCACAGGGTCTATGCGCGAGGACCGCTTCCGGATGCATCGCCACCGCAGATTGTGATCGGCGGCCCTTCATTTGACTTTGGCCGGGTCGGTCCCCACTCTTGCCTCTTTCCCCGGAACGGTCCTGGGAACAGAACAAGGACAGAGGAAAGAGCCGTGATCGCCGCCCTGATGCCGACCTACAACCGCGCCGACCTCGCTTTCGAGCGGGGCGAGGGCGCGCGTCTGTGGACGGAGGATGGCCGACGATTCCTCGATTTCGGTTCCGGCATCGCGACCTCGAGCGTGGGCCACGCGCACCCGCATCTGGTCAAGACGATCGCCGAGCAGGCCGCGAAGGTGATGCACGTCTCGAACCTCTACAGGGTTCCGCAGGCAGAGCGTCTCGCGGCGCGGCACGTCGCCGCGTCCTTCGCCGACAGCGTGTTCTTCTGCAACTCGGGCGCGGAAGCGAACGAGGGCATGATCAAGGCAATGCGCAAGACCATGGCCGAGACCGGCCGGGGCGAGCGCTTCCGCTTCATCACCTTCGAAGGCGCCTTCCACGGCCGCACCCTCGCGACCCTCGCGGCCACGGGCAACGCCAAGTACCTAGAGGGCTTCGGCCCGAAGGTCGATGGCTTCGACCAGGTGCCGTTCGGCAACATGAACGCGGTGCGTGATGCCGTCGGCCCCGCAACGGCCGGCGTGATCATCGAGCCGGTGCAGGGCGAGGGCGGCGTGCGCCCGGCCGAGCTCCGCTTCCTGCGCGAGCTCCGCGCGATGTGCGACGAGTACGGGCTGCTGCTCGGGCTCGACGAGGTGCAGATCGGCATGGGCCGGTCAGGCAAGCTCTGGGCGCATCAATGGGCCGGGATCGAGCCTGACGTGATGTCGGCCGCGAAGGGTATCGGCGGCGGCTTCCCGCTCGGCGCCATCCTCGCCAAGGAGCATGTCGCCAAGCACCTCAAGCCCGGCACGCACGGCACGACCTATGGCGGCAACCCGCTTGCCTGCGCCGCGGGCAACGCGGTGCTCGACATCATCCTCGCCCCAGGCTTCCTCGACCAGGTGGACCGCGTGGCGCGGCATCTCTGGCGCGCACTTCTCGCGCTCAAGGAGAGGAACAGCGACCTCGTCGAGGACATCCGCGGCGCGGGGCTGCTGCTCGGCATCAAGCTGCGCGACGGCGTCCTGAACACCGACTTTCAGGCGGCCGCCGTGGCCGAGGGGCTGCTCACCGTGGCGGCGGGACAGAACGTGCTTCGCCTCGCCCCGCCGCTCATCATCACCGAGGCGGAGGCGGACGAGGCGGTCGACCTGCTCGGGCGGGCGCTTGGCCGCCTCCGTGCCGCGGCCGCGACCCCGCAGGCGGCGGCGCAATGAACGTCCAGCGCGCGGTCCGGCTCAAGCCGGCCGCACAGGGTTCAGCGGCACCGGGCCCAGCGGCTCAGGGAAAGGGGCAGCCGGCTTCGGCTGCCCCCATCCCCGCCTCGCCGCGCCACTTCCTCGACATCGCGGATCTGCCTGAGGCGGAGCTCCGCCGCATGCTGAGCCTCGGCACGGCCTTCAAGGCGCGCGAGGGGGTGTTGGCTGAGCGTCCCCTGGCCGGCCGTGCGCTCGCGCTCATCTTCGAGAAGCCGTCCACCCGCACGCGCGTCTCCTTCGAGGTGGCGATGCGGCGCCTCGGCGGCGACGTTGTGGTGCTCTCCGCCCGCGAGATGCAGCTCGGCCGCGGCGAGACGGTGGCCGACACAGCCCGCGTCCTCTCCCGCTACGTCGATGCGATCATGCTGCGCACCGACAGCGAATCGAAGCTGAAGGAGCTTGCCTCGGCCGCGACCGTGCCCGTCATCAACGGGCTGACGGACATGTCGCACCCATGCCAGCTCATGGCCGACATCATGACCTTCGAGGAGCATCGCGGGTCGATCCGTGGCCGAACGATGGCCTGGTGCGGCGACGGCAACAACGTTGCGCGAAGCTGGATCCACGCCGCAGCGCGGTTCGGCTTCACCCTTCGCCTCGCCACGCCCGCAACCCTCCGGCCGCCGCAGGAGATCCTCGACTGGGCCAAACGCGAGGGAGCGGCGATCGAGCTCACCGAGAGCCCCGACGAAGCCGTCTCTGGCGCCGATGCGGTGGTCACCGACACCTGGGTGTCCATGAATGACGCGCCGGGCACCAACCGCCACAACCTGCTTCGCCCGTTCCAGGTGAACGAGGCGCTGATGGCCAAGGCCGCGCCCGGTGCCGTGTTCCTGCATTGCCTCCCCGCCCATCGCGGCGAGGAGGTGACCGATGGGGTGCTCGACGGACCGCAGAGCGTGGTGTTCGACGAGGCCGAGAACCGCATGCACGCCCAGGCCGGCGTGCTCGCCTGGTGCCTCGGCGCGGGGGATGACGCCCGTGCCGCAGCACCCAGTTCTCAGGCACGATGAGCCCGCACGACATCCCCGATCACGCCGCAAGCCCCGTCCCTGACCTGACCGTTCCGAACGCGGTTCGTCCCTTCTATCTCGAGGGGGCGCCGGCACGCGGCCAGCTCGTCCGCCTCGGCCCGCTTGCCGATGCGGTCCTGTCCCGCCACGCCATGCCCGCCCCCGTCACCGCGCTTCTCGGCGAGGCGCTGGCGCTGACGGCAGGTCTTGCCGCGGCGCTGAAGTTCCAGGGCAGCTTCTCCCTCCAGGCCCGCGGAGACGGGCCGGTGACGATGCTTCTGGCCGACTGCACCGCCGAAGGCGCGCTTCGTGGCTACGCCAAGGTCGACGCCGAGGCGGTTGCGACGCTCGATGCCAACCCCTCCGCCGCGCGGTTGCTCGGTGCCGGCCACCTCGCCTTCACGGTGGACCAGGGGCCGGACATGGAGCGCTACCAGGGCATCGTGCCGCTCGAGGGCGCGACCCTGTCCGACCTCACGCACACTTGGTTCCGCACCTCGCAGCAGGTCGAGGCAGCGGTGAAGCTCGCCGCAGCGCCGACGCCGGACGGCTGGCGCGCGACCGCGCTGCTGCTCGAGCGCCTTGCCTTCGAAGGTGGCGAGGAGCGGGTGAAGGGCACCCCTGAGCAGGAGGATGAGGCCTGGCGGACCGCTGTGATGCTCGCGGGGTCGGCCACGTCGGCCGAGATGCTTGACGACACGCTGTCTCCGGAAAGGCTCCTGTGGCGCCTGTTCCACGAGCTCGGGCCGAAGGCGCAGGCGGCGAAGCCCGTCTCCTTCGGCTGCCGCTGCACGCGCGAGCGCATCGGGCGCATTCTGGAGGGATTCGGCACCGATGACCTCGACCACATGACCGAGAACGGGGCCATCACAGTCACCTGCGAGTTCTGCAACGTTGACTTCCGCTTCCGCCGCGGCGATGTGGGGCGGGGTGGCGCCGCCGGCTGACGCACCGGGCCAGCCAGGTTTGGCGCCGAGGACCGGGGGGTTCCACGCTGCATGACGTCTCGCCGAACGATCATCGCCCTGGCGCCGCTCGGCCTCGTCGCCGCCTGCGCGAGCGAGCAGCCGCCTTCCGGGCCCGTCACCGTGCGGCCCTACGACTACACCTATCTGAGCACGATCAGGCTCGACGTGGCCCGCGTCGAGGTGGTCGAGGCCTACATGCCGCCCCGCTCGGCGCCGAACGTCGATCACCGCATGCCGGTCGAGCCGCGGGCGGCGCTCGCGCAGATGGCGCGTGACCGCATCCAGCCCTGGGGCACCGAGGGCGCGGCCACCATCACCATCACCGACGCGTCCATGACAGAGCAGAAGCTCGAGCGCTCGACGATCGGCAGCCTGTTCGCCGCGCAGCCCTCCGAACGCTACACGCTCACGCTTGCGGTCTCGCTCGACGTGCGCGGCGGCGGGGCAAGGCGCGGCGGCGGCATCAATGGCCGGGCCGAGGCGCGTATCCAGCGGGCCCGGTCTGTGAATGACGACGTGACGCTCGCGCAGCGCGAGCGCATCTGGGACGAAATGCTGCGCGAGGCGATGGACGATCCGCGCGGCATGAACGTGGAGTTCGAGTTCCAGGTGCGCCAGGCGCTGCGCAGCCTCCTGGTGCCCGACGACGTGCCGCGCCCGAACCCGGCGGCCGTCGAGGTGCAGCAGCTTTCCCCGCCCGGGGGCGCACCCGCGCCGTCCGCCGGCCCGCGCGAGCTCACGCCTTCTGCCCCCGCGCCTGCCCCCGCGCCTGCACCGTCCCCGGGGGTGACGAACCCCGCAACGCCGCCCCCGGGCCTGCAGCCCGGCCCGGGCGGCACGCCCGGCATGGGCACGCTCGGCACGCTGCCCGTCCAGCGCTGACAGAGAACAGAGGAAACGTCCCCATGGTCCTTCCCGTCTTCAGGAACCCGCCCTCGGTGCACGACAATGGCGGCCGCTACAGCCATATCGCCGAGGTGAAGGGGGCGACGCGCTGGGTGCATCTGGCAGGCCAGGTCGGCAAGAACGTCGATGGCACCGTGCCGGCCGATGCCGCCGGCCAGACCGAGGTCGCGTTCGAGAACATCCTCGCACTGCTGAAGGAGGTCGGCATGGGCCCGGCCAACATCGTCCGGATGACGACCTATCTGACGAGCGCTGCCGACATCGAGGCCTACAGGGCGGCGCGGCGGAAGGTGCTCCCGGCAGAGCATGCGCCGGCGACGACGCTGCTCGTGATCGCCGGCCTCGCCGCGCCGGAATACAAGGTCGAGATCGAGGTCACCGCCTGCGACTGAGCGGGCCGGGCCATGCCTGCGATCACCGTCTCCCTCGCGAATGTCGAAGGGACCGGGGCGGCCATGGGCTGGGCCGGGAGCCACACGCTCGTCGTCGACCGACCGCAGGACCGCGCCGGGGGCACCGGGCTCGGGTTCAATGGGGGCGAGTTGCTGGCGCTCGCGCTCGGCGGGTGCTTCTGCAACGACCTCCGATACGCCGCCGAGGCCCTCGGCGTTGCCCTCGGCCGCATCGGCGTGAGCGTAACGCTCGAGCTGTCCGGCAGCCCCCTCATCGTCACCAGCGCACGGATGTCCGTCACGTGCGAGACCCTGGACGGGAGTTCGCCAGGTCGGGTCTTCGACCACGCGACGGCCAACTGCACCGTCGCCAACTCGCTGCGCCAAGGCATTGCCGTCTCCATCCGGATGGATGAGCCACCGCCACCCCCGGTTCCTTGAAGCGCGGGCCCCTCGCGGCTAGAACCTCGCGATGGCACCGGCCCCTCTCAGAATCGCCCCGAGCCTGCTCGCGTCCGACTTCGCGCGGCTGGCCGAAGAGGTGCGCGCCGTCGAGGCGGCGGGCGCCGACTGGCTGCATCTCGACGTGATGGACGGGCATTTCGTGCCCAACATCACTTTCGGTCCCGCGCTCGTGAAGGCGATCAAGCGCGTGGCCACGAAGCCGCTCGACGTGCACCTGATGATCGCGCCGGCCGACGCCTTCCTCGCCGCCTTCGCCGAAGCGGGGGCGGACGTGATCACCGTTCACCCCGAAGCCTCGCCGCATCTGCACCGCACGCTTCAGGCGATTCGCGGCCTCGGCTGCAAGGCCGGCGTAGCGCTCAACCCCGGCACGCCGATCTCGACGGTGAAGTGGGTCCTCGACAGCACCGACCTGATCCTGGCGATGACGGTCAACCCCGGCTTCGGCGGCCAGGGCTTCATCGAGAATCAGCTCGGCAAGATCGCCGCGCTCCGCCGGCTGATCGACGGCTCCGGCCGGGAGATCGACCTCGAGGTCGATGGCGGCATCACCGCGAGGACCGGCCCTCTGGTTCGCGAGGCAGGCGCGAACGTGCTGGTGGCCGGAACCGCCGTGTTCGGCGCGCCCGACTATGCGGGTGCGATCGCGGCGCTGAAGGCGCCTTTGACGGTCGCTGCCGAATGACGGCACCGGAGGGGCTCGACCCCCGCGCCTGGCTCCGCGCCGCGGGCCGCCTCTTCGGGCGCCTGCCGCAGCCTGGCGTGCGGATGAGCCGGCTTCCCGACGCGCCTTCCATTCCCGTGCGCGACCCTTGGGCGGGCGACCCGCAATCGGGCGCGCGGGTGCTGAAGGGCGAGTTCGCCGTCGAAGGCACCACGCGGCCGCTCGACACGGCCGTGTGGGGCGGGGCGGAACCCACGGCGTTTTGGGCTGCCGCGGCGCATGGGTTCCTTTGGCTGCGCGATCTTCGTGCCGTCGGGTCCGATGCCGCGCGGATGAAGGCGCGCGCGCTGGTCTCGGCCTGGATCGCCGGCGCCGGCCGAGGCGCCCCCGTCGCCGCGCGGGCTGACGTCCTGGGCAATCGGGTCTCCGCCCTGCTCTGCCATTGGGACTTCGTCGCCGAAAGCGGGGAGGACCAGTTCCGTGCCGCGGTGATGGCGCAGATCGTCGAGGACGCGCGCGCGCTCGCCGCGGCCCTTCCGGCGGAGGAGATGGATGCGCGCGCCTTCGCAGCGCTGCGTGGCCTTGCCGTTGCCGGCGTCGCGCTTCCGGGGGCCGAGGCCTACTACACGCGCGCGATGCGGTTCCTCGACCAGGAGCTCGGCCGCCAGGTTCTCCCCGATGGCGGGCATGTGGAGCGCAGCCCCGCCGCGCTGCTCTCTGTGCTGCAGGACCTTCTCGAGATCCGCGGCCTGCTCGGCGCGGTGAAGCAGCCGGTGCCGGAGGCGCTCGGTTCGGCGATCGACCGCATCGCCCCGGCGCTCGCCGCACTTCGCCATGGCGACGGTGGCCCGGCGCTGTTCAACGGCACGCGCGAGGAGATCGCGGGCGCGCTCTCAGCCGCCTTCGCCCAGGCCCAGCCGCGGGCCCGCGCAGCGCAGCGCCTGCCGGACATGGGGTTCCAGCGCCTTGCCGCCGGCCGGACCGTGCTCGTTCTCGATACCGGCGCGCCGCCGCCGAGGGGGCAGGACCGCCTCGCCCACGCCGGAACGCTTGCCTTCGAGATGTCCGTCGGCCGCGACCGGCTGATCGTCAATTGCGGCGCCGCCCCCGCGGCGGGGGCCGAATGGCGCGACGCGCTGCGCGCCACCGCCGCGCATTCGACGCTGGTGATCGCCGACGTGAACTCCTCCGAGCTGAAGGAGGAGGGGCTCGGCCGCCGGCCCGAGCAGGTGTCGGTGCAGCGGCACGAGGCCAATGGGGCGCACTGGCTCGATGCGAGCCATGACGGGTGGAAGAAGCCGTTCGGCGCGATCCATCGCCGCCGCCTCTATCTCGGCGAGAGCGGTGAGGATGTGCGCGGCGAGGACAGCATCGAGGCCCCGAACCCGCAGCCCTTCGCCATCCGCTTCCATCTCCACCCCACGGTCGATGCCTCGATGCAGCAGGACGGATCGGGCGTCCTGCTGCGCACGCCATCCGGCACGGGCTGGGTGCTGCGCGCCGAGGGCGCGAAGCTCGCGCTCGAGGAGAGCATCTATGCAGGCACGTCCGAGCCGCGCCGCAGCGAGCAGGTGGTTCTCTCCGGCACGCCGCAGGACGGGCCGTGCCTCGTGAAATGGGCGATCTCCAAGCTCGGCTGAGCAAGAGGGAAGAGGGGCATGTGCGGCATCGCCGGGCTGTTCCTGCGCCGGCCGGACGATCGCGCGGCGCTGCTCGCGCGTGCCCGTGCGATGGGCGAGGCGATCGCCCATCGTGGCCCCGATGGGGAGGGGCAGTGGGCTGACGAGGAGGCCGGGCTCGCGCTCGCTCACCGCCGCCTCGCGATCATCGACCTCTCGCCCGGCGGCGCGCAGCCGATGCTGTCGGCCTCGGGCCGATACGCGATCAGCTACAACGGCGAGCTCTACAACTACGTCGCCCTGCGGAACGAGCTTGCCGCCGAAGGCGTGGTCATCGACAGCGCGTCCGACACGGCTGTGCTTCTCGAGGCCATCGCCGCCTGGGGCCTCGAGCGGGCCCTCGCGAAGCTCGACGCGATGTTCGCCTTCGCCTTGTGGGACCGCGCCGAGCGCACGCTGACCCTCGTGCGCGACCATGCCGGGATCAAGCCGCTCGCCTGGGCGGCGACGGCAGAGGGCGTGTTCTTCGGCTCCGAGCTCGGCGCCGTCGAGGCCGCCACACCGCCGTTGGAGATCGACGCCGGGGCCGTGGCCGCCTATCTCCGGCTTGGCTGCATTCCAGCACCGCTCACCGTGTTCAAGGGCGTTCGCAAGCTGCCGCCCGGCGGCATCGTGCGCTTCGGCATGGACGGAACGGTCGCGGAACGGCGTTGGTACGACATCGCCGCCGTGGCGCGTGATGCGCGGCCGCTCGCCATCGGTGCCGAGGAGGCCGCCGCGCGTGTCGATGCGCTTCTCGAGGAGAGCGTCCGCACCCAGCTCGTCGCCGATGTTGGCGTCGGCGCCTTCCTGTCGGGCGGGGTGGACAGCTCCTCCGTCGTGGCGGCGATGGCGCGCGTGGCACCCGGCGCTGCGCACGCCTTCACCATCGGCTTCGATGACCCGGCCTATGACGAGAGCGCGGCGGCTGCGGCCATCGCGGAGCGGCTCGGCGTGCGCCACACCATCCTGCGCGCGACGGGGGCCGAGGCCGTCGCGCTCGCGCCGGAACTGCCGCGGCTGTCCGACGAACCTTTCGCGGATTCCTCGCAACTGCCGACGCTTCTTCTGTCGCGGCTGACGCGCGGACACGTCACCGTCGCGCTTTCGGGCGATGGGGGGGACGAGCTGTTCGGTGGCTACCGCCGCCACCGGCTTGCCGCCGGGCTGTGGGCGAAGGCCGACCGCATTCCGTTCCGCACCACGCTCGCACGCCTCGTCTCGGCGGTGCCGCCGCGCGGCTGGGACCGGGCGCTCGCCTGGCTTCCCGGCGCGCCGCGGCGCCCTGGCGAGACGCTGCACAAGACCGCGCTCGTCCTCGCCTCGCCTGATCTCGATGCGGCCTATGCGCGGCTGATCTCGGCCTGGGAGGAGGAGGTCGCCGCCGGGCCCGAGCCGTCACGCGCCGTGCTCGATCTCCCTGACGAGCCGCTTGCGCGCATGCGCGCGCAGGATGCCGCCACCTACATGCATGACGACGTGCTGACGAAGGTCGATCGCGCCTCGATGTCCGTCGCGCTCGAGGTGCGCGTGCCGATGCTCTCGCCCGCGATGATCGCGCTCGCCTTCTCCCTGCCGCACGGGCTGCTGGTGCGCGGCGATGGCGGCAAGGCGGTGCTGCGCGACGCGCTCGCGCGCCACCTCCCGCGCCCGTTCTTCGAGCGGGAGAAGACCGGCTTCTCCTTCCCCGTCGGCGCCTGGCTGCGCGGGCCGTTGCGGGAGTGGGCCGGAGACCTGCTTGCCTCGCCGGCGCTGCGGCACTCGGCCCTCGTGCGGGAGGCGCCGATCCGAGCCGCGTGGGAGGAGCACCAGGCCGGGCGGCGCGATCGCGCGCCCGCGCTCTGGACCGTGCTGATGCTCGCGGGCTGGCTGGAGGCGCGGGCGTGAAGATCGCGCAGCTCACCAACGTCGATTTCTCGCTGACGCATTTCCTGCTGCCGCTGATGCGCGAGCTGCGCGCGCGCGGCCACGAGGTCGTCGGTATCTGCGCCGATGGGCCGAAGCTCGCGCCGGCGCGGGAGGAGGGGTTCCGCATCGCGCCCATCCCCTTCGCGCGCAGCGCCAACCCGCTCGCCAACCTACCTGCCTTCCTCGCGCTCGTGCGCCTTTTCCGCGAGGAGCGGTTCGACCTCCTCCACGTGCACACGCCGCTTGCCGGCCTCGTCGGCCGCATCGCGGGCCGCGTCGCCGGCATTCCGCGCATCGCCTACACGGCGCACGGCTTCTATTTCCACGAACGGATGCGCCCCTCCACCTACCGCGCGCATGTGCTGCTGGAACGCTTCGGCCGCCGCTTCACCGATGTGCTGATGACGCAGAGCGCGGAGGATGCAGAGACGGCGAAGGCAGAACGCCTCGCACCCGACGGGGCGGTCACGGTGATCGGCAACGGCGTCGATCCCTCGCTGTTCCGTCCCGGCACGGCGGAGGAACGTGCTGCCGCGCGGGCGGCGATGGGCGTCGGGCCCGATGACGTCGTCGCGGTGATGATCGGGCGAATGGTTGCCGAGAAGGGCTACCCCGAGCTCTTCGCCGCGCTCGCGCGCGTGCCGCGCCTCACGCTCGCCTGCATCGGCACCCGGCTCGAGAGCGACCACGAGGGCGCGGTGGACGCCGCGCTCGCTGCTGCGCAAGGCGACCCGGCGACCGCATCGCGCCTGAAGCTGCTCGGCTACCGCACCGACGTTGCGGCGCTGCTTCGCGGCGCCGATCTCTTCGTGCTTCCCTCCCACCGCGAAGGCATGCCGCGCGCGATCATCGAGGCGATGATGACCGGGCTTCCCGTCGTCGCCACGCGTATCCGCGGCGCGCGGGAACAGGTGATCGACGGCGAGACGGGCTTCCTCGTGCCGGTGAAGGACGAGGCCGCGCTCGCCGAGGCCCTGGGCCGGCTCGCCGGCGATCCGGCCTTGCGCGCGCGGATGGGCGCGGCCTCGCTTGCCCGCGCCCGCGCGGAATACGACGAGGCCAAGGTCATCGCGCGCCAGATCGCGCTTCTCGGTCTATGATCCACGACGAACGATTCCGGAACGGTTCCCCATGACAGATGCTCCCCTCCCCGTCCGCCGCGCGCTGATCTCCGTCTCCGACAAGACGGGTATCGTGCCTTTCGCGACCTTCCTCGCAGGGCTCGGCGTCGAGCTCGTCTCGACGGGCGGCACGGCGCGGGCGCTGCGCGAGGCGGGGCTTGCCGTGCGCGACGTGGCGGAGCTGTCGGGCTTTCCAGAGATCCTCGACGGGCGGGTCAAGACGCTCGTGCCGCAGGTGCATGGTGGCCTGCTCGCGCGGCGCGACGACCCGCATCACATGGCTGCGCTCTCTGCCCACGGCATCGGCCCGATCGATCTTCTCGCGGTGAACCTCTACCCGTTCGAGGCGACGGTGGCAGAGGGCCGCGGCTTCGACGACTGCGTCGAGAACATCGACATCGGCGGCCCGGCGTTGATCCGCGCCGCGGCGAAAAACCACGATTTCGTCGCCGTGCTCACCGCACCCGCGCATCTCGCAGAGGTGCGGCAGGCGCTGATGCAGCATGGCGGCACCACGCTCGCCCTGCGCCGCCGCCTCGCCGCGGAAGCCTATGCGCGCACGGCCGCCTACGATGCCGCGATCGCGCGCTGGTTTTCCTCCGCGAACGAGGTGGCGTTCCCGCCGCGCGTCGCCTTCGCAGGCTCGCTCGTGCAGACGCTCCGCTACGGCGAGAATCCCCATCAGGCCGCTGCGTTCTACCGAACCGATGGCCGAGCCGGGGTGGCCACCGCCGAGCAGGTGCAAGGCAAGGAGCTTTCCTACAACAACATCGCCGACACGGATGCGGCCTACGAATGCGTCTCCGAGTTCGACGCGCCCGCGATCGTCATCGTCAAGCACGCCAACCCGTGCGGCGTCGCGGTTGCCGGCACGCTGGCCGAAGCCTGGGATGCCGCGCTGCGCTGCGACCCCGTCTCTGCCTTCGGCGGAATCGTCGCGGCCAATCGTGCGCTCGACGAGGCGGCGGCCGAGAAGATCGCTGCGATCTTCACCGAGGTGGTGATCGCTCCGGATGCGACGGCGGCGGCGCGGGCGGTGTTCGCGCGGAAGAAGAACCTCCGCCTGCTGCTCGCCGGCGCGCTTCCCGATCCCGCTCAGCCAGGCCTTGCCTATCGTTCGGTCTCCGGCGGCTTCCTCGCGCAGACGCGCGACGCCGGCCGCGTCGATGCCGCGTCGCTCCGCGTGGTCACGAAGCGTGCGCCGACAGAGGCCGAGCTCGCCGATCTCGTCTTCGCCTTCCGCGTCGCCAAGCACGTCAAGTCCAACGCCATCGTGTACGCGAAGAACCGCGCGACCGTCGGCATCGGCGCGGGGCAGATGAGCCGCGTGGACAGTGCCCGCATCGCTGCCTGGAAGAGCGCCGAGGCAGCGAAGGCGGCCGGGCTCGCGGAGCCTCTGGCGAAGGGATCGGTCGTCGCCTCCGATGCTTTCTTCCCCTTTGCAGACGGGCTGATCAGCGCCGCCGAGGCGGGTGCCACGGCAGTGATCCAGCCAGGCGGGTCGATGCGCGACGCCGAAGTGATCACCGCGGCGGACGAGCGGGGGCTTGCCATGGTCTTCACCAGCATGCGGCATTTCCGCCATTGAGCCCGATCGAGGAGATCCTGTCCCGCTGGCAGGACTGGGCGCCGCTTGCGCTCGGCCTCCTCGTGGCGGTGCTGCTGATCGCGCTTGTCCGCCGCCCGGCCGTGCCGCCGGAGATGCTTGCCGCCTTCTCGGCGCTGCGTGACCAGCAGGCGATGCTCGGCGGCCGGCTCGACCAGCTCGGGCGTGACCAGCAGGCCCAGGCGATGGCGATCACCGCGCAGGAGACCGCGCTGGCAGACCGGCTCGCGGCGCAACAACTCGCCCTTTCCTCCGCCGTCGATACGCTGAACGAGCGGATCAACGCGCGTCTTTCCTCCGCCTCGGAGGCCACGCTCGAAAGCCTCGCCAAGGTTGGCGAGAGGCTCGCCGTGATCGATGCTGCGCAGGCCACCATCACCGCTCTGTCGGAGCAGGTGACGGGGCTGTCCAACCTCCTGGGCAACAAGCAGGCGCGCGGCGCGTTCGGCGAGGCCCAGCTCGAGGCCCTGGTGCGCGACGTGCTCGCGCCGTCCGACTACGAGTTCCAGTGCGTTCTCTCGAACACCACGCGCGTCGACTGCCTTCTGCGGCTCGCCGATCCGCCTGGGCCGATCGCCGTGGACAGCAAGTTCCCGCTCGAGGCGTTCCGCCGGCTTCGCGATGCGGCGAACGAGGCCGAGCGTGCGGTCGCGGCGCGGCAGTTCCGAAGCGATGTCGGCAAGCACGTCAAGGATGTCGGCTCGAAATACATCATTGCGAACGAGACCGCCGACAGCGCGCTTCTGTTCGTCCCCTCCGAGGCGATCTACGCGACGCTGCATGCCGAGTTCGAGGACGTGATCGACGCCGCCTTCAAGGCCCGCGTGTGGATCGTCTCGCCGACGACGATGATGGCGATCCTGAACACGATGCAGGCGGTGATGCGCGACGTGCGGATGCGCAAGGAGGCGCGCACGATCCAGGTCGAGGTCACGAAGCTCGCCGCTGATGTCGGACGCTTGGCCGAGCGGGTGAGCAACCTGCGCAGGCATTTCGAGCAGGCGCAGAAGGACATCGACCAGATCGAGATCTCGGCCGGCGCCGTATCGCGGCGCGCGCAGCAGATCGTCGCGGTCGAGTTCGACGACCCCCCTCCCGCGCTTCCGAAGGCCCCGTGACGGGCTATGTGACGGGGCAACTCGTCTCGGGCGTCGGGCTCGCGGCGCTCGCCGCGTTGGCCTGGGCCTGGGGACGCGCCCGTGGGCCGGCCGCGATTCCGTGGCGGCTGATCCTGATCGGCCTCGCCGCCCAGATCGTTCTGGCTGCCCTGATGCTTCACCTGCCGCCCCTCCGCGCCGCGCTCGGCGCGGTCGGGCACGCGGTTGATGCGCTCGCGCGGGCGACGACGGAAGGCACCGCGCTCGTCTTCGGCTATCTGGGCGGCGGGCCGCTTCCCTTCGCGGAGACCGCGCCAGGCGCCTCGTTCATCCTCGCCTTCCGTGCCCTACCGCTCATCCTCGTCGTCGGCGCGCTCTCGGCGCTGCTCTACCATCTAGGCATCCTGCCGCTCGCCGTGCGCGGCATGGCGGCCCTGCTGTCGCGGGGCCTCGGCCTCGGCGGCGCGGCGGGATTCGCCACGGCGGCGAACGTGTTCGTCGGCATGGTCGAGGCGCCGCTGCTGGTGCGCCCCTATCTCGCGTCGCTGCCGCGGGCCGATCTCTTCGTCGTCATGGTCGCGGGGCTTGCGACGATCTCGGGCAACACGCTCGCCGTCTACGCGCTGTTCCTGCGCGACGTCCTGCCCGATGCGGCGGGGCAGCTTCTCGCGGCAAGCCTGGTCAGCGCTCCGGCCGCGGTACTCGTCGCGCGGCTCATGCTTCCGCCCGACCCTGGCCAGGCGGCGGTCGAGGAGCAGGCGCCGCCGAAGCTCTATGTCGGCGCGATGGAGGCGATCGTGCGCGGCACGGCCGATGGGCTCGCCATCATGCTCGGGGTCATCGCAGCGCTCATCGTGTTCATTGCCCTCGTCGCGCTCGCCAACATGGCGCTCCTGCCGCTTGCCGGCGTGACTCTGCAGCAGCTCGCCGCCTGGGCGATGTGGCCGATCGCGGTGCTGATGGGCATCGCCACACCGGATGTCGCCGAGGCGTCGCGTCTTCTCGGGCTGAAGGTCGTGATCAACGAGTTCGTCGCCTATCTCGACTTCGGCACATCGGGGGCGGCGATGTCGGAGCGCTCGCGCATCATCCTCGCCTGGGCACTGTGCGGCTTCGCCAATCCGGGCTCGATGGGCATCATCGTCGGCGGCATGAGCACGCTGGTGCCGGAACGACGGGGCGAGATCGCCGCGCTCGGCCCGGCGGCGCTTGTCGGCGGCATGCTCGCCTGCTGCATGACGGGCGCTGCGGTGGGCATCCTCCTGCCCGGCTGACGCCCCGCAACTCTGCCTTCTCCCGGCCGTTGTTCCTGATCCGGACAAGGATCACCCAGGCTGTGGCAGAACCGGTAGAAGACGACATTGGCCTGCAGCGGACCTTCTGGCGCATCCAGCGCCTGGGCTGGGCCTGCATGGCCGCGATCGTCGCCGCATCGGTGGTCGGGATGTTCGGCGACGGAAGGCTCGCCGAGGCAGCCATACGCGTCGGCGACGTTTCGATGGCGTATGAGCGTATCCAGCGTACCGGGCGCGAGAGCCGCGTGTTGGTGCGCAACGGAGGCGCCGTGCCGGTCCTCGCAACCTTCGCCGGGCCGGCCGTCGCCAGGCTGAACCTGGCCGACCAGCCCGGGACAGTGGTCGAATCGCTGGCGGAGGACACGCTCCGCATCGCACTGCCGGCGGGCGGGACGATCGCGATCCGCGCGAGCATGCGAAGTGCTGGGCTGCACCGCGCAACGCTCGACGTCGCGGGGCTGCCGCCTCGCGGCCTCCGCATCCTCGTGCTTCCCTGAGAAACGACGATGCACGCCGTCGCCTCCGCCATCGTGATGTACCTCGTGATCTTCGGCCTGTTCCGGGTGACGGGGCGGCGCAGCCTCGCCCAGGCGACGCCATTCGACCTCGTCCTGCTGCTGCTGATCGGCGAGGCGGCGCAGGACGCGCTTCTCGGAGGCGATCCCTCCCTCACCAACGCGCTGATAGTGATCGTCACCCTACTTCTGGTCGATGTCGTGCTGTCGCTCGTGAAGCGGCGCTGGAAGCTGGCCGAGAAGGTGCTGGACGGTGTTCCGACGATCCTGGTCGAGAACGGGCGTGTGCTTGCCGACAGGATTCACAAGGCGCGGCTGAGCGAGGACGATGTACTTCAGGCAGCCCGCGCAAGCCGGGCCATCCTGTCGCTGGAGGGCGTGCGCTACGCAATCCTGGAGACAGACGGCACGATCACGATCGTCCCGAAGGAGCAGGGCGAGGCCCTACCGGCGCCGCGGCGCGACGCTCCGATCGGCTGAGCAGCGCGCTCACGCAGGCCGGCGCGAGGCGAGTGCTGCGGTGAGGGTTCCGTCGTCGAGATAGCCGAGCTCGCCGCCCACCGGCACGCCATGCGCGAGCCGCGTGACGGCCACGCCCGTGTCGCGAAGCCGGCCGGCGAGGTAGTGCGCCGTGGTCTGGCCATCGACGGTGGCAGAGGTGGCGAGGATCACCTCGCGCACCTCGCCCGAGGCGGCGCGGCGGAGAAGCGGCTCGACCGAGAGGTCCTCGGGCCTCTGCCCCGCGAGGGCGGACAGCGTGCCGCCGAGCACGTGGTACAGCCCCTTGTGTGCATGCGCGCGCTCGAGCGCCCACAGATCGCCCACCGTCTCGACGACGCAGATCGTCGCTCGGTCGCGCCGCGCATCGGCACAGAGGCCGCACGGGTCTGTCGTGTCGAGATTGCCGCAGACCGAGCACGGGCGTATCGCCTCGGCCGCCGCGAGCAGGGCATCGGCGAGCGGGCGCATCAGCACCTCGCGCTTCTGCAGGAGCGAAAGCGCGGCCCGCCGCGCGCTGCGTGGCCCGAAGCCCGGCAGCTTCGCGAGCAGCATCACCAGCCGCTCGAGCTCGGGGCCCATCATGGGGTCAGAAGGGGAGCTTCAGTCCTGCGGGGAGGTTCAGCCCGCCCGTGAGCTTGCCCATCTCCTCAGACATCATCGCCTCGGCCTTCGCCTTCGCATCGGCGATCGCGGCGACGACGAGATCCTCGAGCACCTCGACCTCTGCTGGGTCGACCAGAGCCTTGTCGATCTTCAGCCGGCGCACCTCGCCCTTGCCGGTCATCGTCACCTGCACCATGCCGGCACCCGACTGGCCGGAGACCTCCGCCTGGCCGAGGCGCTCCTGCATCTCCTGCATGCGCGACTGCATTTCCTGCGCCTGCTTCATCATGTTGGCCAGGTTCTTCATTCGTCCTCGTCCTCATCCATCGCAGGGTCGATCGTGTCGGGCGGCGGTGCGGCCTCGCGGATCGCCTCGATCACCGCGCCGGGAAAGGCCTCCAGGATCGCGCGCACCAGCGGATCCTGCTCGACCGAGGCGCGGAGCTGCAGGGCCTCCGCATGCTCGAGCTCGGCGAGCGTCGGCGCGCCGGCCTCGGTCGAGATCGCGACGGTCCAGCGGCGGCCGGTCGCCTCGCTGAGCAGCGCTGCGATCTTCGAGCTGAGGTCGCGCGGCGCGTCGGCATCGGGGCGGATCTCGAGAAGCCCGTCCTCGATGCGCACGAGGTGGACCCGGCTCGCGATGTTGGCGGCAAGCGTCGCCTCGCGCCGCGCGACTGCGAGCGCTGCGATGTCGGCCAGCCCTGTGATGGCGATACCGGGCGCGGGCTCCGCGCTGATGGGTACGCTCGCCGCCGCCACGGCGCGCCCTCCGCCGGCGATCGCGCGCAAGCCGCCGCCGCCCGGGTTCCCCCGCGGGGCAGGCGTTGCCGCGGCGATGCCCTCGCCATTGGTCAGCTTGCGGATGATGTCGCCCGGCGTCGGCAGGTCGGCGACATGGGCGAGGCGGATCAGGACCATCTCTGCCGCGGCAAGCCGGTCAGGCGCCTCGTTCACCTCCGCCCCGCCCTTCAGGAGCATCTGCCACGCGCGCCCGAGCTGCGGCAGCGAGAGGGCGGCGGCGAGCGCCGTGCCGCGCGTGCGCTCTGCCTCCGACAGGGCTGCGCGTTCTGCGAGCGCGGGTGCGAGCTTCAGCCGCGTGACCGTGTGGGTGATGCCGAGCAGGTCTGCGATCACCACGCCCGGATCGGCGCCGACGGCGTTGCCTTCTGCGAGAAGCGCGAGCGCATCCGCCACGCGCCCCGCCATGGCGGCCTCGAACAGGTCGAACACGGCCTCACGGTCGGCGAGCCCGAGCATGTCGCGCACGGCGGCCTCGGTGACGGTGTCCTCGCCCGCAAGCACGATCGCCTGGTCGAGCAGCGAGAGCCCGTCGCGCACCGAACCGTCCGCCGCGCGGGCGATCAGACGCAGCGCGCCCTCCTCGATGCGCGCGCCCTCCTTCTCCGCGATCGCGCCGAAATGCGAGGCGAGCCGGTCGGCAGCGATCCGCCGCAGGTCGAAGCGCTGGCAGCGCGAGAGGACGGTGACGGGAACCTTGCGGATCTCTGTCGTCGCGAAGATGAAGGTGACGTGCGCGGGAGGCTCCTCGAGCGTCTTCAACAGCGCGTTGAAGGCGTTGCGCGAGAGCATGTGCACTTCGTCGATGATGTAGACCTTCTGCCGCGCAGACAGCGGCCGGAAGCGCACCCCCTCGATGATCTCGCGGATGTCGTCGACGCCGGTGCGCGAGGCGGCATCCATTTCCATCACGTCGGTGTGGCGGTCCTCGGCGATGGCGCGGCAATTGGCGCACACGCCGCAGGGCGTGATGGTCGGGCGGTCGTTCGTGCCGTCGACGCCGAGGCAGTTCAGCGCGCGGGCGATGATGCGAGCGGTCGTCGTCTTGCCGACGCCACGCACGCCGGTCAGCATGAAGGCGTGCGCGATGCGGCCCTGCGCGAAGGCGTTGGTGAGCGTTCTCACCATCGCTTCCTGGCCGATCAGCGCCTCGAAATCCTGCGGCCGGTACTTGCGGGCAAGAACGCGATAGGCGGCGGGCGAGGCGCTCGTCGTAGTGGCGGGCGCGGCCTCCGCGGCGGCGCCGAACAGGCCCGGGCCCTCGGCGGGGGGCGGCGCGTCGTCCTCCGGCGTGTCTCCGAACAGCCCAGCCATCGCGCCGGTCAGCCCCCTGTCGCCCGTCCCGTGGTCGTCCTTCATGCGGGGAGGTGGGAGGCTGGCGAACGACCCGGGCAAGAACCCGTTACGGCTGCTTCCTTCCGGACCTGACCGGTTGGCGAGGAGCCCGTCCGCCACCAACCTCCCACATTTCCTCTAGCACGATGCCGCCCCGCGCGGCCACCCCCGGCCGGCGCAGGACCTGTATGGCGGTGCATGGACGGGGCCGGATCGGCGTGGCACCTTGCCGCGCGAAACCCATGCGCCGCGCCAGTCGTCCGAACAGCTACACCGGCAGCCCGCTCGACCGTGCCTCGAACCGGCGCGACGATGCCGCGTTCCTTGCTGCTGCCCTTGCGGATGGGGAGACGCTCTACGTCCCCGTCTGGCGGGCGAAGTCGCTTCTGCGCAGCGTCGAGACCGGCACGCCGGAAGCCGTGCTGCTCACCACGCTTGCCGCCGCCGCGGTCGGCATCGAGCAGCGGCCGCATGCCTTCCTCGGCGTCTGGAACGGTCGGGCTGTGTTCGCGCTCGACCTGTCGGACGAGGATGACCCCGCCCCCCTTTTTGCCGAGCTCGGACGCGTCGAGTTCACCGATCTGCGGCAGGTGGCTGGGCAGCTCGATGCCTCTGAAGCGTCGGTGCTCGCGCATGCGCGCGGGCTGATGCACTGGCGTACGCGGAACCTGTTCTGCGGCGTCTGCGGCAGCCAGTGCGCGCCGAGAAGCGGCGGCCACTCGATGGTCTGCCCGAAATGCAGCGCGGTGCATTTCCCCCGCACCGACCCTGCCGTGATCATGCTCGTGTCGCACACCGATGCCGAGGGTGTGGAGCGCTGCCTGCTCGCGCACAGCCACCGCTTCCCGATGGTGAAGATGTACTCGACGCTCGCCGGCTTCGTTGAGCCTGGCGAGAGCCTCGAGGAGGCCGTCGCGCGCGAGGTGTTCGAGGAGGCCGGCGTGCGCGTGCGCGACGTCACCTACCATTCGAGCCAGCCCTGGCCGTTCCCCTCCTCGATCATGCTCGGCTTCTACGCCGTGGCCGACGATGCGGCGCTGACGGTCGACAGCGAGGAGCTGATGGACGCGCGCTGGTTCACGCGCGATGAGATCCGGAACATCGACGCGCTCGGCCTCAGGCTGCCGCGCATCGACAGCATCGCACGGCGCCTCATCGAGGACTGGGTGGAATGACCGGGCGTGCGCTCATCCTCGTCGGGCTGCTTGCGCTCGGCGCCTGCGCGTCGCGGTCCACCCTCGCACCGCCCGAGGGCGTTGCGGCCAACGACCCGCGCGTGTCGCGTTGCCGGGCGGAGGCGCTCGATAGCCCGCGAGTCCGTGCGCTGGGTCGAAGGCAGGTGCCGCCCACTTATGGCGACGCCCATGCCCGCTGGCAGAACGAGCTCGCCGATGCCGAGCGCAACGCCTTCATCGGGTGCCTCGTGCGTGAAGGCGCGCTGGCCCAGGCACCAGGCGGGGTCGCGCGGGTGAACCCGACGAGCTTCTCGCCCGACGATACGGTGCCGCCGCCGACCACGCCGATCGGCACGCCCGACCCGCCCAGGCCGTCGGGCTACTGAGCGAGCCCTCTACCAGACGTTGATCGGCTGATCGTTCAACCAACTGGTTGACATTCAGAAGGCACGATGGAATATTCAACCGTATGGTTGAACGACGCCAGCCCGAGCTCAATGCCGTGTTCCATGCCCTCGGCGACGCCACGCGCCGGCAGATGCTCGGTGAGCTCATGGCCGGGGAGCGCACCGTCGGCGAGCTTGCCCGGCCCTTCGCCATCTCGCTCGCCGCCGCGTCGAAGCACATCAAGGCGCTCGAGAAGGCAGGGCTGATCCGCCGCGAGGTGCGCGGGCGGACCCATCTCTGCCGCCTCGAGCCTGGGCCGCTCGCCTCCGCCCATGAATGGCTCTCGCTCTACGAGGCGTTCTGGACATCCCGCCTCGACACGCTCGACCGGCTGCTCCGCGCCGAGGACGCCGCCCGCCCCTCCCCATCCAAAGGAGATGACCGATGACCGAGACCGCCGAGATCGACGCCTATGGCAGGCTGATCGAGCCCGCGACGCTCACCATCCAGAGGATTCTGCCTGGGCCGGTGGACCGCGTCTGGCGCTACCTGACCGATGGGGAGCTGCGCAGCAAGTGGCTCGCCGCGGGGACGATGGAGCTGCGGGAGGGCGCGGCCTTCACCCTGACCTGGCGGAACGACGACCTGAGTGCCCGGCCAAGCCGGCGGCCGGAGGGGTTCCCCGAGGAGCACAGCATGGCGAGCCGAATCATCGCGGTCGACCCCCCCCGGCACCTCGTCATCGCCTGGGGCGAAAGCGGCGAGGTGTCCTTCAGCCTAGAGCCGCGCGGGGCTCGGGTGCTGCTGACCCTCGTTCACCGACGCCTGCCTGATCGCCCGACGATGCTGAAGGTCGCGGCGGGCTGGCACATGCATCTCGACGTGCTGCGAGCCGTCGCCGAGGGCCGCGAGGCAGAGCCGTTCTGGGAGGGCTGGCTCAGGCTCAAGGACGAGTACGACGCCCGGCTGGGCTGAGGCGCCGGCTCAGTCTCCCGCGCCCATCTCGTCGCGATAGGGGTGCGCCGGGTAGACGCCGAGGATCCGCGCCTCGCGCGAGAAGAACTGCAGTTCCTCGAGCGCGCGGCGCAGCGGCCCCTGCTCGGGGTGGCCCTCGACGTCGCAGAGGAACTGCGTTGCGGTGAAGGCGCCGCCGACCATGTAGCTCTCGAGCTTGGTCATGTTCACGCCGTTGGTGGCGAACCCGCCGAGCGCCTTGTAGAGGGCGGCGGGGACGTTGCGGACCCGGAAAACGAAGGTCGTCATCAGCCCCGGCGTCTCGGGCGGCGGCGGCGCGGCCTCGCGCGCCATGACATAGAAGCGAGTGGTGTTGTGGGCCGCGTCCTCGACGTTGTGGCGGAGGATCTCGAGCCCGTAGATCTCGCCCGCGAGCGAGGAGGCGATGGCGGCGTCCTCCGTGCCGCCCATCTCGGCCACATGCGCCGCCGCGCCGGCGGTGTCTGCCTCGATGATGGGGGTGAGGTTCAGCTCCCTGAGCACGTTGCGCACCTGGCCGAGCGCGACGGCATGGCTCCGCGCGCGCTTCAGCCCCGCGATCGTCGCCCCCTTCGGCGCGAGCAGGCAGTGCTCGACGCGCTGGAACTGCTCTGCCACCACGTGCAGCCCGCTGTCTGGCAGAAGGCGGTGGATGTCGGGCACCCGGCCGGCCAGGCTGTTCTCGCAGGGCAGCATGGCGAGCCGTGCCCGGCCCTCGCGCACCGCGGCGATCGCGTCCTCGAAGCTCGGGCAGGGGAGCGTCTCGAGGTCGGGGTAGGCGTTGCGGCAGGCGAGGTCGGAATAGGCCCCCGGCAGGCCCTGGAAGGCGATCTTCTCCGTCACCGTGCGGTTCCTTCGATGAGCTGGCGCGCGCGCGCGAGGTCCTCCGGCGTGTCGACGCCGAACGGCGCGCTGTCGATCTGCGCGCAGGCGATGGTCATCCCCGCCTCCATGGCGCGGAGCTGCTCGAGCTTCTCGCGCTGCTCGAGACCGGAGGGGGGAAGGGTTACGAACCGGGCAAGCGCCGAGCGCCGCCAGGCGTAGATGCCGATGTGGTGCCAGAGCGGGCCGGGCCCGTAGGGCACGGGAAGGCGGGAGAAATAGAGCGCCCGCGCGGCAGCCTGCCCCTCGCCGAACACCACGGCTGCCTTGACGAAGTTGGGCGCCATCGCCTCCGAGGCATCGTGGATCGCGGTCACCAGCGTGGCGATGTCCACCTGCGGGTCCTCGAGCGGGCCGAGCACGGCACGGATGGCGGAGGGGTCGAGCGTCGGCAGGTCGCCCTGGAGGTTCACCACCACGTCGTGGCGTCCCTCCGGGTCGAGGGCGGCGAGGGCGGCGAAGCACCGGTCCGACCCGGAGGGCAACGCGGCGTCGGTGATCACCGCGACGCCGCCGGCAGCGCGGACGGCCTCGGCGATCTCCTCCTCGGCGCAGGCGACGGCAACCGGGCCGACGCCGGCCTCGCGGGCGCGGTCGAGCACATGGGCGATCATCGGGCGGCCGGCGATGGTCGCGAGCGGCTTGCCCGGCAGGCGGGAGGACGCCATGCGGGCTGGGATAAGGACGATGGGGTTCACGTATCCGGTGCCTGGGCTTCGTGACGTCCTGCCGCGCGGTTTCGGCGGCGAGAAGGGTTGAGAGGTCGCGGGCGATGGCCTAATGGACGGCTGCGCTCCTGGGAAGCCCCCGCCGGCACGGGCGGGGCGCCGGGGGCGCGCATGGCGCGTGACGAAAAGGGTGGTGCTGGCGCGATGAGCATGGAGATGAACAAGGCGGTCGCCGCGATCCTGGTGGCCGGCATCCTTTTCATGGTGACCGGGATCATCGGCAACACGATCGTCCACCCGCACCGGCTCGAGCAGTCCGTCCTGCAGATCGCCGCGCCCGAACCTCCCGCGGGCGCGCCGGCCGCCCCGGCGGCGCCTGCCATCGAGCCGATCGCCCCGCTGCTTGCCGCCGCCAATCCGCAGAACGGCCAGACCCTGGCGCAGCGCCAGTGCGCCTCCTGCCACAGCTTCAACGAGGGCGGCCGCAACGGCGTCGGCCCCAACCTCTGGGGCATCGTCGGCGCGCCGCACGCCCATGCCGAGGGGTTCAACTACTCGCCCGCGATTGCCGGCATGCGCGACAAGCCGTGGGACTATGAGGAACTGAACAAGTTCCTCGCCGGTCCGCGCGCCTATGCGCCGGGCACCCGCATGGCGTTCAACGGCATCTCCTCGGCCGCCCAGCGCGCCGACGTGATCGCCTATCTCCGCTCGCTCGCGGCCGAGCCGAAGCCGCTGCCCTGAGCGCGGCGGTGGGGCACGACCTCGAGGCCGCGGCGCGCGTCGCCGAAGCGGCGGCCGACGTTGCGGCTGCCGTCATCCGCCCCTTCTTCCGCGAACGCATCGGCATCGTCCGCAAGGGCGATGCAAGCCCCGTCACCGCGGCCGACCGTGCCGCGGAGAAGGCCATCCGCGCGCTTCTGTCGGAGCGGTTTCCCGAGCATGGCATCCTCGGCGAGGAGTTCGGCCCGGAGCGGGAGGAGAGCCCCTTCCAGTGGGTGCTCGACCCGATCGACGGCACGAAGAGCTTCATCACCGGCCGCCCGAGCTTCGGCACACTGATCGCGCTCCTGCACGAGGGCGTGCCCGTGCTCGGCGTGATCAACCAG
Source organism: Elioraea rosea (assembly GCF_007644105.1). Taxonomy (GTDB): domain Bacteria; phylum Pseudomonadota; class Alphaproteobacteria; order Acetobacterales; family Acetobacteraceae; genus Elioraea_A; species Elioraea_A rosea. The sequence goes on along the minus strand of NZ_VFAC01000005.1, from coordinate 46,419 downwards.
CCGATCACCGGCGAGCGCTGGGTCGGCCTCGCTGGGCGGCCGACGCGGTTCAGCGCGCCGCCTGGCCTCGCCGCCCCCTGCGGCACGCGGCAGGATGTTGCGCTCGCCGATGCGCAGCTCTCCTGCACGACGCTCGACCTCTTCACCGCAGAGACGCGCCCGCGCTGGGAGCGGCTCGCTGCCCGCGTCGCGCAGGTGACCTGGGGCGGGGACTGCTACGCGCACGGGCTTCTTGCCCTCGGCACGGTCGATCTGGTGGCCGAGACGACCTACAAGATCTGGGACTGGGCGGCGATCGTGCCCGTTGTCGAAGGCGCGGGCGGGGTGATCACCGACTGGTCCGGCAGGCCGCTTCGCCCGGGGGCGGATGGCTCGGTGCTTGCCGCCGGCTCCGCAGCGCTGCATGCCGAGGCACTGGCGATCCTTTCGGGTTCGTGAGCAAGTTTGCCCCCGCGTGAGGCTTCTGGCGCGAGCGTGACGCAGCGGCCCGGCCGTTCTCCCTTGCGGGGCGCATCGCTGTCGATGATCTAATCGCCGTGAGGTCAACGCGGGAGGAGAGCAGGATGCGTCGTCGCGAGATCGTTTCGGCGTCCCTGGCCGTGCCCGTCGCGGCCTCGCTTCCGGCCGGGCTGCGCCCGGCCGCCGCCCAGGCTCCCGCCGGCTCCGTCCGGACGCACGCGCTGAGCCTTCTCGGCGAGCCGCGCTATCCGCCCGACTTCACGCACTTCTCGTACGTGAACCCGAATGCGCCGAAGGGCGGCGAGGTGACGCTCGCTGCCATCGGCAGCTACGACAGCTTCAACCCGTTCATCGTCCGCGGCGTCGCCGCCGCAGGCATCGGCGGCGTCTGGATGACGCTGCTGAAATCCTCGCAGGACGAGGCGAGTACCGAGTACGCCAACCTGGCCGAATGGGTCGAGATCGCGCGCGACGGCACGTGGGTCGCGTTCGAGATCAACCCCAAGGCCGTGTGGCACGACGGCCGGCCCATCACGGCAGACGACGTGGTGTGGACCTTCGACACGCTTCGCCAGAACGGGCGGCCGTTCTATCGCGCCTACTGGGGCGACGTGACGGAGGCGGTTGCCGAGGGGCAGCGGCGCGCTGTGTTCCGCTTCCGCGACGGCGCGAACCGCGAGCTGCCGCTCATCCTCGGCCAGCTCATGATCCTGCCCAAGCACTGGTGGGAGGGGCGCGACTTCACCCGCCCCCTTCTCGAGCCGCCGCTCGGCTCGGGCGCCTACCGCGTCGACCGGTTCGAGGCGGGGAGGACGGTAACGTATCGCCGCGTCGCGGACTGGTGGGCCAAGGACCTTCCCTCCGAACGCGGCACCGACAATTTCGACGTGATGCGCTACGAGTATTTCCGTGACGCAACGGTCGCCTTCGAGGCGTTCAAGGCAGGCCAGATCGACTTCCGTGCGGAGAACGTCGCCAAGGAATGGGCGACGGGCTACGACTTCCCCGCCCGCCGCCGCGGCCTCGTGAAGCTCGAGGAGATCCGCCACGAGCTGCCCACCGGCATGCAGGCCTTCGCGATGAACATCCGCCGCCCGCTGTTCAAGGACAGGCGGGTGCGCGAGGCGCTGATGCTCGCCTTCGACTTCGAGTGGTCGAACCGCAACCTCTTCTTCGATGCCTACGCGCGGACGAGCTCATACTTCTCGAATAGCGAGCTCGCCTCCTCCGGCCTGCCTCAGGGCGAGGAGCTTGCCCTGCTCGAGCGCTTCCGCGGCAAGGTCCCGGAGGAGGTGTTCACCACCGAGTTCAAGCTTCCGGTGACGGACGGCTCGGGCAACAACCGCGACAATCTCCGCCGCGCGCTGACGCTCCTGCAGCAGGCGGGGTGGACGGTGCGCAACCAGCGCCTCGTCAACGCCCGCGGCGAGCCGTTCAGCTTCGAGATGCTGCTGTCCTCGCCAAGCTTCGAGCGCGTGGCCCTGCCCTATGCCCAGCAGCTCCAGCGCCTCGGCATCGAGATGCGGACGCGAACGGTGGACACCGCGCAGTACCAGGCGCGAACGGACAGCTTCGATTTCGACATGACGGTGGACGTGTTCGGCCAGTCGCTCTCGCCAGGCAACGAGCAGCGCGACTACTGGACCTGCGAGAAGGCGAAGCTCGAAGGCTCGCGCAACACGATTGGCGTGTGCGATCCCGTGATCGACGAGCTCGTCGAGCTCGTCATCAACGCGCCGGACCGCGAGCAGCTGATCACGCGCACCCGCGCGCTCGACCGCGTGCTTCTCTGGGGCCACTACGTCGTGCCGCACTGGCACAGCCGCGTGTTCCGCGTCGCCTTCTGGGACAAGTTCGACAGGCCGGCCACGCCGCCGCGCTATGGGCTCGGCTTCGACACCTGGTGGGTCGACACCGCGCGCGAGGCACGGCTCGCCGAAGCCCGGCGCAGCGGCGGCTGAGGTCCCGCGCCCGCGATGGGAGCCTATATCCTCCGGCGATTGCTGCTGGTGATCCCGACGCTGTTCGGCATCATGGTGATCAACTTCGCCGTGATCCAGTTCGCGCCGGGCGGCCCCGTCGAGCAGATGATCGCCGAGCTTCGCGGCACGGCCGTCTCGGCCACGGAACGGATCAGCGGAGGCCAGGGCGAGACGCTGCGCGCGCCCGACAGCGGTTCGGCCTCCTCAGGCGAGAGCGCCTATCGCGGTGCGCGCGGGCTCGACCCGGCCATCGTGAAGGAGATCGAGAGGATGTTCGGCTTCGACAAGCCGCCTCTCGAACGCTTCGTCGACATGATGGGCAACTACCTCACCTTCGATTTCGGCCGCAGCTTCTTCCGTGACCGGACAGTGGTCGAGCTGATCCTCGAGAAGATGCCCGTCTCCATCTCGCTCGGGCTCTGGACCACGCTTCTCGTCTACCTGATCTCCATTCCGCTCGGCGTTCAGAAGGCAGTGCGCGACGGCTCCCGCTTCGATGTCGCGACCTCTGCCGTCGTTCTGATCGGCTACGCGATCCCGGGCTTCCTGTTCGCCATCCTGCTCGTCGTGCTCTTCGCCGGCGGGTCGTTCCTGCAATGGTTCCCCTTGCGGGGCCTGACGAGTCCCGGCTGGGCGGAGATGAGCTTCGGGGCGAAGATCATCGATTATTTCTGGCACATGGCGCTGCCCATCACGGCGATGGTGATCGGCGGCTTCGCCTCTCTGACGCTCCTGACCAAGAACTCCTTCCTCGACGAGATCGGCAAGCAGTACGTCATGACGGCGCGCGCGAAGGGCGCGACGGAGAGCCGCGTCCTCTACGGCCACGTGTTCCGCAACGCGATGCTCCTGATCATCGCGGGCTTTCCTTCCGCCTTCATCGGCATCCTCTTCACCGGCGCACTGCTCATCGAGATCATCTTCAGCCTCGACGGTCTCGGCCTGCTCGGCTTCGAGGCGGCGATACGGCGCGACTATCCGGTGATGTTCGGAACGCTCTACATGTTCACGCTGCTCGGCCTCGTCATGCAGATCGTGGGCGACATCATGTACACGGTCGTCGATCCGCGGATCGACTTCTCCGCGCGGCGCTGAGGCGGGATGCGCCTCTCTCCCCTGAACCAGCGCAGGCTCGCCAATTTCCGTGCCAACCGGCGCGGCCATGCAAGCCTCTGGCTCTTCGCCCTGCTTTTCGTGGTCACGCTCTTCGCCGAGCTCATCGCCAATGACCGCCCTTTGCTCGTGCGCTACGACGGAGCGTTCTACGTTCCCGTGATGGTCGACTATCCGGAGACGACGTTCGGCGGCTTCTTCCCGACCACGACCGACTATCACGACCCCGCAGTGCAGGAGCTGATCCGCGAGAAGGGCTGGATGATCTGGCCCGCCGTTCCGTTCCGCTACGACACGGTGGTGAAGGACCTTCCCGTTCCCGCCCCCGCCCCGCCTTCGTGGACGAACCTCCTCGGAACCGACGACCAGGCGCGCGACGTGCTCGCGCGCGTCGTCTACGGCTTCCGCATCTCGGTCCTGTTCGGCTTCACGCTGACCATCGTCTCCTCGATCGTCGGCGTCGCGGCCGGTGCGGTGCAGGGCTACTACGGCGGCTGGGTCGACCTCGCCTTCCAGCGCTTCATCGAGATCTGGTCGGGCCTGCCGACGCTCTACCTCCTCATCATCCTCGCCTCGATCATCACGCCGACCTTCTGGATCCTGCTCGTCTTCCTGCTTCTGTTCTCGTGGATGGGGCTCGTCGGCGTCGTGCGCGCGGAGTTCCTGCGCGGGAGGAACTTCGACTACGTGCGCGCTGCCAAGGCCATGGGACTGTCGGACGTGCGGGTGATGGTGCGCCATATCCTTCCCAACGCGATGGTCGCGACGCTGACCTTCATGCCCTTCATCCTCGCCGGCTCCGTGACGGTGCTGACCAGCCTCGACTTCCTCGGTTTCGGCCTGCCGCCTGGCTCGCCTTCGCTCGGCGAGCTTCTCTCGCAGGGCAAGAACAACCTCCAGGCGCCGTGGCTCGGCATCACCGGCTTCATCGTGCTTGCGGTGCAGCTCACGCTTCTCACCTTCATCGGCGAGGCGGTGCGCGACGCGTTCGACCCGCGCAAGCTTCCGGGAGGAGGGCGGTGAGCGAGCCCCTTCTCACGGTGAAGGACCTCGGCGTCACGTTCCGCGCGGGCGATCGCGACATCGTCGGCGTCGAGGGCGCGTCCTTCACGCTCGACCGTGGCGAGACGCTCGCGCTCGTGGGCGAAAGCGGCTCGGGCAAGTCCGTCACCGCGCTGTCGGTCCTGCAGCTCCTGCCCTACCCGGCCGCGCGGCACCCGGAGGGCTCCTCCATTCGTCTCGCCGGAAAGGAGATGATCGGCGCCGATCTCGAGACCTTGCGCGAGGCGCGCGGCGGCATCGCCGGGATGGTGTTCCAGGAGCCGATGACGAGCCTCAACCCGCTGCACACGATCGAGAGGCAGATCGTCGAGGCGGTGCAGCTGCATCGCCCGCTGCCGAACGGCGCGGCGCAGGAGCGCGCGATCGAGTGCCTTGCGATGGCGGGCTTTGCGGATGCGACGAACCGCCTCGGCGCCTATCCGCACCAGCTCTCCGGCGGGCAGCGCCAGCGCGTGATGATCGCCATGGCGCTCGCCAACGACCCGGCCCTCCTGATCGCGGACGAGCCCACGACGGCGCTCGATGTGACGATCCAGGCGCAGATCCTGAAGCTGCTCGCCGAGCTCAAGCAGCGCCTGGGCATGGCCATGCTGCTTATCAGCCACGACCTCGCGATCGTCCGCCGCTACGCGGACCGTGTGTGCGTGATGCAGAAGGGGCGCATCGTCGAACAGGGCGCGGTGGCCGACGTGTTCGAGCGTCCCCAGCATCCCTATACGCAGATGCTGCTCGCCGCCGAGCCGAAGGGCTCGCCCGATCCGGTGCCCGAGGATGCGCCGGAGATCATGGCGGGCGAGGACGTGCGCGTCCACTTCCCCATCCGACGCGGGCTCCTGCGCCGCACCGTTGCCGTCGTGAAGGCGTGCGACGGCGTCTCGGTGCGGGTACGCGAGGGCGAGACGGTCGGACTGGTCGGCGAGAGCGGCTCGGGCAAGACGACGATGGGCCTCGCGCTGCTCGGGCTCGAGAAGGCCGAAGGCGCGATCCGTTTCGAGGGCCGCTCGATCCAGGGGCTCGACCGATCGGAGATGCGACCCCTGCGCCGGCGGATGCAGATCGTGTTCCAGGACCCCTACGGCTCGCTGAGCCCGCGCATGTCGGTCGCGGAGATCGTGGGCGAGGGGCTCGCGATCCACGAGCCTGGCCTGTCGCGCGAGCAGCGCGACCAGGCGGTGGCCGATGCCATCGTCGAGGTCGGGCTCGATCCCGGTTCGATCAACCGCTACCCGCACGAGTTCTCCGGCGGGCAGCGCCAGCGAATCGCCATCGCCCGGGCGCTCGTGCTCAAGCCACGCTTCATCGTGCTCGACGAGCCCACCTCCGCGCTCGACATGTCGGTGCAGGCTCAGATCGTGGCACTGCTCCGGGGGCTTCAGGAGAAGCACCGCCTCGCGTATCTCTTCATCAGCCATGACCTGAAGGTCGTCCGCGCCATGGCGCATCACGTCGTGGTGCTGAAGGATGGCCGGGTCGTGGAGGAGGGGGAGACGCATGCCGTGATGGACGAGCCCCGCGAGCCATACACACGCGCGCTGATGGACGCGGCCTTCTCGCTGAAGGCCACGGAAAGCGGCGTGGTGCGAGGCTGAACCATGGGCGCCTCCGTTCATGGCTGACCGAAGGGTCCGCGACGCGCATGCCCTCCTCGTTCGCCTCGTGCGCGAGAACCGTATCCGGCTCGGGGTGAATGTCGGGCTGATGAACCGGCCAGGCTCTCCGGTCTTCCGACGCATCGAGACGGCGCTGCCGATCTTCCTCGGGATCATGGGCGTTGTCGGCGCCGTCGCCATCGGCGGGTTCCCGCTCGGCCTCGTCGCGCTCATGGCCGGTCTCGGCATCTGGTTCCTGGTGATCCTACCGCGGATGAAGGACCAGGTGTACGAGCGCACCCTCGGCTACGTGACGTCGGACCCCGACGCCTTCGTGAGCGTGTGGGACGCCAAGGCCGTCACGCTGCAGCGCGACGGCGAGGACTGCCGCCCGCCGGGAGACTGGATGGCCTTCGTCAGGGCGACGAAGACGCAAGAGGAACTGGACAGGGAAGACGGGGTGAGATGAACGCGCTTCTGGTTTCGACGAAGCCGGCGACGATGCAGGTGTGGCGGGAGGAGCTGCTCGCGCTCGACCCCGCGCTCGACATACGCCTGCACCCCGAAAGCGGGCCGGTCGAGGACATCACCGCGGCGGTGACGTGGAACCACCCGCCGGAGGACCTCTACCGCTACCCGAACCTGAAGCTGCTGATCTCGATGGGCGCGGGCGTCGACCATCTGTTCCGCCCGCCCGGGCCGCCGCCTGGCGTCGCGGTCGTCCGCCTCGTTGACCGGCTGCTGACGACGGCGATGAGCGAGTACGTGCTGCTCGCAGTTCTGCGTCACCACCGGCAGGACGCTGGTTATCGCGCGCTGCAGGCACGGCGCGAGTGGGAGGAACTTCCTGCACCGGATACCGAGGCAACGCGGATCGGCGTCATGGGTCTGGGCAATCTCGGCGCCGATGCGGCCCGCAAGCTCGCCGCACTCAACTTCCAGGTGGCGGGATGGTCGCGTACGCCGAAGCAGCTTGACGGGATCGAAACGTTCGCGGGGGCGGACGGACTGATGCCGTTTCTTGCGCGAACCGACATCCTCGTCTGCCTGCTCCCGCTCACGCCTGAGACGGAGGGCATCATCAACGCGCGAACCCTCGCCGGGTTGCCGCATGGCGCATATGTGATCAACGCAGCGCGGGGCGCGCATGTGGTGGAGGAGGACCTGCTCGCCGCGCTCGATTCCGGCCAAGTGTCCGGTGCCACGCTCGACGTGTTCCGCACAGAGCCCCTGCCGCGCGAGCACCGGTTCTGGACGCACCCGAACGTGATCCTGACCCCGCATGCGGCGAGCATCACGATTCCCCGAAGCGTTGCGCCTCAGGTCATCGACAACCTCGCCCGGCTGCGGGAAGGCCGCCCGCTCGCCAACGTGGTGGACGTGTCGGTCGGCTACTGAAGGGGAAAAGGAAAAGGCCCGGCATCTTTCGATGCCGGGCCTTTCGCTTGTGCGATCAAGGCGTTGCGCCCTTTCGGGCGCCTGCGCTCAGCCTGCGCGCTTGAGCCCGTAGCCACGGCCCGTGCCTGCGGCCTCGCCCATGATCTTGCGCATCTCGCGGAGGAAGGCCGCACCCTTCAGCGTCTGCTGAACGATCACGCTGCGGCGGTCCTGCGGGTCGACCTTGCGGCGGGCGAGGTCGAGCTCGCCGAGGCGATCGAGCGCGCGGGTGATCGCGGGCTTCGAGACGTTCAGCTCGTGGGCAAGGCCACGAACCGTGTGCGGACCCTCGGTGAGATACACCGTCAGGAACACGCCGAGCTGGCGGGCGGAAAGGTCTGGCCCGTCGCGGCGCACGAGCGAAACGATGGTCTCACGGAGCACGGAGAGAAGGTGCTCGCTTGCGGGGTTTGCTGCCATATCATTGTCCTCGGCTTGTGATGGCGGCACCGAAACGGCCGCCTCGTGGAGAGTGATGTATTGCATCCCGCAGGAAAAACCACCCCCCGGAACGAAAAAGTTTCATGGTCGTGACCAAAGGGCTGCTCGCGCAATGCGGGGCAGCGTTGCGATTACGAGACAAGTGATCAGGAACGTGACGGGCCGCGGCTCACGCGAATCGCGCGGAAAGCGCGCGGAACGTGGCTCTCAGCGCGGTCGCCTCGCCTCCCTCCGGCCGGCAGGGCCGCGTGGCGTCGTTCCAGGCGTAGAGATCGATATGCGCCCACGGGATGGCAGGCGATACGAAACGCTGAAGGAACAAGGCTGCGACGATTGCTCCCGCATGCGTGTTCCCGGACACGTTCGCGAGATCGGCCGGCCCCTTCTCGAGCCACGAGGCATAGGGCTGCCACAGCGGCAGCCGCCACAGCGCGTCCTCTGCCTCCATGCCGGCCGTCACGAGCTCCGCTGCCAGCGCATCGTCGTTCGAGAACAGCGCCGCGACGTCGGGCCCCAGCGCCACGCGGGCCGCGCCGGTGAGCGTCGCGAAATCGAGAATCGCCGCGGGGTTGGCCGCATCCGCATCCGCAAGCAGGTCGCAAAGGACGAGACGACCCTCGGCATCCGTGTTGCCGACCTCGACTGTGATGCCCTTGCGCGTGCGCACGATGTCGAGAGGCCGCATCGCATGCGCGCCAATGGCGTTCTCAACCGCGCCGACGAGCAGCCTGAGCCGCACCTTCAGGCCAGCTCGCATCACGAGTCGCGCCACGCCGAGCGCGACCGCCGCCCCGCCCATGTCCTTCTTCATGCGCAACATCATCGCGGGGGGCTTGAGGTCATACCCGCCCGTGTCGAACACGACGCCCTTGCCGCACAGCACCACGAGAGGCGCATCCGGTCCTGCGCCATTCCACGACAGATCCGCCACCACCGGTGGGCGCGCGCTGCCGCGGCCGACCATCGCGACCGTCGGGTAGGCGTGCTCGAGCGTCTCGCCCCGCGTCAGCGTCACCGAAGCGCCCGCCTCGCGGCCAACATCCGCGACCGCCTCGGCAAGCTCGGACGGCCCGAGCACGTTGGCGGGGTGGTTCACAAGGTCGCGCGCAGCCCACACCGCCTCCGCCTCGGCCTCCGCGAAGCCGGCCTTGGCGGAGATGGCAAGTCGGGCCGCCGCCCGGCCCTGCCGGAACCGCCCGTACCGGTAGGCGCCGAGCGCCCAGCCGAGGGTCGCTGCCTCCTCGTCGACCTCGCCGGCAAGGCGCCATACGGTTCCCTCGGGCAACGCGGTCGCCGCCGAACCGAAGGCAGCACGCGGGCTCGTGCCGTCGCCAAGGCCGATCATCGCGCCCGCAAGCCCCGAATCGCCGGGAAGCAGAACCGTCTCGCCCTGCTTGGCAGCGAATCCGGAAGCCTCCACGAAGCGCCCCACAGCGTTGGGCAGTGTCGCGAGCAGGCCGCGCAGGGACGATGCCGAAACCGCGTGCAGCGGCAGCGCTGCAGCATCCATCGGCGCGAAACAGGGCAGCATCGTCTCTCCTCGACACGCGGGCGTGACCGTTCCCTCGCGGGAACGGGGCGCCGATACCCAATGGCTTCGAGGAGCGCAAGGCCGCCCGCCTGGCCCGCCGCCCTGCTCACGCCGCATGGCCGATCGGGCTTGAAGAGGCTAAGCCTGCCGTGGTGGCGGAGGCGGAGGGGCGTGTGGGCAGTGCGTCGCGGGCAGCGCCCGGGGTGTCGGGCGGGGAGGGGCCTCGCGAAGCGCTGGCGCGTCCGCGGCTCCGCGCAGCCGTCCTGCTTGCCGCGGCGAGCCTGTTCTGGGCGGGGAACTTCGTTCTCGGCCGCGCAGCCTCGGGAGACGTGCCGCCGATCGGCCTCGCCTTCTGGCGCTGGGCGCTTGCCGGCGCGGTGCTCGCACCCTTCGCCGCCCCGGCGGTCTGGCGCGACAGGTCGGAGATCCTCCGCCACGGCTGGCTGTTCTTCGCGCTTGGCCTGTTCGGCGTCGGCAGCTTCAACACGCTGACCTACATCGCGCTCTCGCGCACCGAGGCGATCAACGCGGCGCTGACCAATTCGCTGATCCCCATCTCCATCCTGTTCGCCGCGTTCGTGATCGACCGCGAGCGCCCGAGGCTCTGGCAGCTTGCGGGCCTCGCCCTCTCGCTTGCCGGCGTGGCGGTGATCGTCGCGCGTGGCGACGTCGGTTCGCTCGCGGGCCTCGCCGTGAACAGCGGCGACCTCATCATGCTGATCGCCGTGGTGGCCTGGGGCCTCTACACGGTGCTGCTGCGCCGCGTTCCGGCCGCTCTTCGCGCGCGGCTCGGGCCGATGGGCGTTCTGCTCGCGGCCATCGTCTTCGGCCTTCCGGTGATCGGCCTCTGCCACCTGCTCGAGCATGCTCTCGGCGGCATCGCCATGCCCTACGATGCCGCCTCGCTTGCCCTCGTCGGCTACACCGCCCTGTTCGCCTCGATCGCGGCCTATCTCTGCTGGAACGGCGGGGTCGCGCTGGTCGGGCCGGCCGCGTCGGGTCCGTTCCTGCACCTCCTGCCGCTGTTCGCCGCGCTGCTCGCCGTGCCGCTGCTGGGCGAGGAGGTGCGCGCCTATCATTTCGTGGGATTTCTGCTGATCGTCGGCGGCGTCGCGCTCGCGGGGCGGCGGTGAGGCTGCTCGGCGCGCATTCGCCACTGGCAGGCGTCGGGTGGATGCTCGTCGCGATGGCGTTCTTCTCGGTGATGAGCGCCTGCGGCAAGGCCGTGCTCGGCACGGGGCTGCCGTTGCCGCTCTTCATGCTCTCGCGCGCGGTGGTGACGATGCTGGCGCTCTCGCCATGGCTGCTGCGCCGCGGCGGCGCAGGGCTTCTCGCCACGCGCCGGCCCTGGATGCATCTCGGGCGCGGCCTCTGCGGCGTCGCCTCGATGGGGCTCGGCACGCTCGCGCTGACGCTCATACCGCTCGCCGATGCGATCGCGCTGAACCAGGCGCGGCCGCTCTGGCTTCTGGCGATCGCTGTGCTGTTCCTTGGCGAGAAGGTCGGCTGGCGGCGACCTCTCGCGGGGTTGATCGGGTTCGCCGGCGTGCTCGTCGTCGCGTTCGGCGAGCGCGGGGCGGGGGCGGGAATGGGACTGAACGCCGGAACCATCGCTGCGCTGACCGGCTCGATCGCCGGGGCGGGCGTCGGCGCCTTCGTCCGCCGCCTCGCCGCGGTGGGCGAGCCGCCGTTCCGGGTCGTGTTCCTCTACGCCGCAGTCAGCCTCGTCGTCTGGACGCCGCCGAGCGTCATCGTCTGGCAGACGCCCACGGCGGAACAGGCGCTGCTGCTCGTCATCGCCGCGTTCTGCGCGATCGCCGGGGATTTCTGCGCCTCCTTCGCCGCGCGGCGTGCGGAGGCGAGCCTGCTTGCGCCGGTCGAGTTCGTGCAGGTGCCGATCGGCGCGCTGATCGGCTTCTTCGCCTTCGCCGAACGCCCCGGCTGGCCGCTCTTCGCGGGCGCTTCGCTGATGATGCTCTCGGTCGCCTACATCGCCCGCCGCGAGGCGCAGCTTGCGCGGCTCAGGCGGGCGGAGGTCAGGCCCTCGGGGTGATGCGCGTCCGGTCGCCGCGCAGCACCGTCACGCGGTCGCCCACCCTCAGGCCCTGCTCGTTCGTCTGCACCACCGCGATCGTGCCGCCGCCTTCGAGCTCGACGATGAACTCGTTCGCGGTCGTGGTGGTGAGCGACCGTTCGGCCGCGCTCCCTGCGACGCCGCCGACGACCGCGCCGGCGAGGCCCGCCAGAAGGTTCGACCGCCAGTCCCCGCCGATGAAGCTGCCCGCCACGCCTCCCGCGGCGCCGCCGAGCAGGGTGCCCGTGCGCCCCGAACCCTCGACGGAGACGGGCCTGATCGAGACGATCGTGCCGGTTTCGACCTGCGCCTCGCGGTTCATCTGCTCGGGCGAATAGGTCGTGGCGGTGTTGGTCGGCGCGCAGCCGGCGAACAGGGCGGCTGCCATGAGCAGCGCCGCGAACGGCTTGACGGAGATGACCATCCTCCACCCCTCCAGGCGTTGCGCGGATCGGGTCAGGGATGCCAGACCCTGTGGCGCCTCCGCAACAGGATCGTGTCGCGATGATCGAATTGCGACCCGAGCCCACTTCATATGCTTGGCACGGCCTAGCGTTCGGTTGTAGCCATTTAAAGGCCGTTTTTGAGCGCGACCGTCAACGTCGCGCCGGAAGGCGTTTCGCTTCCTGTTGCAGTGCGGCATATCTGCCGGCTGGTGTTCGGAGAGGGGTGGCATGGCGAGCAGGCAGGGCGTGCGTGGGTCGAGCGCGGCCACCATCCTCCGGATGCTCCTCTGCTGCGTTGCCCTCGGCGGCCTTGCGGCCTGCGGCGGAAGCGGCGGCAACCGGGCCCACTACGCAAGCGGCCCGCGCGACTATTCGCCTCCCGGCCCGCCGCATGACCCCTGGGGCCCCTACATCGTCGAGGCCTCCCAGCGCTATGACGTGCCGGAGGCATGGATCCGCGAGGTGATGCGCGTCGAAAGCGCCGGCCGTCCGATGGCGCTGTCCGGCGCCGGCGCGATGGGGCTGATGCAGGTGATGCCTGCCACCTATGCGGAACTCGCCGAGCGTCACGGTCTCGGGCCGGATCCCTACTACCCGAAGGACAATATCCTCGCCGGCACGGCCTATATCCGCGAGATGTATGAGCGCTTCGGCAACCCGGGCTTTCTCGCCGCGTACAACGGGGGACCAGGCACCTTCGACAACTACCTCGCCGGGCGCCGCGGCCTGCCGAACGAGACGCGCAACTACGTCGCCAAGATCGCGCCGCAGATCGCCGGCACGCATCCGCGCTACCGCGCCGACCCGGTCGTGTACCAGATGGCCGCGATCCCCACGAACATCCCGGCCGGTCGCCGTCGCCCCGGCGCGATGCCGACGCAACTTGCCTCCTACTCGCCGCCCCGCCCGCCGCCTGCCCCGCCAACGCAGGTCGCCGCCGCGCCGGTCAGGGCGCCGGTGCGCGAGCCCGTGGTGGTCGCCGCGACCACGCGCAGCCCCGCTCCGCCTTCGCAGGGCGGGTTCCGCCTGATCTCCTCGGCCCACGCCGCGCCATCCTTCGGTGCACCGCGGCCGACCGCCCTGGTGGGCGACTGGGCGATCCAGGTCGGCGCGTTCCAGGCCGAGGCCCAGGCGCGATCGGCCACGGAGGCGGCCCGCCGCGCCGCGCCCGACATCCTCGCCTCGGCGCGGCCCGATCTCCGCCAGGTGCGGACCTCGTCGGGGACGCTCACGCGCGCCAGGCTCGCGGGCCTGTCGGCCGACGCCGCCGTCGCAGCCTGCCAGAGGCTGGAGCGCGCGAACCGCACTTGCGTGGCGCTCTCTCCCGACGCGCAGGGCTGAGCCTGGCCTGAGCCCCGCGAGGTTGCCGCCGGCCTTTCGGCGCGGCATGCTGTCGTGACATCCGGCCCGCGCCCGCGGGTATTGCCACGACGAGGAAACGAACCGTGTCCGAACAGAAATCCGGGCCAGCCGCAGGCACGGCGCCGGGGCCCGAGGCCGTGTTCCGCGCCCATCTCGCCGAAGGGAAGTTCATGCTGCAGCGGAGCGCTTCCGCGGGTGTGCATGTCTTCTACCCCCGCGTCGCCGTTCCCAGCACCGGCGAGACCGACCTCGAATGGGTCGAGGCATCCGGCCTCGGCACGGTCTACGCCACCACGGTGACGCGGCAGCGCCCGAACCCCGACGGCTCCTCGGCCGACTACAACATCGCCATCATCGCGCTCGACGAAGGCCCACGCATGATGAGCCGCGTCGAAGGCATCGCCCCCGACAAGGTGACGATCGGGATGCGCGTGAAGGCGCGGGTCGCGACCGTCGATGGCGCGCCCAACGTCGTGTTCGACCCGGCCTGAGGGGAACGAGAGATGGCACACTCCCTTCGCGGCAAGGCGGCGATCGTCGGCATCGGCACGGCGGGCACGGGCGAGGCGCCGGGGCGGTCGGCGATCGAGCTACTCGCCGAGGCGTCGATCGCTGCCGTCGCCGATGCCGGGCTGACGGTTGCCGAGGTCGACGGCATCTTCACCGCGACCTCGGTGCATGCCTTCCCGACCCTTTCGGTCGGCGAGTATCTCGGCATCAAGCCGAAATACTTCGACGGCACGAATGTCGGCGGATCGAGCTTCGAGGCGCATCTGCTGCACGCATCGCTCGCCCTCGATGCCGGGCTCTGCGACGTGGCACTCATCTGCTACGGCTCGAACCAGCGCACGGCGGGCGGCAAGCTGGTCTCGATGTCGGAGCCGCAGGTGTGGGAGGCGCCGTTCAAGCCGCGCCACCCGATTACGGCCTACGCGCTCGCGGCCTCGCGCCACATGCACGAGTTCGGTACGACGCGCGAGATGCTCGCCGAGGTGGCCGTCGCGGCGCGGGCCTGGGCGAACCTGAACCCCAACGCCTTCGCCCGCGGCCCGCTCTCGCGCGAAGATGTGCTGAAGAGCCGGATGGTGTCGGATCCGCTCTCGGTGCTCGATTGCTGCCTCGTCACCGATGGCGGTGCGGCCTGCATCATGACGCGGGCGGATCGCGCCAGGCACCTGAAGCATAAGCCCGCCTACTTCCTTGGCGGTGCCGGCGCGCAGTGGCATCGCACCATCTCCTCGATGCCGGATCTCGCCATCACCGCGGCTTCCGAGAGCGGCCCGCGTGCCTTCGCCCATGCCGGGCTCTCGCCGTCGGATGTGCATCTGGCGATGCTCTACGACGCCTTCACCATCAACACTATACTCTTCCTCGAGGATCTCGGCTTCTGCCCGAAGGGCGAGGGTGGGCGCTTCGTGATGGACGGCGCGATCGCGCCAGGCGGGCGGCTTGCGGTGAACACCAATGGCGGTGGGCTCTCCTGCGTCCATCCCGGCATGTACGGGATGTTCCTGATCGTCGAGGCGGTTCAGCAGCTTCGTGGCCGTGCCGGCGAGAGGCAGCTCGAGCGATGCGATGTGGCGCTCGTGCATGGCAATGGCGGGACGCTTTCGAGCCAGGTGACGGCGCTGCTCGGCAACGAGGCGGCACTGTAGCGGCGATGCGCTTCGCATCGCTGACGCCGCTTCTCGCGCCGCGCAGCATCGCCATCCTCGGCGCGAGCCAGGACCCCATTCGGATCGGCGGCCGGCCGATCGCCTACATGAAGGAGCGCGGCTTCGCCGGCCCGATCCTGCCGGTGAACCCGAACCGCGACAGGGTGCAGGGCCTGCGCGCCTACCCGACGCTGGCAGACGTTCCGGGCGAGGTGGATGCCGCGATCATCGCCGTACCTGGCGCTGCGGCCGAGCAGGCGGTGGCCGATTGCATCGCCAAGGGCGTGAAGGCGGCGATCATGTTCACCGCCGGCTTCGCGGAGGTGGACGAGGCCGGCGCTGCCGTGCAGGCACGCTTCACCGCGGCGGCGAAGGCAGCCGGCATGCGGCTTCTCGGGCCGAACGCGCTCGGCCTCTTCAACGCGCGGCTCGGCTACTACCCGATCTTCTCCTCGAGCTTCGAGAATGGCTGGCCGCACCCTGGGCGCATCGGCATCGCGAGCCAGTCCGGCGCCTACGGCACGCATCTCTTCGCGCTGGCGCGTGACCGCCGCCTTGGCACGCCAATCCTGGTCACCACCGGAAACGAGGCGGACGTGACGCTCGGGGAAGCCATCGGCTGGCTCGCGGAGGACCCCGAGACGGACGTGATCGTCGCGTACTCGGAAGGCGTGCGCGATGCTCCCTCCTTCCTTGCGGCGATCGAGACGGCGCGGCGTGCGCAGAAGCCCGTGGCGATGATCAAGGTCGGCCGCTCCGCGCTCGGCGCGAGGGCGGCGCGCAGCCACACCGCCTCGATCGCCGGCGACGATGCGGTAACGGATGCGGTGCTGCGCGATGCCGGCGTGTTCCGCGCGCGTAACACCGAGGAGCTGCTCGACGTTGCCGAGGTCTCGACGCGGCGCATCTACCCCGTGGGAAACACGCTTGGCGTCGTCACCATCTCCGGCGGTGCGGGGGTGCTGATCTCCGACGCGGCAGAGGCGGTGGGGCTCGCCATGCCGCCGATGCCGGAGGAGGCGCAGGCCCGGCTGAAGGCGCTCGTGCCGTTCTCGTCCTCCGTCAACCCGGTGGACTGCACCGCGCAGGCCTTCAACGACATGTCGGTGATCGGCCGATTTGCAGAGAGCATGCTGGGCGACGGCGGCTATACGAGCGCCATCGCCTTCTTCACCCAGGTGGGCGCCTCGCGCAGCATCGCGCCCTCGTTGCGCAAGCAACTCGATGCGACGGTGGCGAAGTTTCCCGACAGGCTGTTCATCCTATCGGTGACGGGGCCGGACGAGACGATCCGAGCCTGGCAGGACGGCGGCTATCTCGTGTTCGAGGACCCGACACGTGCGGTGGGCGCGCTGGCCGCAATGGGCCGCTTCGGCGAGGCCTTCGCGCGACCGGCTGCGAGCGCGCCTATGCTTGCGAACCCTCCCGACCTGCCCGCTGCGTCGCCCGACGAGGCGGAAGCGAAACGGATTCTCGCGGCCATTGGCATCGCCTCGCCGGAGGAGGTGCTGTGCGCTTCGGCCGAAGCCGCCGCCGCGGCGGCCGATCGCCTCGGCTTTCCCGTCGCGATGAAGCTCGTCTCACCTGACGTGCTGCACAAGAGCGAGATCGGCGGCGTGAAGCTCGGGCTGGAAGATGCGGAGTCGGTGCGATCCGCCCATGACGAGATCGTGGCCAATGCCGCGCGGCATGCGCCCGAGGCGCGCGTGGCGGGCGTGCTCGTCACGCCGATGGTCTCGGGCGGCGTCGAATGCGTCATCGGCGTCACGCGCGACCCCGTGTTCGGGCCCGTCGCGATGGTCGGCCTGGGCGGGGTGTTCGTCGAGGTGCTGCGCGACGTGTGCCTTCGCCTATGCCCCTTCGGTGAGGCTGAGGCGCTCGCAATGATCCGCTCGCTCCGCGGCTTCCCGCTGCTCCACGGCGCGCGCGGCCGCCCGCGCATGGACGTCGCCGCGCTGGCCGCCGCGCTCTCGCGCCTCTCCTGCTTCGCCGCCTCCGCAGGGCCGCGCCTCGCTGGCGTGGAGGTGAACCCGCTGATGGTGTTGCCGGAAGGCCGCGGCGCGCTCGCGCTCGATGCGGTGCTGACGCTGGAGGACTGACATGCCGCTCGACCCCGCGAAGCTGCTCGCCTACCCCATCCCCGAGATCCGCCAGGCGCTCACGCGCAAGGACACGATGCTCTACGCGCTCTCAGTCGGCCTCGGGCAGGACCCCGTGGACGACTGGCAGCGCCGCTTCGTGTACGAGCCCGAGCTCATCGCACTCCCGACCATGGCGGTCGTGCTCGGCTATCCGGGCTTCTGGCTCGGCCGGCCCGATACGGGCGTGGACGCGACGCGGCTCGTGCATGGCGAACAGTCGGTCACCCTGCATCGCCCGCTGCCTGTGGAGGGCGAGATTATCGGCCGCTCACGCGTCACCGGCCTGGTTGACCGCGGTGCTGGCAAAGGTGCCCTGCTCTACTCCGCGCGCGAGGTGCTCGATTCCGCGGGCTCGCTGCTGGCGACGCTCGAGAGCACGACCTTCCTCCGCGGCGATGGCGGGTTCGGCGGCGCGACCGGGCCCGTGAAGGCGCCGCACGCGATCCCCGACCGCGCGCCGGACGCGACGCTGTCGCTCACCACCCGCCCCGAGCAGGCGCTGCTCTATCGCCTCAACGGCGACCACAACCCGCTGCACGCGGACCCGGCGGTGGCGGCGAAGGCAGGCTTCCCGCGCCCGATCCTGCACGGGCTCTGCACCATGGGCGTCGTCGGCCACGCGCTTCTCCGCCTCTGCTGCGGCGGCGAACCGGGCCGGATGAAGCGCATCGACCTCCGCTTCTCGGCCCCCGTCTTCCCGGGCGAAACGATCGTCACCGAGGTGTGGGATGAGGGCGGCGGCCGGTTCGGCTTCACCGCCCTTGCCGCCGAGCGCGAGACGATGGTGATCAACAATGGGCTTTGCGAGGTGGCGCCATGATCGACAAGTTCGTGCGCGGCACGGCCGAGGCGCTCGCCGGGGTGAGGAGCGGCGCGACGATCCTGATCGGCGGGTTCGGCCAGGTCGGCACGCCGAACGCGCTGATCGAGGCGCTGTCGGAGGCGGACCTGCGCGACCTGACGGTGGTGTGCAACAACGCCGGCACCGGCACGCACGGGCTCGCGCGTGTGATGGCAGAGGGACGGGTCCGCAAGATCATCTGCTCCTTCCCGCGCAGCGCGGGTTCGGTGGTGCTCGAGGAGCTGTACAAGGAGGGGAAGATCGAGCTCGAGATCGTGCCCCAGGGAACGATGGCGGAACGGATGCGCGCCGCCTCCGCCGGGCTTCCCGCCTTCTACACGCCAACCGGCCTCGGCACGGCGCTCGCCGAGGGGAAGGAGACGCGCGAGTTCGACGGCCGCACCTATGTGCTCGAGCGCGCGCTGAGAGGCGACGTGGCGCTGGTCGAGGCCTGGCAGGCCGATCGCTGGGGGAACCTGACCTATCGGAAGGCAGGGCGGAACTTCAACCCGGTCATGGCGATGGCCGCCGAGCTGACCATCGCGCAGACGCAGCACGTGGCGGAGCTCGGCGCCCTCGACCCCGAGGCGATCGTCACGCCCGGCGTGTTCGTGGACCGCGTCGTGCATATCCCCTACGGTGAGCCCGATCTCGGCAAGCCGCTCTATTGACGGGAGGACAGAGATGGACGCTGTGGTCGAGCCCAAGCCGCTGAACCGCACGCAGATGGCAGCCCGCGTGGCGGCCGACATCCCAGAGGGCTGGATCGTCAATCTCGGCATCGGCATTCCCACCCTGGTGGCCGATCACGTGCCCGAGGACCGCGAGGTGATCTTCCACAGCGAGAACGGCGTGATCGGCGTCGGCCCCGCTCCGGCGGAGGATGCCCGCGACCCGTGGCTGATCAACGCCGGCAAGCAGCACGTCACGCTGCGTACCGGCGGGGCCTATGTGCACCACGCCGACAGCTTCGCGCTGATCCGCGGCGGGCATCTCGACCTCTGCGTGCTCGGCGCCTTCGAGGTGGCCGAGAACGGCGACATCGCCAACTGGTCGACCGGCGCGAACGAGAAGGCACCGGCCGTCGGCGGCGCGATGGACCTCGCCGCCGGTGCGAGGCGCCTCTGGGTCGTGATGGAACACACGACGAAGGATGGCCGCCCGCGGCTGGTGCGGCGCTGCTCCTACCCCCTCACAGCGCTCGGCGCCGTCAAGCGAATCTACACGAACCTGGCAGTCATCGATGTCGAGCCGCGCGGCTTCGTCGTGCGCGAGATGATCCCCGGCCTGACGCTCGAGGCGCTGCAGGCGCGGAGCGAAGCCAGGCTCCATCTCCCGGCATGAGCGCGGTGGAGGATCGTGCGGAGGGCATCCGGCTCCTCCGCGATAGTGCGGCCGCCATCAGCCCCCGCAACGGCCCGCTCGGGCGCGTCCGGGCGCTGCGCAGCACCGAGGCGGGGTTCGACCGCGCGGTGCTCGCCGAGATGGGCGCGCTCGGCTGGCTCGGGCTTCGCGTGGCGGAGGAGGCGGGCGGGGCCGGTCTCGGCGTCGCGGAGCTCTGCGCGCTTGCCGAGGAACTCGGCCATGGCCTCGCGCCCGAGCCCTTCGTCGCCGTCGCCGCCATCGCCGCGCCGCTCGTTCCGGAAGAGGATGTGATCGCCGGCGCGCGCGTCCTGCTTCCCGCGTGGGCGGAGAAGCCGCATGCGGTCGACGCCAGTGGCACGACGAGTGCTGCGATCGACGGCGCGACGCTTCGCGTCACCGGCCGCAAGATCGCCGTGCCAATGGCCGCCGGTGCCGACGGGTTCCTCGTCACGGCGCGCGAGGGCGACGCGCTGTCGGTCGTGCTCGTCGAGACCGGCGTGCCGGGCGTCACGCTGCACGCCGAGTCGACGGTCGATGGCGGGCATCTCGGCACGCTGACGCTCGAGGCCGCGCGCTGTGTGCGCGTCGCGGAGGACGCCTCCTCCCGCATCGCCCGGCTGCTCGACGAGGCTGCGATCGCGACGGCGGCGGAGCTCGTCGGGCTGATGGACCGGGCCTTTGCCATCACGCTCGACTACCTCAACACGCGCCAGCAGTTCGGCAAGCCGATCGGCGCGTTCCAGGTGCTGCAGCACCGTGCCGCCGACCTCAAGATCCAGCTGGAGCTGGCGCGCGCGGCTGTGAGCCACGCCGCCTCGGTGTGCGACGATGGCGCACCCGCCGCGCAACGTGCCGCCGCCGCGTCGCTTGCGAAGGCCCGCGCCTCCGACGCGGCGTTGACCGTCACCCGCCAGGCGATCCAGCTTCACGGTGGCATCGGCTACACCGACGAGGCGGATATCGGGCTGTTCCTGCGCCGGGCGATGGTGCTCGCCGCGTGCTTCGGCACCGCGACCGCGCATCGCCGCCGCTACGCCGAGGCGGCGCCACCGCTGGATGTCGACGCCTGATGGGGGGCACATGATCGCGACGGAGCCGGTTCTCGTCTCGCGCGACGGGGGCATCGTCACGCTCACGCTGAACTGGCCGGAGCGCCGCAACGCGCTCTCCGTCGCGATGCGCCACCGCCTGGCGGATGCGATCGAGGACCTCGAGGCCGACAGGACCGTCCGCGCGGTGATCCTCACCGGAACCGGCGAGCATTTCTGCGCCGGCGGCGACCTCACCGGCATGCATGTGGAGAGCGTCGCGGAAGGCCGCGAGAGGATGCGCCATGCGCACAGGCTCATCCGCCTGATGGTGCATGCGCGCTGTCCCATCGTCGCCGCCATCGAGGGCTGGTGCGCCGGTGCCGGCATCTCGCTCGCCTGCGCGTCGGACCATGTGGTTGCGGGAGCGGAAGCGAAGTTCCTCGCGAGCTTCGGGAAGGTCGGCCTGCTGCCGGATCTCGGCCTGCTGCACACGCTTCCTGCGCGCGTCGGCCAAGCCCGGGCGCGGGAGATGCTGCTCTTCGCCGAGGCGCTCGATGCTCCCCGCGCAGAGGCGATCGGGCTCGCCGACAGGGTCGTCCCTGCCGGGTCGGCGCTGAAGGTGGCGCGCGAGAGGGCGGAGGTGCTCGCCTCTCTTGCGCCGCTGACGCTGGCCCTCACCAAGGCCGTTCTCGCCGAGGGGCTCGACCAGGCCCTTGCCCGCGAGCAGGATCTGCAATCGGCCCTCTACCTCACGCCCGACCATGCCGAGGGCAAGGCCGCCTTCCTCGAGAAGCGGCAAGCCCGATTCGGAGAAGGATCGTGACATGAACGAGATGACGCGCCCCGCCCCGGACGACCTCAACGCCATGCCGGACGACGCGTTCCGCACCCATGTCCGCGGCTGGATCCAGGCCAACTGCCCGCCCGAGCTCCGCCACCCGCCGAAGCGGCTTCACTGGTCGCAGTCGAAGCCCTGGTACATGGCGCTCGCGAAGCAGGGCTGGCTCGCGCCTGGCTGGCCGCGCGAGGTCGGCGGCATGGGACTCTCGCCGTCCAAGCAGATCATCTTCATTGAGGAGCTGGAGCGTCACGGCGCGCCGCGCACGAACGACATGGGCATCACCATGATCGGGCCGCTGCTGATCCGCTATGGAACCGATGCGCAGCGCGCGCGGTTCCTGCCCCGCATCCTCGCGGGCGAGGACATCTGGTGCCAAGGCTACTCCGAGCCCAACGCGGGGTCGGACCTCGCCTCGCTGCGCACCGAGGCCGTGCTGGAGGGCGGCCACTACGTCGTCAACGGGTCGAAGATCTGGACCACGCTCGCCAACGACGCGAACTGGATCTTCCTTCTCGTACGGACCGACAGGCAGGCCAAGAAGCAGGACGGCATCTCCTTCCTTCTCTGCCCGATGGACCTGCCGGGGATCACCGTTCGCCCCATCGTCACGCTCGATATGCATGACGAGTTCTGCGAGGTGTTCTTCGACAACGTGCGCGTGCCGGCGGAGAACCTGGTCGGCCAGCCGAACAAGGGCTGGACGATGGCCAAGGCGCTGCTCGGTTTCGAGCGCATCTTCCTGGGCTCGCCCAAGCAATCGACCTACGCGCTCGCCAAGCTCGCCCAGGTGGCCGAGCACATGGGCGTGGCGGACGATCCCGTGTTCGCCGAGCGCTTCACGCGCCTGAGGATGGACCTCGAGGACCTGAAGGCGCTCTACGAGACGCAGGTCGCCAAGCTTCGCCGCGGCGAGGAGCTCGGCGCGGACGTGTCGATGCTGAAGGTGTGGCAGAGCGAGCTCTACCAGCGCATCACCGAAACGGCCTTCGAGATCGCCGGCGAGGAAGGCGTGATGGTGAACCCGATCGGCGGGAACCGCTCGCTCAACCCCGCGGCCTCCTTCATCCAGAGCCGCGTCGTGTCGATCTACGGCGGGTCGAACGAGATCCAGCGCGGCATCATCGCCAAGAACGTGCTCGGCCTTCCGGGATAGGACCATCGATGACCGAACTCTGGGCTCTCTCCGCCGCCGAGCAGGCGCGCGCCATCCGCACGCGTGCCGCCAGCGCGCGCGAGGTCGTCTCCGCCGTGCTTGCGCGCCATGAGGCGACGCACCCGGCGATCAACGCCCTGGTCGAGATGCGGGCGGACGAGGCGCTGCAAGCGGCCGATGCGGCCGACAGGGCGGTCGCGCGCGGCGAGGCCCTCGGGCCGCTGCACGGCGTGCCAGTGACGCTCAAGGTCAACATCGACCAGCAGGGCTACGCGACGACCAATGGCGTGGTCGCCTTCAAGGACCAGGTCGCGGCGGTGGACAGCCCGGTCGTCGCCAATCTGCGCCGCGCCGGCGCGATCCCGATGGGGCGTACGAACACGCCCGCCTTCAGCTACCGCTTCTTCACCGACAACGCGCTGCACGGACGCACGCTGAACCCCCGCAACCCGCGCCTCACGCCCGGCGGCTCCTCGGGCGGGGCCTCGGCATCTGTCGCGGTCGGCGTGGCTTCGATCGCGCACGGCAATGACCTCGGCGGCTCGATCCGCTACCCGGCCTATGCCGTGGGCGTTGCCGGCATCCGCCCGAGCTTCGGCCGCGTGCCCGCCTTCAACGGCACCGCGCCCGATGAGCGACCAATCACCCTGCAGATGATGAGCGTGCAGGGCCCGCTCGCGCGCACGGTCGGCGACCTTCGCCTCGGCCTCGCCGCCATGGCGCAGCCTGACCCGCGCGATCCCTGGTACGCACCGGCGCCGCTCGAGCTGCCGTTGCCGCCGAGGCCCTGGCGCATCGCCTTCTCGACGCTCGGCGCCGACGAGCCGGTCGCGGCCGCGCTTCGCCAGGCGGCCGGGTGGCTTGCGGAAGCTGGCTGCGCCGTCGAGGAGGTCGGCATGCCCCGGTTCGAGGAGGCGGCAGAGCTCTGGCGCGGCCTGCTGATGACGGAGGGGGAGCGGGTGATGTCGCCCGTCATCGAGAAGTACGGCGATGCCCAGATCAAGGCGGCCTATGCCGGCTGGGCGGCCAACGTGCCCACGCTCGAGCCGGCGGCCTTCGCAGCCGGCCTCGCCCGCCGAACGGCGATCTGGCGTGACTGGAGCGTGTTCCTCTCCGCCTACGCGGCCGCACTGCTTCCCGTGTCGCTCGAGCCGCCCTTCCCGCAGGACCTCGACCAGAAGGGCGCGGAAGCGGGGGCGCGCATCCTCCGTGCCCAGGCGCCGCTCTACGTCTTCAACCTGCTCGGACTTCCCGGGCTCTCGGTGCCGACGGCGACGATGGCGGACGGCATCCCGCTCGGTGTGCAGATTGTCGCCGCCCGGTTCCGCGAGGACATCTGCCTCGCGCTCGGCGAGATCATCGAGGCACGTGCGGGCGTGACGGGAGCGATCGATCCGGTATCATGACAGTCCACGTCATGATCGGGGGAAACATCGCATGACCAGGATTGCCCTGCTTGCCGCCGCCGCGCTCGTTGCCCTGCCTGCGCTGGCGCAGAACCAGGTGGTGTCGACGCCGAACGCGCCGGCCGCGATCGGCCCGTACAGCCAGGCGATCAGGGCGGGCAACACGCTCTACCTCGCCGGGCAGATCGCGATCGACCCCGCGACCAACCAGGTCAAGTCCGGCACGATCGAGGAGGAGACGAAGCTCGTCCTCGACAACCTCAAGGCGGTCCTTGAGGCCGCCGGCATGACGATGGCCAATGTCGTCTCGACGACCGTGTTCATGGCCGACCTCAACGAGTTCCCGCGCATGAACGCCGTGTACGCGACGTACTTCCCCTCCAACCCGCCGGCGCGCGCGACCGTCCAGGTCGCCCGCCTGCCCCGCGACGTCAAGGTGGAGATCGCCGCGGTTGCCGTGAAGTAGCCGGGCCGTTCCTGCGGCCTCCGGCTGGCCGCCTCGCGGGGCGCTGGTCGCGCCTCTGCCGGCGGCAGCTCACTCAGGTACTGCGTGGCCCTGGAGCGTCGCCGGTAGGTCGCGCCGGCCTCCGGCAGCGGCGCTTGGCGCCGCGCGAGGAGGCAGCGCCCGGAGGCCGCCCGGAATGACTAGGCCGCTTTGAGATGCGCCGCGTAGGCCTTGCGGAACTTGGCGACCTTGGGCGCGATGACCACACGGCAATAGCCGGCCCAGGGGTTGCGCTCGTAATAGCGCTGGTGCTCCGCCTCGGCCGGCCAGAACGTCGTCAGCGGAACGAGCTCCGTCGTCAGTGGCGCGGGCCAGATCCCTGCTGCCTTGATCTCCGCCATGACCTGGCGCGCCGTCTCGGCCTGGGCGTCGTCATGGGTCAGGATGATCGAGCGGTATTGCGGGCCAACATCGGCGCCCTGCTGGTCTTTCGTCGTCGGGTCATGGACGGTGAAGAACACGCGCAGAAGGTCGGCATAGTCGATCATCGTCGGGTCGTAGGCGACCTGGACGACCTCGGCATGGCCGGTCTTCTTGCCGCACACCTGCTCGTAGCTCGGGTTGTCGACATGCCCGCCGGCGTACCCGCTCGTCACCTCCGACACGCCGCGCAGCTCGCGGAACAGCGGCTCGAGACACCAGAAGCAGCCACCGCCGAACGTGGCCAAGGCACGGCTCGTCTCCGCCATCTCAAGTCCTCCCTGGGGTTGCCCAGGAGATGGGCACGCAAGGTAGCCGGCGGTAGTCCGCGACGGTTACGAGCGCGTGACCAAACGCCTCACGGCACGAGCTTCGCCGTGTCGCTTCCGGCAGCGACCCAGGAGCGGTACTGCGCCATCGTCGCCTCGCTCGGCGGGTAGAGCCCGGCCAGGACCTCGCCGGCCTCGACGCGGAGGCGGATCCACTTCTCGGCCGCGTCCTGCTCGGCCGCCTCGGTCAGGATCGGGCCGGCAAGCGCGGCCGGCAGCACCACCACGCCGTCCTCGTCGCCCATGATCGTGTCGCCGGGGAACACCGTCGCCCCGCCGATGCCGACGGGGCAGCCCATGTCTGCGAGCATGAGCCTGGTGAAGGATGGCGGCGGGGCGGCGCCCTTGCAGAACACCGGCAGGCCGAGACCCCTGATCTCCGCGGCGTCGCGCACGGCGCCATCGGCCACCACGCCGGCGACGCCGATCGCCTTCAGCCGCGCGGCGATCACGTCGCCGATCAGGCCGGTGTCGGCGACCCCCATTCCGTCCAGCACCAGCACGTCGCCGGGCTTCAGGGAGGCGAGGATCGTGTGCATCAGCGCGTTGGCGTTGGAGAGGCTCTGCTCGGCAAGCCGATCTTCCCTGAGTGGCACGTAGCGGGCGGTGACGGCGCGGCCCACGAAGCGACAGCGCGCGGGGTCGAGCGCCGTCAGCCCGCCGCAATGGGCGGAGCGGATGCCATGCTTCTTCAGCAGAAGGGTGGTGACGGTCGCCGTGGTCGCGTCGGTCATCGTCTCACTCCACCCGCGCACCGGAGGCGCGAACGACAGGGCCCCACTTCGCGCTCTCTGCCGCGACGAAGCGTGCGAAGGCCTCGCCGACCAGGGGGGTCGGCGTCACGCCGAGGTCGCGCAGGCGCTGTGCCACCGTCGGGTCCTTCACCGCAGCCTCGACAGCTGCCTCCAGCTTGCGTGCCACAGGGGCGGGAACCCCCGCCGGCGCGATGATGCCCAGCCAGGAGCCGGCGTCGAAGCCTGGGATTGTCTGCGAAACGCGCGGCATGTCAGGAGCGAGGTGGGACGGCGCTTCCGTCGTCACCGCGATGGCGCGGACCTGGCCCTCGCGGGCGAGCTGAGCACCCGTCACCATCGTGTCGACCATCAGCTCGACACGGCCGGCCACGAGGTCGGGGATCGCCTGGCCGCTGCCGCGGTAGGTGACGGCGGGAATGTCGAGGCCCGCGGCGGTCTTGAGCATCTCCATAGCGAGATGCTGCGACGTGCCCGAACCGGTCGAGGCGTAGGAGAGCTTGCCTGGGTTCGCCCTCACGTAGGCGATCAGCGAGGCAAGGTCGGTCACCGGCACGGAGGGGTGTGCGATCAGGATGTTCGGCAGCACGCCGACGAGGCCGATCGGGGTGAAATCCTTGTCGGGGTCGAAGGGCAGCCGCGCGTAGAGATGCTTGTTGATCGAGAGGATGGAGACCGAGCCGGTGCCGATCGTGTAGCCGTCCGGCGCGGCGCGGGCGACGGCTTCTGCGCCGATATTGCCGCCCGCACCGCCCCGGTTCTCGACGACGATCGACTGGCCGAGCGTGTTGCCCATGTGGCCGGCGACGAGGCGGGCCATCACGTCGGACGAGCCCCCTGGCGCGAACGGAACGATCAGGCGGAGAGGGCGGCTCGGGAAATCGGCCTGGGCTCCGGCGGGCAGCGCGAAGGCCACGCCCGCGGCGCCGAGGAAAATCCGGCGGTGCATCATTGTCCTCCCGGCATTGTTGCCGAAAGGAGCGTCTGGCCATGCGGGCGCCGCGTCAAGGGAGCGGCGCCGGCATGGCTGCCCGTTACCGGACGAAGATGATCGTCACGCTGCGGTCGGCCTCGTTCTCCGCCTGGTCGCGCCTTGCGCCGAACGCGGCGGCCGGGACGTAGGACCCGAGTGTCTCGGCCTTTACCCCGCGCGAGGTCAGCCCGCTGCGCACGGTCTGGACGCGGCGCTCGGCGAGGCGCTGGTTCGCCTGAGCCGAGCCGGTGGGCGAGGTGCGGCCGATCAGGCAGATTTCCGTCTTGAACGTCGCGGTTGCCTGCCTGGCGGCACGCTCCACCACGGCGCGGGCCGCAGGGTCGAGCGTCGAGGAGCCGACGGGGAAGAACACGATGAACTCCTCACGCCCGGCATCGCCCGGCGAGACGGAGGCGCACTGGACGCGGCCGCCCGTTCCGGGCACCGCCTGCGCCCAGGCGGATGTCGCGGCGGTGGCCACGAAGACGGCTGCAGTGGCGGCGAAAGCCGCATTGCGGAAACGTGACATGGCTGGCTCCTCGTTCTCTCTGCCCGGAGGTGGCATTCTAACGAGTCTCCGTGAGCCCGGTTGCTGATCCAGGTCAAGAAATATCGAGGGGGAAACGATGCCCGATGATCTGCTTCCCGGGAAGCCGCCCCAGGGCGGCATCGCCTCCGACGCCGCCGGCCTGAACCTGTACCGGGCGGATGGTGCCCTCGGCCCGCTTCTGGATCTCTGGATGGACGAGGGGCTCCGTGCCCATCTCGAGCCGCATCTCGAGACGCTCGGCACGCTTGCCGGCGGCCGGCTCGATGCGCTCGCCCGGGAGGCCGACCGGAACGGCCCCGTACTCGTGCATCGTGACCGGTTCGGCAACGACATCGATGCGGTCGAGCATCACCCGGCCTATCGCGCGATGCAGGAGATCGGCCTCGGCCGGTTCGGCCTCGCGGCGATGAGCCATCGCGAGGGGGTGCTCGGCTGGCCAGGCAAGCTGCCGCCGATCGCGAAATACGCCTTCCAGTACCTGTTCGCGCAGGCCGAGTTCGGGCTGCTCTGCCCGATCTCGATGACCGATTCCATGGCACGCGTCCTCTCCCGCTTCGACCCCGCCCTCGCCGAGACCTGGGTGCCCGCGCTCTCGAGCCAGGACCCCGATGCCTGGGCAACGGGGGCGATGTTCATGACCGAGAAGCAGGCCGGCTCGGATGTCGGCGCGACGGCAACGATCGCCACGCCGCTGCCGGACGGCACCTGGAGCCTCACCGGAGACAAGTGGTTCTGCTCGAACGCCGGCTGCGATGCCGCGCTCGTCCTTGCCCGCGCCCGCGGCGTGCCCGGAACCGCGGGGCTCGGGTTGTTCCTGCTGCCGCGCACCCTGCCCGGCGGGCGCCGCAACCGCTGGCGGATCGTCCGGCTGAAGGACAAGCTCGGCACCCGATCGATGGCCTCGGGCGAGGTGGTGCTCGACGGCGCCGTCGCCTATCCCGTCGGGGACGTGACGCGCGGCTTCGCGCAGATGCTCGAGATGGTGAACGTCTCGCGGCTTTCGAACGGCGTTCGGGCGGCGGGCATGATGCGGCGGGCGCTGATCGAGGCCTCGGTCGCGGCCGCCGGCCGGGCAGCGTTCGGTCGCCGCGTGGCCGACTATCCGAGCGCCAGGCGCCAGCTCCTCAAGATCCGCCTGCCGGCCGAGCAGGCGCTCTCCTTCACGCTCTTTGCCGCCGACGTGATGGGCCGCGCCGATGCCGGAGATGCGGAGGCCGCCAAGGTGCTTCGCCTCGCAACCCCGCTTCTGAAGTTCCGCGCCTGCCGCGATGCCCGGAAGGTGGCGGGCGATGCGATGGAGATGCGCGGCGGCAACGGCTACATCGAGGACTTCGTCGAGGCCCGGTTGGTGCGCGACACGCATCTCGGCTCGATCTGGGAAGGCACGAGCAACGTCGTCGCGGAGGACGCGATCGCCCGCGCCGTCGGCCGTGGTGGCTGCCTTGCTCCCTTCGTCGCCGCCCTGACGGAACGTCTGGCCGAGGTGCCGCTTCCCGTCGCCGGCCCCGTGGCGGAGGCGCTGAACCGCGCGGCCGCCTTCGCCGAGGAAGCCGCGTCCGTCGGCGAGGGCATGCTGAACCGCCAGGCCTCCTCGGGCCTCTACCATGCCGCGACCGCGGTGCTGTTCGCCTGGGAAGGCGCGCGGCTCGCCGAGATGCGGGGCGACGCGCGCCGCCTGACCCTGGCGCGGCTCGTGCTCGAGCACCGCCTGACCGCGCGCGACCCCCTCGCGCGCGGCGATGTCGCGGCCGAGACGGCGATCGCCGAGGCGTGGGTCGAGGACTCGCCGCTCTCGCTGGCCGAGGCGCTCGCGCTTGCCTGATGGGCCTTGCCATGATGGCGCCGCGGCGTGGCGCGAGCATCATCCCGCCCGTACCCGGAGGACCGCCGTGATCAGACCTCTCATCCTGGCCGCCGCCCTGCTTTCTGCCTCGCCTGCGCTTGCGGAGCAGGAGACGCTGCTTCGCCTGTCGGAGACGGCCGAGCGCATCGTGCGCGCCGACCAGCTCGTCGCCGTGCTGCGCGCGCAGGCGACGGGCGGCTCCGTCTCCGCGGTGCAGGAGCAGGTGAACCGCCAGGTCGCCGCAGCGCTCGAGCGGGCCCGCGCCACGCAGGGCGTCACCGTCTCGACCGGGGGCTACTGGACCGGGCGCATGGGAGAGCGCCGCGACCAGTGGCTGTCGAGCCAGGACATCCGCCTCTCCGCGACCGACGCGGCGCCGGCGCTGCTCGAGCTCGTCGGCACGCTGCAGGGCCAGGGGCTCGCCATCAGCCGCCTGTCCTACGATGTGTCGCGGCCGCTCGCCCGGCGCGAGCGGGAGGCGGTGACGGCGGAAGCCCTCGCCGGGCTGAAGGAGCGGGCCGAGCGCCTCGCTGGCGTGATGGGGATGAGCTTCGCAGGCTTCCGCGAGGTTCGCGTCGATGCCGGCCGTTTCGCCATGCCGCCCCCGATGCCGCGCGCGATGGCTGCCGCCTCGGCAGAGGCGGCGCGCACGCCCCCCTCGGCGGAGCCGTCCGAGGTGCCCATCGCCGCGACGGTCGAGGGCGATGCAATCCTCAAGCCGAGATAGGGTTCAGCCCGGTTTCCTTCCCCGCACGGCGAAGGCGGTGGCGGTGAAGCTGCGTGGCCCGTCCGGGCTGCCGGAACGGTAGGCGGCGAGCACGGCCTCGCGTGCCGCCGCGCGCTCCTCGTCCGGCAGGGCGGCGAGGAACGGCCCGAGCACACCGGAATGGCCCGACCAGGCGCGCCAGAAGCTCGCACCGTCGGGGTAGTCAACGCGGATCGTGATCTCCTGTTCGCGCTCGACCGCCAGCCCGGCCTTGGCGAGCGTCGCGGCGAGACGGCCGGGCCGCGTCAGGCGCACGCGGTAGAGCCGGTCGCGCATCTCCTGCCCGCCGGGGACGGCAAGCGCGACCGTGTCGGCGAGCAGGCGGAAGATCGGCATGCCGCCCGTGACGTCCCACATCGCGGCGGCGACCACCGCTCCCGGGCGGACGACCCGGAGGAGCTCGGCCGCAGCGACATCCGGCTCCGGCGGGAAAGGAAGCACGAGCATCGCGAGGCCCGCATCGAAGGCGGCACCCGGAAAGGGCAGGGCCATCGCGTCCGCCAGCATGAACCGGGCGGAGGGAACGGCGCGCCGCGCGGCATCGATGAAGCCGGGCGCGATGTCGATGCCGGTGATGCGCGATGCCGGGTCGCGTTCGGCCAGCACGGCGGCGAGGTTGCCCGTGCCGCAACCGAGGTCGAGCACCGACGCTCCCGCCGGCACTCCGGCAAAGTCGAGGAAGGGCGCGGCGAGCCGGCGCGAAAGCCGCCCCATCGCCCGCGCATAGGCCTCCGGGTCGGCGGCGTAGGCAGTCACGCGTCCTGCTCGAGCCTGTAGCGGAAGTCGCAATGCGTCGCGCCGCCCATCAGCGTCTGCGTGCGGGTGAGCTTCAGGCGTGGGTCGTATCCCTCGCAGAACGTGCCGTCGCGGTTGCAGGACAGCGCGGCGCCGAGATGGCCGATGCCCATTGCCTTGTACGTTTCGGAATAGCGGCAGCGTGTGACGTTGAAGTGGAACTCGGTCTCGGTCTGCTTCAGTACCTCGATGCGCAGCGCGTCGTCCTTGGTCCAGGCCGGCAGCGTATCGACGAAACTCTGGATGGTCGTCTGCCCGCCCGGCGCCTTCTTGGCCCACTCCGCCCCCGCGGCCTTGGCCATGCGGATCACGGCGCGGGCGAGGATGGCTGTGGCCCTCTCCTCGCCGAGCTCGGCCGCCATCTCCGCATGCAGCTCCCTCGCGAAGGCGGCCTCGATCGTCCTCTGCCGGAGGATGCCGATGTCGTCGCTCATCGCCGCGTTCCTTCTGTTTGTCCGCTCCTTCCGGCAGAGTAGCCCAGCATGAAGCGCCGCGCTGCCCTCGCCCTGATCGTCCTCGCCGTGCCCGTCAGGGCGCAGGTGGCGGCGGCCGACCGTGCCGCCATCGAGGGGGTGATTGCGGCGCAGATCGGCGCCTTCCGCCGCGACGACGGGCCTGCGGCCTACGCGTTCGCCGCGCCGAACGTGAAGGCGCTGTTCCCTACCGCAGAGATCTTCATGCGCATGGTGCGGTCGGGCTACGCGCCGGTGTACCGGCCGCAGGCGATGCGGTTCGGGGAGATCGCGGTCGAGAACGGCGCGGTGGTGCAGCGGCTCCTTCTGCGCGGGCCGGACGGGCGCGCCCACCTCGCCCTCTACACGATGGAGCGGCAGGGGGATGGCACCTGGAAGATCGCCGCCGTCGTGCTCGTGACGCTGCCAGAGACCGGCGCCTGACTTGCCCGCTGCTGGGCGCGGCGCGACACTCGCCCGGCCCTTTGGGAGGAAACGACAATGATCGGACGGCGTAGCATTCTCGCGGCGGCGGGCGTTGCCCTGGCGATGCCTGCGCTTGGCCAGGCCTACCCCACGCGCCCGGTGCGCGTGATCGTGCCGAGCGCGCCCGGCGATGGCGGGGACAGCATCGCGCGTCTCTACGCCCATTACCTCGAGCGCAAGTTCGGCCAGGGCTTCATCGTCGAGAACCGGACCGGAGCGGGCGGTCGCATCGGCACGGAGGCGGCCGTGCGCGCGCCGAATGACGGCTACACGCTGGTGATGGGCAATGCCGGCAGCCATGGCATCAACGCCGCCCTCTACCGGAACCTGCCCTACGACATCGCGCGCGACTTCGCGCCGATCAGCCTTCTCGTCGAAGCGCCGAACGTGCTTGTCGTGAACAAGGCGAAGCTTCCGGTGAAGGACGTGGCCGAGCTCATCGCGCTCGCCAAGACGAAGCCCGGGGAGCTGAACTACGCCTCCGGCGGGCCCGGCACCTCGGCGCATCTGACCATGGAGCTCTTCAAGTCGCTCGCTAGCGTCGATCTCCAGCATGTGCCGTTCCGGGGCGCGGGGCCGGGGCTCCAGGCGCTCGTCTCCGGCGAGCCGCCGGTGATGTTCGTGAACCTTCCCCCCGCCATGGCCTTCATCCGGCGTGGGGACTTGCACGCGCTCGCCGTCACCTCCGCCGAGCGCACGCCGGACCTCCCGGACGTCCCGACGGTTGCCGAAAGCGGGCTTCCCGGCTTCGAGACGATCGCCTGGTTCGGGCTTCTCGCGCCGGCGGGAACGCCGCGGCCGGTCATCGATGCGCTGCATGCGGCGTGCGTCGAGATCTCCGCGATCCCGGACGTGGTGGAGAAGGTGAGGCTGATCGGCGGCTTCACCCGCGCCTCGACGCCCGAGCAGTTCCACGAGCGCATCCGCTCTGACATCGCGAAATGGCAGCGGCTCGTGACCGAGAAGAACCTCGCCCAGGAGTAGATGCGTTGCGCATCGCGCAGGTCGGCTTCGCCGGCGTCAACGTGACGCCGAAGACGAACTGGTCGTTCCTGGTCGTCACCACCGAGGATGGGCGTACGGGCATCGGCGAGGCAACGCTCGCCAATCACGAGGCCGCGCTCGCTGGCGAGGTCGAACGCCTCTCCCGCGCGCTCGCCGGCGCGGATGCACGGCACCGCAACGCGCTTGCGCGGGTGCTGCCGCACGCGCCTGCCGGCCTCGTGCGTCACGCGGTCATCTCGGCGCTCGACCAGGCGCTGTGGGACCTCGATGGCCAGCGCGCGGGAGAGCCCATCCATCTCCGCCTCGGCGGCGCGGTTCGCGACAGCGTCGCCCTCTACGCCAACATCAACCGAGGCGTGGCCGAACGGACGCCCGACGGCTTCGCCGCTGCAGCGCGGCGCGCGGTGGCGGACGGGTTCGGCGCGGTCAAGCTCGCGCCGTTCGACCCGCTGGTGTGGGAGGATGCGTCCGATCCGGGCTTCCGCTCAGCCTACGCGCAGGGGCTCGACCGGGTCGCGGCCGTGCGCGAGGCGGTTGGCCGGAGCATCGAGGTGATGGTCGATTGCCACTGGCGCTTCTCCGCGGGCGGGGCAGCGGCGGCGATCGCCGATCTCGCGCGGTTCTCGCTCTTCTGGGTGGAATGCCCGGTCGCGGAGGCGAACCTCCCCGCGATCCGCCGCCTGCGGGGCATGGCCAATGACCGCGGCATGCGGCTAGCCGGTGCCGAGACGCTTGCCGGCCTCGCAGGCTTCGCCCCGGTGATCGCGGCGGAGGGCTATGACGTGCTGATGCCCGACATCAAGTATTGCGGCGGCCACGAGGAGATGCGGCGGATCGCCGCGCTCGCGCTCGCCCACGGCATCGAGATCGCGCCCCACAACCCCACCGGCCCCGTCTGCCACGCGCACTCGGTGCACGCCTGCGCTGCCATCCCGAACGCGGCGATGCTCGAGGTGCAGTTCGGCGAGACGCCACTCTTCACCGGCATCATGGCGGGGAACGTTCCGGCAGCGACGGGCGGGCGTGCCGCGCTTCCCGATGGGCCCGGCCTCGGCTGCACGCTTCGCGGCGGGGTGGCGGAGGAACGGCCCTGGGTGCGGATGGAACGCTCCTGGCTCGACCCGCGGCTCGGCTGACGCGTCAGGCTGATTGACGGAAGGAGCGCGCCGGACCACGCTCATCCCCGACACAACGGGGAGACGGGCGATGCGTGCGATCGGTCTCGGTGCGGCGGTGCTGGCGGGCATGCTTGCCGCTGCGCCGCTTCAGGCGAAGAGCTTCACCTGGGCGTTCAGCTCCGACATCATGACGCTCGACCCGCACGCGTCGAACAATACCTTCACCAACGCCTTCGCCAACAACATCTACGAGGGCCTGACACGCCACAACGCGCGGATCGAGATCGAGCCCGCGCTCGCGGAACGCTGGGAGATCGTCACGCCGACGACCTGGCGCTTTCATCTCCGCCGCGGCGTCACCTTCCATGACGGCTCGCCCTTCACGGCCGATGACGTGGTGTTCTCCTGGCAGCGGATGAACACGCAGGGCGCGCTCGTGCGCCGCACCATCGGGCCGGTGACGGAGGTGAAGAAGATCGACGATCATACCGTCGAGTTCACCACCTCGCAGCCCTACCCGGTGCTGCTCTCCTCGCTCACCCATTTCTTCGTCATGAGCAAGACCTGGGCGGAGAAGAACAACGCCACCACCTCCTCGAACCTCTCCGAGCGGCAGGAGAGCCCCGCGAGCCGCATGGCGAACGGAACGGGACCGTTCCGGCTGAAGCTGCGCGAGGCGGACACGCGCACCGTGCTCGAGGCGAACACCACTTGGTGGGACAAGCCCGCGCACAACCTGACGGAGGTCATCTACCAGCCGATCCGCAGCGCTGCGACGCGCACGGCCGCGCTGCTCTCCGGCGCGCTCGACGCGACGGTGGAGCTGCCGCTTCAGGACATGGCGCGCGTCGAGGCTGACCAGCGCCTCCAGATCGTGCAGGGGCCGGAGCTTCGCACGATCTATTTCGGGTTCGACCATCACCGCGACGAGCTTCTCTACAGCGACGTCAAGGGCAAGAACCCGTTCAAGGATATCCGCGTCCGCCAGGCGATCTACCAGGCGATCGACGTCGAGGCGATCAAGCGCCAGGTGATGCGGGGCCAGTCCTGGCCCGCAGGGATGATGGCGAGCCCCTTCCTCACCGGCGCGCCGCAGGACCTGAACCAGCGCCTCTTCCCCTATGATCCCGAGGCCTCGAAGAAGCTTCTCGCCGAGGCGGGCTACCCGGAGGGGTTCTCCGTCGGCCTCTCCTGCCCGAACGACCGCTACGTCTATGACGAGCGCATCTGCCTCGCGACGATCGCGATGCTCGGGCGCGTCGGCATCCGCGTCCAGCCGCAGATCGAGCCGCTGAACGTCTGGTCGCGCCGCGTGAACCAGCACGATGTCTCGATGTTCATGCTTGGCCATGCCGGGCTGCCGCTTGCCGATGCGTGGTACGTGCTGTCGGAGGTGATCCAGACTAAGTCTGCCACCACAGGCGGACTGAACGGCGGGCGCTACTCCAACCCGAAGATCGACGAACTGACGCAGGCCGCGAGCCGCGAGACCGACGAGGCCAAGCGCCGCGCCATCATGCGCGAGGCGTTCGACCTCGAGCGCCGCGACATCGCGCATGTGCCGCTGCACCAGCAGCCGATCGTCTGGGCCTCCAAGCGCGGCGTCGAGCTCGCGCAGGGTCCGGACAACCGCCTGCGCCTCTGGCTCGTTCGCATGCCCTGACGGGAACACCGATGACAGACATCCTGATCAGCGGCGGCACCGTCGTCGCGATGGACGAGGCACGCCGCGTGATCGAGGATGGCGCGGTGGCCATCAGCGGCGACCGGATCGTCGCCGTCGGGCCGCGTGCCGAGGTCGAGGCCGCGCATGGCGGCGCGCGCACCGTCATCGAGGCGAAGGGCAGGGCGGTGCTGCCCGGATTGATCGACGGCCATGCCCATGCCGGCCATGCGCTCGTGAAGACGATGGGCGGCGGCGACAGCGCTGCGTGGTCGGAAGCCTGCCGCATCATCTACACGACTGCCTCCTCGCCCTCCTTCTGGAAGGCCGAGGCGCGGCTCGCCGCGCTCGAGCGGCTGAAGAACGGCGTCACCACCGGCGTTTCGCTGCTCGGCGGCGGCGACAGCGTGATGCGCGTCGACGATCCCGCGCATGGCGAGGCGCATGCCGAGGGCGTTGCCGAGATCGGCATCCGCGCGATCGTCGCCGTCGGGCCCACGCGGCCGCCGCACCCGCGCCCTTACGCGACCTGGGACGGGCCGCGCCGCAACGACCACCCTGTCAGCTTCGAGCAACAAGCTGAGGTGATCGGCACGTTGATCGAGCGCCTGCATGGAAGCCAGGACGGGCGGCTTTCCATTGCCACGCTCATGCCCGTCTATCGCGAGGCGAAGCATGACCCCGCGCAGGTGGCGCTGATCGAAAGGCAGGGACGGATCGTCCGCGACCTGGGCCGCAAGGCCGGCACGCTGTTCCACCAGGACGGCCACCAGAAGGGCTCCATCGCGATGGCTGAGCGCATGTTCGGCCTCAACGGGCCGGACGCGTTCTACAGCCACTGCACCGACCTGACCGACGAGGACATCGACAGCGCGGCGCGTACCGGCGTCTCGATCGTGCACAACCCGACCGCCATCGCGCAGGTGCGCGGCCATTGCCCCGTGCCGCTTCTGCTCGACCGTGGCGTGACGGTGATGATCGGCTCCGACGGCACCGCGCCCGATCGCGGTACCGACATGTTCCGCCACATGGTGATGTGCGCGCGGCTGCATCAGCGCGCGGCGCGGGATGAGCGCATGATGCCGCCGGGCAAGCTCCTCGAGATGATCACCACCGATGCTGCCCGGGGCCTCGGCATGGCCGATGCCATCGGCTCGCTCGCGCCGGGGAAGAAGGCCGACGTGATCACCGTCGACCTTGCCACGCCGCATGCCTATCCGCCGAACATGCCGGTGCACCGGCTGGTGTTCTTCGCCGGCGGGGCGGATGTGCGCGACGTGATCGTCGATGGCCGAATCCGGATGCGCGAGCGCGTGGTCGAGGGCGTCGACGAGGCCGATGTCCTTGCCGCCGCCGCGGCGGAGACGGAGACGATGCTCTCCCGCTCCGGTCTCGGCCACATGATCCGCTGCGATCCCGGTTGGGGCCGCGTCCGGCTGTAGCCGTGCGTCGCTGATGTTTGGGGCCGATCTCTGGATCCCCATCACGATTTCGGCCGCGTTGTTCCAGACATGGCGCACGGCGTTGCAGCAGAAGCTGCGCGGCGCGCTCTCGGTCAACGCCGCGGCCTTCGTGCGCTTCCTCTACGGCGCGCCCTTCGCAGCGCTGTTCCTGGCCGCGTGGAGCGGCGCGACAGGGCAGGTGCCGCCCGCGGCGCATGCCTGGTTTGTGCTGCTCTGCGCCGCGGGAGGGCTCGCGCAGATCATCGGCACCTCGCTTCTCATCCGCGCCTTCGGCTACCGGAACTTTGCCGTCGGCACCGCCTACTCGAAGACGGAGGCGGTGCAGGGTGCGGTCGCGGCCTGGATCATCCTTGGCGAGGCGCTCTCGCCGCTCGCCTGGGGCGGCATCGCGCTCGGTGTCGCGGGCGTGCTCGTCCTGTCGCTGCCGAAGCAAGGAATGGCGCTCGGCGAGCTCGCGCGCGGCGTGGCCCAGCCCGCCGCCCTGTGCGGCCTCGGCGCCGGAGCGGGGTTCGCGCTCTCCGCCGTGTTCTTCAAGATGGCGAATTTCGCGCTTCCCGGGGAGGATCCGATCCTCCGCGCG
Source organism: Elioraea rosea (assembly GCF_007644105.1). GTDB lineage: Bacteria > Pseudomonadota > Alphaproteobacteria > Acetobacterales > Acetobacteraceae > Elioraea_A > Elioraea_A rosea. The sequence continues at coordinate 8,790 of NZ_VFAC01000005.1, read as the reverse complement.
CTCGCGACGCTTCTGGTGACGAACGTGCTGCAGACACTGATGCTCGGCGCCTGGCTCGCGCGCGCCGAGCCGGAGCAGTTCCGCCTGTCGTTCGCGTCCTGGCGCAGCGCCGCCTGGGTCGGGTTGCTGTCGGCCTGCGGCTCGTCGTGCTGGTTCTCAGCCTTCGCGCTCGCGCCCGTCGCGCTGGTGCGCGCGCTCGGGCAGGTCGAGATGGTGTTCACGCTCGCCTTCTCGCGGCTCTACCTGCGCGAGGCGGTGCGGCGGGCGGACGTGACCGGCCTCGTCCTCGTGGTCGCTGGCGTGGTGCTGATCCTCGCGGGACGGTAGCCGGAATCAGTCGAGCTTGATGCCGCGCGCGCGGATCACGCCGCCCCAGAGTTCGGTCTCGCGCGCGAGCCAGGCGCGGAAGCTTTCGGGGCCTTCGGCGCGCACCTCGGCGCCGAGCGTGTTGAGCCGTGCCTGCGTTGCCGGTTCCTTCAGCGCCGCGGCGAAAGCCTGGTAGATGCTGTCCACCGTCGGCGCGGGCGTTCCCGCTGGCGCAAGGAGCCCCTGCCAGATGCCGCTTTCGGCAGCTGGCCAGCCGAGCTCGGCGAAGGTCGGCACGTCGGGGATGTCGGGCAGTCGGCGCGGGCCGGTGACGGCGATGGCGCGGAGCTTGCCATCCTTCACGAAGGGCAGCGTCGCGGTCGCGCCATTGACGACCATCTGGCTCTCGTTCGCGATCGCCGCCTGGATGCCCTGCATCCCGCCGCGATAGAACACCTCCGTCACTTCCGTGCCCCAGTGCTGAACCACGACGAGCGCGGTGAGGTGGTTCACCGCGCCGACGCCGGAATGAGCGAAGTTGATCTTCGTTGGATTGGCGCGGGCATAGGCGACGAGCTCGGCGGCGTTGTTCGCCGGCACCGAGGGATGCACCGCCATGATGTACGGCGCGTAGATCAGCATCGTCACCGGCGCGAGATCGGTTGCGGGATTGTAGGTCAGCCGCGAGAACAGCGCCGGCGCGGTCGTGAGGATCCCCGGGTCGGTCAGCAGCACCGTCGCGCCATCGGGCGCGGATTTCGCGACATGGTCGGCGCCGAGGTTGCCAGCGGCACCACCGCGATTGTCGACCACGACCGGCTGGCCGAGGAGACGCTGGACGTCGTTCTGCACCAGCCGTGCGATCAGGTCGGACGTGCCGCCGGGAGGAAAGGGAACGACGACGCGGAGCGTTCGCCCCTGCGCCGAGGCCCCGGCCGCCGCGACGATTGCCGGCAGCGCCAGTGCCGCACGGCGCGTGAGCCCCTTCGGTGTGACCGTCATCCCATCCTCCCCTTCGTTCTTTCGAGTGCGCGGATGATCCCCGCAATGTAGCCGGTGGCGTAGGCGCGCGAGCGGTGGCCCCACACCGTGTCGCCCACGACATGCGGCACGTGATCGTCGATCACGAACCCGTCGAACCCCGCCTCGGCGAGCGTCTCCAGCACCGCCACTGCATCGACCTTCCCTTCGTCGATGAAGGCCTCCGTGAAGCGCGGCAGCGCACCCGCGACGGAGCGGAGATGCACGTAGTGGATGCGCCCGGCGCGGGCGAAGCGCCCGAGCGCGTGCATCATCCCATCCGCACTCCGTTGCGCAAGCGTGCCGGTGCAGAAGGCTAGGCCGTGGTTCGGGCTGTCGGCGAAGGCGAGCGCGCGGCCGAGAGCGGCCTCGTCGCGGAAGATGCGGGCCACGCCGTCGAGCTCGGGAACGGGCGGGTCATCGGGGTGGAGGGAGAGCTTCACCCCCGCGCCCTCGGCGACGGGAAGCACCGCCTCGATGAAGCGTTCCCAGTTCGCCCACATCGCCTGCTCGTCACGCGGAGGCAATGTTCCGGTAGCGATGCTTTGCCCGAGCCTGTCGTCGTAGCCGGTGACGAGCGCGCCGCCGCGGCCGTGATCGGCCTTCGTGGTGCGCCACACCCCGTCGGGGATCCAGTTGTAGCCGAGCACCGGGATGCCTGCCTGGCCCATGGCGCGGATCGTCGCCTTGAAGTCCTCAACCTGCTCCTCCGCGCCGGGCAGGCCGAGCATGACGCGATCGAGGAGGTTTCGCGGCACGCCCTCGATGCATTCGAGAACGAGCCCATGCGCCTCCACGGCCGAGCGCAGCGTGGCGAGCTCGAGCGCGGAGAAGCGGCGCGTCGGCGCACGCGGGCCGGAGGCGGCCGTGAACTGCTTGCCGAGGAACCCTGTCCAGGCCTGGCTGTCGAAATCGGGCTTGTTGATCGTCACGCCTGCGCAGCCGATCTGCCGTGCGAAGGCGAGGTCCTCCTGCGTAAGCTCACGGAACTGGCCAGCGGCGACGCGCATACGTTTCCTTCCCGATGAATTTTATCTAATCTCGTCAACTTGACAGGATCAAGGGGCCATGACGAGCGAAGATGACGTGACGACGGAGGACAGGGTCCTCTCCCGGTTGAGGCGGATGATCGTCGAGGGGGCACTTGCCCCTGGGTCGAAGCTGACCGTATCGGCGCTCGCGAAGCGTCTCGCCGTCGGCGCGACGCCGGTTCGCGCGGCGCTTAAGCTTCTCGAGGGCGAGGGGCTGGTCGAGGCGCACCCGAACCGGGGCGCCTGGGTGCGCGCGCTGTCGCCGCAGGACATCCGCAACATCTACCGCCTCCGCGCGGCAGTGCTCGGCGTGCTGATGCCCGACGTCGTCCGACATGTCTCGGAGGCCGATCTCGACGCGCTCGAGGCGATCGAGGCGCGGTTCGAGGCGGCCGCCGCGGCGGGGGATGCCGCCGCGGCCATGGCGGAGAACCAGGGTTTTCACCGCACGCTTCTCGCCGCGGCGAGGAACCGCGATGCCGTTTCGGTGATGGAGCGGAGTTGGGCGCTCGTCGAGGCGCTTCGCCTGCGCCTCGGCTTCGGGCCGGGGCGGCTCGCGCGGTCTGTCGAGAGCCATCGCGCGCTGCTTGCCGCCCTCCGCAGGCGCGATGCCACGGGCGCGACGGAGCTGGCCATCGCGTCCTCCGACAACGCGATGGCCGACCTTCTGGCGCTCGCGATGGCGCAGCCGCCGGCCCGCGCCCGCCTCTAGCGGGGCCAGCGCCCCGCGAAGAGCGCGGCGATGTCGGCCGGGTCAACCGCCTCGACGCTCGCCGGGGTCCAGCGCGGATCCCGCGTCTTGTCGATAACCTGAGCGCGCACGCCTTCCGCGAAATCTGGGTGCCGCGTCACCCCGCGGGTCAAGGCGAGTTCCATCGCCAGGCACTCGGCGAGCGTCATCGACGCGCCGCGGCGGATCGCCTCGAAGCTCACCCAGAGAGAGGTCGGCGACATCTGCAGCAGCGTCGCGTGCGTGGCCTTCGCCCAATCGCTTCCCTCCGCTTCCAGCGCGGCGAGGATGGCGGCCACGCTCGGTCCGGCGAAGCAGCGGTCGATCGCCTCGCGCTCCGCGGCGAAAAGGCTCTCGGGCGGTGGCGCGGCGTGGCGGGCGACGGCGTCGATCCCCTCGCGCCCGAGTCCGGCCTTCAGCGACTCGAGCGCGCCGCGCGGCACGTAATGCGTCGCAAGACCGGTATGGATCGCATCGCCAGGCGAGACGCGCGCGCCCGTCAGCGCGAGATACATGCCGGTCTGCCCGGGCAGGCGCGGCAGGAAATAGGTGGCGCCGATGTCGGGGAACAGCGCGATGGCGGTCTCCGGCATGGCCATGACGGCGTGCTCGGTCACCACCCTGTGGCTGCCATGGATGGAGAGGCCCAGGCCCCCACCCATCGAGATGCCGTCGATCAGCGCGACATAGGGCTTCGGATACTCGGCGATCATCCGGTTGACGGCGTACTCGGCGACGAAGAACTCCTCGATCGCCTCCGTCTCGCCCGCGAGCGCAAGCGTGCGAACGGCGCGAACGTCCCCGCCCGCGCAGAAGGCGCGGCCGCCGGCACCCTCGATCGTCACCAGCGCGACCGCCGGGTCATCGCGCCATGCGGTAAGCGCGGCGGACACGGCGTCGATCATCCCGCGGTCGAGCGCATTCAGCGCGCGCGGCCGGTTAAGCACGAGTCGCCCCACCCCCTGCGTCACCTCGGACAGGACGGTCGGTTCGGCGGGGGCGTCTGTCATGGCGATGCTCCTCCAGGGTGGCCGCGGCGTAGCAGCGCCCCTGCTGCCATGCAACATCGCGCCATGTCAGGGGCTTGCGGGTCAGCGTGGCAGCAACGCAACATCTAGGGGCGAAGCAAACGCTCGGACCCTTTATGTAGTTTTCAACCTTGAAGCCCGTCGCCTATCCTTCACATCCCGAATCCGCCGCCGCCGAGGTCCCCACCATGACGCTGATCCAGCCCGTGCCGCCCGCGCTCCTGTCCCAGCCGCTGCTTCCCTGGGGCGAGACGCCGGCACGCACCTATGCCCCGGGCATGGGCCAGGCGGTGGCGGACAGGACGATCAACCGCCGGATCGTTCGCCGCTTCCCGACCCCGCAACGCGTGCCCTTCGTGGTGTCGCGCGACGATTCGTCCTCGCTCGAGAGCCAGCTCACGGCCTGGGCCCGCCGCGAGGGCTGGGCGTACGAGGGGCAGTTCTTCGTCGAGCACGGTGACGACGTCTCGGTCTCAGGCTGGATCGGCGCGGTTGGGCGCGTCGAGACGGAGGCCTGGGCCGACGTGGCCGAGCGCGTCTCTCTTGGCAACGCGCTGCTCGAGCCGCGGGCGGAATGGCGCGAGGCGGAGCGGGCGACGCTGCGGCACCATCTTCGCCAGGCTTCGCTGCTGATGAGTGGCCGGCACCTCCAGCACGGCGACGCGACGCAGCCGCAGCGGAACATGGAGGTGTTCACCAACTGTTCCACAGCCGCGACGAGCTTCCTCTGCTACCTGCTCCTGCTGAACGGCTCGGGCGTCGGCCGCGCCTATGACGACGAGATGATGGCGGTCGACTGGGCGCGCGACATGCCGCTGGTCGTTCCGGTGATCGACTGGTCGCACGCCGATGTGCAGGCCGGCATCATCACCGGGTTCCTGACGCGCCGCGACGCCGAGCATCTCTACGCCACGCACGGGCAGATCGTGGTTCACGAGGTTGGCGATTCGCGCGAGGGGTGGGCCAAGGCAGTCGAGCTCGTCGAGCGCATGGCCTTCGAGAGGCGACGCGACGACGTGGTGTTGCTCGACTTCACCAAGGTGCGGCCGAAGGGCGCGCCGATCATGGGCATGCAGGGCCGCCCTGCCTCCGGCCCCGGCCCCTACATGCAGGCGCTCGCGCGTGTCGCGATGGTGCGCGGCTCCGGCATGGAGCCGTGGCGCGCGGCACTCTTCGTCGATCACTATCTTGCCGAATGCGTGCTCGTCGGCGGCGCGCGCCGCTCGGCGCGGATGAGCACCAAGACCTGGCGCGATCGTTCCGTGCTTGGCTTCATCTCCGTCAAGCGCGGCGGGTTCCTCTGGTCGTCGAACAATTCCATCACCGTCGATGCCGCGTTCTGGGAGCATGTTCGGCGCGCCGAGCCTGATGCCGCGTGGAGCGCGGAAACGCGCGAGGAATGGGCACATGCCCATGCCGTGTTCGAGGCCGCCGTGCGCGCCGCCTATGACGACGGCACGGGGGAGCCGGGCTTCATCAACCAGGACAAGCTCGTCGCCAACGACGAAGGGCTCGACGCCTATGCCTCGGGCACGCTCTTCATGGGCAGCGACAAGTACCGCGCCGACGAGGAGAGCCACGCGCTCTTGGGCGACCTCGTCTCCCGCGCACGCTCGAGCCGCTACACGCAGATCACCAATCCCTGCGGCGAGATCAGCCTGTTCATGCTCGGCGGCTACTGCGTGATCGCCGACGTGGTGCCCTACCACGCGGCCGATGACGACGATGCCGAGGCCGCGTTCCGCGCCGCCGCCCGCGCGCTGATCCGCGTGAACCTGATGGACTGCCTCTACAGGCCCGAGACGCAGAGGACGAACCGCATCGGTGTCGGCATCACCGGCCTGCACGAATACGCGTTGAAGCGCTTCGGCTATGGCTGGAAGGAGCTTGTCGACGAGGCGCGCTCGAAGCCGTTCTGGATGACGATGGCGCGTTTCAAGCGCGCGGTTGCGGACGAGGCGGCCCGCTACGCCGCAGCGCTCGGCGTTACGCGGCCGCATACCGACACGACGATGAAGCCCGCCGGCACCACGAGCAAGCTGTTCGGGCTGACCGAGGGCGCGCATCTTCCCTCGATGCGCGAGTACCTGCGCTGGGTTCAGTTCCGCAACGACGATCCGATGGTGAAGGAGTACCGCGCGAAGGGCTATCCGGTGCGCAGCCTCACCACCTATCGCGGCACCACTGTGGTCGGCTTCCCGACGAAGCCCGAGATCGTCCGCCTCGCCGACGAGCTCGGTCTGTCCGACAAGCTCGTCACCGCCGGCGAGGCGACACCCGAGGAGCAGTACCGCTACCTGCAGCTTCTCGAGAAATACTGGATCCGCGGCGTCGACGAGGCGGGCGAGCCGCTCGCGACCGATACGGGCAACCAGGTCAGCTACACGCTGAAGTACGACCCCAGGATCGTCGACTACACGGGGTTCCGCGACGCGATCATGCAGCTTCAGCCGACGGTGCGTGCCTGCTCGGTGATGCCGCAGACCGACAGCACCGCCTACGAGTACCAGCCCGAGCAGGCCGTGACGAAGGCCGAGTACGAGATGATCGCCGCGGCCATCGCCGAAGCGGCTGCGGAGGATGTCGGCCGCGAGCATGTCGACTGCGCGGGCGGGGTGTGCCCGATCGACTTCGGAACGAACGACGCCTCCGCCGCAAAGGACGGCGCGGCCAAGGAGGCGGCGTAGCGCCGCGTCAGGCCGCGGTCGCGCCCACGGGGATGAGGATGTCGCAGGCGGAGCCGGCCAGGCGCTGTGCACGCGCGGCGTTCTTCGCCTCGAGCGTGCGCAGCAAGGCCGGGATCTCCTCGGCCGGGCGGGGGCGGCTGAACAGGTAGCCCTGCGCCTCGGCGCAGCCCTCCGCCGCGAGGCACGCAAGCTGCTCCTCCGTCTCGACGCCCTCCGCCGTGGTGCTCATCTCGAGCGCGCGCCCGAGACTCGCGATCGCGTTGACGATCGAGCGCGCGTCGGGGCTGATGCCGAGGTCGCGCGTGAAGCTCTGGTCGATCTTGATCTTGTCGATGGGGAAGCTGCGCAGCGTCGTCAGTGACGAGTAGCCCGTGCCGAAATCGTCGAGCGCGATCCGGACGCCGAGCGCCTTCAGGCGATGCAGCGTCTCGCGCGTCAGGTCGCTGTCGTCGAGCACGACCGATTCGGTGATCTCGAGCTCGAGCCGTTGCGGGGCAAGGCCGGAGCGCTCGAGCGCATCGGCCACCGACTCGACGAGGCCGGGCCGGCGGAACTGCACCGGCGAGACATTCACGGCCACGCGGATGGTTGGGGGGAAGCGCATCGCCTCGCGGCAGGCTTCGCCGAGCACCCAGGCGCCGATCGGGCCGATCAGGTCGAGCTGCTCCGCGAGCGGAATGAACTCAGCGGGCGAGACGAGGCCGCGCCGCGGATGCCGCCATCGAAGCAGCGCCTCGAGACCCGTCACGGTGCCGTCCGGCACGGCGACGAGGGGCTGGTAGTGCAACGCGAACTCGCCGCGCCCGAGCGCGTGGCGGAGATCGGCCTCGAGCAGCCGCCGCTTCTGCTGCCGCGCATCCATGCCCGGCTCGAAGAAGCGGAATGAACCGCGCGCGTCGCGCCGCGCGAGGTCGCGCGCGAGGTCGGCATGGGCGAGCAGGCTGTCGGCGCAGTCCCCGTCACCCGGTGCGACCGCGATGCCGATCGAGGCGCCCACGGCAAGCGTCACCCCGCCTGCGTCGATCGGCGCGGAGAGCGCGCCGATGAGCTGTTCGGCGAGGCAGGAGGCAGCATCGGGGCCGGCGACCGGCCACTGGATGACGGCGAACTCGTCGCCCCCGAGGCGGCCGACGATGCTTCCCTCCGGCGCGGTGGCGATGAGCCGCGCCGCCGTCTCGCGCAGCACCGCGTCTCCGGCCTGTGAGCCGTGCGCCTCGTTGATCGCCCGGAAATCGTCGAGATCGACCGTGAGGACGGCGAAAGGTACGCCGGCATCGGCTGCCGCCTCGATCCGCTCGCGGAAATGCGTACGATTGGGCAGGCCCGTCAGCCCGTCATGGCGCGCCATGTGGGTGATCTGCGCCTCTGCGCGGCGGCGCTCGGTGATGTCCTCGTAGGTGACGACCCAGCCGCCATCGCCGAGCGGCTCGTGCGAGATCGCGATCACCCGTCCGTCGGCAAGTTCCTGGAAGGAGGTCGCGCGCACGCGCCGGGAGACGAAGGCGAGGCGCCGGCCGACGAGCCCGTCGACATCGGTGGCGGTGTGATTGCCGGAGGCGATCGAGGCGGCGATCACGTCGCGGAACGAGATTCCCGGGCGTATCCGGGCAGGGTCGATGCGGTAGATCTCGCAGAAGCGGCGGTTGACCAGCTGCAGCATGTTATGCCGGTCATACATGCAGAGGCCCTGCGACATGTTGTCGAGGGCTGCGGCGAAGCGGCGGTGTGTTTCCGAAGTCCCAGCCATGGGCCTGGGCGTCTCGTCGGCCGCCTCGGCCGCGGTGCTGCCGGAGGGCGGCCGCACCAGGAGCCCCAGTGCGAACGCGCCGAGGGTCACAAGCGCGGCGCCGACCGAGATCGCCCCGACGGGAAGCGCGCCGGCGTCGCCGGCCTGCGCCGCGAGCGCCTCGGGGGCGACGATCAAGGCCGCGGCGAGGGCGGTCAAGGCGCCCCACAGCCCGACCGCGACGACGACCGCCGCCGCAGGC
>NZ_VFAC01000049.1 GCF_007644105.1 Elioraea rosea | reverse complement strand
AGCAGCGACGCCGGCGCAGGCGCCTGCGCCCGTTCCCGCACCCGCCGGCGTCGCTGCTGCCCCGGCCCAGCCCCCTCCTCTGGCCCCCCCTCCGGCGCCCACGTCGGCGCCCACTCCGGCGCCCACGGTGACGCCCACCCCGGCACCCACGCCTGGGCCGGCAGCGCAGGCCCGAACCGCCCCCTCCGCCCCCATCGCGCCGCTCGCGGTCCCCGATCCTCCCGCTGTGGTCGGCGCGATGCTCCTGCGCGGCGAGGCGCTCCTTGCGATCGGCGACGTCTCGGGCGCGCGCCGCTTCTTCGAACGCGCCGCCGGCTCGGGCAACGCCGCCGCTGCGCTGCAGATGGGCAGGACCTTCGACCCGACGGTCCTCTCCACCATCGGCGCACGCGGCATCACGCCCGACCGCGACGCCGCGATGGCCTGGTATCGCCACGCCCAGGCGCTCGGGTCGGCCGACGCCGCAACCCGGATCGCAACATTGGAAGCGACACGATGACCGAACACGCCGGACGTTCCGCCCCACCCTCGCGCCGGGCCGTGCTCACGGGGCTGATTGCCTCCGCCGTGCCGGGAATGGCGCTCGCACAGGGCGGAACCGGCCAGAACCCCGTGCAGACGCTGAGCGCGATGGCAGCGCGGGCGAATGCCGGGACGGTCGGCGTCATCTCGGGCGGCGTGGACGGAACCTATGTGCGCTTCGCCGCCGACCTCGCCTCCGTGCTCGATGACGGCGACAACCTCCGCGTCGTGCCGGTGATCGGCAAGGGCTCGATCCAGAACATCCTCGACATCGCGCTTCTGCGCGGCATCGACATCGGCATCGTGCAGTCCGACGTGCTGGCCTTCGCGCAGCGCGAGCGGTTCCTGCCCGCCGTCACCTCGCTGATCCAGTACATCACCAAGCTCTACGACGAGGAGATCCACCTGCTCGCACGCGAGGGCATCGGCAGCGTGCAGGATCTCGCCGGCAAGACCGTGAACGTGGATGGCCGCGGCAGCGGCACGGCGATGACCGCCTCGCTCGTGTTCGACCGGCTCGGCGTCGATGTCCGCGTCGCTAACGACCCGCAGGACGTCGCGCTCTCCAAGCTGCGCCGGGGCGAGATCGATGCGATGGTGTTCGTCGCGGGCAAGCCGGCAAGGCTGTTCGCAGGCATCGAGCAGGGCAGCGGGCTGCGCTTCCTGCCGATCGCGGCGACGCCGGCGCTGCTCGAAACCTACCTGCCCACGGCGCTGTCGGATGCCGACTATCCGAACCTCATCCCTTCCGGAACGCAGGTCGAGACCATCGCGGTCGGGGCCGTCATGGCGGTGTATGCCTGGCAGCCGGGAACCGAGCGCCACCGCAAGGTATCGCGCTTCGTCGCGGCACTGAACCAGAAGTTCGACCAGTTCCTGCGGCCGCCGCGGCACCCGAAATGGCGCGAGGTGAATCTCGCCGCGCAGGTGCCTGGCTGGACGCGGTTCGACCACACGGCCGGGGCGCGCTGAGCCCGCGTTCCGCCGGGCCGCCGCCTCCGCTATACGGGGCGGATGATCCGCCTCCGCGACATCAGGCTTCCGCTCGACCATCCGCCCGAGGCGCTCGCCGCGGCCGTCGCCGCACGGCTCGGTGTCGCAGCCACGGCCATCGAGGAGATCACGGTCGCCAGGCGCGCGCATGATGCGCGGAAGAAGTCGGCGATCCTGCTCGTCTATGCCGTCGACGTCCGCCTCGCGGGCGAGGCAACCGTGCTCAGGCGCCTCGCGCACGACCAGGCGATCTCGCCAACGCCCGACACGCGCTACCGGCCCGTCGGCCGCGCGCGCGGCGGCGAGGCGCGGCCCGTCGTCATCGGCTGCGGCCCGTGCGGGCTGTTCGCGGCGCTGATCCTCGCCGAGGCAGGGTTCCGCCCGATCATCCTCGAGCGCGGCAAGGTGGTGCGCGAGCGCACGAAGGACACCTGGGGGTTCTGGCGCCGGGCCGAGCTGAACCCCGAGAGCAACGTGCAGTTCGGCGAGGGCGGCGCAGGCACGTTCAGCGACGGCAAGCTCTACAGCCAGATCCGCGACCCGCTTCACCATGGCCGCAAGGTGCTGACGGAGTTCGCCGAGGCCGGCGCGCCCGAGGAGATCCTCTGGGTGGCCAAGCCGCATATCGGCACGTTCCGCCTCGTCTCGATGGTCGAGAAGATGCGGGCGAAAATCGAGGCGTTGGGCGGCGAGTACCGGTTCGGCGCGCGGGTCGAGGACATCGTCGTCGAGCCCGCGCGCGACGGGACGCGCCACCTGCGGGGCCTCGTGCTCGCCTCCGGCGAGACCATCCGCACCGACCATGCCGTGCTCGCCGTGGGCCACAGCGCGCGCGACACCTTCGCCATGCTTGCCGCGCGCGGCGTGGCGATCGAGGCGAAGCCCTTCTCCATCGGCGTGCGCATCGAGCACCCGCAGTCGCTGATCGACCGCGCGCGCTTCGGTGCCTTAGCCGGCCACGGGCTGCTCGGCGCTGCGGACTACAAGCTCGTCCACCACGCCTCGAACGGACGGTCGGTCTACAGCTTCTGCATGTGCCCCGGCGGCACGGTGGTGGCGGCGGCCTCCGAGCCGGGGCGGGTCGTGACGAACGGGATGAGCCAGTACTCGCGGGCAGAGCGGAACGCGAACGCAGGCATCGTCGTCGGCATCACGCCGGCAGACTATCCGGGCGGCCCGCTCGCCGGCATCGCCTTCCAGCGGCACTGGGAGGAGCGCGCCTTCGAGGCGGGAGGCCGCGGCTACGCCGCCCCCGTCCAGACCGTGGGCGACCTCCTCAGCCAGCGCGCCTCATCCGGCCTCGGCGCGGTGCTCCCCTCCTACCGCCCGGGCGTGACGCCGGCCGACCTTGCATCCTGCCTTCCGGGCTTCGCGGTCGAGGCGATCCGCGAGGCGCTGCCGGCGTTCGGGCGGCAGATCCCAGGATTCGACATGGCGGATGCGCTCATGACGGGGGTGGAGACGCGGACCTCCTCGCCGCTTCGCATCGGCCGCGGCCCGGCCTGCGAGAGCGTCAACACCCGCGGCCTTTTCCCCGCCGGCGAAGGGGCGGGCTATGCCGGGGGGATCCTTTCGGCGGGCGTCGACGGCATCCGGGTCGCCGAGGCGGTCATCCGCTCCCTCGCGGCAGAGCAGGGGCTTCGGGCCGCCGGCTGAGGCCGGTTGACCCCTCGTTTACCTCGCGGGCGCATGCTGCCTTCAGAAACCGCCAGGCAGTATCTGCCACACTTGAGGAAGGACCACGAACACATGGTGGCACCGACCGTTCTCGTCCTTGACGACAACGCCGCGTTCGTCCGCGTGGTGCAGGCAGCCGCCGCCCAGTCAGGCTATACTGCTTTCGCGACCGACGACCCCGATGCCTTCGTGGCCGAGCTCTCACGCCCCGAGGTGGTCGCCGCGATCGTCGATTGCGTGGTGGGCGACCGCAACGGCCTCGGCATTCTCTCCGCGATCGGCGACCAGCGCGCCGACCTGCCGGTGCTCGTCGTTTCCGGCTATGGCGAGACGATGCTGAGCCAGGCCGAGCAGATTGCGCGGATGCGGAACCTCTCCCGCCTGTCCACGCTCGCCAAGCCCTTCGGCCTCGATGCGCTGCGGGGGTTCCTCTCGGGCGCCCGTGCCGACGCAAGCGCCTGAGGCCGCGGCCGCGCTCCAGGCAGGCAGGCTTCTCCGGCTCGGCGCCGGCATTTCCTGGGCAGCCGGGGTTCTCGCCTTCCTCCTGATCGCCGCCGCCATCACCGGCGGGCTCGCGCTCCGCGAGCGCATGCTCGACGACGCGCGGCGAGAGGTGAGGGCGATCGCCGAGATGGCGGCTTCGGTCGTGGAGATGCGGCTCACCACCTATGACAAGGCGCTGCGGCGGATCGGCATGCAGATCGCCCCCGGTGAGCTCGCGAGCGACGAGATGGCGCTGAGGCTGCGCGACGTTCTCTCCCTCGAGCTCGAGAGCTTCCCGAGCGTCGCCGTCCTCATGGTCGTCGACGACCACGGCTGGGTGGTCGCGGCAGCCAGGGCGGTGCACACGTTCGGGCGCGACCGCGAGGTCTCGGCTCTCTCCAATATCGGCCTGCTCGCCGGCTCCCATCCTTCCGGGACGATGATCGGACCACGGCATGAACGCGCCTCTGCCGCAGAGGGCGGAGGTCCAGGCGTCGTCGTCATCTCCCGTCCCCTGCTCGACGGCAACCATCTCGCCGGTGCGATCGAGGCAGCCATTCCGCTCGAGGGACCCGGCAAGCTGCTCGTGGCCCCTGCGCTGGCGGATGGCCATCTGGTCACGCTGGCGCGCAAGGACGGCAGGGTGCTCGCCGAGCGGCTGAGCTGGGGCGCCGGCCTGCCCGGCGCGAAGCTCACCGCAAGCGCACCCGTCGAGGGCTTCGACCTCGTCGTGACGGTGAGCCGCCCGCGCGCCATCGTGCTCGGACCGTGGGAGCGGAGCGTGCACGCGATCGCCGCGGTCACGATTCTCGTCTGCGCGGCAGCCGCGCTGCTCGCCCTGCTCGCACGCTTCGCCACGCGGCGGGAGGCACGGCTTGCCCGCACTGTCGCCGCGCGTGCGCAGGCCTCCGACGAGATCGCCGACAGGATGGACATCGCGCTCTGGAGCTTCGATGCGCGCATGATGCGGTTCCTGCACCTCTCGCCGTCGATCGAGAGGATGACGGGCTACCGTGCGTCGTTCCTGATCGAGAACGGTCTCGCCGCGCTCGAGCTGATCCACCCCGAGGACCGGGCACGGGTGCGCGACGCCTTCGCTGCGAGCCCCGAGGCCGTCGCCGTCGAATACCGCATCCGCACCGCGTCGGGCGGCGAGGCGGTGCACCGCATCTCCGCGCGACCCGTGCGCGACGAGGACGGCACGCTTCTCCGCTACGACGGCATGACGCTCGACGTCTCGCACCAGCGCCATGTCGAGGCGGAGCTCGACGAGGCGCGGCGCGTCGCCGATCTCGGCGCCTGGCAGTTCGACTTCGTCCGCCAGAAGCTCGAATGGTCACCGGAGGTGCCGGGTCTCCTTCGCCTGGCCGATGATGCCGTGCCGACGACGAAGGAGGGTCTGCTCGGCCTCGTCGACGCCGACGAGCTGCCCGCGTTGCGGGAGGTGTGCCGCAAGGTCAACGCCGAGGGCGGGGCGGAGGCCGATATCCCCATCCGCCGCGGCGACGGAACGACAGGCTGGCTCTGGGTCGAGGCGCGGGTGACGCGCGACGCATCGGGCAAGCCGCTGAGGCTCTATGGCGTGTGCCAGGACATCACCGACCGCAAGCAGGCCGAGGAGCGCGTCGCGCGCTCGGGCAAGCTCGCCGCACTCGGCCAGCTTACGGGCGGCATCGCGCATGACTTCAACAACCTGCTCGGCGTCGTGCAGCTCAACCTCGACCTGATCGCCGATTGCGCGACCGACGCGACGGCGCGGGAATGCGCGGCCAGTGCGCGGATGGCGGCGGCGCAGGGGGCGAAGCTCACCGCGCAGCTTCTGGCCTTCGCGCGGAACCAGCCCTCGCGCGGCGGGGTGATCGACCTCGCCGCGACCTTCGCGCGTCTCGAACGGATGCTCGAAAGCGGCCTCGGCCGTCGCGTCACGCTCGCGATCTCCCTCGAGCCCGGGCGGCTCCATGCCGAAGCGGACGAGGCGCAGTTCGAGGCGGCGGTGATGAACCTTGCCATCAATGCGCGCGATGCGATGCCGGATGGCGGGCCGATCGCGATCGCTGCGCGGGCGGTGACGCTCGCAGGCGCAGAAGCCGGCGCGCTTGGCCTTGCCGCGGGCGACCATGTCGAGATCAGCGTGGCGGACAGCGGGACGGGCATGACCGAGGAGGTGCTGCGTCGCGCCTCCGAGCCCTTCTTCACAACCAAGCGCAGCGGCAGGGGGGCCGGGCTCGGCCTCGCCATGGTCGAGGGCTTCGTGCGCCAGGCAGGCGGCGAGCTTCGCATCGAGAGCACGCGCGGGCGCGGCACCACCGTGACATTCTGGCTTCGCCGTGCCGCCGAACCGGCAGAGGCGGCACCGGCGCCGCAGCCGCCACTCCGCCCCTCCGCGGCCGGGGCGCGGCAGCGCATCCTCTTCGTCGAGGACGAGCCCGGGCTCCGCGCTGCCGGGGCGCGCATCCTCACCTCCGCCGGCTACGCTGTGCACGAGGCCGCAACGGTCGAGCAGGCGCTCGCTCTGGCCGACAGCCTCGACCCGCCTCCCGCCCTGCTACTGACCGACATCATCCTCGGCGGGCCGGTGGACGGCTTCTGGCTTGCGCGGACCATCCGCGAGAGGATCCCGGGCATCGCGGTGATCTACGCCTCGGGCTACACAGGCGAGGACCGCCCGGCGGAGACGGACGGGCCGATGCTCGCCAAGCCCTTCGGCCGCGCAGCTCTCGAAGCGGCGATCGCCGCCGCGCTCGACCAGGATGCTGCGCGCGCCGCGGCTTGAGCCGGGCTGTCAGTCCTTGCGCGCGGTTCGCGCGAGATCCTCTGCCCAGAGCGTCTCGACCGTGCGCGCGATGTGCGCGCGCATCGCCGCCTCCGCCGCAGCACCGTCGCGCGCGACCAGGGCGGCGAGGATCGCCTCGTGCTCGGCCTGCGCCTTGCGGGGCTCGAGCGGGACGGTGCGCATGCGCCGCTGCGTCATCAGATAGTAGCCGCGCAGCGCGCCGACGGCGTTGGCGAGGAACACGTTGTCTGCCGCCTCGACGAGAAGCGTGTGATAGCGCTCGTTCGCCTCGACGAGGGTGGCGGTGTCGTGCGCCTCGGTCGCCTTGCGAAGCTCGGCGACGATGCCGCGAAGGGCAGCGAGCTGCGCCTCGGTGATGCGGGCCGCGGCAAGCCGCGCGACGACGCCTTCGAGCGCTGCGCGGATCAGCCCCATCTCGGCGAGCTTCTCCGGCGCGAAGGCGACCCAGGTTCCCCGCCTCGGCTGGGTGACGACCATGCCCTCCGCCTCGAGGCGGGCAAGCGCGGCCTTCACAGGGCTCGTCGAGACGCCGAGCGTCGCGGAGAGGTCCCGCTCGGAGAGCCTGCCGCGGGGCGGCAGCTCTCCGGAGGCGATCGCGTCGCGCAGGCGGCGATACACACGCTCGGCAACCGGCAGCGCATCGTCAGCCGGCGCGAGACTGTCGCGTTTCCCCCTGCCCCGCTTCTTCTCCAACGAGGTCATTGCCAACTGATGTATCAGGTGTCAGTCTCGTCTTCAACCGGCCCGTTCCGAAGGGCCGATAAACCGGAGGGGAAACGATGTCCAAGAGGACCATTGCCGGCCGCGCCTTCGCTGCCGCCGCGGCCCTGCTCATCAGCGCCGCGCCGCTCGCCGCCCAGGAATGGCGCGGCTGGAACATCCATGTGCCCGATTATCCCAACAGCCGCGGCCTCGACCGCTGGGCCGAGCTCGTCGCGCAGCGGACGAACAACCGCATCCGCATGCGCACCTTCCACTCCGCCCAGCTCGGCCAGCAGGACGAGGCGATCCAGCAGCTCCGCCTCGGCGCGATCGACTTCGCGAACTTCAACCTCTCGCCGCTCAACAACCTCGTTCCCGAGACGCAGGTGCTGACGCTGCCCTTCATCTTCCGTGACGTGGCGCACGTGCACAAGACGGTCGACGGCGAGGTGGGAGACGAGCTCGCCAAGCTGATCGAGGCGCGGCTGAACATGGTGGTGGTGTCATGGTTCGACGCCGGCGCGCGCAGCATGTACACGCGCCGCATCGTGCGCACGCCGGCCGACATGCAGGGCCTCAAGATCCGCGTGCAGACCTCCGATCTCTGGGTCGATCTCATCCGCGCGCTCGGCGCCAACGCCACGCCGCTTCCCTTCGGCGAGGTCTACACCGGGCTGCAGACCGGGGTGATCGACGGGGCGGAGAACAACTGGCCCTCCTACGAGAGCCAGCGGCATTTCGAGGTCGCGCGCTTCTACACGACGACCGAGCACTCGAACGTGCCCGAGATCGTCGTCGTCGCCAAGCCGCGATGGGACCGCGCGAGCCCGGCTGACCGCGAGATCCTTCGCACCGCCGCGCGCGAGGCCTCGGCCTACCAGCGCCAGCTCTGGGCGGAGCGCGAGAAGTCGAGCCGCGACAAGGTGGTCGCCGCCGGCGTGACGGTGACCGAGATCACCGATCGTGGCCCGTGGCAGCAGCTGATGGCGCCGCTCTACGAGAAGTATGCCGGCGCGCCGAACATGAAGGCACTGGTCGACCGCATCCGCGCGGTGCAGTGATCCGCTGACGGGGAGCGCGGTGATGAAATCGGCCGTCGCCGCGCTCTCCGCACTGCTCGACGTTGTCGCGCGCGTCGTCATTGGCCTCGCCGGGCTCGCGCTGGTCGCGCTCGTCGCGATCACCGGCTGGATGGTATTCGGCCGCTACGTGCTGAACGACACGCCCACCTGGGTCGAGCGCGCGGCGCTTCTCGCCATGTTGTTCGTGGCCCTGCCCGTCGCTGCCGTGGGCGTGCGCGAGCGCTTCCACATGGCGGTGGAGTTCGTGCTCGCGGCCCTCCCGCGCGGTCCCCGCACCGTCGTGCGGGTTGTCTGCGACCTGCTGATGCTCGGCTTCGGCATCATCATGGCGGTCTGGGGAAACTCCCTGGCCGAGGCGATGTGGAGCTTCAAGATTCCGCTGATCGGGCTCTCGCAAGGCCTGCAATACGTTCCGCTGGTCATCTGCGGGACGCTCACCGCGGTGTTCTCGGCAGAGCATCTCCTCCGCCGCGCGGCAGGGCTCGATCCGCTCGGCCAGCACGCGCACAGCCTGGACTGATCGATGTCGCTCCTGATCCTGTTCGGTACGTTCTTCACGACGCTGCTGATGGGCATTCCCGTCGCCTTCAGCCTCGGCATCGCCGCGGTGGCAGGCTTCGTGTGGGAAGGCGTGCCGCTCGCCGTCGCCTTCCAGCAGATGACGAGCGGCATGAACGTGTTCTCGCTGCTGGCGATCCCGTTCTTCATCTTCGCGGGCGAGGTGATGCTGCATGGCGGCATCGCGCAGCGCCTCGTGGACCTCGCCGCCGCAGCGTTCGGCTGGCTGCGCGGGGGGCTCGGCGTGATGAACGTGTTCGACAGCATGCTGTTCGGCGGCATCTCCGGCTCGGCGGTGGCTGATGTCTCCGCGCTCGGCTCGGTCGTGATTCCGATGATGAAGAAGAAGGGATACGACACCGACTATGCCGTGAACGTCACGATCACCTCCTCGATCGCCGGCATCATGATCCCGCCGTCGCACAACATGATCCTCTACTCGCTTGCCGCCGGCGGCGGCGTGTCCGTGAGCGCGCTCTTCCTCGCCGGCGTTGTGCCGGGCGTGTTGATGTGCCTCAGCCTCGCCGTCTGCGCCTACGTGGTCGCGCTCAAGCGCGGCTACCCAGCTGAGCCCTGGGGCGGGTTCCGCAAGCTCGCCAAGGCGTTCATCCTCTCGATCCCCGGCCTTGCCACGGCCGTGATCATCCTCGGCGGCGTTCTCTCCGGCGTCTTCACCGTCACCGAAAGTGCCTCGGCGGGCGCATGCTGGGCGCTTCTCGTGACCCTCCTCGTCTATCGCGGGCTGACCTGGCAGTCCTTCGTCACCGTGCTTGCCGGCGCGGTGCGGACGACGTCGATGGTGCTGATCCTCGTCGGCTCCGCCACAGCCTTCGCGTGGCTGCTTGCGCTGCATCGCGTCCCCGAACAGCTGCTCGAGGCGATGCAGTCGATCTCGGATACGCCCTGGGTTGTGTTCCTGATGATCAACATCGCCTTTCTGGTCCTCGGCGCGATCATGGACATGGCGGCGCTGATTCTGATCTGCACGCCGATCTTCCTGCCCGTCGCGCAGCAGATGGGCATGGACCCGGTCCAGTTCGGCATGGTGATGATGATGAACCTCGGGCTGGGGCTGACCACGCCTCCGGTCGGCGCCTGCCTGTTCGTCGGCTGCGCCATCGCCAAGGTGCGGATAGAAAGCGTGGTGAAGACGATCTGGCCGTTCTGGGGGGCGATACTGGTCGCGCTCGCGATCACGACCTACTGGCCGCCGATGTCGCTCGCCCTGCCGCGCATCGCGCTGGGCTACGCCGGATGAGAATCACCGCCGTCGAGACGGTCCGGCTCCCGCCGTACGACAACATCCTCTGGCTTCGCCTGCACACCGATGAGGGGCTGATCGGCCTTGGCGAGACCTTCCGGGGTGCGGCCGGCGTCGAGGCGCACATCCATGCCGAGATCGCGCCGAAGCTCATCGGCGCCGACCCCTCGCGCATCGACGCGATCGCCTGGGACCTCGCGCGCCCCTATATCGGCTTCCGCTCCTCCGGCACCGAGATGCGTGCGGCGTCTGCCGTCGACATCGCGCTCTGGGACATCGCGGGCCAGGCGACGGGGCGCCCGATCGTCGACCTGCTCGGCGGGGCGACGCGGTCCTCGATCGCGACCTACAACACCTGCGCGGGCTATTTCTACAACGCACGCGGCGGACGCCGCGCCGTCGCCGGATCCGAGACCGCCACCGGCCCCTATGACGACCAGATCGCCTTCTCGCGCGATGCCGGGGCTCTTGCGCTCTCGCTTCTCGAGATGGGCATCGGGGCGATGAAGATCTGGCCGTTCGACCCGTTCGCGGGGGCGACGAACGGGCAGATGATCACACCCGCCGAGATCGACCGCGCGCTCGTTCCCTTCCGCCAGATCCGCGAGGCGTCGGGCACGGCGATGCAGGTGATGGTCGAGCTCCACTCGATGTGGGATGTGACGGCCGCGCTCACCATCGCGCGGGCGATGCGGGAATTCGATCCGTTCTGGATGGAAGACCCGATCAAGATGACCGACCCCGCGGCGCTCGCCGACTATCGGCGGATGTCCGGCCTGCCCATCTGCGCATCCGAGATATTGGCCACGCGCGCGCAGTTCCTCGACATCCTCCGTGCCGACGCGGTCGACTACGTGATGCTCGATCTCGGCTGGTGCGGCGGGATCTCGGAGGCAAAGAAGATCGGCACGCTTGCCGAAGCTCATCAGCGCCCCGTCGCGCCGCATGACTGCACCGGGCCGGTGGTGTTCGCCGCCTCGACGCATCTCGCGCTGAACCTGCCGAATGCGGTGTTCATGGAAAGCGTGCGGGCCTACTGGTCGGGGTGGTATCGCGACCTCGTCACGGCGCTTCCCGTCGTCGAGAACGGTCGCGTAACCGTCCCGCCCGGCCCGGGCCTGGGGCTCGCGCTTCAGCCCGACGTGCTTGCGCGCGGCACCGTCCGCACCACGACGGAGAAGGACCTGTGATCGACGACCCTCCGCTCCTTGCCATCCGCCGCGGCTTCGCCCGCCCCGACAGGGAGGCGATGGCGAGGCTCGGCGCCGCGCCCACCGGCAACCTCGCCGATGCGCTCGGCGGGCGTGCGGCGATGCGGCCCGTCATCAAGCCGGTCGTGTCGGCGCGGCAGCGCTTCGCCGGCGTCGCGCTCACCTGCTTCTGCGGGCCGGGCGACAACCTCGCGGTGATGGGCGCGCTCTCGATCGCCGAACCGGGTGACGTGATCGTCGCCGCGGCGGACGGGTTCGCCGACGCGGCGATCTGCGGCGACGTGGTGGCAGGCATCGCGAGGAACCGCGGCGTCGCGGCCTTCGTGACCGACGGCGCGGTGCGCGATCTCGACGGGCTCGACCAGGTCGGGCTTCCCGTGTTTGCCGCCTCCGTCACGCCCGACAGCTGCGCCCGCTCCGGCCCCGGAACGGTCGGCCTGCCGGTCGTCTGCGGCGGCGTCACGGTGCACCCCGGCGACATCGTGGTGGGTGACCGCGATGGCGTCGTCGTCATTCCCGCCGCCCGCATCGCAGAGGCGCTCGAGGCGCTCGCGCGTGTGCAGGAGGCCGAAGCCGCGATCCTCGCAGAGGTCGCGGCCGGCCTCGCCGAGCCTCTCGCCATTGCCGCGCTCGCGGCCAGGAACCTCATCCGCAGCCTGGACTGACCATGACAGACATCGCCGTCCTGAACCCCGACCTTCGCGCAGCGCTCGGCGAGTGCCCCGTGTGGGATGCCGCGCAGAACAGGCTTCTGTTCTGCGACATCATCGGCTGCACAATCACCGCCGTCTCGCCAGAGGGCGTGGTGCTGAACACCTGGCACTTCCCTTCCGAGGTCGGCTCGTTCGGGCTCTGCCGATCCGGCAAGTGGGTGGTGGCGCTGCGACACGAGATCGTGCTGTACGACTGGCGCGCGCGAAAGATCTCGCCGCTCTGCAAGCCTGGGCCCGAACCTGGCTACAACCGGTTCAACGACGGCAAGATCGGCCCCGACGGCGCGTTCTGGGTCGGCACCATGGATGACCGAAACCCGCGCCAGCCGACAGGCTCGCTCTATCGCCTCACGGCCGACGGCGCCTGGTCGCGCATCACCGACGGGCTCTACACCTCGAACGGCATCGCCTGGACGGCCGATGGTCGCACGATGATCCACTCCGACAGCGGCGCGCCCTGGATCGACGCGTGGGACCTCGACCCGGCGACAGGAGAAGCTACGAATCGCCGGCGCATCCATACCCCAGATGGAGACCGCATCGGCCGCCCCGATGGCGCGGCGATGGACGTGACAGGCGTGTACTGGTCCGCCGGCGTCCGCGTGGGGCGACTGAACCGCTTCGCGCTCGACGGAACGCTGATCGCCTCCGAGCCCTTTCCCTGCCCGGGCGTCACGATGCCCTGCTTCGGCGGCCCCGACATGCGGACGGTGTTCTGGACGAGCCTGCGCCACCCGCTCGGCGCCGACGCGGTGGGCGACCATCCGCTTCTCGGCGCCCTGTTCGTGATGCGGTCGCCGACCGCAGGCGTGCCCGTCCCGCTTTTCGCCGATTGAAGGAGACCGATGCGATGACGACGAAGCCCGTGCTTCTCACCGGCGCCTCCGGCGCGCTCGGCCGCCAGCTCACCCGCGCGTTGAGCCAGGAAGGGCTGACGCTGAGGCTCACCGACATCGCGCCCTTCCCCGACCCGCTGCCCCCGAACGCGAGCTTCACCAGGGCCGATCTCGAGGATGGCGTGGCGATCCTCAGGCTCGCGGAAGGCTGCGGCACGATCCTGCATTTCGGCGGCGTCTCGGTGGAGAAGCCGTTCGAGGAGGTGATCGGGCCGAACATCCGCGGCCTCTACCACGTCTACGAGGCGGCACGGCGCGAGGGCGCGCGCGTGGTGTTCGCCTCCTCGAACCACTCGATCGGCTTCCACGAGCGCACCGAGACGCTGGACGCCGACTGCGCGTTCCGTCCCGACGGGTACTACGGCCTCGCCAAGGCCTATGGCGAGCTGATGGGCCGGCTCTACTGGGACAAGCACGGGGTGGAGAACGTCAACCTCCGCATCGGCAGCTCGTTTCCCGAGCCGATCGATGCGCGCATGCTCTCGACGTGGCTGTCCTTCGCCGATCTCTGCCGGCTCGTGCATCGGTGCACGGTGGCGGAAAAGACCGGCCACGCCGTGATCTGGGGCGCATCCGACAACAGCCGCACCTGGTGGCGGCGCGACCATCGCGGCCGTATCGGCTGGGCGCCTGCCGACACGGCGGACGTGTTCGCGGGGCAGCTCTCGGGCAAGACATCCGGCAACCCGGTGACGGAGCGCTATCAGGGCGGCGGGTTCTGCGCCATGGAGTACTCGCGGAAGGAGCCCTCGCCGGCCGACCCGCTGGCCGACTGAGCGCGCGTCCCGACGTGCCGGCGCGGCACGAGGCCGAGCCTCTCGCGACGCGCCCAGCGGCGGACGAGCAGCACCGCGACGATCGCGAGCCCGACCACGAAGCCGACCCACACGCCGTAGGCGCCCCAGCCAGCGAGGAAGGCGAGCGCAGCACCGGTGGGAAGGCCGAACACCCAGTAGCCGAGCCCCGCGAACACCATCGGCACGCGCGTGTCCTCGAGGCCGCGCAGCGCGCCGGCAGCGATCGTCTGCGCGCCGTCGGCCACCTGGAACAGGCCGGCTAGGCCGAGAAGCGTGACGGCATAGGCCGCCACCTCTGGCGCCCCCTCAGCCCGCATGTCGAGGAAGCCCGCGACGAAGAGGCCGGGGATGGTGAGGAACAGCGTCGCCATCGCCGCCATGAAGGAGACGCCGAGCGTGAGCGCCACCCACCCCGCGCGCCCCGCGCCGGCCGCATCGCCCGCCCCCGCCGCGAGGCCAACGCGCACGGTCGCGGCCTGGCCGATGCCCATCGGCACCATGAAGGTGACGGAGGCGAGCTGGATGGCGATGGCGTGGGCGGCGAGCTCGCGCGCGCTGATCAGCCCGATCAGGAACACCGCGGCGTTGAACACCGTCACCTCGAAGCCCATTGCGCCCGCGATCGGCAGGCCGATGCGCACGAGCTCCGAGAGCCGCCGCCAGTGCGGGCGCCAGATGCGGCCGAGGATGGCGTAGCGCCGGAACGCCGCGCCGCGCACGCAGATCGCCCCCAGCGCGAGGCACATCAGCATCGCGGAGAGCGAGGAGGAGATGCCGGCGCCGACGAGCCCGAGCGCGGGCGCGCCGAGATTGCCGAACATCAGTACCCAGTTCGAGAACGCGTTGAACGCGATGCCGCAGAGCGAGACGACAAGCGCGGGCCGCGGCCGCTCGAGCGCGGCGGTGAAGCCCCTGAGAACCATGAACCAGAGGAAGGGGATCAGCCCCCACATCATCGCCCGGACGTAGGAGCCGGCCTCGGCGGCAAGTGCGGGGATCTGCCCGAGCGCCAGCAGGATCGGCTCGGCCAACCACAGCGCGACCATGACGGGGATCATCGCAAGTGCCACGAGCCAGAGCCCCATGCGAAGCGCCCGCCGCACCTCGGCCAGAGCATGGCGGCGGCGGCCTAGGGCCTGCGCCATCACCGGCGGCGGCGCCATGGCGAGGCCGAGGCCAATGACGAAGAAGGCGTAGTAGAGGTTCGCGCCCAGCGTGCCGGCCGCGAGCGCATCCGGGCCGAGCCAGCCCATCATCACCACATCGGTCGTGGTGATGGCGATCTGGGCCAGGTTCGTCAGCACGATCGGCCAGGCGAGGGTGGCGGTCGCGCGCACCTCCTCGCGCACCGCATCGCGCGGGTTGCGCACCGTCATCGCCGGGCTCTACGACGCGCATCGCCCCGATGGCCAGGAAAAGCGGCGCATTGCGGGGTTGCGGGATCGCCCCACCCTTGGCCAGTCTGTGACGCATGAGCGCACCTTTGCCCCCCTGGTACGACGATCTCGCAGGCACCCTCGCGGAAGGCTGGGCCCAGCTCGTCCGCGGCGCGGCCGATCGCCGCCACCCCTGCCACACCATCACCGTCGCGACCGCGGGGCTCGACGGCGCACCGCAGCTGCGCACCGTGGTGCTTCGCGCGGCCGAACCTTCGGCACGCCGCATGCGCTTCCACACCGATGCGCGAAGCAGGAAGGTCGCCGAGCTCGAGGCCGACCCGCGGATCGCCGTGCATGCCTACAATCCGGCAGCGAAGATCCAGATCCGCCTCTGGGGCCGGGCGACGGTGCACCGGGAGGACGAGGTCGCCGCCACGGCCTGGGCCCGCACCCGCCCGTTCAGCCGCGTGTGCTATCGCCTCGCGCAGGGGCCCGGCACGAAGGTGCCCGACCCCTCCACGGCGCTTGCCGAAGCCGGCGAGGGGCCCGAGGCGGGGCGCGAGGCCTTCGTCGCCGTCACCGTCGCGATCGCGCGGCTCGAGTTCCTGTTCCTCGCCTCCGCCGGCCATCGCCGCGCGCTCTATGACTGGGCCAC
Source organism: Elioraea rosea (assembly GCF_007644105.1). Classification (GTDB taxonomy): domain Bacteria; phylum Pseudomonadota; class Alphaproteobacteria; order Acetobacterales; family Acetobacteraceae; genus Elioraea_A; species Elioraea_A rosea. The sequence continues at coordinate 6,857 of NZ_VFAC01000049.1, read as the reverse complement.
GGGCGGGCAGGAGGCGAGCTGGCTGGTTCCCTGACGGAAGCGCAACGACACGGTTCCGTCATGGACGGCACCGCCCGCCTCCGCTATCGCGCCCTCGATATCGCTGCGGTGGATGGAGGACGAACCGATGGGTGCTGTGATCGCTGGCGTGGGGCTTTCGACCGAGAGCGCGGCGGGCGACATCGCCGGCCTCGACGCTGAGCTCGGCCGGTTCGCCGAGGCGGGGTGCGAGATCGCGGAGCTGTCGCTGCAGAACATGTTCGTCGTCGCCGGGGGGCGGCTGAACCTGCCGGAGTTGCGCGCCATCGAGGCGGTCACCCGCCGACATCCTCTGCGCTACACGGCGCACGGGCCGCTCGGCACCAACTTCATGGACGAGGCGCATATCGAGCTTCACCGCGCGGTGTGCACGGCGATGATCGAGGCGGCCGGCGCGCTCGGTGCTACGCGTCTCGTCGTGCACGGGGGCGTTTGGACGGCCCCCCTGCCCGAGGCCGAGCTTGCGCGGCTGAGGCGGCTCGAGGTCGAGAGCCTCGCGGGGCTTGCCGAGCATGCCGAGCGGCACGGCGTTACCATCGCGCTCGAGAACCTGCCGCCGCTTCCCTCGCTTCCCTTCACGCATGATGCGTTCGGGCTCGCCGCGCAGGTCGCCGCCGTGGGGCACCCCGCCGTCGGCGCGACGCTCGACATCGGCCACGCCTACATGATGGCGACGCTGCGCCAGCAGGATCTCGGCGAGACGCTCGCGGCGATGGCGCCGCACATCGTGCACATCCACCTGCAGGACCAGTTCGGCCGCCTCGACACGGTGCGCACCTGGGGCAAGGCGGAGAAGCTCGCCTACGGCACGGGCGACCTGCACGCCCCGCCAGGCTGGGGCGACACGCCGTTCGAGGCGCTGCTGCCGAAACTGAGCCTCGCGCGCGAGACGACGATGATCATGGAACTCGCCGGCCACTACATGCACCACGCGGCGGACGCAGTGGCCCAGACCAAGCGGCTGGCGGGGATGGTCGGGACGGCCTGACTCTTGGAAACATGAAATATGCCCCAGCAGCGGCAGTATAGAGCGACTCATTTTGCGGCATAATAAGGATAAACGTAATGCCAAAAATACCACCAATGATGCTTAGATCTGTTTGCTTTCTTTACAAGAGCAAAGAAGATGCAGAGCATGGAGGCCCGTTTGGCGGAACGTGCTTTTTTGTTCATTATGATTACAAGGGATTTACATTTCCGTATTTTATAACAAATTGGCACGTTGCATGTACTGGAGGATACTCTGTAATAAGAGAATAAGAGCGAAAACCAAACGCGGAGGAATCGAAATAATAGACCTCGGTCCAGAAGATTGGTTGTTTGATCCGCGGCTTGATATTGCAGTGGCCCCGATGAGGAACAGCACTGCGCCGCTTGACATCGCGGCATTACCTTGTCCAGCAAGTTTTATAACAAAAGAGCAGATCAAATCAGACAACATTGGACCTGGAGATGAGGTATTCATGATTGGTAGATTTATAAATCATTTTGGTTCTGCAGTAAATAGTCCATCTGTACGGTTTGGTTATATCAGCGTAATGCCGACTCCAATTTTGCAGCCAAAACTAAACATAGAACAGCATTGTTTCTGTATTGATCTGCATTTCAGAACAGGATATTCGGGTTCTCCTGTATTTATTTACAGAACTCCAGGATACGATTTAGAGCAGCGCCTAGGACAAGGTAACGAGCGAGCGTTTCTGATGGCAGGAACCAATCTATTAATGTTTTTAGGAATACATTTTGGACAATTTTCAGAAATATGGGATATCACCACGGCTCCAGGCAGTCCTTCGGGCAATTATGAAGGAAGTGTACCGCTTATTTCGAAAAAATCTATTATTTATGGTCTGAGTGGAATGACGTGCGTTTTACCAGCTTGGAGCATATTAGAGGTATTAGATCACCCGTCTATTAGAAATCCTCGCGATGAATACGTGAATAGATTCAATAAAAACCTATGAATTTACAGTCGATTGCTCTTAGAATCATAGGCCTTTAACCGCCACCTTGGCATTTCCTGCCCAGCGAAGGTGAGGCGCGAAGCATCGCCCAAATCCCCCGGCCGCGGTGCGGCCTGGTTGGGGCGGGAGGATTCGAACCTCCGCATGGCGGAACCAAAATCCGCTGCCTTACCGCTTGGCGACGCCCCAGCCGGCCCCGGGCTATAGGATGCTCTGCCCCTCGCGGTAAAGCCCACCGCCCCAGGTGAACCAGGCGGGCGCGCGGCGTGCGAGCAGCGCTGCCGCCTGCCCGGCCTTGGCGGCGGTCGGAAAGAGCGCGAAGCAGGTCGGGCCCGAACCGCTCATGCGGGCGAGAAGCGCGTCCGGGAGCGCCGCACAGGCCGAGAGAACTTGCGCGACGGCAGGGCAGAGCGTGATCGCGGCGCGCTCGAGCCCGTTGCGTGTGGTGGCGAGGAAATCCACGAGATCGGCGGCATCGGCGAAGCGCGGCGGCAGCACCGCGGGGGCGTCGAACGGTCCTTCGCGTGCGGCGAACACGGCGGGGGTGGCGAGCGGCAGGCGCGGGTTGGCGAGAAGGAGGCCCAAGCCGTCAGGAAGCGCCGGCGCGGGCGAAAGCACCTCGCCTATGCCGCCCATGCGCGTGGGCCCGTGCGCGAGGCACACCGGAACGTCCGCACCGAGAGTGAGCGCGAGCGACGGCGGAGCCGGGGCGACGCCCCAGTGGCGCGCAAGCAGCCGAAGCGTGGCGGCGGCATCGGAGGACCCGCCGCCGAGCCCGGCTGCGACGGGGATTTGCTTGTCGAGCGCGAGCGCTGCGCCGCGGCCCCTCCCCGCATCGAGCGCGCGGGCGGCGCGAAGAACGAGGTTGTCCGCCCCCTGCCCGGCCGCTTCGGCGAAGGGGCCGGTGACGGACAGCGTGAGGGCATCGGCCCGGCGCGCCTCGAGCCGGTCGGCCAGGGAGGCAAACACGGCGAGGCTGTCGAGCGTGTGGTAGCCGTCCGCCCGCCGTCCGGTCACGTGCAGGAAGAGGTTCAGCTTGGCCGGCGCCGCCTCGGCGGCGGCGGCCTCAGCGTGTGGCGGCAGGAGGCAGCCCCGGCGTGGCGGTGGTGGCCGGCGTCGGTCCCGCGATCACGGCCGCAGGCATGGCCATTCCGTCGCGCAGCTTCGCCTCGATCTTCGCGATCGCCCCTGGCTCCGGGCCGAGATGCAGCGCGCGGCGCCACTGGAACCGCGCCTCCGCGTGGCGGCCCACCGCCCAGTACGCGTCGCCGAGATGGTCGTTGATGACGCTGTCGCGCGGCTCGAGCTCGACGGCACGCTCGAGCCACCGCACCGCCGCGCGATAGTCGCCAAGCCGGTAGAGCACCCAGCCGAGGCTGTCGACGATGTGGCCGTCATGCGGGCGGAGCTCGACGGCGCGTTCGATCATGCGCCGCGCGCGGTCGAGCTCGCGACCCTGCTCGACCCAGGAATAGCCGAGATAGTTCAGGACGTAGGGTTGGTCGGGCGCGAGGTCGAGCGCGGTGAGGAAATCGCGCTCCGCGGCCGGCCAGTCCTTCGCACGCTCATGCGCGATGCCGCGCGCGTAGTAGAGCGGCCAGTGCCGCCGGTCGGGCGCACCGAGGCGGGCGATCGCGCGGTCATACGCGCGAGCGGCCTCGGAGAAGCGCGAGCGGCTGCGCAGCATGTCGCCCATGCGCGCGAGCGGCTCGGGCCGCGCCGGGTTTGCGGAGGCGAGGCTGTCGAGCCCGGCGACGGCTGCATCGGTCCGGGCCTGCCTGTCGAGCAGGATGGCGGCGCGCATCTGCGCCATCGGCGCATAGGGGCTCGAGAAGGAGACGGAGGCGAGCGCCTCTGCCGCGGCATCGTAGCGTCGGTCGTTTTCGAACACGTCCGCGAGAAGGATGGAGGCGGGGGCGAAATCCGGTCGGAGAGAGAGCGAGAGGCGCAGGAGAAGCAGCGCGAACTCGCCTGCCTCCTGCTGGCGAAGCGCGCCGGCCAGCCCGAGAAGCGCCTCCGCCATGCCGTCGCGCACGTCGCGCACCGCGCGGCGGGTGATGTCGGCCGAGAGGCGCGCCTCGACCATCGCGACATCGTCGTTCGCGGCAGACAGGTCCTGCAGGATCCGCCGCGCCTCGTCCGGCCTGCCCTGGCGCGCCTCGAAGCCGGAGACGATCTCGGCAAGACGCAGGCTCTGCCCGCCGCCTTCGGAGAGCGCGAGGCGGAAGTAGCGCTCCGCCTCGGCGGGCCGGCCTGCGAGCTCGGCGATCAACCCGGCATGGATGGCGAAGGTGGAGCGGAAGCGCACGCCTTCGGTGAGCGGACGGAGCGTCGCGATCGCCTGGTCGGCCTGGTTGCGGCCAAGCTGCGCCCAGGCAAGCAGAAGAGGCTGGAGAAGCTGTCCCGCGCCCTGGCGCGGCAGGGCGCGCAGCCTGCTGTCCACCCGGTCGAACCGGCCGGAATTCGCATCCGCCACCGCGATGGTCAGGTTGGCGATCAGCGCCTGCGGGTCGCGCGCAAGGACACGGCGGGCGAGCGCCGTGGCATCCCGCCCATCGGCGAGGGCGGCGAGGAAGGCGCGCTGCAGAAGCTCGGGGTTGTTGGGGTCTGCCTCGAGCGCGCGGGCGAACTGCTCGGCCGCGACCCGCGTATCCATCTCCGAGGCGGCGAGGCGGCCGGCGAGGTAGGCGCCGTACATCCCCGAGGGGCGGAAATGACCCGCCTTCCGCGGGCTCGATGTGTCCGGCACATCGCCTGACGGAACGCCGGAGGCGCAGGCGGCAAGCAGGACGAGGGGAAGAAGGGCGATGCGGCGGAAGCCGCGGCGCGCGCCCGAGCCGGGACCGCGCGCGCTGTTCCCGTCCGTCCGGTCGGTGCCGCACTGCATCATCGCCGCAACCCTATCGCACAAGTCCGCCCCCGGCCATATCCACCAGCATCAGCGGGTTCACATCGTCGCATACACGGGCCCACCGCCCCCTTCAGGCGGCACCCAGGTGATGTTCTGGCGCGGGTCCTTGATGTCGCAGGTTTTGCAGTGCACGCAGTTCTGCGCGTTGATCACCAGCGCCGGCCTGCCCTCCTCCGCGCCAACGATCTCGTACACCGCCGCGGGACAGTAGCGCGTCTCGGGGCTGCGGAACTGCTGCCAGTTCACGGTGATGGCGAGCGAAGGGTCGGTCAGCTTCAGGTGGCCGGGCTGGTCCTCCTCGTGGTTGGTGTTCGAGAGGAACACCGAGGACAGGCGGTCGAAGGTCAGCACGCCGTCCGGCCTGGGATACTCGATCCGCGGCGCATCGGCGGCCGGCGTCAGGCTCTCGTGGTCCTTGTGGTGGCCAAGGGTCCACGGCGCCTTGCCGCGAAGCAGGTAGGTGTCGAGCCCGGAATAGGCGAGCCCGCCCCAGAGCCCCCACTTTGCGAAGGCGGGGCGAATGTTGCGCGCGGCGGAAAGCTCCTCCCACACCCAGGAGGCCTCGAGCGCGCGCGGATAGGCATCGAGCAGCGCCGGCCGCGCCTCCTGCCCGAGCGCGGCAACGGCCGCCTCAGCGGCGAGCATCCCCGACTTCATCGCCGTGTGGCTGCCCTTGATCTTCGGCACGTTCAGGAACCCCGCCCCGCAGCCGATCAGCGCCCCGCCGGGGAAGACGAGCCTGGGGATCGCCTGCAGGCCCCCCTCGTTCAGCGCGCGGGCTCCATAGCCGACGCGTCGCGCATCCTTGAAATAGGGTGCGATCTCGGGGTGGGTCTTGAAGCGCTGCATCTCGTCGAACGGAGAGAGATGCGGGTTCCGGTAGTCGAGTCCGACGACGAAGCCGTAGCTCATCAGGTTGTCGCCCCAATGGTACAGGAACGACCCGCCATAGGTGTCGGAAGTGAGCGGCCAGCCAATCGAGTGGACGATCAGCCCCGGCTTGTGCACGGCCGCCGGCACCTCCCAGAGCTCCTTGATGCCGATGCCGTAGGTCTGCGGCCTGTCGGGGTCGCGCAGGCCGAACTGCGTCTCGAGCCCGCGGGTGAGCGAGCCGCGGCAGCCTTCGGCGAACAGCGTGTAAGGGGCGCGGAGCTCCATCCCCGGCTGCCAATCGGGCTTGCGGGTGCCGTCCTTCGCCACGCCCTGCTCGCCCGTCGCGACACCGACGACGCGGCCGTCCTCGATCAGCACCTCGCTCGCGGGGAAGCCCGGATAGATCTCGACGCCGAGCGCCTCGGCCTGCTGCGCGAGCCAGCGGCAGAGCTGGCCGAGCGAGATGATGTAGTTGCCCTCGTTGTGCATCTGCGGCGGCGTCGGCAGGCGGAACGAGCGCTTCGCGGTCATGAACAGGAAGCGGTCCTGTTGCGCCCTGGTCTCGAGCGGCGCGCCGAGCTCGCGCCAGTCGGGCAGGAGCTCGGTGAGCGCGCGCGGCTCGAACACCGCGCCGGAGAGGATGTGGGCACCGACCTCGGAGCCCTTCTCGAGCACGCAGACGGAGATCTCCCGCCCCTCGGCGGCGGCGGCCTGCTTGGCGCGGATGGCTGCGGCGAGGCCCGCGGGGCCGGCGCCGACGATCACCAGGTCATACTCCATCGCCTCGCGGTCCATGCGCTCTCCCCTTCCCGGCCTTTGCTTCCCGACACATAGGGCCATGCCGCCCCTTGCGCGAGGGCGCATCTTCGCCTCCTGCTGAGGCGATGGAGAGGGAGTTGCGCGACGCGCTGGCAGCCGCGCTGGTGCTGCAGCACGCCTGGGGCGTCGACGAGGCGCTCGAGGATGCGCCGGTCTCGCGGCTCGGCACCGCGGCCGACGCGCCCCCCCCGCGCGCAGCGTCCCGCACGCTCGCGCCGCAGGCCCCTGCTCCCGCCGTGCCGCGCCAGGCA
>NZ_VFAC01000048.1 GCF_007644105.1 Elioraea rosea | reverse complement strand
GGTTGCGCTGATCGCGCCGATCGCGATGGACGAGGGGCTCCGCTTCGCCATCCGCGAGGGCGGACGCACCGTCGGCGCCGGCGTGGTGACGAAGATCGTTCAGTGAGACTGGCGTAAGACACGCGAGAAGGAAGGCCGCGCGCGAGCGCCCCGGGCCGGGGCGCTCCTCCACGCGGAAAGAGGATGGACAACCAGAATATCCGCATCCGCCTGAAGGCGTATGATCACCGCGTGCTGGACAACAGCACGCGGGAGATCGTCAACACCGCGAAGAGGACGGGTGCGCAGGTGCGGGGCCCGATCCCCCTGCCGACGCGGATCGAGCGGTTCACGGTCAACCGCTCGCCGCATGTCGACAAGAAGTCGCGCGAGCAGTTCGAGATCCGCACCCATCGTCGGCTGCTCGACATCGTCGACCCGACGCCGCAGACGGTCGATGCGCTGATGAAGCTCGACCTCGCCGCCGGCGTCGACGTCGAGATCAAGCTCTGAGGGCGGGGCGATGCGCACGGGTGTGATCGCACGCAAGCTGGGCATGACCCGGCTGTTCACCGAGGACGGGACGCATGTTCCCGTCACGGTGCTGGTGATGGATGACGTGCGGGTGGTCGCGCACCGCACGGCGGAGAAGGACGGCTACACCGCCGTCCAGCTCGGCATCGGGCGTGCCAAGCCGAAGAATGTCGGCAAGGCCGAGCGCGGGCACTTCGCCAAGGCGAAGGTCGAGCCGAAGGCGAAGGTGGTGGAGTTCCGCGCCGCGGCGGACGCGCTTCCCGAGATCGGCGCGACGCTGAGCGCCGAGCACTTCGTCAAGGGCCAGAAGGTCGACGTGACCGGCACGACGAAGGGCAAGGGGTTCGCGGGCGCGATGAAGCGCTGGAATTTCCGCGGCCTCGAGGCGACGCACGGCGTGTCGGTCAGCCACCGTTCGCACGGCTCGACCGGCAACCGACAGGATCCGGGCAAGACCTTCAAGAACAAGAAGATGGCCGGCCATCTCGGCGTCGAGCAGGTCACCACGCAGAATCTCGAGGTTGCCGGAATCGATGCCGAGCGGAACCTCCTGATGCTGAAGGGCGCGGTTCCGGGCGCGAAGGGGGCCTACGTTCTGGTGCGCGACGCCGTGAAGGCCGCGCGCCCGGCCGAGGCGCCGTTCCCCGCGGCAACGAAGGCGGGAGCCTGAGATGCCTGAGAACGAGAACGCGACGATGAAGCAGGACGTGATCACGCTCGCCAACCAGAAGGCCGGCGAGATCAACCTTCCCGAGGCGCTGTTCGGTGCCGCGCCGCGCGCCGACATCATGGCGCGCGTGGTGCACTGGCAACTCGCCAAGCGCCGTGCCGGCACCCACAAGGTGAAGGGCATGGGCGAGGTCTCCGGCACCACCAAGAAGCCCTACAAGCAGAAGGGCACCGGCCGGGCCCGCCAGGGCTCGCTGCGCTCTCCGCAGTTCCGCACCGGCGGCGTGGTGCATGGCCCGGTCGTTCGTGACCATGGCTACGACCTGCCGAAGAAGGTGCGCCGGCTCGGGTTGATCTCTGCGCTGTCGCAGAAGAAGGCCGAGGGCAAGCTCGTGGTGCTCGAGGCGGCAGCCAGCGAGGACGGCAAGACGGCAGCGCTGAAGAAGCAGGTTGCCGCGCTCGGCTGGTCCTCTGCGCTGGTGATCGACGGCGCGGAGGTCGATGCGCGGTTCCTGCGCGCGGCACGGAACATCCCCGGCCTCGACGTCCTGCCGACGATCGGCGCCAACGTGTACGACATCCTGCGCCACGACGTGCTCGCGGTGACGCGGGCGGCGCTCGAGACGCTGGCCGCACGGCTCGGTGTTGAGGAGAAGCGGGCATGAGTGCGCAGTCGCAGCAGCGCGCGGCGGGGCGGCTCGCCCCGATCTCGCGCGAGAGGATGTATGAGATCATCCGCAGCCCGGTGATCACCGAGAAGGCGACCGCGATGTCGGCCGCCAACCAGGTGGTGTTCCGCGTGCCGGTCGGCGCGTCCAAGCCCGAGATCAAGCAGGCCGTCGAGGGCCTGTTCGGGGTGAAGGTCGCCGCCGTGAACACGCTGGTCGCCAAGGGCAAGACGAAGCGGTTCAAGGGCCGTCCCGGCCAGCGTTCGGACGTGAAGAAGGCGATGGTGCGGCTCGCACCCGGCTTCTCCATCGACCTGACGACCGGCCTGGCCTGAGGCAGGAGCGGGAACGATGGCGCTCAAGACATTCAAGCCGGTCACGCCGAGCCTTCGCGGCACGGTGCTGGTCGATCGCTCCGAGCTCTGGAAGGGCAAGCCCGTGAAGGGCCTGACCGTCGGCAAGTCGAGCTCGGGCGGACGCAACAACCACGGCCGCACGACGGTGCGGTTCCGCGGCGGCGGCCACAAGCAGAGCTACCGGGTCGTCGACTTCAAGCGGCGCAAGTTCGACGTCGCGGCGACCGTCGAGCGGCTCGAGTATGATCCGAACCGCACGGCCTGGATCGCGCTGCTGAAGTACGCCGATGGCGAGCTCGCCTACATCCTCGCGCCGCAGCGGCTTCGCGCCGGCGACACGGTGGTGTCGGGTCAGCGCGCGGACATCAAGCCGGGCAACGCGATGCCGATGGCGGCGATCCCGGTGGGCACGATCATCCACAACATCGAGATGAAGCCCGGCGCGGGCGGCAAGCTCGCACGCGCGGCCGGCACCTATGCCCAGCTCGTCGGCAAGGATGCCGGCTACGCCCAGATCAAGCTGTCCTCGGGCGAGCTTCGCGTGGTGCGCGGCGAATGCATGGCGACGGTCGGTGCGGTGTCGAACCCGGACAACAGCAACGTCCAGATCGGCAAGGCCGGCCGCCAGCGCTGGCTCGGCCGCCGCCCGCACAACCGCGGCGTCGCGATGAACCCGATCGACCACCCGCACGGCGGCGGCGAGGGCCGCACCTCGGGCGGCCGCCACCCGGTCACGCCGTGGGGCAAGCCGACCAAGGGCGCCAAGACGCGTCACAACAAGCAGACCGACCGGCTCATCATCCGCCGGCGCAACGCGACGAAGGGCTGAGCACGCCATGACCCGCAGCGTCTGGAAGGGGCCGTTCGTTGACGGCTACCTCCTCACCAAGGCCGAGGCCGCACGTGGCTCCGGCCGCAACGAGATCATCAAGACGTGGTCTCGCCGCTCGACGATCCTGCCGCAGTTCGTCGGCCTGACCTTCGGCGTCTACAATGGGCACAAGTTCATCCCGGTGCAGGTGAACGAGAACATGGTCGGCCACAAGCTTGGCGAGTTCGCGCCGACGCGCACGTTCACGTCGCACGCGGCCGACAAGAAGGCGAAGCGGGGCTGAGATGGGCAAGCAGGCACACCCGCGCAGGCTCCCCGACACCGAGGCGCAGGCGATCGCACGCAACATCCGCGTCAGCCCGCGCAAGCTGAACCTGGTCGCGGAGATGATCCGCGGTCTTCCGGCAGCGCAGGCGCGCGCGGCGCTCACCTTCTCGAAGCGTCGCATCGCCAAGCAGGTGCGCAAGGTGCTCGACAGCGCGATCGCCAATGCCGAGAACAACCACAGCCTCGACGTGGACCGTCTCGTCGTGCGCGAGGCGACGGTCGGGCGCAGCGTGGTCATGAAGCGTTTCCAAGCGCGTGGTCGCGGGCGTGCGGCCCGTGTCGAGAAGTGGTTCAGCCACATCACCATCGTCGTGCGTGAACGGCCGCAAGGCGCAGAGCAGGGGGCCCGCTGAGATGGGGCAGAAGGTCAATCCCATCGGGATGCGGCTTGGCGTCAACCGCACCTGGGACAGCCGCTGGTTCGCGGACAAGAGCTACGCAGCGCTGCTGCATGAGGACCTCAAGCTGCGCAAGGTGCTGCGCGAGAAGCTCAGCCAAGCCGGCGTGGCGCGCGTCGTCGTCGAGCGTCCCGCCAAGAAGGCGCGCGTGACGATCTATGCCGCGCGGCCTGGCGTGATCATCGGCAAGAAGGGCCAGGACATCGAGAAGCTGCGCAGCGAGCTGGCGAAGCTGACCGGATCCGAGGTCCACCTCAACATCGTCGAGATTCGCAAGCCGGAGATCGAGGCGGTGCTGGTGGCCGAGAACATCGCCCAGCAGCTCGAGCGGCGCGTGAGCTTCCGCCGCGCCATGAAGCGTGCCGTTCAGTCGGCCATGCGGCTTGGCGCGCAGGGCATCCGCATCAACTGCGCAGGGCGCCTCGGCGGGGCTGAGATCGCGCGTGTCGAGTGGTATCGCGAGGGCCGGGTGCCGCTGCACACGCTGCGGGCCGACATCGATTTCGGCACGGCCACGGCGAAGACGACCTACGGCACCTGTGGCGTGAAGGTGTGGGTGTTCAAGGGCGAGATCATGGCCCACGACCCGTTGGCCGTGGACAAGCGCGCGGCCGAGCAGGCGCCGCAGCGCTGATCAGGTGAAGGGAAGGGGGAGGCCGGCAACGGCCTCCCGGAGCGAGAGACATGCTGCAGCCGAAGAAGACGAAGTGGCGCAAGGCCCACAAGGGCCGGATCCACGGCGAGGCCAAGGGCGGGACACAGCTGAACTTCGGCAGCTACGGGCTGAAGGCGCTGGAGCCTGAGCGCATCACCGCGCGTCAGATCGAGGCCGCCCGCCGCGCGCTGACCCGCCAGATGAAGCGCCAGGGCCGCGTGTGGATCCGGATCTTCCCGGACGTGCCGGTGTCGAAGAAGCCGGCCGAGGTGCGCATGGGCTCGGGCAAGGGCAGCCCGGAGTTCTGGGTGGCGCGGGTGAAGCCGGGCCGGATCATGTTCGAGCTCGACGGCGTGTCGGGCGAGATCGCGCGCGAGGCGCTGGCGCTCGCGGCGGCGAAGCTGCCGATCCGCACCAAGGTCGTCGCCCGCATCGGGCTGGAGGCGTAAGCGATGACGAAGGCTTCCGATCTTCGGGCCAAGTCGCCCGACGAGCTGAAGGACATGCTGCTCGGTCTCCGGAAGGAGCAGTTCAACCTGCGCTTCCAGAGGGCGACGGGCCAGCTCGAGAGCACGAACCGCATCCGTGCGGTGCGGCGCGACATCGCGCGGATCAAGACGCTGCTCGGCGCTGAGAAGCGCGCGGGCGGCAAGTCCGCCGGCGGCGCTGCCGCCGCGGGCGCCTGACTGAAGGGGACGGGGCAAGATGCCGAAGCGCGTTCTGACCGGCCGCGTGATCAGCGACAAGATGGACAAGACCGTGACGGTGCTTGTCGAGCGTCGCGTCATGCATCCGATCTACAAGAAGTTCATCCGGCGCTCGAAGATGTACGCCGCGCATGACGAGGCGAACCTCTGCAAGGAGGGCGACGTGGTGCGCATCGAGGAGTGCCGCCCGATCTCCAAGCGGAAGACCTGGCAGGTGATCGAGCGCAACGGCGCGGGTGTCGCACCCGCGATCGGCGCGGCGCCGGCCGAGCAATCGCCAGCGCAGCCTGGGGCCTGAGGAGCATCCGATGATCCAGGTCGAATCCAATCTCGAGGTTGCCGACAACTCCGGTGCGCGCCGCGTTCAGTGCATCAAGGTGCTCGGCGGCTCGAAGCGACGCACGGCTTCGGTCGGCGACGTCATCGTCGTCTCCGTCAAGGAGGCGATCCCCCGCGGCAAGGTGAAGAAGGGCGACGTGCACCATGCGGTGATCGTCCGCACCGCCTTTCCCGTGCGCCGCGGCGACGGCTCGGCGATCCGCTTCGACCGCAATGCGGCGGTGCTGATCAACAAGCAGCAGGAGCCCATCGGCACGCGCATCTTCGGGCCGGTGGTGCGCGAGCTGCGCGGAAAGAAGTTCATGAAGATCATCAGCCTCGCACCGGAGGTGCTCTGAGCCATGGCCGCCAAGATCAGGAAGGGCGACCGGGTCGAGGTGATCTCGGGCGCCGACAAGGGCAAGCGCGGCGAGGTGCTGCGCGTGATCCCGACCGAGAACCGCGCGGTGGTGCAGGGCGTTGCCATCGCCAAGCGGCATCAGAAGCCGAAGGGAATGGGCAGCCCCGGCGGGATCATCGAGAAGGAGGCGGCGGTGAACCTGTCGAACCTCATGCTCGTCGACCCGAAGTCGGACAAGCCGACGCGTGTCGGCTTCAAGGTTCTCGAGGACGGCAAGAAGGTCCGTGTGGCCCGCGCGTCGGGTGAGGTGATCGATGCCTGAGGAACGGATGGCTGAGGAAGCGAAGGCGAAGCCGCGCCTGCAGGAGCACTACGAGAGCGTGGTGCGTCCCGCGCTGACGGAGGAGTTCGGCTACGAGAACCGCTTCGCGGTTCCGAAGCTCGAGAAGATCGTCATCAACATGGGCGTCGGCGAGGCCGCGGCCGATCAGAAGAAGCTCGACGCCGCCGTCGCGGAGCTGACGCTTCTCTCCGGCCAGAAGCCGGTGAAGACGAAGGCCAAGAAGGCGATCGCGGGCTTCAAGATCCGCGAGGGCATGCCGATCGGCGCGAAGGTGACGCTGCGCAAGGCGAGGATGTACGAGTTCCTCGACCGCCTGGTCACGATCGCTCTGCCGCGCGTGCGCGACTTCCGCGGCATCTCGGGCAAGGGCTTCGACGGCCGTGGCAACTTCGCCATGGGGCTGAAGGAGCAGATCGTGTTCCCCGAGATCAACTACGACAAGGTCGACAAGGTGCGGGGCATGGACATCGTCATCTGCACCTCGGCCAAGACCGACAAGGAAGCGAAGGCCCTGCTGAAGGCCTTCTCGGTTCCTTTCACGAACTGAACACGGAAAACCGCCGGCGCGTGCCGGCAGGTTCTGGAGGATGTGCTGAATGGCCAAGACGTCTGCAGTCGAGAGGAACCGCAAGCGGGAGCGCATGGCCAAGCGCGACCAGGGCAAGCGGTCCGTTCTCAAGGCGGTTGTGAAGCAGAAGGACGCTTCTCCCGAGGAGCGTTTCGCCGCGATGCTGAAGCTTGCCGAGATGCCGCGCAACGGCGCCGCCGTGCGCGTGCGGCTCCGCTGCGAGCTCACCGGCCGGTCGCGGGGCAATTATCGTAAGTTCAAGCTGTGCCGCATCGCGCTGCGCGAGCTCGCCTCTGCCGGGCAGATCCCCGGCATGGTGAAGGCAAGCTGGTAGAACTGCGGGACAGGAACAGCGACGATGGCGATTTCCGATCCGCTTGGTGACATGATCACCCGTATCCGCAACGCGCAGCGCAGCCGCCGCAGCGTCGTGCGTGCGCCGGCGAGCAAGCTGCACGCCAATGTCTGCGACGTGCTGAAGCGCGAGGGCTTCATCCGCCACTGGAAGGTGGTGGACATCCGCACCGGCGTGCGCGAGCTCGAGATCGAGCTCAAGTATTCCGAGGGCGAGCCGGTGATCAAGGAGATCACCCGCGTCTCGACGCCGGGGCGCCGCGTGTACTCGAAGATCAAGGAGCTGCCGCGCGTCTACAACGGCCTCGGCATCTCCATCCTGTCCACCCCGCGCGGGGTGATGAGCGAGGCCGAGGCCCGCGCCGCCAATGTCGGCGGCGAGGTCCTGTGCCGCGTGTTCTGATCGCGCGGGAGGAGCAAAGTCGATGTCGCGTGTAGGCAAGTATCCTGTCGAGCTTCCCGCCGGCGTGTCGGTGGCCGTGGTCAACGGCGTACTGACGGCGAAGGGCAAGCTCGGCGAGCTGAAGCTGCCGCTGTCGGAGGAGGTCAGCGCCTCCGTCGAAGGCAACAAGGTCGTGCTCGCGCCGAAGACCGGCGAGCGCCGCGCCCGTACTCTCTGGGGCACGACGCGGAGCCTCGTCGCTGGCATGGTTAAGGGCGTCAGCCAGGGCTATGCGAAGTCGCTCGAGATCAACGGCACGGGGTTCCGCGCCGCGGTGCAGGGCAAGGAGCTGGTGCTGAACCTCGGCTTCAGCCACGAGGTGCGCTATCCGGTTCCCGCGGGCATCAAGATCACCTGCGAGAAGCCCACCTCGATCAAGGTCGAGGGCATCGACAAGCAGCGCGTCGGCCAGGTGGCCGCCGAGATCCGCGGCTTCCGCGGCCCCGAGCCCTACAAGGGCAAGGGCGTCAAGTACGAGACGGAAACGATCCTCCGGAAGGAGGGGAAGAAGAAGTAGCCATGGCGACGAAGCTCGATCTCAAGGACCGGCGCAAGGAGCGTCTGCGCTTCCAGCTCCGGCAGAAGGGCGGTGGGCGGCCGCGGCTGTCCGTGTTCCGTTCCTCCAAGCACATCTACGCCCAGGTCATCGACGATGCGGAGGGCCGTACGCTGGCCGCCGCCTCGTCGCGGGACCCCTCGCTCGCCGAGGCGCTGAAGACGGGCGCCGACAAGGCGGCCGCCTCGGCGGTCGGCAAGCTGGTGGCCGAGCGGGCGAAGGCGGCAGGCGTTTCCGCGGTCGTGTTCGACCGGGGCGCCTATCTCTATCACGGCCGCGTCAAGGCGCTGGCTGATGCCGCCCGTGAGGGCGGCCTGGACTTCTGAGCGCGCGGCGCGAAGGGCAGGGCACGATGGCACGTGAACCGAGGGAAGGCGGCCGCGGCCGCGAGCGCGGCGGCGAGCGCGACCGCGATGGCGACGAGCTCGTCGACAAGCTGGTCGCGATCAACCGCGTCGCGAAGGTGGTGAAGGGTGGTCGTCGCTTCGCCTTCGCCGCCCTCGTGGTGGTCGGTGACAAGAAGGGACGCGTCGGCCTCGGCGCCGGCAAGGCGCGCGAGGTGCCGGAGGCGATCCGCAAGGCGACCGACCAGGCCAAGCGCACGATGATCCGCGTGCCGATGCGCGAGGGGCGGACGCTGCACCACGACGTGGTCGGGCATTTCGGTGCCGGGCGCGTGGTCCTGCGCGCGGCTCCGGCTGGTACCGGCATCATCGCCGGTGGCCCGATGCGCGCCGTGTTCGAGACGATGGGCATGGGCGACGTCGTGGCGAAGAGCCTCGGCACCAACAATGCCCACAACGTGGTGAAGGCGACCTTCGCCGGCCTGAAGGCGATGAGCTCGCCGCGCGCCGTCGCGGCACGTCGAGGCAAGAAGGTCAGCGATCTCCTCGGCCGCCGCGATGCGCCGGCAGAGGTCAAGGAGGCTGCAGATGCCTGAGGTGGGCAAGCGCGTCCGCGTGACGCAGGTGAAGTCCGGCATCAACCGGCTCGAGGACCAGAAGCAGACGCTGATCGGGCTTGGGCTGAACAAGCTCAACCGCACGCGTGAGCTCGAGGACACCCCGGCGGTGCGCGGAATGATCCGCAAGGTGGCGCATCTCGTGAAGGTCGAAGAGGTCGCGGGCTGAGGCCTGCGGCCAGGCGCTTCCGCCCGTGAGGGCGGAGGGCAGGAGAGAGACGATGAAGCTCAACGAACTGCGCGACAACGAAGGCGCGCGGAAGAAGTTCCGGAAGGTGGGCCGCGGCATCGGCAGCGGCAAGGGCAAGACCTCCGGCCGCGGCGTGAAGGGCCAGAAGGCGCGCACGGGCGTGGCGCTGAACGGGTTCGAGGGCGGCCAGCTGCCGATCTATCGCCGCCTGCCGAAGCGTGGCTTCAACCCGCTGAACCGCAAGATCTACTCGCCGCTGAACCTCGCCCGCCTCGAGGCGGCGATCGAGGCCGGCAGGCTCGACGTCTCGCAGCCGATCGACGAGGCGGCGCTGCGCGCGGCCGGCCTCGTGCGCAAGGGCAAGGTTGCGGGCGTGCGCCTGCTCGGCGTCGGCTCGATCACCAAGGCGGTGAAGATCTCAGTTTCCGGCGCCTCGGCCGCGGCGATCGCCGCGATCGAGCAGGCTGGCGGATCGGTCACGGTGCCACAGGCCGCCGAGCCGGCGGAAGGCTGAACGGACGGCGCGGCGCACCGGCATGGGCGCCTGCTGCGCCCGCTTGATTGTTCCGGCCCTGCCATTGCAGGGTCTCACCGCCGCGCACCCTCGCGGCGGCATAGCGCTCAGATAGGCGGAAGGACCCCATGGCCTCGGCCGCGGAACAGCTTGCAGCGAACCTGAATTTCGGCGTCTTCGCCAAGGCGACGGAGCTCAAGAAGCGGCTCTGGTTCACCCTCGGCGCGCTCATCGTCTATCGCATCGGCACCTACATTCCCGTCCCGGGCATCGATGCCGGGGTGATGGCCGAGCTCGTCCGAAGCCATGGCGGCGGCATCCTCGGCATGTTCGACATGTTCACGGGCGGCGCGCTCGGGCGCATGACCGTGTTCGCCCTGAACATCATGCCGTACATCTCCGCCAGCATCATCATGCAGCTGATGTCGGCCGCCTCGCCCACGCTCGAGGCCCTGAAGAAGGAGGGCGAGGCCGGGCGGAAGAAGATCAACCAGTATACGCGCTACCTCACCGTGGTGATCGCCACGGTCCAGGCCTACGGCATCGCGGTCGGTCTCGAGAGCGTGCGCGGCAGCCTCGGCCCCGCGGTGATGGATCCGGGGCTGTTCTTCCGCTTCTCCGCCGTCGTCACCCTCGTCGGCGGCACGATGTTCCTGATGTGGCTCGGCGAGCAGGTGACGGCGCGCGGCGTCGGCAACGGCATCTCGCTGATCATCTTCGCGGGCATCGTCGCCAACCTCCCCTCCGCGCTCGCCGGAACGCTCGAGCTCGGGCGGACGGGCGCTATCAGCACCTTCGTGATCCTGTTCCTGCTGGTGATGGCGGTGGCCGTCATCGCCGCGGTTGTGTTCATCGAGCGGGCGCAGCGGCGCATCGTGGTGCAGTACCCCAAGCGCCAGGTCGGCAACCGCATGTTCGGCGGCGACTCGACGCACCTGCCGCTGAAGCTGAACACCGCCGGCGTGATCCCGCCGATCTTCGCCTCGTCGCTCCTGCTCCTGCCCGTGACCATCGCCGGCTTCTCTGCCGATGGCGGGCCGGAGTGGCTGCAGCCGATCACGGCGGCTCTGGCGCACGGCCAGCCGCTGTACATGATCCTCTATGCGGCGATGATCATCTTCTTCGCCTACTTCTACACGGCCGTCGTGTTCAACCCGAACGAAACGGCCGACAACCTCAAGAAGTACGGCGGCTTCATCCCCGGCATCCGGCCGGGCCAGAACACGGCGGAGTATTTCGACTACGTGCTGACGCGGCTGACGACCGTCGGCGCCCTCTACCTGGTCGTGATCTGCCTCCTGCCGGAGTTCCTGATCGCCCGCTACGGCGTGCCCTTCTACTTCGGCGGCACCTCCCTCCTGATCATCGTGACCGTGACGATGGACACGGTCGCGCAGGTGCAGAGCCACCTGCTCGCGCACCAGTACGAGGGCCTGATCAAGAAAGCCAAGCTGAGGGGTACGCGGCGGTGAACCTCATCCTGCTCGGGCCCCCGGGGGCCGGAAAGGGTACGCAGGCCAAGCGTCTCCAGGACGAGCACGGCCTCGCCCAGATCTCCACTGGCGACATGCTGCGCGCGGAGGTCGCTTCCGGCAGCCCGATCGGGCGCGAGGCGAAGGCGATCATGGAAGCGGGCCAGCTCGTGCCCGACGCGATGATCACCGCGATGCTGGCGAACCGGCTGCAGGCGGCCGACTGCGCCAACGGCTTCATCCTCGACGGCTTCCCCCGCACCGTGCCGCAGGCAGAGGCGCTCGACACCATGCTCGGCTCGCTCGGGCTCGAGCTCGACGCGGTGATCGAGCTGAAGGTCGACGACGCGGCGCTGGTCGAGCGCATCGCCGGGCGGTTCACCTGCAAGAGCTGCGGTGCGGGCTATCACGACCAGTTCAGGAAGCCGAAGGTCGAGGGCGTGTGCGATGCCTGCGGCGGAACCGAGTTCGTCCGCCGAAGCGACGACAGGCGTGAGACCGTCTCCGCACGGCTCGACGCCTATCACCGCCAGACCGCGCCGCTCCTGCCCTACTACGCGGCGAAGGGGCGGCTGAAGACGGTCGACGGCATGGCCGACATGGACAGCGTGAGCCGCTCGATCGCGGCGGTCCTGAATGGGAAGGGCTGAGCCTGGGTGGAATGTCTCCGGCGCGGGGGTTGCTCCCGCTCCGGCGTGGTTGACAGGGCCGGGACCGTCGCTATAGTCCCGCGCCTTCGGTGGCCCCCCTCGGGGAGGCCGCCGTTTGCGCTTGCTTTTCCGGCAGCGCCTGGGCCTCGGCCCAGGAACGGGCCGGGGTGGTTGGAGGGTTCGCCCGATCGGGCGGACCGATTGGCTGTTTGGCCGGTGCGGCATCGGTGCCGCCTTGGCCGCTGAGCATGGAGTGACCCGTCGTGGCGCGTATCGCCGGTGTGAACATCCCCACGAACAAGCGCGTGGTCATCTCGCTCCGCTACATCTACGGCATCGGGCCGAAGAAGGCGGAGGAGATCTGCGAGGCGCTGTCGATCCCCGACGATCGCCGCGTCAACCAGCTGACCGACGAGGAAATCCTCCGCATCCGCGAGCTGATCGACCGCACCTACAAGGTGGAGGGCGACCTGCGCCGCGAAGTGGCGATGAACATCAAGCGGCTGATGGATCTCGGCTGCTACAGGGGCCTGCGCCACCGCAAGGGCCTGCCCGTCCGCGGCCAGCGTACCCACACCAACGCCCGCACCCGCAAGGGCAAGGCGGTGCCCATCGCCGGCAAGAAGAAGGTCACGAAGTAGCGCTTCCGCGCCGCTGACCGAACACCTCGACCCGAAGGACCGAACCGACCATGGCCAAGCCCGCTGCGCGCCCGAAGAAGAAGGAGCGCAAGAACATCACCTCCGGCGTGGCGCACGTGAACGCGTCGTTCAACAACACGATGATCACGATCACCGATGCCCAGGGCAACGCGATCTCGTGGTCGTCGGCCGGCATGATGGGCTTCAAGGGCAGCCGGAAGTCGACGCCCTATGCCGCGCAGATGGCGGCCGAGGATGCAGGCAAGAAGGCCCGCGAGCACGGCATGGAGGTTCTCGAGGTCGAGGTCAGCGGGCCCGGTTCCGGCCGCGAGAGCGCGCTGCGTGCGCTCCAGTCGGTGGGCTTCAACATCACCGCGATCAAAGACGTGACGCCGATCCCGCACAACGGCTGCCGCCCGCGCAAGCGCCGGCGCGTCTGAGACGAGACAGCGCGGCCGGCCCCACGTGGCCGGCCGGCGTGCCGGCGTGCGGGTCCGCGCCGGCGCGGCACCGGCAGGGGGGCGAGGCGCCTCCCTCCCCGGAATGGACCCCTGGAACGTAGGGCGAAAGGCCAACCCGTGATCCAGAAGAACTGGCAGTCATTGATCCGCCCCTCGAAGCTCGAAGTCGAGAGCGGGCACGATCCCAGCCGCGTCGCCACCGTGGTGGCGGAGCCGCTCGAGCGCGGCTTCGGCATGACGCTCGGCAACGCGCTGCGCCGCATCCTGCTCTCCTCGCTGCAGGGCGCCGCCGTCACCGCCGTGCAGATCGACGGCGTGCTGCACGAATTCAGCTCCATCCCCGGCGTCCGCGAGGACGTCACCGACATCGTGCTGAACATCAAGCAGCTCGCGCTTCGCATGCACGGCGACGGCCCCCGCCGCATGTCGCTGACGGCGACCGGCCCGGGCGAGGTGACGGCGGGGCAGATCTCGACCGGCCACGACATCGAGATCCTGAACCCGGACCTCGTGCTCTGCACGCTCGACGACGGCGTGAAGCTCGGCATGGAGTTCACGGTGCAGTCGGGCAAGGGCTACGTGCCGGCGGCCGAGAACCGGCCCGAGGATGCGCCGATCGGGCTCATCCCGGTCGATGCGATCTACTCGCCGGTGCGCCGCGTCGCCTACCGCGTCGAGCCGACCCGCGTCGGGCAGGTCACGAACTATGACCGCCTGCTGCTGACGGTCGAGACAGACGGAACCGTCGGGCCCGAGGATGCGGTCGCCCTCGCCGCGCGCATCCTGCAGGACCAGCTGCAGCTCTTCATCAACTTCGAGGAGCCGCGCCAGGTCAGCGCCGAGGACCGCAAGGACGACCTGCCGTTCAACCGCAACCTGCTGCGCAAGGTCGACGAGCTCGAGCTCTCCGTCCGCTCGGCGAACTGTCTGAAGAACGACAACATCGTCTACATCGGCGACCTCGTTCAGAAGACCGAGCAGGAAATGCTGCGCACCCCGAATTTCGGGCGCAAGTCGCTGAACGAGATCAAGGAAGTGCTCGGCTCGATGGGGCTTGGCCTGGGGATGACGATTCCCGGCTGGCCCCCCGAGAACATCGAGGACCTCGCCAAGAAACTCGAAGAGCCGTACTGAGCGGCTCGCGATCGGATCGAAGAGAGAAGGTAACGCGTCATGCGCCACCGTATGGGCAACAAGAAGCTCGGTGTCACAAGCACCCATCGCCTGGCGATGTTCCGCAACCTCGCGGTGGCGTTGATCAAGCACGAGCAGATCACTACGACGCTGCCCAAGGCGAAGGCGCTCCGCCCCGTGGCGGAGAAGCTGATCACGCTCGGCAAGCGTGGCGGCCTGCACGCCCGGCGCCAGGCCTATGCGCAGCTGCGCGACGACGTGATCGTGGCCAAGCTCTTCGGCACGCTTGCCGACCGCTACAAGGCCCGGCCCGGCGGCTACACCCGCGTCCTGAAGGCCGGGTACCGCTATGGCGACATGGCGGCGATGGCGGTGATCGAGCTGATCGAGCGTGACCGCGACGCCAAGGGCATCGATAGCGGCCCGACGCCCGAGGTCGCCGCCGAGGCAGAGGGCGAGCAGCCCCAGGCTTGAGCGGGCGCAGCCCGCATCGACTGAGCGGGGCGGCCTTCACGGCCGCCCCTTTTCATTCCGCCACCCCATGCAGCACCACGCGTCCCGCATCGTCGGCCTCTATCGCCGCCACGGCCTCGCGTGGGAGACGCTGCGCCGCGAGGGCTTCGTCGAGCGTGCCTGGATCGAGAGGTTCCTTGGCGCGCTTCCGAGGAACCCCGAGGGCGCGCGCATCCTCGACATCGGCTGCGGCGGGGCCGTGCCGATCGCGCGGCACCTGGCCAAGGCGGGCTGTCGCATCACCGGCATCGACACGGCACCCGCGCTGCTCGCGCTGGCTCGGCTGCGCCTGCCGCAGCACCACTGGCTCAGGCGCGACATGCGACGCCTCGCGCTCGGCGAGCGATTCGACGGCATCCTCGCCTGGGACAGCCTGTTCCATCTCAGCGTCGCGGATCAGCGGCGGATGATCCCGAGGCTCCGCCGCCACGCCGCGCCGGGCGCGGTGTTGCTGTTCTCCTCCGGCCCGCGCCACGGTGAGGCGATCGGCCAGTTCGCGGGCGAGCCGATGTTCCACGCGAGCCTCGCGCCGCCCGCCTATCGGCGGCTTCTCGCAGCGAACCGGTTCCGCGTGCTCGCCCACGTCGCTGAGGACCCGGGCTGCGGTGGCCACACGGTATGGCTCGTCCGTGCGGAAGGGCACTCGCCAACCCGGGCCGCAGCGCCTATCTCGACCTGATGCACGGCATGGCGCTGCCTGACCCCGTTTCCGCGCGCGACCGGCTCCGCCAGGGGCTGACGGTCGCCGCCGCGCTCGCCCAGGCGACGCTCCCTTCGCTGCCAGCGATTTTCGGCTGGGGCGTCCAGATCGGCGAGCGCGCCAACGCCGAGGGGCCGATCCCCGTTACCCCCGCGGGCTATGCCTTCTCGATCTGGGGACCCATCTTCGCCTGGTGCATCGCTTACGCGGTGTGGCAGGCGCTGCCGAAGAACGCCGACGATGCGCTCGCACGCCGCGCCGGCTGGCCATTCGCCGGGGCGATGGCCGGCAACGCGCTCTGGGCCGCGATCTACCAGGCCGGCGCCCCGACCTGGCTCACCGCCATCGTGCTTGCCGCCAATGCCGCGCTCGCCATCGCGGCGCTCGCGCGCGTGTCGGACTATCCGCTGCCGCTCCGGCGTGACCGTGCGTGGCTCTTCGCCGCCCCGCTCGGGCTTCTCGCCGGGTGGGTGTCGGTCGCGGCCTTCGTGAACATCGCGACCGCCTTGCGCGCGGCCGGCGCCGACGCGCTGTCCGACCCGGCCTCCGCGCTCTCTGCCGGCATGGTCGCGGCGGCGACCGCGACGGCGCTTGCCGTGATCGCCCGCCTCGGGCCATTCGCGACCTATCCGCTCGCCGTCATATGGGCGCTCGTCGCGGTGCTTGCCCGCAACGGCGGCAACGCGACGGGGCTCACCGCCGCCGTTGCCGCCCTGCTCGTCGCCGCGCTCGCCGTGCGGTCGTTCCGGCGGAGCTAGAGCAGATCGCATCCGGCTGGAACCAGCCGGATGCGTGAAGATGCTCGCAAGGACTGGAGAGAGGCGTTTCCACCCGAGTGGAAACGGCTAGTTCGCCTGGATTCCGGCTTCGCGCACGAGGCGGGCCATCGTCCCGCGGCCCTCGCGCAGGAAGCGGCCGAACACCTCCGGGTCTGTCCCAACGGGAACGGCGCCGAGCTGGGCCAGGCGCTCGCGCACCGGCTGCTCCTTCAGCACCTCCGCCACCGCCCCGTACATGCGCTGCACGATCGGCGCAGGCGTTCCCGAGGGCGCGACGAGGCCCACCCATTCGCTCATGTCGAAGCCCGGGAAGCCGCTCTCGTTCAGCGTCGGCACCGCAGGCCAGTTGGCGAGCCGCTCCGTCACCGTCACCGCGAGCATCCGCGCCCGGCCCGACTGCACGATCGGCCCGGCGGAAAGTGCGGTGATCAGCACGCCATCGACCGTGCCTGCCGCGAGGTCGCGCGCCGCATCGGCCCCGCCGCGGTAGGGCACGTGGGTGAGTTTGATTCCCGCCTGGCTCTGGAACAGCTCGAGCGCGAGGTGGCCGGCGGTCGCGTTGCCCTGCGTGCCGAAGCTGAGCTCGCCCGGCCGCGCCTTCGCCGCCTCGATCAGCTCGGCGAGGCTGCGCGCGGGGAAGGCATCCTTCACCGCGATCACCTGCGGGAAGGACGCGACCTGCGACACGGGGACGAAGCTCGCATAGTCGAAGGGCAGGTTGCGCAGCAGGCTCGGGTTGACGATGTGCGAGGAGGCATCGAACAGCCACGTGTAGCCGTCGGCCGCGGCCTGGGCGACGGCGGCCGCGCCGATCGAGCCGCCCGCGCCGGTGCGGTTCTCCACCACGATGGTCTGCCCGAGGATTTCCGACACGCGCGGAAACACCGTTCTTGCCGCGCTGTCGGCAGCGCCGCCGGCCGCGAAGGGAACGACGAGGCGGATCGAGCGTGCAGGCCAGGTCTGGGCGGAGGCCGTCGCGACGAACGGCATGGCGAGCGCGGCGCCGAGCAAGCCCCTGCGGTGGATAGTCATCGGTCTCTCCCTCTTGGTCCCGGGTGTCAGTCGACGGTGATCCTGGCGTCGGCGACGAGCTTCTCCATGCGCTCGCGCAGCGTCGTCACGTAGGTCGCGAACTCGGCTCGGGAAGAGCCGACGGCCATGGCGCCGAGGCTGTCGAGCCGCGCGCGCACGGGCGCCTGCGCCAGCGCATGCATCGCTGCGGCGTGGATGCGCTCGAGCACCGGCTCGGGCGTGCCGGCGGGCGCGTAGAGGCCGTTCCACTCGTTCAGCTCGTAGCCGGGGAAGCCACTCTCCGCGATCGTCGGCACGTCGGGAAGCGAGGCGATGCGCTCGCGCGTCGTCACCCCCAGCGCGCGGATACGACCCGCCTGGGCGAGCGCGAGCGAGGACGAGACGGTTCCCATGTGCATGTCGATGTTGCCGGCCACGAGGTCCTGCACCGCAGGGCCGCCGCCGCGATAGGGCACGTGCACGAGGCTGATGCCGGCCCGTTGCGCGAACAGCGCCGCGGCGAGATGCGAGGAGGTGGCGTTGCCCGATGAGCCATAGGTGAGGCTGTCGGGCCGCGCCTTGGCGAGCGCGACGAGCTCGGCGATGTCCTTCGCCGGAAGTGCCGCCTTCACGAGAAGGATCTGCGGCAGCACCGTGACCTGGCTGATCGGCGCGAAGGCGCGGGCATAGTCGAAGGCGAGGCCCTTCAGCACGAACGGGTTCACGACATGCGCGCCCGCGTCGAGCAGCAGGGTGTAGCCGTCAGGCGCGGCGCGGGCGACCTCTGCCGCGCCGATCGAGCCGCCCGCCCCGCCGCGGTTCTCGACGATGACGGGCTGGCCGAGCATCGCGCTCATCGGCTCGGAGAGAAGCCGTGCGGTGGTGTCCGCCCCGCCGCCCGGCGGGTACGGAACGACCATGCGGATCGGCCGCGCAGGCCAGGCCTGCGCGCGGGCGGCGAGGGCGGGAAGCACGACAAGCGCGGCGGCGGCGGCGCGCCGGGTCAGGCGGGTCATGGCGTTCCTCCGGACTTTGCGCAAGCTTACGCGGAACGACCCGGAGGCGCACAAGGCCGCGATGCTGTTCGACGCGCACTTGCACATCTTCGAGCCTGTCTTCCCGCTTCCCGGGAACCAGGGCTTCGTGCCCGAGCCGTTCACGGCGGAGCAGTACCGCGTGCGCACGGCCTCGCTCGGCGTCGTCGGCGGCGCGGTGGTGGCCGCCTCGACGCAGGGGACCGACCCTGCGCCGCTGCTCGCCGCCGCCCGCGTGCTCGGGCCGCGCTTCGTCGTGGTGGCCGAGGCGCATCCGGGGCAGGGGGAGGAGGACTTCGCCGCGCTTGCCGCCGCAGG
The DNA here is from genome assembly GCF_007644105.1 of Elioraea rosea. Classification (GTDB taxonomy): domain Bacteria; phylum Pseudomonadota; class Alphaproteobacteria; order Acetobacterales; family Acetobacteraceae; genus Elioraea_A; species Elioraea_A rosea. The sequence continues at coordinate 4,826 of NZ_VFAC01000048.1, read as the reverse complement.
CGTGCGGGGCATCCGGTTCAACCTCTTCCGCGGCGGCGCATTCGGCCTGCCCGCCATGCTGGCCCATGCGCGGCGTGCGGCGGGGTTCGGGCTGCATGCCGAGCTCTATGCCGATGCCGCCACGCTCGGAGCCCATGTGGATGCTCTCGCGGCGCTTCCCGCGGGGCTTGCGCTCGATCATCTCGGCATGACCGAGGCCGGGCTGCCGGCGACGGTCGAGCTCGCGCGTGCCGGCGTGAAGGTGAAGGCGACGGGGTTCGGCCGCGTGTCGCTCGATGTCGCCCATGCGCTGGGGCGACTCGCCGATGCCGCGCCGGGCGCACTGATGGCCGCGACCGACCTGCCGTCGACACGCGCGCAGCGGCCCTTCGAGGAGGCCGATCTCGCGCTGATCGCGCGCATCCTTGGCCCCGACCGTGCCCGCGCCGCCTTCCATGACAATGCAGCCGCCTTCTACCGCGTCTGACGCCGCAACGCTGCCCGGGCTATGCTGCGCCGCATGGCGAAGGACGACACAGCGGCCGATCTCTTCGGCGAGGCCGCTCCCGAAACCCCAAGGCGCGACGACGGACGGCGCCCGCTCGCCGACCGCTTGCGCCCGCGCTCCCTCTCCGAGGTGGTGGGGCAGGATCATCTCGTCGGCTCCGACGGCGCGATCACGCGGATGCTCGCCCAGGGCTCGCTGTCCTCGATCATCCTCTGGGGCCCCCCGGGGGTCGGCAAGACCACGATCGCGCGGCTTCTTGCCGAAGCCGCCGGGCTCGCCTTCGTCTCGCTCTCGGCGGTGTTCTCGGGCGTTGCCGATCTTCGGCGGGCGTTCGACGAGGCACGGAAGCGCCTAGCCGCCGGCCAGGCGACACTCCTCTTCGTGGACGAGATCCATCGCTTCAACCGCGCCCAGCAGGACGGGTTCCTTCCCTATGTCGAGGACGGAACGGTCGTGCTGGTGGGTGCGACCACCGAGAACCCCTCCTTCGAGCTGAACGGCGCGCTTCTGTCGCGCTGCCGCGTCCTCGTCCTGAAGCGGCTCGACGAGGCGGCGCTCGAGGCGCTTCTCGCGCGTGCCGAGGCGCATGCCGGGCGGGCGCTTCCCGTGCTGCCCGAGGCGCGATCCGTCCTTGCCGCGATGGCCGATGGCGACGGGCGCTACCTGCTCAATCTCGCCGAGCAGCTCCTCGCCCTGCCGCGCGAGACCGAAACGCTCGACCCGGCCGGGCTCGCGCGCGTGCTCGAGCGCCGCGCCGCGCTCTACGACAAGGACCGCGAGGAGCACTACAACCTCATCTCCGCGCTGCACAAGTCGATGCGCGGGTCGGACCCGGACGCGGCGCTCTACTGGCTCGCGCGCATGCTCGCAGGGGGCGAGGACCCGCTCTACATCATTCGCCGGGTGGTACGTTTCGCGTCCGAGGATGTCGGGCTGGCCGACCCCGGCGCGCTGCTCACCGCCGTCGCCGCCTGGGACACCTATGAGCGCCTCGGCTCTCCCGAAGGCGAACTCGCGATCGCGCAGGCGGTGGTGCATCTCGCCACCGCGCCGAAATCGAACGCGCTCTACAAGGCGCTGGGCGCGGCGATGAGGAGCGCGCGCGACACCGGCAGCCTGATGCCGCCCAAGCACATCCTGAACGCGCCGACGAAGCTGATGGGTTCGCTCGGCTATGGCGCGGGCTACGCCTATGACCATGACACCGACGAAGGCTTCTCGGGGCAGGACTACTTCCCCGAGGAGATGGACCGGCAGCGCTTCTACAATCCGACGAACCGTGGCCGCGAGGCCGCGATCGCCGAGCGGCTCGCGGAATGGAACAGGCTGAGGAAGGGTCGGCGGGCGTGAACCCGCTCTCTCCTCTCGTGCTCGGCGCCGTCGCGTCGGGCGGGGCGGCGGGTGCCGTGTGCCGCTACCTCGTCGCGCTCGGCACCGTCGGGCTCGGGCTCGCCTATCCCTGGGGAACGCTCGCGGTCAACGTCGCGGGAAGCCTCGCGATCGGGCTGCTCGCGGAACTGTTCTCGCGCGAACTGATCCCGCCATTCTGGCGGCCGCTTCTCGTCACAGGCTTCCTCGGTGGGTTCACCACCTTCTCCGCCTTCTCGCTCGATGCCGTGATGCTCTGGCGCGCCGAACCATGGCACGCCGCCGTTTACGTCGCGGCATCGGTACTGCTGTCCATCGCCGCCTGCGTCGGTGGCATTCTTCTCGCGCGGGGGCTCGCATGAGCGGCGTCACGACACGGACGGTGACCGACGACGAGGCCGAGATCAGGCTCGACCGCTGGTTCCGCCGCCACTACCCGAACCTCGCCCACGGCGCGCTCGCCAAGCTCCTGCGCACCGGCCAGGTGCGGGTGGACGGCAAGCGCGCGGAGGCCGGCACGCGCCTCGCACCGGGACAGGCGGTGCGCGTGCCGCCTCTCGGCGAGCTTGGTTCCACGCCGAAGCCGAGGCACGAGGTTGAGATCGACCCGCATCTGGTGAAGGACCTGCACGCGCTCGTCCTCTACCGCGACGACCACGTGATCGTGATCGACAAGCCCTTCGGGCTGCCGGTGCAGGGCGGGCCCGGAATCACGAAGAGCCTCGATGCCCTTCTCGATGCGTATCGTTTCGGTTCCGACGAACGCCCCCGCCTCGTGCACCGACTCGACCGCGACACGACCGGCGTGCTGCTTCTCGCCCGCACGCCTGGCGCGGCGAGCCGGCTGGCGTCGGCGTTCCGCTCGCGCGCCGCGGTCAAGACCTACTGGGCGGTGGTGGTCGGCCGCCCGCACCCGCTCGAGGGCCGGATCGATGCGGCGCTCGCCAAGCGCGCGGGCCTGCGCGGCGAGCGCGTGACGGTGGCAGAGGAGAGCGACCAGGATGCCGCGCACGCGATCACCGATTTCCGCACGGTGGAGTTCGCGGGGAAGAAGGCCGCGTGGCTCGAGCTGCAGCCGCTGACGGGGCGGACGCACCAGCTTCGCGTCCACTGCGCGGCGATCGGCTGCCCGATCCTCGGCGATGCCAAGTATGCCGGCGGCGCGGCGATGATGGAGGGGCTGCCCGAGCAGCTTCACCTCCACGCGCGCGGCATCACGATCCCGCATCCCGCGGGGGGCACGCTCGCTGTCGAGGCGAAGCTTCCGCCCCATATGAAGGAAAGCTTCGACGCGCTCGGCTTCACCGCGCCGAAGCCCCGCAAGCCCGCGCGGAGCAGACCGGCGTGACGGACCGAGCCGCCACGCGCTAATCTGCGCGTCGACGAGGGAGAGAACGCATGCGCCTTCGCACCGTGCTCATCGCAGCCGGCGTGGTCGTTGCGCTGCCGGTCATCGGCATCGGCATATTCGCAGCGACATTCGACGCCAACGCCTACAAGCCGCGAATCGCCCAGGCCGTGAAGGACGGGACGGGGCGGGAGCTCGCGCTGAACGGGCCGATCGGGCTCAAGCTCGGGCTCACGCCTGCGCTGCGGGTCGAGGACGTCACCTTCGCCAACGCGCCATGGGGCAGCCGGCCGGACATGGCCCGGTTCGAGGCGCTCGAGGTCGAGGTCGCGGTGTTTCCCTTGATCTCGGGCAATGTCGAGATCAACCGCGTCGTCCTCATCCGCCCCAACATCCTTCTCGAGACCGACGCGCAGGGCCGCGGCAACTGGGAGGTGGCGGCGCCGCAGGCGGCGGCACAGCCGGCGCCACAGCCAGGCGCGCCCGCCCCGGCGCAGCCCCAGGCGCAGCCGCAGCAAGCCGGACGCGAGATCGGCATCCGCAACCTCGCCATCAGCGACGGGCGCGTCACCTACCGCGACGGCCGCACGGGCGCGACGACGACGCTCGCCGTGCCGCGCCTCGCGCTTGCCGCGGACAGCCGCACGAGCCCGCTCTCGGTCGACCTCGAGGCTGCGCTGAACGACAACCCGTTCACGCTGTCGGGCAGCGTCGGGCCGCTCGCGCGGCTGCTCGGCGACGCCAGCACGGCACCCTGGCCGGTCGACCTGACGCTCGCCGCCGCCGGCGCGCGCGCCACCATCAAGGGCACCGTGACCGAGCCGAAGACCGGCCGCGGCTATGACGTCGCCGTGCAGGCGACGGTGCCCGACCTCGCGCGGCTGCAGCCGTTCCTGCCGGATGTCGAGCTACCGCCCGTGCGGAACCTCGAGCTCGCCGTGCAGGCTGCCGATCGCGGCGGCACGATCCCCGAGGTGCGTCAGCTTTCGCTCAGGCTCGGCGAGAGCGACCTCAACGCCATCATGCCCGGGCTCCGCGTCACCCGGGCAGAGATCGCCGCGCCCGATACGCGCAGCCCCGTGCGACTTTCCGGTGCGGGCAGCCTGAACGGCGCGCCCGTCGGTGGCGAAGGCACGATCGGGCCGCTCGGGGCGTTCCTGCCGGGCGCGGCGGCGGCGCCCTGGCCGGTCGATCTCCGCCTCACCGCGATGAATGCGGAGGTGACGGCGAAGGGAAGCATCGCGCGCCCGCGCACGCCCGAGGGCATCGACATCGCGATCGCCGCGCGGGTGCCTGACCTCGCCGCCCTGTCGCCTCTCGCGGGCGGCGCCGCGCTGCCGGCGATCAAGGACGTGACGTTCTCGGCCCAGGCGCGTGACCGGCCTGGCGGCTCGGGCGGCGCCTTGCGCGACATCGCGCTGAAGCTCGGGCCCTCCGACCTCGCCGGCAATGCCGAGCTCGAGATCGGCGCCCGGCCGAAGCTGACCGCCGACCTGCGATCCAGCAGGTTCGACCTCGACCAGCTGATGGGTGCCATGGGCGGCGGCAGCGCGCCCGCAGGCACTGCGCCGGCGGCCGGCGCCACGCCCCCTGCACCCGCCCCTGCGCCGGCGGGGCAGGCGC
>NZ_VFAC01000047.1 GCF_007644105.1 Elioraea rosea | reverse complement strand
CCATCGCCGAGGCGCGCGGTGGCCGGGGCGGCAGCTTCGGCAGCCGCGGCAGCCAGACCTACACCGCCCCGCCGCCGACGCGCACCGCGCCCGCCCCGGCGCGGCCGGTCGAGCGCTCGATGACCGAGACGGCCCCGGCTCGCCCTGGCGTGGCGCCGAACACGGCCCAGGCGGGTGCTGCCGGCATGGCGAGCCGCTCCCCGTTCATGACCGGGCTGATGGGCGGGCTTCTCGGCGCGGGGCTGATCGGCCTGCTCTTCGGTGGGGGCTTCTTCGGCGCCGGCATGGCGGGCTTCCTCGGCCTGCTTCTGCAGCTTGCCCTTCTCGGCGGGCTCGTGTGGCTGGCGCTCCGGCTCTTCCGTCGCACCGCGCCGCAGCCCGCGGCGGCTGGCCCTGCCGGCACGTATGCGCGCACCGGCGCACCGATCCCCGATGTCGGCAGCAACCGCCCGATGGGTGGCGCGGCCGGCGGAGCGCCATCCGCCGCCCCTGCCGCGATGGCCTCCGGGCTGACGCCGATCCCGCTCGACAAGGCCGATTTCGACGCCTTCGAGCAGACGCTTAAGGACGTGCAGGCCGCCTGGTCGGAGGCTGACCTTCGCGCGCTCTCGGGCCTGCTGACACCGGAGATGCTCCAGTATTTCTCGGAGATGCTTGCCGAGGATGCGAGCCGCGGCGTGCGCAACCGGGTGACCGACGTGGTTCTCGAGGAGGGTGACCTCTCCGAGGCCTGGCGCGAGGCGGGGCGCGACTACGCGACGGTTGCGATGCGCTTCAGCGCGATCGACGTCGACACCCGCCTGTCCGACGGCGCGGTGATCAGCGGCGAGGTGGCGGAGCGGACCGTGGCCACCGAACTCTGGACCTTCGTGCGCGCCCAGGGCGGGCGGTGGTTGCTCAGCGCCATCCAGCAGACCGGCTGAGAGACCGCTCGATACGTCTACTGCTGTGGCCGTCTGGCATCGGCTCTCTGCGCTTCCGGTGCTCACGGCCATGAGGCCGCTGCGCGCCGGTTCTCGATAGCCGCGCCATACGACTCACAGCAGCGACGTCTCGAACGGTCTCTCGAGACTCAGGTGGCGTCGTCGCTTTCGATGCGCCGCCGCGCGGCTAGCAGGAGCGCGGCGCCGGCGAGCAGCGTGAAGCCTATCGCAGGCTCCGGCACCGGGACGATCATGAACCCGGTAAAACTGAGGGCGGCACCGTAATCGTCGAGCGACATTCCCTCGGCTCGTGACATGCGGAGCGTGGTCATCTCGTCAATCAGACCGAAAACCCATCGTAGGTTCGGGCGGTGGCGGCGTCGAAGGCCGCCTCGAACGGAATGATGGGTTCGCCATAGCCAGGGCGGTCTCCGCCGAGCATGTGAGTATCGTATGTGAGCTGGCCGCTCAGACCGAAAACGGCTTGCGAAAACGCGATCTCGATAACCTCAGCGCCAAGACACGGATTGAACGCTGAGTGACAACCAAACCTTGCCGAGAAGCTGCCGACGTTTGTCCCGAAATAGCCGCCGACTTCATACGTGCGCGACACCCACTCGCTAGGCGGCAGGCCATAGCCTATCGAAGCTAGCGTTTTTTCGTTCGGATCGGTGAAGCTCCCGTATCCATCCGTGATCGCGATCAGCGACACGTTGATCGGCACGAGCCCGAGCTGCACCCCGGCGGGCATCGTCGCCTGCAGATCGAAGAACGCCCGCTGCCACGCACCATAATCGGTGTACGCCGCGGCGGTCGCATTCTGGCTGGCGACGAGCATGGCAGCGCCGGCAACCGCTGAAAGAATTCGCATCTCAATCCCCCCTCATGGACGCAGAAGGAGGCTAGTCGTGGCACCAGGACCTCACAAGAATGTCATTTCAATCTGAGCCGAATTCTGTCGTGGCTGTATCAATAGAGTGATCGAGGTGCAATCTGTGCGCGTTAGTCTGCCGACTGACTCGCCATTCGCGGTTCTGTCGACGCCGAATATGGTGCTTCAGTTGCGTGCCGTATCGTTCCTACAGCAGCGTCCGTGGCTCCTCCAGCCGAACTGCCGATTCGCGGCACGGCGCAGCAGCCCCGCAGGCCGCGAGGAACGCAGCGATCGCCTCGAAGGTCGCGGGGTCGCGCGTCCGGTCGTCCGCGTCGCCGCGGGGCACGTAGATCACCGTCTCGTAGCGCGCGCGGGTGAGCAGCACCCTATAGGTGTTGCGCACGAAGCCGAACTCCGACACCTCGCGCTGCCACGCCGTACCGGCGAAGCGCCGCGCCTCCCAACCGCCCCCAGCTTCCTTGCCCGCGCCGCGGATGAAGTCCCCACCCCAGGCAAGCCCGACCACGTCGAGCTCGAGCCCCTGGCAGGCATACTCCGTCGCGCAGACCTCGAGCGCGTCCGACCCCCGAACATCCGGCCAGCGGCGGAGGAACCAGTGCGCGATGTCGTCGCCCTGGACCTCTGCGCCGAGGCCTTCGGCACGCAGACGCTTCGCGCCGGCGCTTCGAACGAGCCCCGCGCGACGGCGGCCGCGCGCCAGGCGACGAAGCGCTTCGCGCATCTCGCCCGCATCGCGCACAAGCAGAAAGGGAACGCCGCCCGCGCCGCTCGCGATTGCCTGCGCCCGTTCCGCCTCCCCCGCGATCACCGCCTCGACCCAGTCCGCTGCCGCAACGTCGCGCACGCTGCGCATCGACACGCCGAGATGCAGGTCAGGCTCGACAGTGAGCCAGGGCGGCGGCCGGCTCCCCACGAGCGGCGCGGCGGCAGCGGCTTGCCACGTTGCCGATGCCTCGATCACGCGGTGCCATTCGGCAAGCCCCGCCTCGCCGGTGTTGATCTCCTGCCCATTGCCGATCAGCGCGACGATCACGGCCCAGCCTGCGTGCCGCCCCATGATCTCGAGCGTGTGCGCCGGTTCGCTCATCGTCAGCCGCGAGGTGCGGTTCTGCGTTCCCTGTCGCGCCTTCGCCTCGTCCCAGGCACGCTGGGCCTCGTCGAACACGATCAACCGCTCGTGCGGAACCTCGTCCGGCCTCAGAACGTAGTGCTCGAGGAAGCGATGCACGTTCTGCAGCGCCTGGCCGACACGGCGCCGCGCCTCCGCGCTGCCGCATTCGCGTCGGGCGACCGCATCCTCGGCAAGCGCGGCGCGAAGCACGGTGACGAGCGGCGCATTCCCGGTGAGGAACGCCGCCCCTTCCTGCCGCGCCGGGCCGAACACCGCATTCAGCCCGCACAGCGTCTTCCCCGCGCCTGGAATGCCTGTGACGAACACGACGATGCGCGCGTCGTCGCGCTTCGCGCGCTCGACGGCGCGCGCGATGGCCTCAGTCGTGCGCGTGAGGTTCGCTGCGTCTGCGCGCGCTGCCGCGATGTCTCCCACGCCGTTGCGCGCGTAGAGCATCGTCGCCGCCTCGACGATGCCCGGTACCGGCCGATAGGGCGCGGCCAGCCACGCCGCGCCATCGAGTTTGCGATTGGGAGCCGGAACCTGCGCCTGAACCCAGGCGATCATCGCCGGCAGTGCGGCGCCGGAACTGCGAAGCGGTGGCACGACGCCATGCCAGATCAGCGGCGGCTGAAGCGGCGCGTCGTGCGCACCCTCGTCAGTGACCAGGATCGGCACGATCGGGTGCGCGCGCGACCCGGCGTGGAAATCACGAAGATCGAGCGCGTAGTCCTCGGCTTCGGCGAGCGCCGCAGGCGAGGCATCGCGCGTCTTGAACTCGAGAACCAGAAGCGCGCGGTCCGTCACCACCACCGCGTCGATGCGCTTGCCGAGGCGGATCAGGTCGTATTCGAGCGCGACGGTCCAACGCGCGCCGTCATTCGCCGCGACGGCTTCGCGAAGCCGAGCAATCTGCGCCTCCCACGCGCCGATCTGCTCGGCACTGGCCGACAAGCCTTGCGCGGCCTGCACGGATGCGAGGCGCCCGACCGTATCGGCGGCGTCGCGCGCGAGAAGCTCCGCCCCCGTGCAAGCGAACCAGGCCCTCATCGCACGCGCGCGGGCCAGGTGGCCAGGAGGATGCTCGTCACCATCACGCCGAAGCCGACGGCGTGCACGAGGGTGAACCGCTCTCCGAGCACGAGAACGCCGAGCGCGGCGGCGGTGGCGGGAAGGAATGCCGAGAACACGCCCGCCACGTTCGCCGGTGCCCGCCGCATGCCGCCATACCAGAGCAGAAGGCAGAGCACGCTTGCCGTCAGGGAGTGGAACACGAGCAGCGCGGCGTTCGTGCCATTCGCCGCGTCGGGTGCGAGCCAGGGAAGGGAGCCGAGTGCGAAGGGCGCGAGCTGCGCGGCGGAGAACACCTGCATCCAGAACGCCGCGGTGATGACGCCGACGCGCCCTGCGGCCCGTTTCGCGAGCAGCACGTACACCGCCTCGCCGATCACGCCCGCAAACACGAGCGCGTTGCCTGCGATGCTTCCCTCGCCCCCGCCGCCCGCGCGCACCGCATTGATCGCCGCCATGCCGAAGGCCGCGAGCGCCGCCGCCGCCCAGGCACGCGGTGAAAGCCTCTCGCGGAGCCAGAGCGCCGAGCCAAGCGCGACCACGGTCGGAAGCGTTGCGAGGACGAGCCCGCCCTCGAGCGCGGTGGTGAGCCGCAGCCCCGCGAGCAGGCCTGCATTGTAGAGTGCGGTGCCGAAGGCGGCCTGCCAGAACAGGTTGCGCATCACCTCGCTTCCCGGCCGCCTGCCAGGCTCCATCGCACGCATCAGCGGCCAGAGAACGGCGCAGGCAAGCAGGCAGCGCAGGAAGGCGATCAGCGGGATCGGCAGATCCTCCGCCAGCACCTTCGCCACCGGGACATTGGCGCCGACAAACATCATCGAGGCGGCGAGCATCGCATACGATGCGATCATCGCCCAGCGCTCAGGCCCCGTTGTCTTTCCGGAATGGCGAGGCTTCCTCGGCGAGCTCGGCAATCTCATGCTCGACGGCCGGGCGCTCGCGCGCGAGGAAATCGGCCACTGCGCGGCGAAGGCCCGGGTGGGCGATCCAGTGCGCGGAGTAGGTCGGGACCGGAAGGTAGCCGCGGCTGATCTTGTGCTGCCCCTGCGCGCCGGCCTCGACGCGGGCGAGCTTCGCTTCGATCGCGAAATCGATGGCGCGGTAGTAGCACATCTCGAAATGCAGGAAAGGCCGGTCGATCGTCGCGCCCCAGTTGCGCCCGTAGAGCGTGTCGCCGCCGATCAGGTTCAGCGCCGCAGCGACGGGCTGCCCGGCCTGCTCTGCCCAGATCAGCACCATCGCATCGCCGAGCCGCTCGCCGAGAAGGTGGAAGAACCGCCGCGTCAGGTAGGCCTGGCCCCATTTGCGGTCTGTCGTCGAGCGGTAGAAGCGGAAGAACTGGTCCCACTGCGCGGGCGTGATCTCCGCACCCCGGAGCGCGCGGATGTCGAGCCCCTCCGTCGCGCGCTCGCGCTCCTTTCTGATCGCCTTGCGCTTGCGCGAGGCGAGCGCGCCGAGGAACGCCTCGAAGCTCGCATAGCCCTCGTTGCGCCAGTGGAACTGCAGGTTCATGCGCCGGAGCCACCCGGCCTCGCCGAGCATCGTCCATTCCGCCTCCGTGCAGAACGTCACATGCGCCGAGGAGAGGCCAAGCTGGTCGCAGGCCTGTGCCAGCGCGCCCGCGAGCGCGGCGCGGAGGCCGGGCGCATCCGCCGCCCCTTCGCGCACGAGAAGCCGCGGGCCGGGAACCGGGCTGAACGGCACGGCGCATTGGAGCTTCGGGTAGTACTGCCCGCCCGCGCGTTCGAACGCATCGGCCCAGGCATGGTCGAACACGTATTCGCCGTAGCTGTGCGACTTGGCGTAGAGCGGCGCGCAGGCGACGAGCGTCCCTGCGGCATCGCGCAGCGCCGCGTGCTGCGGCAGCCAGCCCGTGCGGGGCCCGGCGGAGCCGCTGTCCTCCACCGCCGAGAGAAACGCGTACGAGACGAACGGGTTCTGCCCGCCCGCGCACGCATCCCACTCGGCTGCGTCGATCTCGGCGATGCTCTTGTGCAGGGAGAGCGTCAGCGACATGCCGTGCATCTGGCATCGATGGCGGGTTGCGCCATCCTCCTCCCCGCGGCGCTGCCGCTCAGGCGAGCTCGACGAGGGCCTCGACCTCCGTGGCCGCGTCGCCAGGCAGGACGGGCACGCCGATCGTCGTGCGCGCGTGCCGGCCCGCGTCTCCGAACACGGCGACGCAGAGGTCGGAGGCGCCGTTCATCACCTGCGCCTGCTGGGTGAAGCCGGGGACGGAGGCAATGAAGCCGCCCAAGCGGAGCACCCGCTTCACCCGGTCGAGATCACCCCCCGCCGCCTCGCGGAGCTGCGAGAGAACGTTGACGAAGCAGATCCGGCAGCTCTCCTGCCCCTGCTCGACGCTGACGCCCTCGCCGAGCTTGCCGGTGAAGGCGACCTTTCCGTCCTTGAGCGGGATCTGGCCGGAGACGACGACGAGCTTGCCCGACACCGTGAAGGGCACGTAGTTCGCGATCGGCTTCGCCGCAGGCGGCAGCGCGATCCCGAGTTCCGCGAGCTTCGCCTCGATCTTTCCGGCCATGTCGTCCGTCTCCCCGTAGAGGTTGCGGGGCGGACGCTACCCCGCTCAGGACGCCGCGGCCAGCTTCGCCGTCGCGCCCGCGCGGCCAGGGGGGCGCCGGCGCGGCGCCTCGGCGGCAAGGCCGAGGCCGAGGAAGGGGGCGAGCGCCTCCTCCATGGCCGACCGCGCCTGCGCCGTGGCGCCACAGTCGAGCGCAGTGCGCGCCTGGCCGGAAAGATGCGGCGCGCCCTCGGCCGTGCCTGTGCCGATCACGTGGCGCTCGAGCGCGTCGATCGCCTCGCTGTCGGGCAGCAGGACCTCGGGGTCGGCGAGCGCCACGGCATGGGCAAGCGAGACGGCACCGGCGAGATGCGGCGTGAACTCGGCGGGGTCGATGCCCGTCTCGAGAAGCGCGGCGAGCGCATGCTCCGGCGCACCGTCGAGCATGCCGCGACCGATGATTGCGGCGACCGTCTCGCGCTCCTGCTCGGGCGAGAGGCCAAGCGCGGAGATCGCCCGCTGCGCCGGTCGGGCGAGGACGCGGGCGAGGCCGCCGCCCGGCATCTCCTCGTGCCGGACGATCGCAGGGAGTGGCTCGGCGCCTGCGCTGTCGGCCCCGAGCATGCGCTCGACGAGGCCGGGGCCGGAGAGGGCGAGAAGCCCGAGCTGTCGCAGCCCATGCCGGCGCGCGGCGGCGAGGCCGCGGTCGAGTGCTGCGGCCGCATCGGCCGCGAGCGCGGGCGGCGCGCCGGGAGGAATTCGGTCGAACGCCGCCTCGAGGGCTGCGAGCACCGCGCTCCGCCGCTCGATCCAGGCCGGGCAGGGGGCGAGGCGACGTGCGAGCGCGGCGGAACTGTCCACCGCCGTGCCGAGGATGAGCGCGCAGAGCGCCGCCGCCGTCGCCCGTCCCTCGGCCGAGGCGTAGGCGACGCCTGCCGCCATCAGCGCCCCGGCAAGATTGGCCGGCACCACCGCGACGGCGCGGGCCTGCCCGTGCGGCCCGGCAAGCTCGAGCGCGGTCATCGCCTGGCCGGTTGCGCGCGCGAGCGCCGCGGAGGCGATGTCCTGGGACGGTTCCACGAAGGCCGCGAGGTCGAGCACCCAGCGCGGCTCAGCGCCGCGCACGCCCTGCCACAGCGGCGCGTCGGGCGCGCCGCGGGCGGTGGCAAGCTGCATCCTCAGCGCGTCGAACAGCCCCTCAGCCTCCTCCGGCCCCGGCAGCACGCCCCGCGTCAGCCCCGCCCGGCGCCAGGCGCGAAATAAGGGCTCCACCGCGTCGGCCAGTGTGGCGGCACCGGGGGCGAGGGTGGCGAAGGCCTCCGCCCCGCCATGGCCGTAGGCAGCCGGAAGCGACACGCCGCGGGGGAACATGGTGCGCTGCGCACCGTCCTCCGCCGGGTCCTCGACCGCGACGGCGTGGTTCGCCCAGGCGAAGCCGGCCCACATCTCGGCGTGGGTGGCCGCAGCCCTGCCCGATGACACCCTGGTCCCTGGTGCGCCTGGCCGCGCCATGGCCGCCCTCCGACGATGCTGGGCCGATCCTAACCCCAGGTTGCCCTGCCGGAAAGCATATCTTGGGCGGAATACGGTGCCCAAACACCAGATGCGGTGGTCGCGCCTTGACTGGACGCAGCCTCCAGGCTCGTGCGAATGTCCGCGCCCATGCAACCCTCCCTCAGCGCGACATTCCGGCCATGACGCTCGGCACACGCCTGTTCACCAGGCTGCGCGGCCAGGAGGTTGGCCGCGACCGCTTCGGCAACATCTACTATCAGGAACGCCGCGCCCGATCCGGCATGCGGCAGCGCCGATGGGTGATGTATGCCGGCTCGGCCGACGCGTCAGAGGTTCCGCCTGAATGGCATGCCTGGCTGCACTACACGCTCGATGCGCCGCTGCCCGAGGGCAAGCGCTACGCGTGGCAGCAGGAGCATCAGCCGAACCTCACGGGGACGCCGGCCGCCTATCGTCCGCCGGGGCATGACCTCGAGGGGGGGCGCCGGGCCCGCGCCACCGGCGATTACGAGGCCTGGACGCCGGACTGAGGCGTCCCCCGATCGACGGAGAGCGGGATGAACCGCAAGAGTTTCGCCGAGATCATCGCGGGTGCGCTCGTCCTCGGCGTCGCTGCCGTGTTCCTCTACTACGCAGTGAGCCATTCGGGCCGCGCGATGTCGCAGGGCTATGCGGTGACCGCGCGCTTTGACCGGATTGACGGGCTCTCCCAGGGTGCCGATGTGCGCCTCTCCGGCGTCAAGATCGGCTCGGTCGTCGAGCAGAGGATCGATCCGGACAGCTATCTCGCAGTGGTGACGATGCGGGTTGATCCCAGCATCCGCCTCCCCCTCGATACCTCGGCCGAGATCACCTCCGAGTCGCTGCTTGGCGGCCGCTACATCGCGCTCGTGCCGGGCGGCTCGGACACGATGATCCGCGACGGCGGGACGATCGAGGCGACGCAGGCCGCGGTGAGCCTCGAGGCTCTCCTGGGGCGGTTCATCTTCAGCGTGACCGACCTCGTCGGCGCGCTGCAGAGGCAGTCTGAGCAGCCGCCTGCGCCGGCCCCCGGAGGCTCGGGTGGCTGAGAAGCCTGCCGAGGCACTCGCGCGCCGCTGGCTGCAGCCCGACGGCGCGCCCGTCTCCTGCCGCGAGAAGCTGAAGGTGCTCGAGGAGAACTGGGCCGAGGCCGAGACCGTGCTGCGCGAGGCCTTCGAGGACGCGGCGCTGATGGGCGTCGACCCCGAGGAGATGCGGCGGATGCTGGCCGAGCTCGTTGCAGGGCTTCGCGGCCCGTCTGGCCGCTGAGGGCCATGATGCGCCGGCTCGTGCTCGCAGCCCTCCTGCTCGCCCCCCTCCTTCCGCCCGGGCCCGCCTCGGCGCAGACCCAGGGCAACTGGGTTCCGGCCCGGGTGGCGGAGCTCCAGGCGCTCGACAAGGTGACGGCGCGGATCAGCGTCCTCGAGGCGCCGCTCGACGAGGTGGTGCGCTTCGGCACGCTCGAGATCCGCGTCTCCGCCTGCCATCGCCGCCCCCCCGACGACCCGCCAGATTCAGCCGCCTGGCTCGAGGTGCGCGACACTCGCCCCGGCGCGACGGAGGTGCCGTTCCGAGGCTGGATGTTCGCCGCGAGCCCCGGCCTCAACATGCTCGAGCACCCGGTCTATGACCTCCGGGTGCTGGCCTGCCGCTGACGTCCTCTCATTTGTCGGAGGGATCGACCGGCTCCCATCCCGGCTCGGGATCGAAGGTGGTGATGCGCGTGACGGCGCCGAGCGTCTCGGCGCCGAACTCGCGTTCGTAGATGTTGCCCCGCCAGTCCATGATGAAGGTGGAGAGCCCGGTCTCGCCCGGCCGTACGGGCCAGGCGATGACGGCATAGCCCTCCGTCAGCCGCCCGTCCCGGAGATAGCTCTTGGCGCCTCCCTCGGCGGCCGGCCCCTGGGCGGTGAGGATGCGGTAGCCGTAGCCCCCGGGAGGGCGGAAGGTCGGGTCGCCCGGCCGGCCCTCGGCCCGGGCGAAGGCCTCGTTGAGCCCGAGGGCCGCGCCGGGCAACGCGCCATCCTGCGAGGGGGCGAGGCCGTCGGTGGTCCCGGGCCTGCTCGCGATGCGCTGGGCGTACTGCAGCACCCCGTCGCCGACCATGTCCCGGCGGCGGAAGGCGGCCTGGGCAGAGGCGAGCGCACGCAGGGCGAGGAGTGCATTGGCCTCGTTCACGCCGATGCGACGTTCCCGCATGGCCTCGATCGTCGCTGCCTGGTCGAACACCCAGCCCCGCCCGCTCCGCGCCAGCGTGGCGGGCAAGGGGTTGCGGTCGGGCCCGAACAGCGCGGTGGCGCGGGTGCGCGCCTCGTCGAGATAGGAGATCGAGAACGGGGTCCTCGAGAGCTGGTCCGCCGCCGTTCGGCGCACCTCAGCTGATCGTCGCTCCGCCGGGGGTATGGCGGCGGCGACGCGCGGGCCGAGGATCCGGGTCAGGGCCTCGAAGCCGGGCTCGCGCAATGCGGCGATCATCGCCTCGATCGCGGCCTCGGGTGTGGCGAAGGCCCGTTGCGCCGGAGGCTGGCTCTGCTGCGGACGGTCGGGGATCGGCTCCATCCGCACCACGCCGCCGGTGTCGGCCTGGGCGCGCGCCCGGCCTGGGTCGGCGGCGGGCGCGGTAAGCAGGACCGCGAGGCAAAGCGCGACCTGTCTCAGGGAGCGGTGCATCGGCTTAGTGTCCATCGGGATGTCCTCAGCGCCTTCCGCCACCGCCACTGCGGGAGGCGGGCGCGGGCGCGCTTCTCTGGGGCGATGCGCTTCTCTGGGGTGATGCGCTTCTCTGGGGTGATGCGCTTCTTTGCGGCGAAGCGCTTCGCTGCGGCGCAGCGGCCGAGCGGCTTCGGTTCACTGCCGTCCGGTTGTCGGTTCCTGCCGCCGGACCGAAGCTCGCCTGCGGCGCCCGGTGGGCCGGGGCCTGCGCGGCCCGCGGCGTCAAGGCTGCCCGCTGCTGCGCCGCAGGCCGGGGCTGCTGCCTTCCAGCGGCCCCCCCTGCGCCGCCAAGCTCCGCCATCGGCGCCCGCTGTCCGGTCGTCGCGGTGGCCCTGCGGTCCGCTCCCGTCGGTCTCTGTTCCACACGGTCGCCCCGCCCTTCCTGCCGTTCTTCCTGCCGTTCGCCGCGCGATTCCTGGCGCTGGCCCTGCCGTTCGGCCAACGCCTCGCGGTCGACCGACCCTGTCGGATAGTAGGGCGGCGGCGCGTAGTATCCGCCGCCATAGCCATAACCCCAGTCCTCGTCGTCATCCTCGAACAGCTCGCCGAGCAGGAGCCCCGCGCCGATCCCGATCGCACCTGAGACGATGGCGGTACCGACCGTGCTCGACCCGCTGCTTTCCACCACGGTTGTCGTGGCCGGGGCGGCGGCGGTCGCGGCCGGTGCCGGGGCCGTGGCAGTCGCCGAAGGAGGCGCCTCCGCCGCCTGCGGCTGCGCCTGGCCCGGGGGCGCCTGCTGCGGCTGCGGCGGCTCTTGCGACCTCGCCTGCGCGTCGGCCTCGGCGGCCTCCTGCGCCCGCGTCGTAACCCGCCCATAGGCGAGCCAGACATCGTTCGGCTGCGTCGCATAGGCCGAGCCAAGCGAGGAGGTCTGGGCGATGTTCTCGGTGAGATAGGCGAGCGTGCGCGGGGCGCGTTCGGCTAGGACCTTCACCGGTGGTGCCCAGTCTGCGTCGATCTCGCCCCGGCTTTCGGCTGGCCGCTTGGCCCAGGTATCCGCTGCCATCAGGTCGGCCGGGTAGCGGGCAGCGTCGAGCACCAGCCCGACAGCCTCCTGCGGCGCCCCGGCGTAGGGTTCGAGCATCGCGTCGAGCTGCGCCGGCGTGAGCCTTGGCGTTTCCGCGCCCGGTACCGGTGCGCGCGGCGCCTGCGCCGCGAGCGGCAGGGCGCCGAGCGCGAACGCGGCAACCCCAGCGAGCAACAGAGCCTTCCACCTGCCCATCGCGACGGTCCCCCGTTTCGAGAGGCATACTACGTGTCCCGCCGCAGCGACGCGTTGACGAAGATCAAGCCGGCTTGGCGCGCCGCCCTCAGGCGACGATTCGTGTCACCAGCGTGCCGATGCCCTCGATGGTCGCCTCGATCACGTCGCCCGGGCCGAGCACGCGCGGCGGTGTCATCGCGTAGCCGACGCCCGATGGCGTGCCGGTCGCGATCACGTCGCCCGTCTCGAAGGTCAGCCCCTGCGAAAGCGTCGCGATGATGGTGGGGAGGTCGAAGATGAGCTGGCTCGTCCGGCTGTCCTGGCGGAGCTCGCCATTCACCGTCAGGCTGATGCGGAGGTCCGGCGGCGCGGCGATCTCGTCCGCCGGGACGATCCACGGCCCGAGCGGGCAGGAGCGGTCGAGCCCCTTGCCCTTGAACCACTGCCCGTGCCGGCGCTGCAGGTCGCGGGCCGTGATGTCGTTGGCCACGGTGTAGCCGAAGACGTGCTCGAAGGCCCGCTCGGCCGGGATGTCGCTGCCTGGGCGGCCGATGACGACGGCAAGCTCGACCTCGTAGTCCAGCACGCGGGTGATCGCTGCGTAGGAGGGAACGGTTTCCTCGGTGCCGATCACCGCCGTCGGCGGCTTGGTGAAGAACTGGGGGTATTTCGGCGTTTCCGTCTCGCGGCCAGCGGCACGGTCGCCCTCGGCGACGTGCTCGATGTAGTTCCGCCCGACGCAGAACACGTTCTTGGCCGGACGGGGGATCGGCGCGAGCAGGCGGTAGGCGCCGGCGGCGACCGTCGCACCGGGCGGCGGCTTGGCAGCGGCGGCGCGCAGCATCGGCCCGAGCGAGTCCCAGGCCGCGATGGTCGAGACCATGTCGTTGAGCGGGGCGGGGTCCAGCCCCGCTGCCTGGGCGGCTGCCGGGCCGTCGAGCGCCGAGCCGTCATCAAGCACCAGCGCGACGCGCCGGCCTGCCTCCGATGCGATGGTCGCGAGCCGTGTCGTCATCACCCCGTCCCTCCGTCCTGACGTTGGCGCAGTGTGCCCGACCGGGCGGTGGTGTCACGCCCTGCCGGTCCGGGCCGCCCATGCCACGGGCGCATGGCCATGCCGCCGGCGCATGGCCCGGGCGAACGCATGCACATGCCGCGTTGACCCCCTGTTGGGCTATGGTGGCGACAATGGCAACGGACCCCCGGGCAGACGCCGGCCGGTCCCCCGGTGTAAGGTCGGCGCCGCGCACGCGGCGCCCGCCTCGTCGTGGCGCAAGGGAACGTCTGAGAGGAAGGGGCCGGCCCTGACGAGGCCGGTACGTGGGCAGGATGGATGCGATCGCTGGGCTGAACATCGACAGCTTCCTCGATGGGCTCAAGTCGGGGGACGGCGTGTACGTGGCCGGGCTCTACGACAAGTGGTCGGAAGACCACGCCTCCGTCGAACCCGGCTGGGCGGCGCTGTTCGCCGCGCTCTCCTCCGGCACGCTGCCGAATGCCGGCCTCTCCCGCCCCTCCGCCGGGCCCTCTGCCGCCGAATCCCGCGCCGCCACGCTCGACAGCATCCGCGCACTCATGCTCATCCGCGCCTATCGCGTGCGCGGCCACCTCGAGGCGCAGCTCGACCCGCTGGGCCTGCACGTGCCGGCCTCCCACCCCGAGCTCGACCCTGCCACCTACGGCTTCGGCCCCGGCGACATGGACCGGCCGATCTTCATCGACCATGTGCTCGGCCGCGAGACGGCGACGCTGCGCGAGATCGTCGCGATCCTGCGCGAGACGTATTGCGGGCCGATCGGCGTCGAGTTCATGCACATCCAGGACCCCGACCAGAAGTCGTGGATCCAGCGCCGCATCGAGGGCGCACCCTGGAAGTCCGCCTATGACGCCTCGGCCAAGCGCGAGATCCTGACGCACCTGACGGAGGCCGAGGGCTTCGAGGTGTTCTGCCAGAAGAAGTTCGTCGGCACGAAGCGCTTCGGCCTCGAGGGCGGCGAGAGCGTGATCCCCGCCGTGCAGACCGCGATCGCCACCGCGGCGGCGAACGGCGTCGTCGAGGTCGCCATCGGCATGCCGCATCGCGGGCGGCTGAACACGCTCGTCAACGTGATGAAGAAGCCCTTCTCGGCCGTGTTCAGCGAGTTCCAGGGCAACGCCGCGCATCCTGACGACGTCCAGGGCTCTGGCGACGTGAAGTATCACCTCGGCACTTCGACCGATGTCGACATCGCCGGCCGCACCGTCCACCTCTCGCTGCAGCCGAACCCCTCGCATCTCGAGGCGGTCGACCCCGTTGTGGTCGGCAAGATCCGCGCCAAGCAGGACATGAAGGGCGACCGCCGCGGCCGCCGCTCCGCCATGGCGATCCTGATGCACGGTGATGCCGCCTTTGCAGGCCAGGGCCTGGTGGCGGAGACGCTGGCGATGAGCCAGCTCATCGGTTACCGCACGGGCGGGACGGTGCACTTCATCGTCAACAACCAGATCGGCTTCACCACCGTTCCGGCGCACGCCTATTCGGGCCTCTACTGCACCGACATCGCGAAATCGATCCAGGCGCCGATCCTGCACGTGAACGGCGACAACCCCGAGGCGGTGGTGTTCTGCTCCCGCCTGCTGACCGAGTTCCGCATGCAGTTCGGCGTCGATGCCGTGCTCGACATCGTCTGCTACCGCCGCCACGGCCACAACGAGAGCGACGAGCCGGCCTTCACCCAGCCGCTGATGTACAAGGCGATCCGCGCGCAGAAGACGACGCGCACGCTCTATGCCGAGCGGCTTGCCGCGGAAGGCACGGTGAGCCGCGAGGAGGCAGAGACCATCCAGGCGCGGTTCAACGCGGCACTCGACGAGGCGTTCGAGGCGGGCAAGACGTTCAAGCCGAACAAGGCCGACTGGCTCGAGGGCCGCTGGGCCGGCCTTGCGCCCGGCTCGACCGACGACGAGGCCCGCGACGACGCGACCGCCGTCCCGCTCGACGTGCTTCGCGAGGTCGGGCTCGCCATCTCGCGCGTGCCGGATGATTTCGCCGCCAACCCGAAGATCGCCCGCCAGCTCGAGGCCAAGCGCCAGATGATCGAGACGGGAGAGGGAATCGATTGGGCCACCGGCGAGGCGCTCGCCTTCGGCTCACTCCTCGTCGAGGGGCACTATGTGCGCCTCTCCGGAGAGGACTGCCAGCGCGGCACATTCAGCCACCGCCACGCCGTGCTGATCGACCAGAACACCCAGGCCGAGTACACGCCGCTGAACCACATCCGGCCCGTCCAGGGCCCCGGCGGGCAGGCGACGATCGAGGTATTCAACTCGCTCCTGTCGGAGGCTGGTGTGCTCGGCTTCGAGTACGGCTACTCGCTCGCCGACCCGAAGGCGCTCGTTCTCTGGGAGGCGCAGTTCGGCGACTTCTCGAACGGCGCGCAGGTGATCATCGACCAGTTCCTCGCCTCGGGCGAATCGAAGTGGCTGCGCATGTCCGGCCTCGTGATGCTGCTGCCGCACGGCTACGAGGGCCAGGGGCCGGAGCATTCCTCCGCGCGGCTCGAGCGCTACCTCCAGCTCTGCGCGGAGCGGAACATGCAGGTGTGCAACTTCACCACGCCGGCGAGCTACTTCCACGCGCTGCGCCGGCAGCTGAAGCGGAACTTCCGCAAGCCGCTCGTCGTGATGACGCCGAAGTCGCTGCTTCGCCACAAACTCGCCGTCTCGACGCTCGCCGAGTTCGCCACAGGCTCGGGCTTCCAGCTCGTCATCCCCGAGATCGACGCGATCGCGCCAGACGAGGAGGTGCGGCGCGTCGTGCTGTGCTCGGGCAAGGTCTACTACGACCTGCTGCAGGCGCGGCGCGAGCAGGGCATCAAGGACGTAGCACTCGTCCGGCTCGAGCAGCTCTACCCCTATCCGCGCAAGACGATCGCCAAGCTTCTCGCGCAGTACTCGAAGGCGGAGGTCGTGTGGTGCCAGGAGGAGCCCGAGAACATGGGCGCCTGGCACTTCCTCGACCGGCGCATCGAGGCCTCGCTCGCCGATGCCGGCCGGGCCGGGGCGCGGCCGCGCTATGTCGGCCGGCGCGAGGCGGCGAGCCCGGCGACGGGCTACTACAAGACGCACAATGCCGAGCAGGACGCGCTCGTCGCCGAGGCGCTCTCCGCCTGATCGGCGGCGCCGGCGCGCGGGTTGCACCGCGCGCCGTTCCGCGCTCATCTGCACGCCATTCCAATCACGCCCGGAAGGTCGTCCATGTCGGTCGAGATCAAGGTTCCCGCCCTCGGTGAAAGCGTCACGAGCGCGACGGTCGCGCGCTGGATGAAGAAGCCCGGCGAGGCGGTCGCGGCGGACGAGCCGATCGTCGAGCTCGAGACGGACAAGGTGACGGTCGAGGTGCCGGCGCCCGCGGCCGGAACGATCGAGGCCATTGCTGCCGACGAGGGAAGCGAGGTCGAGGTCGGCGCCGTGCTCGGCACCATCGCCGAAGGTGGAGCCGCTGCCGCGGCGAAACCCGCCGAGGCACCGAAGGCCGAGGCGCCCAAGGCTTCCGCCCCGGCCGCATCCGCGCAGCGCCCGCCGCTTCCCGCCGCAGCCAAGCTGATGGCCGATGCCGGCGTGTCCCCCTCCGCTGTCAGCGGCACGGGCAAGGCCGGGCAGGTGACGAAGGGCGATGTGCTGAAGGTGATCGAGGGCGGCGCATCGAAGCCCGCCGCCGCGCCCGCTCCCGCTCCTGCCCCTGCGTCGCCGAAGCCCGCGCCCGCACCCGCCGCCAAGGCCGCGCCGCCCGCCGGCGCCCGCGCGGTGGAGCGGCAGAAGATGACGCGGCTGCGCCAGACGATCGCGCGGCGGCTGAAGGAGGCGCAGAACACCGCCGCCATCCTGACGACGTTCAACGAGATCGACATGTCGGCCGTAATGGCGCTGAGGGCGAAGTACAAGGACGCCTTCGAGAAGAAGCACGGTGGCGTCCGGCTTGGCTTCATGGGCTTCTTCGTGAAGGCTTGCGTCGCCGCGCTGCGCGAGTTCCCGAACGTCAACGCAGCAATCGAGGGCGAGGAGATCGTCCAGCACCACTACATGGACATCGGCATCGCCGTCTCCGGCCCGACGGGCCTGGTCGTTCCGGTGCTGCGCAACGCCGAGACGCTGTCGATCGCCGAGATCGAAGGGGCGATCGCCGCGTTCGGGAAGAAGGCGCGCGACGGCGCGCTGACGCTCGAGGAGATGTCGGGCGGAACCTTCTCGATCACCAATGGCGGCGTGTTCGGCTCGCTGATGTCGACGCCGATCCTGAACCCGCCCCAGTCCGCGATCCTCGGCATGCACAAGATCGAGGAGCGGCCCGTCGCCGTTGGCGGCCAGGTGGTGATCCGCCCGATGATGTACGTGGCGCTTTCCTACGACCACCGCATCATCGACGGCCGCGAGGCGGTGAGCTCGCTCGTGCGCATCAAGGAAGCGATCGAGGCGCCCGAGCGGCTTCTGCTCGAGGTCTGAGCCCGGGGCGTCGCTCAGGCGCCCCTGAATACCGGAAGCATCTCGGGAAAGAAACGGATCCGATCGGCCCCGCCCTGGTCCTCGACGGTGTTGAGGATCCTGTGGCCGGGCGCCTGGCGTACGCACCAGTAGGCAAGCGGGTGGCCCGCCTCGCGGGCGGCGTCGCGCATCTCGATCAGGCGCGCCACGCGGCGCGGATCGGCATCGTTCTCGAACCGGCTGCCGAAGCTTGCATTGCCGGTGTCCCACTCGCCGATCGCGACCGGAACGCGATGCCGCCGCCCCCATTCCGCGCCGCGGCGGACGAGGTCGCGCGCCGGGACAGAGGCAGGCTCGTAGCCGTGCCAGCCATAGATCACCCGCGAGCCGCCGCGCCGCGGGTCTGCCCAAGGCGTCATCGCGAGAAGCGAGTCCAGGCTTCCCCAGCGATGGCCGCCGACCATCAGCCAGTGGTCGGGCGCGGCGCGGCGCATCGCGGCGAGCCTGGCATCGCGGATCGGCCGCCACTGCTCGTAGCTGTCGTAGACGGCCTCGTTCTGCTCCTCGATCACGAGGTCATCGGGGCTCCAGCGCGCCGCGCACCAGCCGGCCCATCCTTCGGTGATCGCGGCAATCGGCCCGTAGCCGAAGCCGGGCTCGCCGACCCTTCGTCCCGCATCGGCATAGTCGCGCAGGTTCTTGCCGAAGATCGTCCAGACGACGACGAGCCCGGCGCCGATCAGTGCGTCGATGCTGCGCGCCCACGTGTCGAAGTGAAGGCGGAGCTTGCCCGGCTCGTTGTTTAGAAAGAACGTCGGCTGCATGAGCCGGAGTTCGCGCAGCTGGTCGATGTCGGCGGCCTGCGTGCGCTCGCCGGCGAGCTCGATCGAGCCGGCGCGGCCGACACGCACGAACGGGTAGGGCTGGCCCGGGCGGATGCGCACGCCGGAGCGTACCACCTCGCGGTTGGCGACAATCGTCGTGCCGGGCTCCCAAGGCCAGCGCCACGCCGTGGGGAAGCCGAGAATGCCCTCGTCGGCGCGGCTCGCGATGATCGGCTGCAGGGGGGGCGAGACGAAGTCGCTTCCCTGGCCCGGCACCTGGAAGCAGTCGAAGAACACACGAACCCAGCTGACGCCGTTTTCGCGCAGGTAGCGCGCGTTCTCTGCGGAAAACGGGCGCGGCCTGCCACCCCCGCCTGCGAGATAGGCGAAGCCGCGCTCGATGTTCACGCCGAGCCCCTGCGCCATCCGCGCATAGGGTGTGGTCATCCTCGTCCTCCGCTGCCGCCGCGGCTCAGGCGGCGTCTGCCGCTGCGCGGAGCGTATCGCCGAAGCGCACGAGCTGCCCGCGCGGCTCGCCGAGGAGTGTGTCCTCTCGCATCACGATCTCGCCACGCAGGATCGTCGCCATCGGCCAGCCGGTGACCCGCATGCCGTCGAACGGCGTCCAGCCGCAGGGCGAGACGATCCAGTCATTGGTGATGGTGCGGCTCGCCTGCATGTCGACGAGCGTGAAGTCGGCGTCGTAGCCGACGGCGATGCGCCCCTTGCCGACGATACCGTACACCCGCGCAGGCCCCGTGCTCATGAGGTCGACGAGGCGGGCGAGGGGGAGGCGGCCCGCATTCACATGGTCGAGCATCACGGGAACGAGCGTCTGGACGCCCGTCAGCCCTGCCGGGCATTGCGGCCAGGGCTTCATCTTGAGCTCGGCCGAGTGCGGCGCATGGTCGGAGCCGATGACGTCCACGGTTCCGTCGGCCACGGCTGCCCAGGCGGCATCGTAGTGGCGCCGGTCGCGGATCGGAGGGTTCATCACGCCGAAGCCCTTCAGCGTCTCGTACACCTCGGGTGCGATCTGCGTGAGGTGGTTCACCAGAACCTCGACGGTGGCGATGTCGCGGTAGTCGGCGAGGTAGGCGAGCTCCTCCGCCGTCGAGACATGGAGGATGTGTGCGCGCCTGCCGGTCTTGCGCGCAAGCGCCATCAGCCGGCGCGTGCCGAGGAACGCGCATTCCACGTCGCGCCACTCGGCGTGGCACTTGTGCGGATCGCCGACCTTGAACAGCGGCGCGCGCTCCTGCAGCCGGTACTCGTCCTCGCTGTGATAGGCGATGCGGCGGAAGCCCGAGCGCATCACGCGTTCGAGGCTCGCATCGTCCTCCACCATCAGGTCGCCGGTGGAGGAGCCGGCGAAGATCTTGATCGCGCACACGCCCTCCTCCTGCTCGAGCGCGCCGAGCTCGGGGATGTTCGCCTTCGTGCCGCCGACATAGAGACCCATGTCGACGAAGGCGCGGCCGGCGATGAAGTTGCGCTTCCAGGCGAGAGAGGCGCTGTCGACGATCGCGGGCCGCGTGTTCGGCATGTCGAACACCGCCGTCAGCCCGCCGAGTGCCGCGGCCTTCGTTCCGGTCGCGATCGTCTCGACGGTCTCGTTGCCGGGCTCGCGAAGATGCACGTGCGCATCGATCAGGCCGGGCAGGACGGTGAGCCCGCGCGCGTCGAACACCGTCCCGGCCGTGGCGGAGGACGAGGCGGCGAGGGAGACGATGCGTCCCGCGCGCACGCCGATATCGGTGCGCGCCTCGCCCCAGGGAAGCAGCACCATGCCGCCGCTGATCAGAAGGTCGTAGTGCTCCGCCATTGCCGTTCCCCGTTCATATCAGCGCGTGCCAAGCGTCTCGAACACGTCGCCCTGCTGCATGATCCCGCGCACGTGGCGGCGATGCCAGAGCGCGTAGAAGAGAAGCGTCCAAGCAGCGAAGGCCTCGTGCTTGCCGAGCGTCCCGCCCTTGGGGCGAAGCAGCGCTGCCACCGCGTCCGGCCGCACCACCTCGGCCACCGCCTCGTCTGCCGCGAGAAGCGGGGCGAGGCTCTCAGCCCTCGCTGCGATCCAAGCGCCGACGGGAACGGTGAAGCCCTGCTTCTTCGCGAAGGGCCTCGCCTCCGGCATGTGCCGCGCGAGCCAGGCGCGAAGCAGCCACTTGCCCGTGCCCTTGCGGACCTTCAGCGCGTCGGGAAGCCGGAACGCGGCGGCGGCGATCGCCGGGTCGAGAAGCGGCGTGCGGCCCTCGAGCCCGTGCGCCATCAGGCAGCGGTCGAGCTTGGCGAGAAGGTCGTTCGGCAGCCAGTCGACCATGTCGGTTGCCTGCGCGGCCATCAGCCGCGAGCGCCCCTGCGCTGCCGCAGCGGCCGCTGCGCCCTCCATCCCGTCGCGCCAGCCCGGGGCAAGGGCGCGGCGCAGGCCAAGCCGCTCGAGCATGCCGCGCGCGCGCATCACCCGCCCGCCGAGCCACCACGGCCGCATCGCGGAGCGGTAGCGCCCGTAGCCGCCGAACATCTCGTCCCCACCCTCTCCGGAGAGGACGACCTTCACGTCCTGCCGCGCGCGCCGCGCGAGAAGCCAGGTCGGAACGATGGCGTAGTCGGCCGCGGGGTCGTCCATCGACGTGGCGATCTCGGGAAGGTAGCGCCAGAAATCTGCCTCCGTCACCGACACCTCGACATGCGAGGCCCCGGCCGCGGCCGCGGCGATGCGCGCGCCCTCGCGCTCGTCCGCTGCACCGGGCACATCGAACCCCGCGGTGAAGGCGAGTACGGGCCGCTCGTTCAGCCGCTTCATCGCGGCGAGCACCGCGGCGCTGTCGATGCCGCCCGAAAGGAACAGGCCGTAGGGAACGTCCGCGCGCTGGTGGACGGAAACGCTGTCGATCAGCGCGGCGTCGAGGCGCGCGAGCGCGTCCTCCTCGCCGATCTCCTCCGGCCCGCCTTCGGGGAGTGCCGCCTCGCGATGGCGCTGCACGACCCGCCCATCCTCGACGGCGATCGTCTCGCCAGGCAGAAGGCGGCGGATGCCGGGGAAGATCGTGTCGGCCCCGGTGGTGAACTGGAGCTCGAGCAGCTCGTCGCGCGCGCGTGCGTCGAGCCCGCGCGCCACGAGTCCGGCATCGAGCAGCGCAGCCGGCTCGGAGGCGAAGGCCAGGCCGAGCGGTGTGTCGGCGAGATAGAGCGGCTTGATGCCGAACGGGTCGCGCGAGAGAACGACGCGCCGCGCCGCGCGATCATGGATCGCGATCGCGTACATGCCGCGCAGGTGCCGGGCGTAGGTGATCCCCTCGCGGCGGTAGAGATGCAGCGGGGGCTCGCAGTCGCTCCCTGTCGCGAAGGCCGTTCCGGCAAGCGGGCCCTCGCGGAGCTCGATGTAGTTGTAGATCTCGCCGTTCGCGACGAGCGCCGCCCCGCCCGGCTCGAACAGCGGCTGCTCGCCTGTCGCGAGGTCGATGATCGCGAGCCGGCACTGGAACAGGAACGCGCCGGGCGCGGTGTGCTGCCCCGTGCCGTCCGGTCCGCGATGGGCGAGCGCGCGGGCGAGAGCCTCGGCGACCGCCGGGGGAACGGCAGCGCCCGGTTTCAGCGCGATGCCGGCGATGCCGCACATCTCAGCGCTCCACCGTCGCGAGGAAGCTGCGCCAGCGCGCGATGACGGGCGCGGGCGCAAAGCGGTGCTGCCACGCCCTGCGGCCTGCCTCGGCAAGCGCTGCGGCGCGCGCGGGGTCGTCGAGCAGCGAGGCGATGGCGTCGGCGAGCGCCTGCGCATTCTCCGCCGGCACGAGCATGCCGTCCATTCCGTCGGCGATCAGTTCCGACGGCCCCTGCGACGCTGCGGCAACGACGGGGCGACCGGCAGACCATGCCTCGAGCACGATGTTGCCGAGCGGTTCGTGCCGCGAGGAGCACACGAAGACGTCGCACGCCGCGAGCAGCGCGGCCTGGTCGTCGCGCCAGCCGAGCAGATGCACCCGTGAGGCGACTCCGTGCCGCGACGCGGCCGCCTCGAGCGCGGCCCGCTCCGGCCCTTCGCCGGCAATGGCGAGATGCGCTGCGGGAAGCGAGGCGAGCGCCTCGATCAGCGTGTCGAAGCCCTTGTTGCGATGCAGCCTGCCCATCGCGAGAAGCACCGGCGCGCTCTCCGGCACGCCGAGGCTTGCGCGCGGAATCGGTGCGGACCCGGAAAGTTCAGGCGTGAAGTTGGGAAGCCAGTGCGCCCGCTCCGCCGGCCAGCCTTCGGAGACGATGTAGCGCACGATGCCCTCGGTGTTGCCGACGAGGTGGTGGCAGCGCCTGTAGTGGCGAAGATCGTAGTAGCCGCCGAGACGGCCGACCTGCACCCAGGGCCCCGAAGGCGTCTTGCCCGCCGCACGGTTCATCCAGGAGACGACGACGCGCGGGGCGAAGCGGCGCAGCGCAGCGCCGAGGCGCGGCCGCGTGAGAAGGTCGAGCGGCCCGCCGAAGGCGAGGCCGTGCACCGGCACATGCGCCGCTTCGAGCGCGGCCTCGCGTGCGGCGTCATGGCGGATCGCCGCCATCACCTCCTCGCCGGCCGAGGCGAGCGCCAAGACGAGACGGACGAAGAACGTCTCTGCCCCGCCATGCCTCGCCCCTGCCATCACCATCGCCACGCGCGTCATCCTCGCGCGTCCTGCCGGTGGCGTTCCGGCTCCAGCCGCGCCTTCAGATGCGCAAGAAGCGGATAGAGCCCGGCGCAGAGCGCGATCAGCACGCCCCAGCCGCCCTCGCGGTACCCCTTTCGTGCGATCAGGCATTTCAGGAAGCGTGAGACGAAGCGGCGGAGATTGCCCCCCAGCGTACCGATCTCGCCTTGCGCCAGAAGGTCGGCCGCGCGTGCGCTCGAATACCGGTCGAGGCGGCGGAGCATGTCGCTGATGTCGCGGTCGACGTAATGGATGAAGGCGTTGGCGAGCCGCGGCCCCTTCTCGCCTGTCCAGGACAGCGAGGGATGGACGCGTTCGTTGCCCCAGCGCTTGACGCCGCGGCGGGAGAGGCGCGGCACGGCGGATGTGCCGAACGAGCCGCCCCAGCCATATCGTACCAGCCGCTCGCCGATGTAGTTGTCGAGCGGGATCTCGTGCCATGCGTAGCGGCTCGTTCCGATTACGGAGCGGAGTTCCGCCGCAAGCGCGTCGGGCACGCGCTCATCGGCATCGACCTCGAGCACCCAGTCTCCGGTGCAGGCGGCAAGCCCTGTGTTGCGCCGCTCGCCTTCCAGAGGCCAGGCACCTTCGATCACGCGCGCACCAAGGCCGGCAGCGATCGCGGCGGACGCATCGGTCGAACGGTCGAGCACCACGACCATCTCGTCGGCGAAATGGAGCGTGGCGAGGCACTCGGCAAGCCGCGCCTCTTCGTTCCGCGCGACGACCAGCGCCGACAGCCTCGGCCCCGTCACTGCGCCGCCTCGCGTGGGGTGAGGCGGGCAAGAAGCGCGGCGGCGCCCGAGAAGACCGTGTCGGCGGTGAGCGTGCCCATCAGGCTTCCGGTGGTGCGATGGTCATAGCCTGGCCGGGCGACGAGCTCGTGCACCGTCTCTGGCGTGCGCACGAAGGTGGCACGTGGCCCGACCGGGGCGTATTCCTCCGGCGGCGAGGGGCCGAACAGCCCGAGTGTCGGTGCGCCGGCCGCGGCGGCGAGGTGCATCAGACCCGAATCGTTGCCGACATAGAGCGCGCAGCGTGCGAGCGCCGCCGCACTCTCGGGCAACGAGACGCGTCCGACGAGGTTGACGGTACGGCCGCGCGGGAGGGCGGCGAGCACGGGCGCGGCCATCGCGCGCTCGGCCTCGCCCGGGCCGCCGAACACGGCCGCGCGCGCGCCGGGAAGCGGGCCGT
>NZ_VFAC01000046.1 GCF_007644105.1 Elioraea rosea | reverse complement strand
GGCTGCGCCGCCGACGACGCCGCCCACCACTACGCCCGCCGGGCCCGCAAGCGCGCCAACGCCCGCGCCGGCCGCCGCACCCGTCGCCGCGCCGCCCTGAACCCGCTCGTCCCGGTCGGTTCCGCAGGCGGCCAGCGCAACAACTGAGGCGCAGGCCACCATGGCCGTCACGATCTTTCGCATAGTGTCATCTCCTTGATGGCCCGCCGTGTGCGGGCGTGTCAGGAGAACGAAGAACTGACGCAAAAGTTTTCGCCCGGCCGGACAAATCGTCGCGCCCGGCAAAAGAGAAGGAGCGGAGGCTTTCGCCCCCGCTCCCGTGTCGAGAAGTATACCGAACGTCAGACGTAGTAGCTGTCGATCCGGCTGCGCCAGGTTGCGTCGGTCCAGTTGCCCGACTCGTTCCGCGCATAGCTCGGCGCGCCCTTGAGCTGCTCCTCGGTGATCGACACGACGTAGCCATCAAGCCGCGTGTCGTAACGGAGCTGGTTCCACGGCAGCGGATAGTAGCTCTCGCCGATGCCGAGGAAGCCGCCGAACGACAGGACGGCGTAGGACACCTTGCCGCTGTTCTTGTCGATCATCACCGTGTAGATCGAGCCGAGCTTCTCGCCGCGCGCGTCATACACACTGGTGCCTTCGACCTTGTCGGAGGCGATCAGGCTTGCCGTTTCCGAGCGCGCTACGTCGCCGGACGTATCTCGATTCATCGTTCGCTGGTCCATGTGTGCTTCCTCCGTGTGATGGCAGTGACGGTTAAACGACGGCGGGGGGCTCCGGGTTCCCTCCGGCACTGCGGGGACGCCCGGCAAATGCATCACGAACCGACGAGATTGCGTGAGCAGGCCGGGCGGCCGGCCAGTGCAACCTCGATCCTTCGAAACCGTTCATGAGGGGCATCAGCAAGGAGATATGCCGTGACCATGAAGACCCCGGTGCCGAAGCCCGCAGCGCCTGGCGGCGGCATGCCGAAGCCTACCAAGCGGGAAGAGAAGCTCGATCACGCGCTCGATGAGAGCTTCCCGGCGAGCGACCCTCCGACGATGACCGACCCGACGCGCCGCGCAGGCGAGCCGGCCGGGGCAGGGAGCCCCAGCCCCGGGAAGGGAGCGGAGAAGGGGACGCCGCTGGAGAAGCCCCAGCAGAGGGGCGACCGGAAGCCGGGCGCCTATGAGGAGCCCGATCCCACTGCGCCGCTGGTCGCTGGTCCCGAGGCGCGTGAGGCCATCCGCAAGGAACACAGCAAGAGCCGGGGCTGAAAGCGGTCTCCGCTGATCACAGCTGCCGCCGCCGCAGTCACGCCTCTGCGGCGGCGGGGAAGCGCAACGCGATGATGGTGCCGGGCCCTTCGCGGCGCTCCACGGTGCCGTCGAGCTTCCGGGCGAAGGCAGCGACAAGCGTGCTGCCGAGGCCACCTTCAGGCACGCCGGTGCCAGGGGCACCTATGCCGTCATCGGCGACGACGACCTCGATGTCCTGACCGACGCGGCGGGCCGTGATGCGTATGCGCCCACGTGCATCGCCAGGAAACGCGTATTTGAGGCTGTTGGTCATCAGCTCGTTGACGATCAGGCCGACGGGACCGGCAAGGTCCATGTGCAGCGCGAGCGGCTCAGCCTCGACCGATACGGCGATGCCGCGGGCATCGGCATCTGCTGCGTACGCGATGCGCTTCGCAAGATCGGACAGGAACTCCTTCAGCTCCACACGGTCGACCGCTCCGCCGCCGAACAGTTTCTCGTGGATGGTGGCGAGCGTGGCGACCCGGTCGCGCGCGGCTCGCAGCTGGGCCGCGGCCTCCCCGTCCTTTGCCTCGTGCTCCTGGAGCGCGAGGAGGGAGGAGACGATCTGGAGATTGTTCTTCGTTCGGTGATGCACCTCGCGCATCAGCTCCTGCCGGAGGGCGAGTTCCTGCTCGAGTTGGCTTTCCCTATCCGCCACAGCATCGCGATAGTCGAGCACCTTCTGCCAGATCATCGTCAGCTCCCGCGGCATGCGCGGAGGCGGCGCGGCTGCCGCGCTTCCGCGCGGCGCATTGAGCGTGTTCGCAAGCTCAGCAAGCGGGTTGACGAGCGCCCAGCGCACCATCACCACGACAGCGATGGCCGCGAAGGCAAGCGCGATCATTTTCGGGATGGTCGAGATCAGCGACTCCTTGACGGCCTCCCGTTCGATCTCGCGAAGCCGCCGCGTCGCGACCACGCCGAGCGTGTCGCTGAACTTGTCGACCGCGAGCAGCAGCCGTTCGCCGTCGACGGAGGCCGTCCTCAGATGAACCCCGCGCGGGATGTCGGCCAGCACATCATCGGGTGGCGGGAGCGGCGCGGTCGCGAGAAGCGGTCTCACATGCCCGGCGATGTCAGCGAGCCAAAGCCCGGTGGCGCGCATCGCCGGAGGATCGGGCTGGACGAGATGCGCGACACGGACGGCGGCGGTTGCCATTCCCGTGCCGGCTTCGAGCGGATACCAACGCCGGCTGACGGCGATCACCTCTTCGCCGCTGACGAGGCCCCTGACGATGGTGCTGAACAACGTGTCGCTCGTCTCGACGACGTCCTCGAGCCGGAAGCTGTCGTCGATGCGCCGGTCGAGCGCCTCCGCCGGGCTGCCGCATCGGACCAACCCGGTGCTGTCGGTCAGCACCACGCGCGTCGTCATCGTCCCGAGCGTGCTGCGCCACGCCTCGATCAGATCATTGCAGATCGGCGAGAAGCTTCGGACGAGGGGCGCGAGCGCGACCACCTTCAGGATGTGCTCTGCTAGGGAAAGCTGGCCATGGATGCTCGCGGTCGCAGCCTTCGCCTCGGCGACCAGTTCGGCATGGGCCTGGGCCCGGAGCGATTGCAGCCTCAGGAGCCCGTTGCCCACGCCGACGAGCATGCCGACGAGCCAGGAGACCAGGGCGATGGCGACGACACCCTGCGTGAGCGTCCAGCCCGCCTTCGCAGGGGTGGCCACGTTGGTCCTCGTCTCCACCCGCAGACCCCCGGTCCGGTTGTTGGCTGAGGCGACTTGTCGCGCGATTCTTGTCCGCCGTGGGCAGGAATGTCCACCGGTGGTAGCGAACCCGGCCGCAATTGTGTTCCGCTGTTGCCGCCGGGGGTGCGCTCTGGCGAGATGGTGCGGTTCCCGGCCGATCGCGCCGGTTGCCCGCCGACAGGGGCGGGTGTTCACCGTCGAGGAATCCTCCCCATGCGCACGCCCACACCGCACCCGCCGCCAGGCATCATTGGCCACAACCGCACGATGCTGACCCCCCATTACTGCGTGTTTCCGCCCGAGGGCATCATGGACAGCGTGCTTCCCGGGTGGCCCGGGTGCATCATCCGGTTCCAGACCTCGCCGGCCATGGGGGCAAGGTTCGCGCAGGCGTTGCTGATCGCGCCGGCCGGATCCGGAACGGACGGTCCGCGGAATGACGGCCTCGAGCACTTCTTCTACGTGCAGCAGGGAGCGATGACGTTCACCGCCGACGGCCAGACGACGACGCTCGCTCCGGGCGGCTTTGCCTATGCCCCGGCCGGCATGGCCTACTCGCTGGTGGCGACGGACGCCGGCGAGGCGCGCGCGATCTGGGTCAAGCGCCCTTTCGAGGGAGTTCCGGGCGTGCCGCTGCCAGGGCTTCGAACGGGCCATCGCGACGACGCGCCGCGCGAGGACAGCGGCCCCCGTTGGCGGCACTTCCTGATCGGCAACAAGGACATCTCGATGGATTTCGAGATGAACATCATGTGCTATGCGCCTGGCGCGCATTTCTGGTGCATCGAGACGCACGTCATGGAGCACGGCATGGTCATGCTCCAGGGCCAGGCCTTGCAGCTCCTTGGCCGCGACTGGCACGAGCTCTGGACAGGCGACTTCGTCTGGATGGGCCCCTACCTCCCACAGCAAATCTACGCCACGGGAACGGAGGTGGTTGAGTACCTTCTCTACAAGGACGTCAATCGCGACGTGACGTTCCGCCCTTGATTGGCCGGCGACGGTTGACACGGCGGCGGCTCGCCACGCTTTGCAGGTTGCGGGCGGGACGGCGCCTGTCCGTATCTCGATCCGCTCCATGTGCAGGGTGCCGTACCTGCGAGGCCTTTGAGGACGCCTGGCGAGGACGCCGAAGCCGGGGCGCCTGTCAGCAGGCCTGCATGCTCGCGATGAGCTCGTCGACCCCGATCGTGGCGAAGCTGCAGAACGTGTCGGAGACTGCGTAGGGAAGAATGATGCGTCCATGGTGTGCCATCGCGCCGCAGGTATAGACGACATTCGGAACGTAGCCCTCACGCTCGGAAGGGTCGGGCTTGACGAGCGGCTCGCGCAGCCTGCCGATCACCCGCGATGGATCATCCTTGTCGAGAAGGACGGCACCGATCGAGTACTTGCGGACCGGTCCGACACCGTGGGTGAGCAGGAGCCACCCCTGGTCGACGGCAATCGGTGAACCGCAATTGCCGATCTGGACGAACTCCCATGGGAAACGTGGTGTCAGGATTGCGACACCACCCTCCCAGACCATCAGATCGTCGGAGAAGATGAGGTAAAGGTTCTCGTTGTCCTGGCGTCCGATCATCGCATAGCGCCCCCCGATCCTGTGAGGGAACAGTGCCATGCCCTTGTTGCGGGCCGCCGCACCGGCGAGGGGCGACATCCGGAACGAGAGGAAATCCTTCGTCTCGAGCAACTCCGAGCGGATCGCCCTGCCGCTGTAAGCCGTGTAGGTTGCGTAGTAGGTCCGCACGCCAGCGTCATCGAATGCGACGAACCGCGCGTCCTCGATCCCGTTGGACTGTGCGAGCGTGACCGGGAAGATCACCCGTTCACTGATGTCGTAGCCCGGCGCGAACTCCAATGCGACGCATTCGCCGTCACATCCTATGCTGCGCTCCTTCACGCGCGGGATGGTCGCGAGGTGTGACGCGCGATCGACGCTGATCTGTCCGTCCTCGGTCACGATACCGGTCCGGAACGTGAGAGACGAGATGTGCCCTTCGCCCACGGCCCGCACGCTCAGGACGAACCGGCATGCGCCTTCCGGTACGCCGGTCTGGTCCGGGTGCTCCACGATGCTCGGGTTGAAGAGTGCTGCCGCCTCGAACGAGTACTCATGCATGAAGTAGGCGCCGACGAGTTGACGCTGGACCTTCGAGAAGCTTGCGTGCGCTTCGAATGCATCCTCCATCTCGTCGGCCCTCGCCTCGAATGTATGGAGAAGGTCTCGATGACGCCCTTCGAAGTGCTCCACGACGTCGAGGAGCTGATGCTTGGCTGCGGCTGGATCGAGCCCCAAGACCCGGTCGACGATATGGTTGGCGCGCGTCTTGTCCGTTGGGT
Source organism: Elioraea rosea (assembly GCF_007644105.1). GTDB lineage: Bacteria > Pseudomonadota > Alphaproteobacteria > Acetobacterales > Acetobacteraceae > Elioraea_A > Elioraea_A rosea. Next base: position 19,081 of record NZ_VFAC01000046.1, on the reverse strand, counting down.
TGAGGTCACGTGGCTCGGTTGTTGGTCGGAAGGGGCGGACCACGACCCTTGCCGGGTCAGGCCGAAGCAATAGCTCCTGGCGAACCAGCCCCGCGCTTTGCAACGACGGCGTCTCATTCTGAGGGAGCGACGCTGAGGGGTGCAGGCTCATGCGCTTATCGCAACCCGCAAGGCGGGTCTTGTCCGGTCCCCGCTGATGCGTGCCAGGACACGCAGCTCAGCAAGCGCTAGCAGATAGGACACTGCCGACTCCCCCCCGCAATTGGCGTTCGAGCGATCCCAGTGCAGTCCGTCGCGGCAACATCCAGACTCTATGTCGACGACTGGGATCGCCAGGTCGTTCTGACCAAGAAACCAGGAGAAGGCACGCGAAGCATGGTCGCGCCAGCAAGCATCCCCGTCTGCGCGCCAAGCCGCGAGGCAGGCCGAGACGGTGGCGGCGACTTCCACCGGCTGCTGATCGAAACGCGCCGGGGCCTGACGGACGAAGCTGAATCCATCCGTCCCGACTGGACGAAAACAGCCCGAGGGAGCGATCTGCTGCACCATAAGCCATCGTAGCGATCTGAGGCCGGCGTCCACCATCGCTGGATAGCCGAGGGCAGCACCCGTTACGATCAGGGCTTGCGGCAGCCGGGCATTGTCGTAGGAAAGTCCTTCCTCGAACCAGATCCAGTCTTTCGTTTCGACGGCCGCCAGGAGCGCCATGAGGCGTGCGGCAAGCACCGCGCGTAGCCGATGAGCAGCTTCGTCATGATGATCCGCGGCGAAGAACCGTTCGATGCCGAGCAGCGCGAACGACCAGGCGCGTGGGGAGTGGAACCATTCGACGCAGGGAAGCGACCTCACGAAGAGATCCGCCGCCCAGGCCCGCCGTGCGGGATCGGGATCGCTGCAGGAGCATGCGCCGAGTGCCCATAGCGTGCGGCCGTGGCTGTCCTCCGACCCTGCCGGCTCCCGCCATTGGCGGTCGAAGCCCAGAAAGTTGCGGAACCGCTTCGTATCGGGGTTCCAGGCGTGCTGCAGAAAGGCGACGAACGATGTCGTCGTATTGTGCGGGAGCGGCTTCTCGCCCTCCGCATCGAGCGCATAGGCAACGAGCAGGGCACGCGCGTTGTCGTCCACGCAGTAGCCATGGGATCGGTCTGGCACGGTATGGACGGCGTGCTGGAACAATCCAGTATCGTCGCAAAGCGAAAGCAGATAGGCCGTTCGCATCGCCGGCGGTGTCGATCGTGCTGCGGCGGGCCGCGCGAAGGGACTGGCGTGCGGTCGCGGCTGAGCGTCGTGCGCCGACGCGAGAACCTCCCTGTAGCGCTCCGCAATCCGCGGCCAGGTCATCGAGCGGCTTGCCGCATAGGCACGCTCACCCATCGCGTCACGCCGTGTCCGGTCACGCAGAAGCGCCGCGACTTCACGCGCCGTGGCCGCTGAATCGCCGAACGGAACGATCACGCCGCGCCCGTCATCCAGCAGTTCCCGTGCATGCCAGTATGGCGTCGAAACGATAGCCTTGCCGAGGCCGAAGCTGTTTGCCAGCGTGCCGGACGTCATCTGTGCCTCGTTCAAATAGGGGGTGACATAAACGTCGCACATGGCGATGTACCCCAGCAGCGTCTCCTGATCGACAAACCGATCTAGGAAGACGACTCGGCTGGCGATACCGAGATCCTTGGCTCGGGCAATCAGCGTTTCCCTGTACCGCTCTCCCTCCCGGCGCACCAGGTTCGGGTGGGTCGCGCCGAGCACGACATAGATCGCGTCGGGAGCGTGAGTGAGGATTTCAGGCATCGCGTCGATCATGACCTCGATGCCCTTGTTCGGCGAAAGAAGCCCGAAGGTGAGGATCACATCCCGCCCGGTGAACCCGAGCCGCGCTTTCGCCTCATCGGCGGGCACGAACGGCGCATCCGGGATGCCGTGCGGGATGACGCTGATCCTGTCGCTTGGCACATGATAGACATCCTGAAGCAACGCACGGCCCTTCTCCGCCATGACCACCACATGTGCGGAGGCATCGATGATCGCCGCCGACACCCGAAGCTGCTGCGGTGTCGGGGAGGCAAGGACCGTGTGGAATGTCGTGACGACGGGCATTTCGAGGCGGGACAGCAACGTCATCACATGCTCGCCGGCGTCGCCACCGAAAATGCCGAACTCGTGCTGGAGCGACACGACATCGAACCTTGCCGAGTTCAGCGCGGCTGCGGCGGCAGCGTAGTCGGCGATCATGTCGTCGCGCACCGTGACGCGGACGGTCTGCGGGTAGGCATAGGTGTTGTCGCTGTCATTCATCGCCACGATTGCGGTCTCCACATGCGGCAGTGTCGCCGCAAGCGCCTTCTGGAGATCGGTCGTGAACGTCGCGATACCACAACGGCGCGGCAGCGCGTTGCCGATCAGCGCGATGCGGGAAAGGGTTGTCATGCCTGCGCCTCCATCACACGCGCCATGTGTTCTGGCGGAGCCGCTGCGGCACCTGATGCGGCGCGCCACGCGACGGGCCGTGGTTCCGGTCCGCCATAGGCGATGAGCGCGGTCAGCCCTTTGTTCCCGGCGGCCAGGTTCGCGCGTTCTGCCTCGACGTAGATCGCATCGCCGCGCGCGGCACGCACGGGCCCGAGCTCTGCCTCGCCCTCGAGAACGAGAATCCAGGTCTCTCCGGGCGCATCGAGCACGGTCGCGCAGTCTGGGTCGATGACGATGCGCTCGAGGACGAAGTGTGAGGTTGCGACCAGAACGGTCCGCCCATTGCCGAGTGGCTGTGCGGCGGGTGTGCTGTCGCGGAGGGAGGTATCCGCCGCGGCGACGGCGTTCTCCACATGGAGGTCGCGGTCTCGGGCGTGATCGAAGAGGCGAAACGTGGTGTCGCTGCGCTGCTGGATCTCAGCGAGAACCAGTCCGGCGCCGATCGTGTGGATCATCCCACCCGGCACGTACACGGTGTCACCCGCGCGTACACGCTTCCAATGCACCAGGCCTGCGATGGAGCGGTCGCTGATCGCCGCACGGAGCTTCGATGCGCCCAGGCGTCGCGTAAGTCCAAGGCCCACGCCGGCATGGGGATGAGCCGAGACGATGTACCAGGCTTCCGCCTTTCCATGTTCGAAGCCCATGCTCCGGGCCACAGCATCATTGGGGTGAACCTGGATCGAAAGTGGCTCATTGGTGAACAGCAGCTTGAGGAGCAGCGCCGGCCGCGGCGAGGTCGGATCGGGCCGCTCGAACCATATCTCCCCAACCTTCGTTCCGGTTGGCGTGTCCGCCCTCCAGGGCGAGACGTCGGCACGACCCCATGGCTTGCGCACGGCATGGGCATCCGCCAGTTCGATGGTCATCGTGTCCTCCTTCCTTGGCTGCGCCCGAACGCGAGCATGCCGTTCGGACGATGTGGGGTGCTGTCGACGCGTGGATCGCGCTTGTGCGGCCCAACCTGAGCCCGCTGCATCTCGCCCATGCGAGGCTGCAGCCGGGTGTCAGCGGATGTCGACGAAGAGCAGAGCCGCGATGATCACAACGACAAACCCAACGATGTAGATGTTGGTGGTCATCAGGCCTCTCTCCCCAGTCATCCGACTGCCAGCGAGCATGCACGGTCCTTGACCAGCGGCTGCAGAACCGCCTTCCCGGGGCGAGTAGCGCACGGGGAGGGGGTGTAGGCCGACTCGAGCATGGCTCGCAGCATCCTGCGCGTCCTATGCACACGGCTCTTGACGGCTTGGACCGTGCATCCAGAGACGGATGCGACCTGGTCGTAGCGCATGCCGTCATGGGCGAGTGCGAGCATCGACTGCCCCTGCAACGGCAGGAGACTGAACTGCTTGGCGAGATCCCGACACTCGAGCCCATCGGTCTGCGTTGCCGGTCCTTGAATGAGCTCCGGATCGATGTCGTCCACGTTCACCGTTCGCGAAGCCGTGCGGACGAATGACGAGATGAAATGGTTCCGCATCACTGTGCACGCCCAGGCCTGGAAGTGCGTGCCGGGTTGGTAGGAGTTGGATGCCCTCAGCATGCGCAGCACCGAATCCTGCAGGAGATCGTCTGCGTCCGACGGATTGCCCGTCAGGTGGCGCGCGTAGCGCCGCAACCGCGGAAGTGCAGCCACCAGCTCGTCCTCGATCCCGAACACCGCGCCGCGCGCATTCGGCGCGCCTGGGCGGTCGCAACGTGCTTCCGGTCTCTCGTAACCAGGAGTGGGCACGTGCAGGCTGGCAGGACTAGCTGTCATCCCGCGCACCCTTGGCGACCAATCCGGAATGCGGGGCGGAAGGATCGCCCTGCGCAGGCAGCGCGAGCCGGACATCGATGCCGCGTGGGGCGTCAGCCCGGAGCCCGGCGAGAACGCCAAGCACCATCGCGACGTCGCCGAGCGTCGGCGTATGCTTGAGCCGCACCGAGACGATGGCGTCGTCGAAGACATAGCGCAGCCTGGCACGTTGGGTCGCGCCGTGAGGGGGCGTGTGCATGACATACTCCTGGGACATGATCGTTACACAGGTCGGAAGAATGACCGCCAGCGATGCCAGCGCTTGAGCGGGGCCTGACCGCAATGGGTCGCGGCACGTCCGCTGGGCGTCATCGCGACGTCGCGAATTCCATCTTCGCTGAACCGAAACCTAGCGCGTCAGAGCAGTGCAGCAGCAGCCACGGAAACTACCTACGGCCGCAACCGGCTGGACGGTCAGGGGTTTCCTGGGGGAGCGGCAGCCACGGCGAGACGGGCAAGGGCGGGGAGCGATCGCGCCTCCGTCTTGTGCATGATCGCTGCCCTGTGGTTCTCCACCGTTCTCTGGCTGATACCGAGGTCGGTGGCGATGTTCTTGCTTGGCACGCCGGCCAGGACGAGATCCATGATCTGCCGCTGCCGTGGCGTAAGCCGCGAGAGCAGGCGCACGGCCTCCTCGGCACGTGCGCGGTGATGGCGGGAGTCGCGCCCCTGTTCCATCGCGCGCATGATGCTCGACACGAGGACGTCGCGCTGGACCGGCTTCTCGATGAAGTCCGATGCGCCGACCTGCATGGCTTGCACCGCCATGGCAACGTCGCCATGGCCTGTGATGATCACAGCCGGAAGCACCTCGCCGTTGGCACGCAGCTGGCGCAGGAGCTCGAGGCCGCTCAATCCCGGCAGCATCACGTCAGCCAGCAGACATGCGTCAGGCTGACCGTGCCAGGCCGCGAGGAACGCCTCGGCCGAAGCATACGCCTCGACGGTAAAACCTGCTTCCTCGAGCATCGCGGACAACCCGTCGCGGATCAGGCGGTCATCATCGACGACGAGAACGAGGGGCTTCGCGTCGTCCACGCCTTGCCTCGCCGCGGGAACGCGCTGTTGAGCGTGCGCTCCCGACGACCGGGTGAGAAGCAGGTCCTGGATGGTCTCGGAAAGCGTTGTGAGCTGGACGGGCTTGCTCAGCTGGAGTGCATCGCCGGCAGCGATGTCGACCAACGGTCCGGTCGCGATGTTGCCCGTGAGGATGATGGCGGGCACCTGCGCCTGGAAGCGCTTGCGCAGAGCCGACACCACCGCGAGTCCGGTCGTGTCACCAGGCAGGTTGTAGTCCGCGAGAATGAGATCAGGCGTCTTGCCGCTCGTGGACGTCTCGGCAATCGCCTGTTCGCCGTCGGCGGCCGTGACGACGCGGTGGCCCTCGCCGGAGAGAGCGAGCGTGAGAAGCTCACGCAGCTCCGGATCATCCTCTACGACGAGGATACGAGCGGTGACATGGGGCTTCCGGTCCGAACTATGGTCCGAAGCACGCTCAGGCTGAAGAGGTCGGTCGAGCGGCTCCCGCCTGCTGGCCATCGGCACCTCGATGGCGAACACCGATCCCTTGCCGTGTTGCGACCGAACCGACACGCCATGATCGAGCAGGTCGCCAAGCCGCTTGACGATCGAAAGCCCGAGGCCGAGGCCACCATTCGCCGCGCCCGCCGTGCGGCCGACCTGATAGTATTCCTTGAAGATGGCCTCCTGCTCGTCGGCATGGATGCCGTCTCCGGTGTCCCAGATCTCGACGGTCACGGACCCCCGATGTCTCCGGCATCCCATGAGCACCTTGCCGCGCGGCGTATACTTCAGTGCGTTGGAGAGAAGATTTCGGATCATCTGCTCGAGCAGGCGCGGATCGCTGTGCACCACCAGGCTGCAGCGGACGCGTCGCAAGGCGAGCCCCTTGGCCTCCGCGGCATAGGAGAACTCGTCGTGGAGACGCGACATGAGCGTGTCGATCGGAAAGTCGACCTGCTCGGCGCGCACGGTTCCTGCTTCGATCTGGTTGATGTCGAGCAGCGTGTTGAGCATCCCCGACATGCCATCGAGCGTCTGGTCCAGTCGCGCCAGAAGGGTCGCCACGACCTCGCCGGTCGCGGCTCTCCCAAGCATCCCGCGGATCAGCGCCAGTGTCTGGAGTGGCTGGCGAAGGTCGTGGCTTGCCGCTGCGAGGAAGCGGGATTTTGCCGCATTGGCCGCCTCCGCCTGCTGCTGCGCGACGGCAAGCGCCTTGGCCACACGCTTGCGCTCGGTAATGTCACTGTAGGTGATCACGACCCCGGCGATGCGTTCGTCCTGCCCGCGATAGGGCATCACGCGGCGAACGTACCAGCGACCCGCATCCGTCTCGAGCTCACGTTCTGTCAGCGAGCCTCCGGCAAGCACGGTCCTGGCCGTGTCAGCGAGGTCCCGATCGGGCGCGAGCGATCGCAGGTCCGCGATCGGTCGGCCGATATCCGTCTGGAGGATGCTGAACAGCGATGTGGTCGCCGGCGTGAACAGGCGGATCCTGAGTGCGGGATCGAGAAAGAGGATCGCGACATCGGTGCTGTAGAGCACGTTCTGCAGGTCGGTCGCCGTCGCCCGCTGCTGCTCGAGTGTCTCGTGAAGCTGGCTGTTGAGAGCGACGAGCTCCTCATTAAGCGACTGAAGCTCCTCTTTCGAGGCGAGCAGCTCCTCGTTGGTGGACTGGAACTCCTCGTTGACCGAGAGGGCTTCGTCGTTGATCGCCTTCTGCTCGTCGCCTGACACTTCAAGATCGCGGATCGCATCGTCGAGCGCGGTGCGCGTTGCTTCGAGTTCCCGCTCCAGCTCCGCGACGCGTGTGACATCGGGCGGTGCCGTATCGCCGGCCTTACCGACAGGTGGCGACGCTTCCTGGTTGAAGCTGACAAGAAGAAGCTTCTCGCCGTCGAGTTCTGTCGGCTGCACGTCGATCTGGACGGTCACTGCCCCGCCATCGTGCGTGCGCCAGCCGCCGGGCATGACCACCCGCCGGCCCTGGTCGCGCGCCTCGTTGATTGCCATCCGGAGCTTCAGCGCGAGGCCGCGCCTGGCCATCGCGCGGATGTCGTTGGTTGGATGCCCAGGCGGCACCTGCAGGAAGCGATCGGTCGGCCCGAGCGAGTAAAGACATTCGTAGCGGTGGTTGATCAGCACCGAGGCGGGCGCGTAGCTGGCGATGACCATCCGCCGGCAAAGCTCCGCGAGGGCGTTCAGTCGCGACGGTGCGATGCCTGCAGCCAGCCGGCCCGCAAGCTTCATGCCAGCCTCGCCGGCGGAAGGAAGCACGATCTCGCCCGGCCGGCCGCCCACGATGTTGCGGAACACGCGTTCCTTCTTCGCCACTGTCGCGAAGTGCCGGTTGCTGTCTGGAATGGTCTCGGAGCTGCCGAGAAGCAGGATGCCGCCCTTGCGCAGTGCGAAGTGGCAGGTTGCAAGCACCTTGGCCTGAGCGTCCGGCAGAAGGTAGATGAGGACGTTGCGACAGGAGATCATGTCGAGGCGGGAGAAGGGGGGATCCGCAAGCATGTCCTGCACGGCAAATACGATGTCGTTGCGCAGGTCCGTGGTGACCCGGTAGCCATCGCTCTCGCGCAGGAAGAACGTGCCGAGCCGCTCCGGCGAAACGTCCGCTTCTATCGTTGCGGGATAGTGGCCCTCGCGCGCTGTCGCCACGGCATCGGGGTCGATGTCGGAGGCGAACAATTGGAGTTTGATGTTCCGCCCAGAGGCGGAGATCGCCTCTCGGCAGAGGATCGCGAGCGAGTAGGCTTCCTCGCCGGAACTGCAGCCTGCGACCCAGACGCGCAATGGCTTCTCTGGCCCGGCATCGCGCACGAGCGCAGGAAGAGTGTCGCTCGCCAGGAATGCAAATACTTGAGGGTCGCGAAAGAATCCCGTGACGTGGATCAGAAGGTCGCCCGCAAGTTTTTCGCGCTCGGCCGGGTCACGGTCGAGGAGGGTGAGGTAGAGGAGCGGCGCGCTGTCCGGGATGCCTGCCATGACCATTCGGCGCTCGATCCGACGCTGCAGCGTACCGGGCTTGTAGAGGGAAAAGTCGTGCCCGGTCCGCGTCTGCAGAAGCGAGATGATCGCCGGCAGACACTCCCCCAGCGTCTTGCCATGGGGCTCGGGTGTGGCGTCGGGCTTCCCCTCGAGTAGCGCCGCGCGGCCGAGCAGTGCCGCCGGAATCTTGGCAAGCGGAAGGATCTCGTCGACATGCCCCGTCTCGATCGCGCTCCTCGGCATGCCGTCGAACTCTGCCTCCTCCGGATCCTGCGCAATCACGTACCCGCCATGCTCCTTGATCGACGCGATGCCTCGGCTTCCATCACCACCGGTTCCCGTCAGCACGACGGCAATGGCCTGCCTTCCGCACTCGGTGGCAAGCGACTGAAGCAGATCGTCGAATGGCATGCGGGTGCCGCGCCGTGTCTCTGGCTCCGCGAGATGAAGCCTGCCATGCCGGATGGTGAGTGTCGTACCCGGAGGAATGGCATAGAGGTGGTCCGCCGCGATCTCCATTCCGTCCTCTGCCTGGCAGACCGCCATTGCGGTGTGTCCGGCCAGCAATTCGACCATCATGCTCTCGTGCGTGGGGTCGAGATGCTGAATCAGGATGAAGGCCATTCCGCTTCTCGCGGGAAGGCCGGCGACGAGTTTCCGACAGGCGTCAAGGCCGCCCGATGACGCGCCGAGCGCAACGACCGGCAGTCCCATCATGTGCGGCGGTCGCTGCGTCTCGTTCCGGCCGGCCTGTCGTGTCTCGCAGGTATCCGGCACGCGGTTGCTCGGCATCGTCAGGGGGTGCTCCAGCCTTGGCATGCGCCGGTGGTCGGCGAACTCACCAAGCATGGCTCATGGAGAGGACGTCAATAGCTTCGATTGCAGCGGCATCGAAAAGTATTGATCTACGTCATGGCCGCGAAAACCGTCCCGCCGGGCCTATGCGTAGTTTCCGAACCTACACCAAATATGTGCGGTTCAGTAGCGTGAACTCAACCTGACGGTAATGCTCGCGCAATCGTCGGCGTCGCTGCGGTGTCATGCGACCACCTGTGGCCATCGGGCTGTCGGGGCCGTCAGGTTCGCCAGATGCACCGCCAAACAACATGTGCCTACGCGTCCCTGGCCGCACGCGATGCAGGCCAGCGCGCCGTTGAGCCGAGGTGAGCCTGTGATGGTGAGCAAACTCTGCTCCGGCCGGAAACTCTGCACTCGTTTCGCTGTGATTCTGGCGGTCGCCCTGGCGCCGCTGGTGATGATCGCATTGCAAGGCGCGCACACTCAGCATGGGAACCCCGCTGACGCGACGTCGGGCGCTCTGCCATCGTTGATCGGAGAAGTGCAGGCGGACAACATGGCCGCGAGGAATACGCTGGGCCAAGTCATGTCTGCACGACCAATCGTCAGGGGACCATCCGTAGTCAGTGTCCTTGTGACCGCGCTTGCCTGTTGGATCGCGGGCGTCGGGCTGGCGTTCGTCCTTGTGCGGCGAAGCGTCGCCTATCCGTTGTCTGTCCTGCTCGAGGTCGTGACCGGCACTCCAAGCACGGTGAGCGTGCCGACACGTTGGCGCGCGATCCCCGAGGATTTCGACGCGATCCGCCGGTCAGTCGTCGCCATGCGCGAGGCGACCGAGGCGCGTGAGATCACGATCCAGCGGACACATGCCGACCTCGAGCATCTCGCCACCTCGGATGGCCTGACGGGCATCGCCAACCGCCGAGCCTTCGATGCCGCTCTCGCGAGAAGCTGGGCAGACGCCGCGCGAAACGGCAGCAGCTTGGCGCTCGCGATCTTCGACATCGATTTCTTCAAGCTGTTCAACGACCGATACGGACACCTCGAGGGGGACCGGTGCCTTCACGAGGTTGCCCAGACCCTGCAGGGGCTCCGTGTGCGCGATGGCGATCTCGCCGCCCGCCTCGGCGGTGAGGAGTTCGCGCTGCTGCTGCATCGAACCGATCTCGATGGCGCCGTCAAAGTCGGACAACGCGTCCTCTCGGCGATCAGGAGCCGGCGGATCCCGCATGAAGATGGGCGGGCCGGTATCGTGACTGCGAGCGTCGGCGTTGCCGCATGCCACCCTCACCCGGGACTGTCACCACTCGCGCTGTTCGCCGCGGCCGACGCTGCCCTCTACCTGGCCAAGTCCGGAGGTCGGGACCGCCTTGCCACAGGACTCGCGCTCGTGGGGGCATCCCACGGCCAGACTGGCGCGCGGCTGGCGTCCTGACGTCTAGTCCGGCTTGCCACTACGATGCGCCTCGGCGAACGTGATCATGCGCTGGTTCTCCTCGTCCCACAGAATACGCGTCGGTGCGGACAGGGCATCGCGGAGGGTGAGCACTCGAGCGGTTGCGAAGGCCGGGTGGGCGTGGTGGCACGCCTCGAGGCGATAGTTCGGAACCCGCGGCGCCAGGTGATGCACATGGTGCAACCCGAGCCTGCCGGTGAACCAGGAGAGCACTCGGGGAAGATGGAGGTATGAGCTTCCCTCGAGAGCCGCGGTCACAGGGTTCCACGCTTCATGATCGAGCCAGCGAACGCCCTCGAAGCGATGCTGCACCGAGAACAGCCACACGCCGATGATGCTTGCAGGAAGCATCACCGCCGCGAGTACGAGAGCAACCTGACCCAGACCTAGAATGACGGATAGCACGCCGTAAAGGATCGCCAGGGCGATATTCGTCAGATGCACGCCGCGCCGCTCGCGGCGCCACTCGGCTGGCGCATCGAAAGGAATTCGGTAGAGCGCCAGGAACACGAGGGGCGGCAATAGCACCTGAGTCACGACCGGATTGTGCACGAGGCGATGGACCCACTGTTGCCGCCGGCTCATGGCCCGGTACTCGGCGAGGGTCGTGCAGGTCGAGTAGATGTCGGCGCCACGGTCGCGGTAATCGAGGTCGTTCCATACGGCATGGTGCTGCGCGTGCTGTCGCCGCCAATGACCGTAGGGCGTGAAGGTAAAGAGCGAGCACACGCGTCCCACCGCATCGTTCACGGCACGGGAGCGGAACAGCGAGCCGTGGCCGCAATCATGCTGAAGTGCGAAGACGCGAACCACCAGCCCCGCGGCCGGTAGCCCGAGGGCCAGCACTGGCCACCAGCCAAGGGCCATGCCCGCATGCATTGCCGCGAGGATCAGAAGGAGCGGAACGAATGTCGTGAGCAGCTGCAGCGAGGCGACGCGCGGCAGAGCCTCCTGATAGCTGCGCGCGGCGGCCCTCAGCGTGTGATGATCGATCACGTCGTGCGACGCAGTCATCGCGATCTCCGAGCGGGAACGTTGGACGAACCGGTCACGCCACGCGCCGGCGCTGTGGTGGCAGGGCAGGGTTCGGTGCCCATAGGGCGAACATCGCGCCGGCCGGTATCAGCCAGACGATCCGGGCCTGATATCGATCATGCGGCTTTGAGAGCGCACCGGTGGCAAAGGCATTTGCCGAGACACCGAGCGCAACGCAGAGAATCAACCCAAGCGCTCGACCGTCTCGCTGGCGTGCGGAACGCCCTGCGCCGACAAGGAGGGCGAGCGTGCAGAGGATCAGAAACGGTGCCTGGACCAGCAGCGCGGATTCCGCACGCTGCGCCAAGGTGCCTTGCATCTGCGCACTGGCTTCGAAGGCAACGCGTTCACGCGCGGGGAAGCCTCGCGCTAGGACATGGTCCGCGAAATTGTCGAGGTCGGTGCTGTCGAAGGTATCGCCGACGCGCATCATGGAAAGCTGCGACAGCCAGTTCAGGGCCGCCGCGCGCGCGACCGCCAGGGGGTAGTCCCGCAGCGTCGCTGCGACGATCTCCCGTGCTTCGGGCGCCAGCCGCGGTGCGCCCATCGGGCGGTGTTGGCCTTGCGTGTCCATCGCCGGAGGGCTCGTCGGGTTCCACAGGAAGTGATCGCTGTCCATCGGCATGCGATCGATGAAGTCGCACAGGTACCAGCGTGCTTCGGGGCAGCGGTCGCGCAGGGTCCACGTCGCCGGCCCATCTGCTTGCAGTCGCGCCAGCAGGAAGACCGATCCGTGTGCAGAGAGCGTGAGATGATTGAATGCGTGCAGGTTGGCTCCCAACAGAACGAGCACGGCCACTGCCATCGGGAGTACTGTGCGGACAACCGGAGTCCATCGCCGTCGCACGACGACGACCAGGGCGATGAGGGCCAATGCGGTTGGAAGGTGGGAGAGATGGACGGCCATCGCGACCACGCCGAGTAACGCCACCGCAAGCACCTCGGCGCGGCTCAACCGATCGTCGCCGAAGCCGAGCAGGTAGATGCACAGGACGACGATCGGTGTGAAGTAATCCGGCATGAGGGTCGAGCTGAACCATGGGGCCGACGTAAGGACCGCGAGCACCAGGACGACCAGTATGTGCCGCCTCGCGTTCGCTTCGCCGCACGCAACGCGCTGGACGAGCCAGAGCGTGGTCGAGAGGATCAATCCTTGGGCAAGCAGCGGAAGCCAGAGCGTGACCCCTTGATGGAACAGGTGAAGGAAGGGGCCATAAGCCGCTGTCTTGTCCCACGGCGCCTCGCCTGTGATCGTGTGGAGCAGGTAGGCCGCCGTGTCGACGAAGATGATGGGGTAGCCGTTCATCCAGGCGGGCCAGACCAGGAGCCCGCCTGCGACGACAATTGTGCCGAGAGCTCGCGCACGTGGAAGCACAGACGAGGCAATACTGCTCCGGCGATCCAGTTCAACGCCGATGGCCTGCTGCATTGCGCCTCGAGCTTGCCGCGCGCCGCAGGATCGCGACGTGCCTCGATCAGGTGCAACGCACGGAATGGTGCATGGTTCTGCGTACCGTGCGGCTCGCTCGCGGGCGCGTGCTGCAATCCATGTCGGTCCACCGGGCAACCGCGAATGGGCGAACGTCACAATTGCGTGACGGCAACAATGGCCGGCCGACTGGCCACGTAACGGAGCCGAGCGTTGGTGCTACTGTCGTGTGGCTCCGACGGAAGCATGGCTGCGCGCTCGGTGGTGCCTACTGCGGAACACGTGCCAGGCTCGGATAACGCCGAAGCAGCGGCGCGCCGCCAGTCTTCAGGGCGGAGTTCGCCGTCTGATGATGCGCCGCCGGCCGGGGATTACCATGCGTTTAGTAGGTGTTGGGCGACGGTCCGTCGTGACTCAAGAAGGTTGCGGTATATCAATATCTCGGGTTCCAGGATGGCCTAACGTTAATAACAATTGCCTGAGGCTGCCGATCGGCATTCCTCAACGCGTCGCAGGAACGCGGTGGATACTCCAGGTACCCGCAACCCGCGCGACAATCATGCAGGGCGAGGGACTCTTCGCGCCAGACACGGAAGGATCGGTCATGAACAACATCATCTACATAGTGGGCGTCGTGGTGATCGTGCTCTTCATTCTCGGATACTTCGGCCTTCGCTGAGGCACGATGGAACCGAGCTTGAGCGCGTCGATGCGGTCAGGCTCTGTCCACGGATCGAAGGTCACGCGCATCCACCACGACTGATCGTCACCCGCTCGGCCTGGCTCCGTGGCGAGGTGGTCGCTGTAGCTCCCTGATGGATGGAGGTTCCGATGCCAAAGAGTTCCGAAGACGCAGATGACACCATCGCGGCAGAACTGGCCGCACTCCGGCAGGATCTAGCACGGCTTTCTGACGCCATGGGTACGCTGCTGCAGACCCAGGCGCAGGGAGCCGGACAGCGGGTTTCCGATGCGGTAGACGATGCAAAGGCGAAGTTCACGAGCACTGCCGCCGACGTGAAGTCGCGCGTGACCTCTGCAGGTGACGAGATCGAAGCAAGTATCGAACGCAATCCTCTGACGGCGATGCTGATCTCGTTCGGCGTCGGCATGGTGCTCGGCATGATGAGCCGCTGGCGGCACTGATCGCGCATGTTCCGCGGGCTCTATCGTCTCTTGGTCGCAGTGGGTGACTGGCGCCCAATAAATTTCTTGATCGCAATGGTAGCCGTCGAACTCCTGGCCGTGCTGGCGGTTGTGAGCGTCGGCTTCGGCACGTTCGCCGTCTACATGCATCTCGCTGCGTCGAAAGGGCACATCTATGCAGCGCTGGTGATCTCAGTCTCTTACGGCGTGGTCGCGATCGTTGCGGGCGTTGCCTTGTGGCGGTGGCATGCCCGTTCGTCGCGCCAGGATGATCCGGCGTTGGCGGCCCTTGGGGATCCTGAGTTGCTCGTACAGTCACTCTCCGGGCCAGGCGTTTGGGAGAACCAGGCGGCGCTGAGCGCGGCGCTGCGCCTAGGCCGCGAGCTCAGACCGATGGACCTTCTGGCCATCTCGCTGATCAGCGGCTTCCTCGCGGGGAGAAGGGCACGCAAGTAGGCTTGCCATGGGGAACGCCCTTGTCGGCGGGATGACCCTTGCTCCCGCTGCGTCAGCATTCAGCGACCGTAACCTTCCCGCAGTCGATCGATGACGCTGAGCGGGCGGGGTCGCGGCAGCTTCGCGGTCTGGCGACGCGCATAGACCTCATGGAGCAGCACTTCGCCGTCAGCCGCGCGCTCCAGCGTCAGCCGTCGATTGAAGAGCTCTGGCGATCCGGGATGCCGCCCGATGAGGATGATCGCAGCCTCCGGCAGTTCGTCGATGACCAGGCGCAGCATCGCATCGGCTGAGGCTGGATCAAGCGCATCGGTCGCGTCGCCCAGCACGATCCACCGCGGGCGCAGCAGGATGATCCGCGCGAAGGACAGCCGCTGCATCTCCGCTGCGCTGAGCACGCGGCCCCAATCGGCTGCTTCGTCAAGCCGCTCCGTGAGATGTGCGAGACCAACGCTGACGAGCGCGGCGTCGAGTGCCGGGTCATCCCGTTCGCCTCCGAGCCTTGGGAACGCAAGCGCCTGGCGCAACGCGCCCTGCGGCAGGAACGGCCACGGCCCGAATGCGATCATCTCGGTATCGGCGGGAAGCTCGACAAGGCCGCGCCCCCAGGGCCAGATGCCGGCCAGGACGCGGAACAGGGCGCTCGCCGCCTCGGGGTCGCCAGCCACCAGGACATGGTCACCTGGCTCCACCTGCAGCGTCAGATTGGAGAGCATGGCGGTGCCGTCCGGCGCCGCGACCCACAGATCCCGGACACCGAGCCTGTGCGTCGACGCCCGGTCCAGGTTCATTGCGGTTTTGCCCGTTCGTGCGGCTTCCAGGGCGACGGTGCGCACCGCTTCGTCGAGCAGCAGGACACGCTCCACGGAGGCCCTCCACCCCGCGATCAGGGCAAGATTGTCGACGGGCCACGACAAGGCTGCCGTCACCTGCTGAAACGCCTGCCCTGACTGGATCAGCCGACCGAGTGAGAGCGTGCCGGCGAGGAAGCGCGGCGTGCCCACGAGGATGGGCAGCACCCCGGCAAGGACGATGTAGCCGGACGAGAAAGCCATGAGCCTTGCCAGGCCCATGGACTGGTCGCGCCAGGATTGCGCGATCGTTTCGAAAACGGTGGTGAGGCGTTCGCGCTCGAGAGGTTCGCCGCGCGCCACAGCGATCGGCTCTCCGCTCTCATGCGCCCGAACCAGGCTGAAGCGGAACTCCGCCTCCCGTGTCTGCCGCGTATCCGTCGCGCGGACGAGCGGTCGTCCCAGGTAGAAGGCGATGCCCGCGCCCATTCCGGCATAACCGAAGGCGAGTGCGACCAGATGTCCGGGCACATCGAGGCCGGCGATGCGGCTCCAACCCGAAAGCGACCACAGAATGCCGACGAAGCTCACCAGCAGGAGCGCGCAGTAGAACAGGCTGCTGGCAAGATCGATGGCGACTTCGGTGGCGATGCGGATGTCCTCCGCGATGCGCCCGTCGGGGTTGGCGTGATCGCCCGGAATGAGGTCGGCCTGGTAGTGCCGTGCGTCGTTCATCCAGTTGCCAATAAGGCGCGCCGTCAGCCAGCGGCGCCAGCCGAATTGCAGCCACCGCCGAACCATCAGATGCGCCGTGTTGGTCGCGATGGTGCCAAGCATGATGAAGACGAAGATACCGATCTGGTCCATGGCGCGTTCGGTCGACCGTCGCTCCAGCGCGTCGAACAGATCGGCGGTCCAGAGATTGAGCCGGATCACGAGCGCGACTTGAGCGACCACGAGCATCGCGAGCGCGAGCGCCGCCACGCCCTGCCGCCCCGTCCAGTACGGGCCGGAGATCCTGATGAAGTCGCGAAAGAACCGCTGCGTATGGCTCGATTCGGCGGCCCTGCTCATCGAACCTCATCCTTGCATCGACGTTGCCGGGCAGGCTGGAGCGTAGCATGACCATCCAACCTCGATTGTGACAGGGGCGAGGTCGCCCGTGGTCCGGCGGTCGCGCCGCTTCAGACCACCGCGCCGAACAACCGTCCTATGCCGGCCGTCAATGCCATTGCCAGGGCGCCCCAGAATGTCACGCGCGCCGTCGCGCGCACCACATTCGCACCGCCGGCACGGGCACCAATTGCGCCAAGAACTCCCAGAAACGCGAGCGAAGCGCCCGATACGATCCAGACGAGCAGGTGGGCCGGCGCGACAACCACCATCAATAGGGGCATGGCCGCGCCGACAGCGAAGGTTGCAGCAGATGTCAGCGCCGCCTGGATCGGCCGCGCGGAGGTCACATCCGACATGCCGAGTTCATCCAGCGCATGGGCTCCCAGCGCGTCCTTGGCCATCAGTTGCTCGGCAACCTGAAGGGCCAAGGCGCTGTCTACGCCGCGACGGACGTAGATGTCGGCCAGTTCCCTTTGCTCGAAGGAGGGGTTGTCACGCAGTTCCCGAGTTTCGCGGGCGAGGTCGGCCTGTTCCGTGTCGGACTGAGAACTGACCGAGACGTACTCGCCAGCCGCCATTGACATCGCACCTGCGACCAATCCAGCGACGCCGGCGATGAGGATGTCGCTCTGCGTGGCAGCCGCGGCCGCGACCCCGACGATCAGGCTCGCGGTTGAGACGATACCGTCATTTGCTCCGAGAACCGCCGCCCGCAGCCAGCCGATGCGGGAGACGAGATGACGTTCCGAGTGGAGGTGCAGGCGCGGCATTGGTTTTCCTCTCACAACGCTGTCTTCTGGTTTCTCTCCGCGCCGCCCGGTTGCTCGCGACCACTCACCCCTGCGGGCTTCGATGTCTAAGGCGCTTGCGGCGGCTCACTTGTCGGGCCTTAGGACTTCACAAGCCGAGCCTGTACTCGCACTGGGCCGGATGTCCTTGCGTCAGATCACAGCAAGGGACCGAGGAGCCGACGACGCGCGACAACTCTCACGATGGAACCGCCGCGAGCAGGAGCGTGGTACGTGCGGAGCCTCGGGGCAGGATCCGATCTCGGTCGCACGAAGATTGCAACGCTATTGCTCGCCGTTTTCACGAAGACTCACAGCGAGTCAACGGGCGCGGTTGAGGGGCGCTCCGGCGAAGGAGACCTTGAAGGCGCTCCTCGTACCGGTCGCTGCGCTCGTCGGTCATCCCCTTACCTCCCTCAGGATCGTCGCTGCCGCCAGCCGGCCGGTCTCGGCGGCTCCGTTCATGAAGCCGTAGAACGCATCGCTGAGGTGCTCGCCGACGAAGAATACCCCGCCGGCCCGCACCTGCTGCGCGGCGCCGCCCGCCTCGTCCTCAACCCAGAACTGCTCCGCGAAGTCCGTAAGTTGGCCGGGACGGAAGCTGGCATAGGCGCCGCAGGCGAAGGGGTCCGCGCGCCAGGCCGTGGCGGCGAAGCGGCCGGTCGCGGCGTCGCGCAGCCCGGGAACGCCGGCCGCCTCTATCGCCCGGGTCAGGTCGGGCCCGGCCTGCGGCGTCGCCCGTCCTGCCTGGTCGCCGCCGAGCAGGAAGGTCAGCACCCCGTCCGGGCCCCTGGGCTGGCCCTCCGTGGCCTCCCAGGCGTTGCAGAAGGCCGCGTCGGACCAGGCGGTCGCGAAGCCCCCCGCCTCGCGCCAGGGCCGGTCGCGGAAGCCCGCGAAGACTTTCTCGTTCGCACCAAGCGCGCCCTCGGCGATGAAGCGGGCGAGCGCGGGCGCGAGGTCGAGGTCGAGCCGCATCCCGCGCAGCACCGGGAAGGGCAGCGCCAACACGACGATGTCGGCCTGCACGGTTTCGCCCGAGGCGAGGCGCAGCGCCTGGACCGCGCCGCGCCGCGCCACCGCGACGAGCGCGTCGCCGGTCCGCACCACATCACCGAGCGCCGCGCCGAGGGCGGCGGGGATGCGACCCGCGCCCTCGCGCACGACGAAGGCCTCGTCGCTGTTGCCGAGCGGCTCGGCGCGACCGTCGCGGATCACAGGGAGGTTGAACAACAGCTGCAGCGCGGACGACTCCTCTGGCTCCACCCCGTACTCGGAGCGGATCGAGGCTTCCACCAGCGCCCGCCCGGGCGCCGACAGCACCGCCACGTGCCGGTCGAGATAGGCGGCAACTGAGAGCCGGTCGAGCGCGGCCGCGACCACCTCCTCTGCCTCGAGGCGCATGGCGTCCACGGCGACGCGCGCGGCGAACGGCGAGAGCGCCGCGGCCATCTCCGCCTCCGGCACGCGACGCCCGCCGAAGAGAAAGGCGACCGCCTCCTGTTCCTCCCGCGCCGCCGCCGCGCGGC
Organism: Elioraea rosea; assembly: GCF_007644105.1. Taxonomy (GTDB): domain Bacteria; phylum Pseudomonadota; class Alphaproteobacteria; order Acetobacterales; family Acetobacteraceae; genus Elioraea_A; species Elioraea_A rosea. Next base: position 256 of record NZ_VFAC01000046.1, on the reverse strand, counting down.
GGTCGAGCACTGGGATCCCGAACTCGCGCGCAAGCCCGAGCATGTCGGCGTGGTCGCCATTGATGAAATGGCCGCCGAGGTCCTGCACCAGGCCCGCTACGCCGAGCGCCTCAGCCGAGCGCGCGCGGCCGCCGACGGCGGCACGCGCCTCGTGCAGAGTAACCGGAAGGCCCGCCTGCCGCAGCCGGTACGCCGCGACGAGCCCGGCGAGTCCGCCGCCCACGACCGCGATGCGCGGCGCGCGGTGCGGGCGTGC
>NZ_VFAC01000045.1 GCF_007644105.1 Elioraea rosea | reverse complement strand
CGAGGCCGCGGCGGGGGCAGCCGGTGCGGGCGCAGCGGCAGGGGCGCGCGCGGCCGGGGCTGCGGGTGCCGCCTGGGGCAGCACGCGCTTCTTCACCACCTCGACCTGCACGACCTTGCTGCGGCCGTGGCTGAAGCTCTGCCGGACCGAGCCTGCATCGACGGTCTTGCCGAGCTCAAGCCGGCCCCGGCTCAAGCTGAGCCTGCCCTTGGCCGCGTCCTGCTCGTTCGTGTCACTCATGCGTTCAGCCGGTCCCGTCCCAAGTCCTGAAGTCGTCATTCGTTCCATCATCGTCGCCGGAGGCGGCATCGTCGCCACGCATTCCGGCCAGCCTGCCCGCCTCGGCCAGCACCAGATCTGCCAGCCTGCCCGGGGCGAGGGCCACATGAACCACATGCTCGCGGCCGAAGGCGGCACCGAGCGTGGCGGCATCGAGCGGCGCGATCGCCCTGACCGTGCTTCCGGCCAGGAGCTTCCGCCGCCCATCGGCCGCGCCGTCACGCGCCGTAAGCACCAGCGCGGCACGCCCGGCCACGACCCACTCCTTGGCCTTGACGAAGCCGCACACCGCCTGGCCGGCACGACGGGCGAGGCCCAGCGTATCGGCCACGCGACGCTCGAGCCCCGCAACGACCGCGGCACCAAGGCCTTCCGGCACGCGCGCTTCCGCCCTGGCGGCACGCGAGAACAGGCGCTTCGCGCGCGCTTCTTCTAGCACAGCGGCCCCCGCGCTCAACCACATTCCCCGGCCGGGCAGCCTTGCGGCAAGGTCAGGCACCACCGTTCCGTCGGGGGAAAGGACGAAGCGGATCATCCCCTCCTTCGGCTGCACCCGGCGGGTGACGAGGCAGCGGCGCAGCGGGCCGCGGACGTCGCCGTCCTCGAGCTCCGCCTCCCCGGCCATCGCGAGCGGAGACCCCATCAAATCGACCCTCAGCCCTGCTCCCCGGCCGCCTCGCCCTCGCTCTGGGCCTGGGGCGCGGCATCCTCGCCCTCGAACCAGTGCGCGCGGGCCGCCATGATCACGGCGTTCGCCGTCTCCTCGTCCATCGCGTCGGCGCCGAGGATCTCGATCAGCTCGTCCGAGGCGAGGTCGGCCAGGTCGTCGAGCGTCTTCACCCCCTTCTCGCCGAGCTTGACCAGCATGGCGGGGTTGAAGGTCTCGAGCGCGGCAACCTCGTCGGTCACGCCGAGCTCCTGGAAGCGGGCGGTGAGCTTGGCGTCACGGTCGGAGATGAAGGCCTCGGCGCGGCGCTTGAGCTCGGTCGCGATCGCCTCGTCGAAGCCCTCGATCTCGGCGAGCTCCTCGAGCGGCACGAGAACCATCTCCTCGACCGTTGTGAACCCCTCGGTGACGAGAAGGCCGGCGATGACGTCATCGACGTCGAGCGCCTCGACGAACAGGGCGGAGCGCCGGCGGAACTCCTCCTGACGACGCTCGCTCTCCTCGGCCTCCGTCATGATGTCGATGTCCCAGCGGGTGAGCTGGGAGGCGAGGCGGACGTTCTGGCCGCGGCGGCCGATGGCGAGCGAGAGCTGGTCGTCCGGCACCACGACCTCGATGCGCCGGCCTTCCTCGTCGAGAACCACCTTGCTCACCTCGGCCGGGGCGAGCGCGTTGACGACGAAGGTCGCCGGGTCGGCAGACCAGGGGATGATGTCGATCTTCTCGCCCTGGATCTCCTGCACCACCGCCTGCACGCGCGAGCCGCGCATGCCGACGCACGCGCCGACGGGGTCGATCGAGCTGTCGTGGGAGAGCACCGCCATCTTGGCGCGCGAGCCGGGGTCGCGCGCGACCGCCTTGATCTCGATGATGCCGTCGTAGATCTCGGGCACTTCCTGCGCGAACAGGCGGGCGACAAAGTTCGGATGCGTGCGCGAGAGGAAGATCTGCGGGCCCCGCATCTCCTCGCGCACGTCGTAGATGTAGGCGCGCACGCGGTCGCCGTTCCGGAAGCTCTCGCGCGGGATCAGCTCGTCGCGGCGGAGAAGCGCCTCGGCCCGGCCGAGATCGACCATCAGGTTGCCGTACTCGGTGCGCTTGACGATGCCGTTGACGATCTCGCCGACGCGATCCTTGTACTCGTTGAACTGGCGCTTGCGCTCGTACTCGCGCACGCGCTGGACGATCACCTGCTTGGCCGTCTGCGCAGCGATCCGCCCGAAATCGATCGGCGGAAGCGGGTCGACGATGAACTCGCCGATGCCGAGGCCTGGCTTGATCTTCTGCGCGATCGCGTAGGGGATCTGCGTCGCCTCGTTCTCGACGGTCTCGACCACCTCGGTCCAGCGCGAGAGCTTCACCTCGCCTGTCTTGCGGTCGATCGTCGCGCGGATGTCCTTCTCATGGCCGTACTTGGCGCGGCCGGCCTTCTGGATGGCCTGCTCCATCGCCTCGAGCACCTCGTCGCGGTCGATCGACTTCTCGCGCGCGACGGCATCGGCGACCTGAAGCAACTCGGGTCTTGCGATGGCGATGTCCATGGGGCTGGTCCTTGGTCCTTGTCGGGTTCAGTTCGCGAGTTCAGTTCTTGGGCTGTCCGGGCCGCGTGGCCTCGATCAGCGCATCGGTGAGCACGAGCCTGGCGGATCGGACGGCATCGAGCGGCAGCGATACCTCCGTGCCGTCCTCGAGGCGGAGCCTGCCGGCCGCGCCATCGAGCCCGAGCACGGTGCCGGTGAACCGCTTCCGCCCGTCGAGCGGGACGGCCATCTCGACGCGGGCGAGGTGCCCGGCCCAGCGCGTCCAATCCTTCGCCCGCGTCAGCGGCCGGTCGATGCCTGGCGAGCTGACCTCGAGCACGTAGGCCGACTTGATGGGGTCCTCGACATCGAGGATGGCGGAGACGGAGCGGCTGATCGCCTCGCAATCGTCGACGCCGATGGGCGCCTCGTCCGTCCTGTCGGCCATGATCTGAAGCGTCGGCCGTTCCTTGCCGGAGAGCCGGACGCGGACGATCTCGTAGCCCATCGCCAGGATCGAGGGCGCGATGAGCGCGAGCACGCGCGCCTCCACCCCTTCGTGGCGCGGCAGCGTATGGGCGAGATCGGGTGCAAGGCTTTCAGCCAAAACAAAAAAGGCGGCCCGCGAAGGCCACCCCCCATCAGCGTGGAAGATGTTGGATCGACGGCTGACATACGCCTCCGGCACCGCGATTGCAAGGGCGTTGGGGCACCAGTTGCCGAGGCGGCTAGCACGAACGGCAGAGAAACTCGCTGCTCCAATGCTGACTCATGAAGGCCCCGAAGCTAGCTAAACTCCTTCGGTCCCGATTCGGTCATCCAATGGTTGACGAGATGAACTTCCGCGAAATCGACGTGAATTGGATCTACGCCTTCCTCAAGGAATGGCAGACGCTGATCGCTGCGCTTATCGCGCTCGGAGCAGCTTACTGGACCGTACGAATGATGCGTAGGCAGATCGAACAGGCCGCCCAGCACGAACGGGAACGCAATCGTGCGCGTTACACAGCGGCCCGAGCGATGCTGCCATTAGCGTTAGCCGACGTAATGGAATGGATTGGAGCACATGCTGAGACATATAAGTCAGCCAGACCGAAGACGTATCCGAAACACCTTGAGAAACCATATCCAAAAAACGGCGTCATTCCAGAAATAAATCAACAAACGCTAGCATCTCTTGAAAAGATGCTCACTGCTGAAGATAATACTGTCATTCAAAATATTCTTTCTGACATTATTCACGACTATCAAATCGTTCGATCAAATTGGATTTCACACGTGAACTCTGACAAAGATGACTCATTTCTTGAAGCAACCAGAGACACTGCTTTGGCACGAGCAGCTTACTTATATGCACGTGTTGCGCTGCTTTATCCATACGCCCGGCGCGAAGCATCCGTGGTGGATGAAGCAGAAATGCCCAAAGCATTGAACAACGCTACGTTCCTTCTCTGGGGTGCGGAAGAGTACCCGGACGCGTATGAGACGGCCCAAATGATATTGGCTAAACGGAGTGAACGGATTGTCGCTCCACTGGCCTCACGCCCCTGATCGTTCCGGATAGAGATCGAGAGATATGCCCCTGAAAGCCGCCATCGTCCCCGTCACGCCACTGCAGCAGAACTGCGCCATCCTGTGGGACCCCGAGACGAAGCGCGGCGCGGTCATCGACCCGGGCGGCGACGCCGAATGGGTGGCCGACCGCATCGCCGAGCACGAGGTTCAGGTCGAGCACATCCTGCTCACCCACGGGCATATCGACCATGCGGGCGGGGCGGCGCTGCTCAAGCGGCTGCTCGGCGGCGTGCCGATCGTCGGGCCTGGCATCGCGGACAAGTTCCTGCTCGACGAGCTGCCGCAATCGGGCCTCCGCTTCGGCATCCCCGACGCCGAGGCCGTCACGCCCGATAGGTGGCTCGAGGAAGGCGAAACGCTCCCGATCGCCGGGCGGGACTTCGCGGTGTTCCACTGCCCCGGCCACACGCCGGGCCACATGGTGTTCGTCGACGTTCCGGGGAAGGTCGCGATCGTGGGCGACGTTCTGTTCCAGGGCTCGATCGGGCGGACGGATTTTCCCTATGGCGACGGGCCGGCGCTGGTGAAGGCGATCCGCACCAAGCTTTTCCCTCTGGGCGACGACATTGCCTTCCTCTGCGGCCACGGGCCCGGCTCGAGCTTCGGCGCCGAGCGGCGCGCGAACCCCTTCGTCGGTGACCGCGCCGGGCCGCTGCCCTAATAGATATCGGGCTCCGGCGTCGCCTCCGTCCCCTCGAGGAACCGCACGTCGCAGCCCTCGTCTGCCTGCGTGACGTTCTCGATGTAGAGCTTCGTCCAGCCGCGGGCGTAGCGCGGCGCGGGCGCGGTCCATGCGGCGCGGCGACGTTCCAGTTCCGCATCGTCAACCAGGAGATCGAGCTTCCTGTTCGGCACGTCGAGGCTGATCAGGTCGCCGTCACGCACGAAGGCGAGCGGGCCGCCAACCTCCGCCTCGGGTGCGACATGCAGCACGCAGGTGCCGTAGCTCGTGCCGGACATGCGCGCATCCGAGATGCGCACCATGTCGCGCACGCCCTTCTCGAGAAGCTTCTTCGGCAGAGGCAGCATGCCCCACTCGGGGAAGCCTGGGCCGCCCTTCGGCCCGCCGCGCTTGAGCACGAGCACGCTGTCGGGCGTGACGTCGAGCGCGGGGTCGTCGAGCCGCTTCTTGAGGTCGGCATAGTCCTCGAACACCACGGCCGGGCCGGTATGGACGAGAAGCTTCGGGTCGGCCGCGGCGGTCTTGATCACCGCACCGTTCGGCGCGAGCGAGCCGCGCAGCATCGCCATGCCGCTCTCGGGCTGGAGAGGGTCGTTCAGCGGGCGGATCACCCGGTCGTCGAACACCTCCGCGCCTTCGATGTCCTCGCCGATCGTCCTGCCTGTGATCGTTCCTGCAGAGAGGTCGAGGAAGGGCGCGATGCGGTTGAGGAAGGCGCGGCTTCCGCCGGCGTAGTGGAAATCCTCCATCAGGTACGTGTTGCCGTTCGGTCGGAGATCGGCGATCAGCGGCACGCGCCGCGCGATCTCGTCGAACCGCTCGAGGTCGAGCATGAGCCCCGCGCGGCGCGCAACCGCGATCAGGTGAGGGATCGCGTTGGTCGAGCCGCCGAAGGCCATCGCGGCGGCGACGGAATTGTCGATGCTTCCCTGGCTCAGCATCCGCGCGGGCGTCAGGTCCTCCCACACCATCTCGACGATGCGCCGACCCGTCGCGGTCGCCATGCGCGGGTGCCCGGCGTCCGCCGCCGGGATCGAGGAGGCGCCGGGAAGGGTGAATCCGAGCGCCTCCACAGCCAGCATCATCGTCGCAGCCGTGCCAGCGGTCATGCACGTGCCGAAACTCCGCGCGATCCCGCCCTCCATGTCCTTCCATTGCGCCGGCGTGATGTTCCCCGCGCGCAGCTCGGCATGGTACTTCCACACGTCGGAGCCTGAGCCGAGCGTGTTGCCGCGCCAGTTGCCGCGCAGCATGGGCCCCGCCGGCACGAAGGCGAAGGGAAGGCCCGCGCTGATCGCTCCCATCACGAGCCCGGGCGGCGTCTTGTCGCAGCCGCCCAGCAGCACGAGCCCGTCGCAGGGTTGGCTGCGTGCAAGCTCCTCCGTCTCCATCGCGAGGAGGTTCCGGTACAGCATCGAGCTCGGCTTCATGTACTGCTCGGTCACCGGATGCGCCGGCAGTTCCACCGGGAAGCCGCCCGCCTGCAGAACGCCGCGCTTCACCTCCTCCGCCCGCGTGCGGAAGTGGATGTGGCAGGGGCTCAGCTCGGACCAGGTGTTGATGATGCCGATGATGGGCCGGCCGCGGAAATCCTCCTCCGACAGGCCCATCTGCAGGAGCCGCGAGCGGTGGCCGAAGCTGCGCAGGTCATCGACGCCAAACCAGCGGTGGCTGCGCAGCTCATGCGGTTGCTTCCGTCGCGTCGCGTCGGTCATCAGGCGCTTCCTCCGTTCCCTCGCTCCTGATGTATCACACCCAGCGGCCGTGTCAGCCTTCCGCGCCGACCACCATCCGCCGTGCCGGAGCCGCCTCTCCGGCCGGGATGGCGGCGTACATGTCCTTCACCGCCTCGATCAGCACGACGCCGCCGAGGCGTGGGGCGAAGCGGCGCCCGGCACGCTCCCACGCTCCGGCGCCGCGCAGAACCGCCCGCCACGGCAGCGGCGGGGCGAACAAGGCGACGTCGCGCCGCACCACGCGAAGCATCACCGAGCCGAGAAGCCGCTCGATCTGCCCCTGCGAGTAGGGGTGGCCGTGGCCGAAGGGCGTGCTCTCCGCATAGGCCCACCAGCCTGTGCGGGAGGGAACGACGACGAGGAGATGTCCATCGTCCTTCAGGACGCGCCAGGCCTCGCGCAGCGCCCGCCGCGCGTTCTCGGCATGCTCGAGCGCATGCACCATCAGCACGCGGTCGAACGCGAGGTCGGGGAAGGGAAGCCGGTCCTCCTCCGCCACGGTGGCGAGGCCGGCGCGATGGCGAGGCCAGCGCTGCGCGCCCATCCCCGCATAGGTGCAGGCGGCCGTCCGATCGCCCGGCGCCTTCCAGATGCGGAGATACGGCATCGGGTAGCCGAGCCCGAGCAGGGAGGAGCCCGGCCGGATCGGCCAGAGCGCGGAGAGCCGGGCACGCAGCATGCGCGTTGCCAGGTGCCCGAGGGGGCTTGCGTAGAACCGGCGGAGCTGGGCGATCTCGTGTCCAGGCACATGCATGGGCGTGAGGTTAGCACGGCGTTGGCCGGCCAGCCCCCCGGTGCTACTCATGGCCCATGCAGACGCTCGAACTGACCCCCATTGCCTGCCTCTCCGACAATTACGCCTGGCTGCTGCGCGACCCGGGCACCAACACGGTCGCGATCGTCGACCCGGGAGAGGCGGAACCGGTCGAGAAGGTGCTGGCCGCCCGCGGCTGCGGGCTCGACCTCATTCTTCTCACCCACCACCATGGCGACCATGTGGGCGGCGTCGCGGCGCTCAAGGCGGCCCATGGCGCGGCCGTTCTCGGTGCGTCGGCGGACGCGCACCGCCTCCCCGCGCTCGACCGTGGCCTGAAGGAGGGGGACCGCGTGGCCGTGGGCAATGCCACGGCGGTGGTGCTCGACACGCCGGGGCACACGCGCGGGCACATCTCGTTCCACTTCCCGGCCGAGGCGATCCTGCTCTGCGGCGACACGCTGTTCAGCCTCGGCTGCGGCAGGCTGCTCGAGGGCACGCCGGAGGAGATGTACGCCTCGCTCCGGAAGTTCGCGGTGATGCCTCCCGAGACGCGCGTCGCCTGCGGCCACGAATACACGCTGTCGAACGGGCGTTTCGCCCTCTCGGTTGACCCGGACAACGCCGCGCTCAAGGCGCGCATGGCCCAGGCGGAGGCTGACCGCGCCTCCGGCGAGCCGACGCTTCCGGCCCTGCTCGGGGACGAGTTCGCCGCCAACCCGTTCCTCCGCGCCCCCGACGTCGCCACGCTGGCGAAGCTGCGGACGGCCAAGGACGATTTCCGCTGAGAGACCATCCGCCAATACTACTGCCGCAGCCGCTTGGCATCGATTTCCTGCGCTTCCGGTGCTCACGGCCCTCGAGGCCGCTGCGCGCCGGTTCTCGGACCCCGCGCCATACGACTCACGGCAACGAAGTCCCAAACGGCCTCTGACCCTCGCTGACCCCAACAACAAGGAAATGCCCACGGTGATGAAGCTCTCCTACTCGCCCGCGAGTCCGTATGTGCGGAAGGTGATGGCCTGCGCGATCGCCCGCGGCATCGATGGCCGCATCGAGAAGGTGCCGACCAATCCGCACGTCTCGCCAGAGGAACTCCTCAAGCTGAACCCGCTCTCGAAGGTGCCGACGCTGCTGGGCGAGGATGGCGTCGCCTACTTCGACAGCCCCGTGATCTGCGAGTATCTCGACACGGTGGGCGATGCGCCGACGCTCCTGCCCGATGCCGGGCCGGCTCGCCTCAAGGCGCTGCGCCAGCAGGCGATCGGCGACGGCATCATGGATGCCGCCGTCGCCTGCCGCGGCGAGAGCCAGAGGCCGAAGGAGGAGGCGCGCGACGCGGTGATGGCGCGCCACAAGGCGGCCGTCTCCCGCGCGCTCGACCTGCTCGAGCGCGAGGTCGATGCCCTATCGGGGCCGCTGACCCTCGGCTCGCTCGGCGTCGCCTGCGCGCTCGGCTACCTCGATTTCCGCTTCGCGGCCGATGCGTGGCGCGAGGGGCACCCGAAGCTCGCGACCTGGTACGAGAGCGTCGCGAAGCACAAGGCTCTGGCCGACACCGCCCCGGTCGGCTGACCGTCCGGCCGCGGCGATGGACCTGCGCGACCCGGCAACGAGCGCCGACGCGGTGATCGCCGCGCTCGGCCTCGCGCGGCACCCCGAGGGCGGCTGGTATCGCGAGACCTGGCGGGATGCGCCGGCGGACGGGTCGCGGGGCGCCGGCACCGCGATCCTGTTCCTGCTCAAGGGTGAGGAACACTCGCACTGGCACCGCGTCGATGCCGCCGAACTCTGGCACTGGCACGGCGGCGCGCCGCTCGTGCTCACCCTCTCGCCGGACGGCCATGACGCCGAGGCGCAGCATCTCGGACCCGATCTCGGCGCCGGACAGTTGCCACAGCGGATCGTTCCGGCACGCTGGTGGCAGACCGCGGCAAGCCTCGGACGATGGACGCTCGTCGGCTGCACGGTGAGCCCCGCCTTCCACTTCGAGGGGTTTGAGCTCGCCCCGCCCGACTGGCGGCCCGTGCCGCGCGAGGCCGGGCGGCGATGATCGCGCGGCGCGCCGCACTTCTCTCCGCGCTCGCGCTTGCCGCCTGCGCAGCCCCGCAAGCCGCCCACTTTCAGTCGATGCTCTATCTGGGCCGCAGCATGCCAGGCGGCGGCATGGTCGACGATGCAGCGCTCGCACGCTTCATCGAGGAGGAGGTGCTGCCGCGCGCGCCCGAGGGGTTCACGCTTCTCGACGCCACGGGGCACTGGCGCGACACCGCGACAGGCGAGACGGTGCGCGAGCGAACCGCCGTGCTCGTGCTTCTGCACACGCCCGCGCGACGGGCGATGGTGCACGAGATCGCCGACGCCTATACGCGGCGCTTCGGTCAGCAATCGGTCCTGCGCGTCGAGACACCGGCGGAAGCGCGCTTCTAACGCGTCCTGGCCGCCAGCAGCGCCCCTCCCGCCACGAGTGCGCAGGCGATCAGAAGCGTCGGCGCGAGCGGAGCGCGGCCGGCGAGAACGAGCCACAGAGTCGAGAGCACCGGCGTGAGATAGGACAGCACGCCGAGCAGGCGGAGATCGCCATGCTTGGTGCCGTGGTCCCACGCATAGAAGGCGAGGCCGACGGGGCCGAGCCCCATCGCAAGGACCAGCGCGAGCGTGCCGGCATCGGGCCGCACCGTCGTCTCGAAGGCGAGATGGGCGGGGACGGCAAGCAGCGCGGTGGCGATGCAGAACCCCGCAACGGCGTCCGATGGCACCGTCCCGAAGCGCCGGTTCAGCACCGAATAGATCGCCCAGGTGAAGGCGGCCCCGAGGGCGCAGAGGTAGCCGGCGAGGTTGTCCAGGGCAAACCCCGCCCCCGAGCCGATCGCGAGCACGCAGCCGCCGAAGCCCAGCGCGGCGCCCGCGAGGTGCCGCGCGTGCAGCCGCAAGCCGCCGATCAGCCCGGCGAACAGGACGATCAGCAGCGGCCACAGATAGTTCACGAGGTTGACCTCGACCGCGGGCGCGAGCGCGAAGGCGGCGAAGTAGAGCGCGTGGTAGCCGAACAAGCCGGCGACCGAGAGCGCCCAGGCCCCGATCGGCACGGGCTGCCACACCCGGGAGCCCCGCAGCGCGACCGCCACGAGCCCTGCGGCCCCGCCGATCGCGAAGGTCATGGCGACGAGCTGGAACGGCGGAATGGGCCCCGCCAGCACGGTTAGCACGGCGAGCGAGGACCACAGCGCGACGGCCACCGAGCCGATGGCGGTCGCGCGCAGGGCGGGCGACATGGGCGTGTCCTTTCGCCGCGGCCTCTCGCGCGCCGCGGCCCCGCCGTCAAGGTCGTCCGAAAAGCCGCCCGAGAAGCCGGCCATCGATCGCGGCGAGGCCCGCGGCGATCAGCACGAAGCCCGCGAGGTGTCGCAGCAGCAGATCCTCGCCGAGCAGGAGGACGCCCAGCAGCACCGCGACGACGGGGATGAGGAAGGTCACGAGAAGGAGGTTCGTGGCGCCGGCGCGGGCGAGGATCCGGAAGAACAGGATGTAGGCGAGCGCCGTCGAGAACACCGACAGCCCCGCCACGGCGGCGAGCACGGCGGGCGACGGCATCGGCAGCGTCCATGGCGCTTCGACGAGCAGCGCCACGGGCGCGACCATGAGGCCGGAGGCGGTGAGCTGGCCTGACGCCAGCGCCAGCGGGGCGATGCCGCCAAGTGCCGCGCGGGCGTAGGCGCCGGAGAACGCATAGAACAGCGCGGCGAGTAGGCAGGCGCCTTCAGCGAGCCAGTCCCCCGCGCCGGCGAGCGCGGACGGGCCGACGAGAACGGCCACACCGGCGAAGCCCGCGACGACGCCGCCGACGCGGTTTCCCGTCAGCGCCTCCTGGCGGCAGAGATGGGCCACGATCACGCCGAGCACGGGCGTGGCCGCATTCAGGATCGAAGCGAGGCCGACGGAGATGCGCGTCTGCGCCCAAAAGATCAGGCAGAACGGAACGGCGTTGTTCAGCAGCGCCATCACCGCGAGCCGCGGCCAGAGAGAGGGCCTCAGCGGCACGCCCGAGGCGATGCGGACGGCGTGCAGGAGCACCGCCGCGACGAGAAGGCGCGTCATGACCAGTGTGAGGGGCGTCACTTCCCTCAGCGCGAAGCCCGCGAAAACATAGGTTCCGCCCCAGAGGCAGGCGAGCGCACCGAGCATCAGCGCGGCTGCGCCATCCATCCTCTGCGGCTTCGGCATCGTCATGGCCGAGGCCTACCATCCTTCGGCGCGGCGGCCCATGGCGGCGATTGCGCTCGATGTGCCCGATTGCGTTCGGAAGCCCCGCGCGCGCAGGATAGGCGAAACGACAACGGACCGATCCGGGACAGGAACAAGATCATGGCGCGGTACAGGATCCTCTCCCTCGACGGCGGCGGCGCGTGGGCGATGCTCGAGGTATGGTCGCTGATCCAGGCCTATGGCGCGCACACGCGCGGGCACGACGTGCTCGCCGAGTTCGACCTTGCGGCATCCAACTCCGGTGGCAGCCTGGTGCTCGGCGGGCTGCTGATGGACATCACGCTTGCCGAGCTGATGGAGCTGTTCCGCGACGAGGCGCGCAGGCGGCAGATCTTCGCTGGAGGCGGGAACTGGCCGGCGCGGTACCGCTGCGAGGGCAAGCTCGCCGGCCTGCGCGCCATCCTGGGCCCGACGGACATGGCCCTGCCCGAGGTCGCCTCGCGCATCGGCAACCGCGGGCGCAAGCTGCCGCACGTGATCATCGCGGCCTATGGCGTCGAGAGCGAGAAGGGCATCCTGTTCCGCTCGGACCTCAACGCCCCGGCCGCGCCGATCGAGCCGGCAGACGCGCCACGGCTGCCTTCCATCACGCTCGCCGAGGCGATCCACGCCTCCTCGAACGCACCGGTTCTCTACTTCGACGACGTCGCGCGCACGCGCGCGGGCAATTGCTGGGACGGCGCCATCGCCGGCTGGAACTGTCCCGCGGCGGTCGCCGTCGTCGAGGCGCTGACCTATGGCTGGCGGGCCGACGAGATCGCGCTTCTCTCGCTCGGCACCGCCAACGTGCTCGCGCCCGACAAGCCCCTGCCGCCCTCGAGCGACGATGTCGGGCTGAAGCTCCGCCGCCTCGGTGCGGAGGTTGGCATGATGCTGCGCGCGATCCTGAAGGAGCCGGCGAACGGCGCCCCCTTCCACGCGCATGTGATGCTCGGCGGCGCGCTTCCCACCAATGCGCGCGATGCCATCACCGACGGCCCCGTCGTGCGGCTGAACCCGATGCCCGGCCCGACGACGACCGACCCGCCCCACGCGGTTCTCGCGAAGCTCGACATGGATGCGGTGCTGCAGTCCGAAGTCGCGATCATCGAGCGTCTCGGCCAGCGCTGGCTCTCCGGCCAGGTACCGAACGAGCCGGTGCGCATGCAGCGCACGACCGGGCACCCCGATATCGGCCACCGCACCGCCACCGAAGCCCTCGCCGCCTGGGCAGCGCTCGCGCCTCGGCGGGTCTAGCCGCCGCGGCGCCGGGCGCGGCGGATCATCGCCCAGGCGCCGATGAGAACGACGTTGCAGACCGCGACGCCGAGGAAGGCGGGCACGAGATGGTAGAGCGCGCCTTCCGGCGTGAACACGACGACGGTCCAGAGGATCTTGGCGAGGACCATCGTGTTGATGACCACGAGTCCCCATCCGGGCGAGCGATGCCAGAACGCCAGGGCAAGGGCCGCGAAGCTGAACGGGATGAGCAGCGCCATCGCCACCTTGCCGAATGACCAGGGCGCGAGAAGGTAGGCCTTCTCCGCAGCGAGGAGTTCGAGCGCCATCGGCGACGGGACTTCGGGGGCGGGAAACCAGGCCATGCTGGTTACGAGCGCGACGAGGGAGAGCATGATCCCGGCAAGGCTGCGCCGCCAGGCAAACCAGCAGAACGGCAGAAGCAGCACCGGCCGGATGTACCAGCTCCACTCGTTGTGGTGCCTCGCCCAGGCCCAGGCGATGATCTCGGAAACGACCTCCTGCACGCTGTGCGGGCCAGGCGCTGCGAGCCGCTAGGGCTGCCGCTCGTAGAACGGGTCAAGCGGCACGCGCCATGTGTCGGCCAGGACATGCGTCTGAGCAGACAGCGCGACGATTGCCAGAACCTCGCCGAGCATCTCGCGGCTCATCCCCTTCGCCTTGGCCGACGCGGCGTGGCTCGCGGTGCAGTACTCGCAGCCATGCGCCATGGCGGCCGCGAGGAAGACGAGTTCCTTGGTCAGCGGGTCGAGCGCGCCGGGGCCCATCACCTCGCGCATGTCGTCCCAGATGCGCCGGAGCGTCGGCGGATGGTTGGCGATCGCCTTCCAGAAATTCGTCACATCCGGAATGTTCCGAGCAGCCTTGATCTCGTCATAGACGGCGCGAACCTCGTCCGGCGCCTCGTCGTACTGGATGAGCTTCGGCATCACGCGGCTCCCGGAAGCGGGCGATAGGGAAGCCCCGCGAAGCGTGTGCCGTAGAGCGTGACGTCGCGCCAGACGTCGCCGGAGACGTAGGGGTCGTCCGCCATCCAGGACCGTGCCGAGCCGTCATCGGCCGCGCGGATCACCGCGATGGAGCCGACCATCTTCCCGGCGTCATCGAGAATCGCGCCGCCGAAGGCGAGCATGCCGCTCTCGGCATGCGGGCGGACGCGGGCGAAATGCGCCTCTCGCACGGCCAGGCGGCGGTCGAGCGCGCCGTCATCCCGCCCGTCCCAGGCGACGATGACGGTGTGCGTCCGCTCCGCCGGTGGCGGCGCGCCGGGCACGGTCAGCGGCCGATACGGCAGCGCGGCGATGCGGAACGGATGCACCTCGTGGCGCACCCACACGCCCTCGGTGGCGAAGGGCTCGGCCGCGAGATAGGCATCGACGACCGATGGGTCATCGCCCGAAAGAACCATCAGCGAGCCGACGATCCGGCCGGCGTTGTCGAACAGCGGCGCGCCGAGGGCGAGGCGCCCATCCTCGGCCATCGCGGTGATCAGGTCGAGATGCGCCTGGCGCGCGGCGGAGCGGCGTGCGGCCGCGCCGCTGTCGCTTCCGTCGAAGGCGAGGAGGGCTAAGGCCACGGCCGGGCTCAATACATGTGCTGGCCGCCGTTGATCGACAGCGTCGAGCCGGTGATGAAGGTCGCGTCGTCGGCGGTCAGGAACGCCACGCCTCGGGCGATGTCCTCCACCGTGCCGAGGCGTCCGACGGGGATCTTGGCGACGATCTTCTCGAGCACGTCGGGCGGCACGGCGCGGACCATGTCGGTGTCGATGTACCCCGGCGCGATGGCGTTCACCGTGATGCCGCCCCGCGCGCCTTCCTGGGCGAGCGCCTTCGTGAACCCGTGGATGCCGGATTTCGCGGCGGCGTAGTTCACCTGGCCGTACTGGCCGGCCTGGCCGTTGATCGAGCCGATGTTCACGATGCGGCCGAACTTGCGCGAAGACATGCCCTCCCACACCAGCTTGCAGAGGTTGTAGCAGGAGCCGAGATTCGTATCGATCACGGCGTCCCACATCTCGCGCGTCATCCTCTTGAGGGTTCCGTCGCGCGTGATGCCGGCGTTGTTGACGAGGATCTCGATCGGCCCGACCTCGGTCTCGATCGTCGCCACCGCCTCCTTGCAGGCCTCGAAATCGGCCGCGTCGAACTTGTAGACCTTGCAGCCCGTCTCGGCGGCGAAGGCCTTCGCGGCCTCGTCATTGCCGGCATAGGAGGCGACCACGGTGCGCCCCTGGGCCTTCAGCGCCTTCGAGATGCCGGCTCCGATCCCGCGCGTTCCCCCGGTGACCAATGCGACGCGTGCCATGTGACCCGATCCTCCCTGATGTGCAGAGCGGCGCCTTTGCAGCGCTCAGGACCCAAGCCTCGCGCGTGGCGCGCCGGATCACAAGGGGTTCGGCGCACCTCGCCTCCGGCAGCTTCCGGAAAGTTCCGGAAGGGTCCGGCGATGGGCGCGGAAAGCCGATCTCGCCATTGTGTCGGCGCAACGAACGCGCGGCATGGGCCGCGCCGCAGACGGAGACGACCATGGAACGCGACGACCTTGCCTCCCCCCGCCCCGGGCTCGCGGGGCTCCTCCGGTCCGGCCTGATCGCCGGCCTGATCGCGCTTGGCGCCGGGGAGGCCGCAGCGCATCGGCCGGACGCACGGCCCCAGCCAGCCGCCGCGCCGCCGGCCGCCCTTGCGGAGCTTCGCGAAGCGCTCGCGAAGTACCGCGACCCGTTCGTGGCGGTCAGGGACGGGTATTTCTCGACCGTCGGGTGCGTGGTGTACCCGGAAGGCGGAATGGGGATCCATTTCCTCAACCCGGGGCTGATCGGGCCGGTCATCGATCCGGCGAAGCCGCAGATCCTGCTCTACGAGCCGGACAGCGAGGGCAGGCTGGAGCTCGTTGGTGCAGAATGGTTCGTGCCGCTGGCAACCGGTGTTTCCGAGCGGCCGAGCCTTCTCGATCAGCCCTTCGATGGGCCGATGGAAGGGCACGAGCCGCTGATGCCGCGCGAGCTGCATCACTACGACCTGCATGTCTGGCTGTTCCGCGACAATCCGGCGGGCCTGTTCAACGCGATCAACCCGACCGTCGATTGCCGCTACTCGCCGCAGCGGATCATGGAAGGCCCGCCGCCGATCGTGGCGCATCGCTGAGCCCTGGCAAGCCGCCCGTGGCGCTCTCGGAACGATGCGCGCGGGCAAGACTCTTCTCACTCTGCCACCTGCGGCTGTGGCAGCATCCCGGCTGGGCGGACACCTCCTCGTGCCTTCCGCCCAGCATGGGAGAGAAACGCATGAGCACATCCCTCACCGCCCCCTCGCGGCGCGCCTTCCTGTCCGCCGCGAGTCTCGCCGCGGCCGGCGCCATTGCCGGCCCCGCATCCGCCCAGCGCAGCTACGGGCCGGATGCGGCGCCCACGCGCTACCCTGACCCGGACATCGTCTCGATCGACCCGAAGCGCTTCCGCGCGAAACTCGGCAACACGGCGATCCAGCGCCTGCACACGGGCATGGGCTGGGCCGAGGGGCCGGCCTGGCACGCGACGGGCCGGTTCCTCGTGTGGTCGGACATCCCGGCGAACGAGGCGCTGAGGCTCACCGAGGAGGACATGAAGGTCAGCCGCCGCTTCCGCTCCCCCTCCGGCTTCTCGAACGGCAACACCTTCGACCGCGAGGGGCGGCAGATCGCCTTCCGGCACTTCAACCGCGACGTGGTTCGCTACGAGCCGAACGGCAGCACCACCGTGCTGGCAGACCGTTCGCCTGACGGACCGTTCAATGCTCCGAACGATGGCGTCGTCCACCCCCAGGACGGCTCGATCTGGTTCACGGACCCCGGCTACGGCGCGCTGATGGACTACGAGGGCGAGCGCGTCCGGCAATCGGCCGAAAGCCCCCGCCCGTTCCAGAAGGAGGCGGTGTGGCGCATCGACGCGCAGTCAGGCAGCGTGACCAAGGTGGCCGACGATCCGTTCAAGCCGAACGGTCTCGCCTTCAGCCCCGACTATCGCCGCCTCTACGTGGCCGACACCGGGAAAAGCCACTACGAGCAGGCGAAGAACATCATCTGGGTCTACGACGTCGTCGAGGGCGGGCGGGTGCAGAACCCCCGCACCTTCGCCGACATGACGCTCGACGGGAAGGCCGGCTTCGCGGACGGCATCCGCGTCGACGAGGACGGCAATGTCTGGTCGTCAGCCGGCTGGGTGGGCGACGGCTATGACGGGGTGCACATCTTCGCCCCGAACGGCGACCGCATCGGCCAGATCAGGCTTCCCGAGATCTGCTCGAACGTCTGCTTCGGCGGGGCACGGCGGAACCGCCTGTTCATGACGGCGAGCCAGAGCCTCTACACCGTGATGGTGGAAACGCGCGGCGCGCATTTCTGCTGAGGGTGCCCGTTCCCCCGCGGTCCCTCTCCTCCGCTTCGGGGGAGAGGGACAGGGCGAGGGGGTGCGCCGCCGTCACCCGCCGGTGATCACCGCCTCGGGGATCTCGAACCGCTCGACACCGATGCGAATCAGAAACAAATCGGCCGACATCTCGTGCGCCACAGCCGCCGCGGCATCCGACCGCACGGGCTTGCCACCTTCGAACGTGATCTGCCGCGCCGCCCCGCTCGGCAGCGTGACCGTGACCGTCGCCTTCCCCGCCCCCTCGCGGCGCACAGCGAAGGCACAGGCGCGCGAGGGCTGCCCGGCCTCGCCAGCGCAAGGGATCTCGCCCGTCGCATCGGGCCGCCGCGCCGCACCACCGCCGACTTCCACCGTCAGTGTGTAGCGTGAGGTCTCGTTCCGCCGCGCAGCGTTGCGCATGAGGTAGACGAGAATTGCGTACTCGCCGCTCGCCGGCGCAACGCCCTGGAAACGATCGCCGCTCATCGAGCCGACATGCAGCGCCTCGGCGGCACCGGCGAGGCTGACGTTCATGTAGGCGCTGCGGTTGGTCGCCTCGAGCGACACGGCGATGCGCTGGCCTGCCTCGGCGGTGACGAGGTAGCGCACGTCGCGGTCGCCGTGCAGCGTGCCCGTGAGGCGGGCGCCGGCCGTTGCCTCCGCGGGCGGGATCCTTACCGTGCGAGGCTCCTGCCCGGCCGCGGGACCGGCGAGGAGCGCGGCGAGCGCCGCGGCTATGAGGCCGCGGCGCAAGGTGCTGCCGCTCACCCCCGCTCGACGCACATGGCAATGCCCATGCCCCCGCCGATGCAGAGGGTGGCGAGCCCCTTCTTCGCGCCGCGGCGGGCCATCTCGAACAGAAGCGTGTTCAGCACGCGCGCGCCCGATGCGCCGATCGGGTGGCCGAGCGCGATCGCTCCGCCGTTCACGTTCACCTTCGCAGGGTCCCAGCCGAGATCCTTGTTCACGGCGCAGGCCTGCGCGGCAAAGGCCTCGTTCGCCTCGATCAGGTCGAGATCCTCGACCTTCCAGCCGGCCTTCTTCAGCGCAAGCCGCGAGGCAGGGATCGGGCCCGAGCCCATGATCGCCGGGTCGACGCCGACCGTCGCCCAGGAGACGATCCTCGCCATCGGCGTGATGCCGCGCTTGGCTGCCTCCGCCGCGCTCATCAGCACCACGGCGGCGGCACCGTCATTGATGCCCGAGGCGTTTCCTGCCGTGACGGACCCGTCCTTCGCAAAGGCCGGGCGAAGCTTGGCGAGGATCTCGAGCGACGTCTCGGGCTTCGGATACTCGTCGTTCTCGACGACCACGTCGCCCTTCCGTCCCTTCACCGTTACCGGAACGATCTCGTCCTTGAAGCGGCCGGACTTCATCGCCTCGCCGGCCTTGCGCTGGCTCGCGACGGCGAACTCGTCCTGCTGCTCGCGGGTGATCTGCCACTGCCGGGCGACGTTCTCGGCGGTCGAGCCCATATGGTAGCCGTTGAAGGCGTCCCACAGCCCGTCCTTGATCATCGTGTCGACCATCGCGAAGTCGCCCATCTTCACGCCGGCGCGAAGCTGTGCGCAGTGCGGCGCCTGGGTCATGCTCTCCATGCCGCCGGCGACGACGATCGAGGCATCGCCGGTCTTGATCGCCTGGTAGCCGAGCGCGACGGTGCGAAGCCCCGAGCCGCAGAGCTGGTTGATGCCGTAGGCCGTGCGCTCCTGCGGCACGCCGGCTGCCATCGCCGCCTGGCGGGCGGGGTTCTGCCCGGCGCCCGCGGCGAGGATCTGGCCCATCACCACCTCGTCCACCTCCTCGGCGGAGACCTTCGCTCGCTCGAGCGCACCCTTGATCGCTGCGGCGCCGAGGGTGTGGGCGGGAAGGCCCGCGAAGGCGCCATTGAAGGCGCCGACAGGCGTGCGGGCAGCGGAGGCGATCACGACATCGGTCATCGTGCGGTCCCTTCTCTTCTGACTGGAGTGGCGTTCCTTGGGGGGCAGAGTGCCCCGGCTCCGCCGCGGCGCACAAGCGCGCCGGCTACAGCCCTGCAAGCCAGGCGGCGAAGGGCCGCCACAGCGCCGCCTCGGCGCCCGAACCGGCAACCATGCCGATATGCCCTGCCGCGGGCTCGTGCAGCACCGCGCCCTCGATCAGCCCGCCGAGGGGGCGTGCGCTCTCCGGCGGAACGATCCTGTCGCGCCCAGGCACGGCGACGAAGGCGGGCATGGCAAGCGCACGGGGGTCGACCGTCATGCCGGCGACGGACCAGGCAAGCCGCCCGGGCTCGTTCCGCCCGTACCAGCCGCCGATGCATTCGCGCGCGACCGGGGCGGCCAACGGCACGCCGTCGGCCAGCCAGTCCTCGAGCGCCACGAACAGCCGTGCGCGGGCGCTGTCCTGCGCGAGCCGGCCGAAGGCGCGGAACTTCGCGGCGATCCCGAACGGGTCGAGGGCTGTGAACAGGATCTGCAGGCCATCGACGGGAACGGCGTCGTGAAACGCCATGGCCGGTTCGAGGAGGGGAAGCAGCATCGCCGCCGTGCGCGCCCGGTCGGGGTCGCCGGCATGGAAGTCCCAGGGTGTGGCAAGTGCTGCGAAGCCGCGCACGAGCTCGGGACGCCGCAGCGCAGCGGCGAGCGCGAGGAGCCCGCCCATGCAGTAGCCCGCGAGAACGACAGGCCCGCCGGCGATGGCCGCGGAGGCCGCAAGCGCGCGCTCGAGCCGGCCGGCGATCACGTCGGTGAGCCCGAAGCCGCGCTCGGCCTCGCCCGGCCAGCCCCAGTCGAGCAGCAGCGGGCGATGGCCGCGCGCTGCAAGGTATCGCAGGAAGCTCGCCTCCTCGGTGAGGTCGAGCACATAGGCGCGGTTGACGAGGGAGGGAACGACGAGAAGCGTCGCCCCGCCGGCGGCGCGGCCAGGCGCGGTGGCGCCATAGTCGAGAAGCCGCGATCCGCCCTCCGCCCAGAGGGGGGGAGGGTCGGCCAAGCTCCGTACATAGGGATGGCGGCGATACGCGGCGATGCCGGAGATGAAGGCGGCGTCCTGCCGCGTCAGCTCGGCCAGAACGGCGGTGGGCAGTGCGCCGGGGTCAAGCCCCGCCGCGGCGAGGCCGCTTGCGATCCGGGCCGCCCGCTCCGCCGCCTCGGCGCTGCTCCAGCTCCGCGATCCGCTGCTCGATGCCGTCGAGCCGGTCGAGAACGCGTTCGAGAAGGCGCTCAATGCCGCGCTCTGCACCGCGGTCTGGCGCCACCCCGCCAGGAGAAGGTGCAGAAGCAGCGGGCGCGGGCCGCGGCGCCTGAGCGGGCCAGGCGGGATGTGCCCCGGGATGGGTCCAGAGCCAGGGGGCGGCGGCGAAGCGGTCATCGCCCACGCCTCGGGGCATGAGGCCGAGGCCGGCGGCCGCCGCGCCGGCCCAGAGAGAGGCCAGTCGCGCCCAGGTTTCCGCCGTCTCGGGATCTGCGGCCAGCGCGGTCAGTTCGCTCTGCCAGAGCTCGATCCAGTCGCGCGCGAGCCGGGCAAGCTCCTCCGCGGCCAGGGGTGCGCCGCTGCCCGGCGGGGTTCCCCGGCTGTGTCCGGGCGCCTCGCCACCCGGCGCATTGCCCTCGCTGCCCTTGCTGCCGTCCATACCCCTCGCCCATCGCGGGGCCGAAGCCTACGCGCGACGCTGTCAACGCGGAACCCCGGCCCGGGCATTGCCGCACCGCCGTTGCCGGGTCGAGAATAATGCGCTGCATCCTTGCGGGCGTGCTAGCATGCAGTGCAGCAATATACGAGGAAACGGGGACCCAGCATGGCCGATCCTGCCCGCGCCACCGGAAACGCACCCCCCGAGGACGGCACGGCCGAGACGCCGACACCCAGCCACCCCGTGGTGGTGAAGAAGTACGCCAACCGCCGCCTCTACAACACCGAGGCCTCCTCCTACGTCACGCTCGACCACCTCGCGCAGATGGTGAAGGACGGCCGCGAGTTCGTCGTCTACGACGCCAAGAGCGGCGACGACATCACCCGCCAGGTGCTGACGCAGATCATCGTCGAGGAGGAGGCGAAGGGCTCGAACCTCCTGCCGATCGGCTTCCTGCGCCAGCTCATCAGCTTCTATGGCGACAGCCTCCAGGGCCTCGTCCCGAGGTATCTCGAACAGTCGATGTCGGCCTTCGCGCGGCAGCAGGAACAGATGCGCCGGGCGATGCAGCAGACGATGGAAGGCTTCTTCCCCTTCTCGATGGAAGAAGTCAGCAAGCAGAACATGGCGATGATGGAGCGTGCGTTCTCGCTGTTCGCGCCCTTCTATCGCGGCCAGGGCCAGCCGGGGTCGGGCGAGCCCGGCACGCCGCCGACGCAGGACGAGACGGCCCAGCTCGCCGCGCTGAAGGCCGAGCTCGAGATCCTGAGGGCCGAGTTGGCGAAGATGGGCAAGCAGGCGCGCTGAAGCGCCGGTCCTGACAGCGCCAAGCCTGACAGCCAACGGGGCGGAAGACGAACCGGGCGGGCACCTCGCGGTACCCGCCCGGATGCCCTCGGGGCGTCTCGTCGGTTGGTCGGAGTGAGAGGATTCGAACCTCCGGCCCCTGCGTCCCGAACACAGTGCTCTACCAGGCTGAGCTACACTCCGGCAGAAGCGCCCCAAGGGAAGCAGGGGCGCTGTATAGGACCGGGCTCCGCCTTCGGCAAGCGCCGCCCGCTCAGGTCAGGTCGGCTTCCGTATGGCTGCCTGGCGCGAGCGTCGCGAGCAGCGGCAGCACGGCCTCGGCCCCCTCCGCCACGGCGTAGAGCCGGGGCGTGTCAGCGGCAGCGAAGCCCATCGCCATCGCCGCCTCGATGGCGCCAATGAGCGGCGCGGCAGAGCCTGCGACGTCGCAGAGGATGATCGGCTTGTCGTGCAGGCCGAGCTGCCGCCAGGTGATGATCTCGATCGTCTCGTCGAGCGTGCCGAGCCCGCCGGGAAGCATCACGAAGGCATCCGCCCGCTCGGCCATGATCATCTTGCGCGCATGCATCGTCGCGGTCTCGATCAGCTCCGTGACACGGGCATGCGCGACCTCGCGGCGATGCAGGAAGGTCGGGATCACGCCGGTGACCGCGCCACCAGCATCGAGGCAGGCATCCGCCAGCACGCCCATCAGCCCGACGCGCCCGCCGCCATAGACGAGCCGGATGCCGGCCCCGGCGAACGCGCGGCCGAGGGTGACCGCTGCCTCGCGATGGCGCGGGTCATGTCCGAAACGCGAGCCGCAGAACACGGCGACGGCGCCGAACCTGCCCATCAGCGCCCCCCGCCCGTCGCCAGCCGCGGGTTTGCATCGGCGAGACGGATGCGCATCATCGACAAGACGGATGGATCGGTGGCATGCCGCGAGAGCGAGTCGCGCAGTGCAGCCTGTATCGTTCCGCCGCGGGGCCGGCCCGGCCGGCGAACCGCACCAAGGAGCGATCGTTCAAGAGGGTTCGAGACAGCATGCGCTTTCCTGCCATGACCGGCCGACTGATGCTCGGCGCCGCCGCCGCCATCGTCGCCGTTCCACTCGCATTCGCCCAGGCCGAGGTGATCGCCGAACGCAAGGACGGGTTCAAGGCCATGGAGCAGAACATGGAGCAGATCCAGCGGATCCTGCAGACGCGCCAGCCCGTGGCCGGCGCGGTCGCGCCCGCGCGCGCCATCGCCGAGCACGCGCCGCGGATCAGGACGCTTTTCCCCCCCGGAAGCGATCGCGGCGACACCCGTGCCCTCCCCACGATCTGGTCGGATCGGGCAGGATTCGAGCGCGCGGCCGACACCTTCGAGACCCAGGCGCAGGCGCTTCTCGCCGCGGCCGAAGGCGGCGATGCGCGGACCCTCGGCAGCGCCCTCGACGCGACCGGCCAGGCGTGCCTCGCGTGCCATCGTCCCTATCGCCAGAGGCGCTGACGCAGCGATCGGCACCTGGCCTCAAGCAAGGGTGACGACGCCGCGGACGGCCGCCGCCGACAGCCCTAGAAGCAGCAGCGCCCGGAGCGGCCCGGCAAGGGCGGGAGGCGACGCATCGCGCGGCAGCGCCTTCCGTCCCGTCACCATCGCCTCCACCAGCCGGTGCCGCAGGACGAAGCGGTAGAACAGCGCCGCAGCGATGTGCAGGCAGACCATGACAATCAGCACGTCCTTGATCGTGTAGTGCCACGAGGTGATGCGGTCCGACATCGCCTTGCCGACGAAGCGGAACAGCGGGCCGCGGAACAGGACGTCGTCATTGGCGAAGAGGCCGGTCACCGCCTGCGCGCCGACCAGCAGAAGCAGCGCGAGCACGGCCCAGCCGCCGAGGGCGTTGTGGCCCGCCTCGCGGTCGGGGCTGCGGCGGAGCATGTGGCCGAGATGGCCAACCACCCCGCGCGGTCCCTTCACGAAGTGAACGAAGCGGGCATTCTCGCTGCCGAGCAGGCCCCAGAGGAGTCGCCAGACCACCAGCGTCAGGATGGCGTAGCCGCAGAGGGCGTGCAGCGCCATCTCGTGCAGGTTGACAGTGACGACCGAGCCGATCAGCAGGAGGACGAGAGACCAGTGGAAGATCCGCGTCGGCAGGTCCCAGACAAGCACCTCGCGCAGCTCCGCGCTGTGCCCCGGCGCCGCTCGGCCCTCACCCATCCAGTGCTCCCTTGTTCCGCGGCCGCGCCGCGCCGCAGCCAGTATGGCAACTCCCGGCGCGTGCGGCCAATTTCGTGAGGCCGATCCTCCCCGAGGCCTGGATCGCGGCGGACTGGCAGCCCCCGGCGATCGCCTTCGCCGCCTCGGTCGCCGCGAGCCTGCTGCTCGCAGCGCTGGGCCGACGCCGCCAGGCGGGGCTCGCCGCCGCGTCGGGGCTCCTCGTCGCGCTGTTCCTGGTTTTCGGCGTGCGCATGGTGACGCCGAGGATGCTGCCGGAGCGGCTTCCCTGGCTCGTGCTTGCCGCCACGACGCTTGGGCTCGCGGGCGACATGCTCGGCCTTCGCGGCGCGGCGCTCGCTGCGGTGTCGGGCCTCGCGGCGGCCGCGGGGGCGTGGTTCATGCTTGGCGCACCGCGCGCGCTGCCCGACCTCGCCCGCATCGCCGCCGAGGCTCTGCCGGTGCTCGTTGCCTTCGCGGTGCCGCTGTGGCAGCTCGTTCCGGGCAGGGCGGGCCTCACGGCTTGCGCCTCGGCTGCGGCAGCCTGCGCCCTGCTCGCCGCCGGCCTGCATCTCGCGGGAAGTGCCACGCTGTTCCCGGGGCTCGCGCTCGCTGCGGCTGCTGCCGGTCTCGGCGCGGTGCTTGCGGGGGCAGTGCTCGCGGGCTCGGGCACCGGGCTCGCCGGCAGCTTCGCCCTGGCTTCCGCGATCGCCGGCATCGCCGTGGCCGCGGGGCTCGCGCAGCGGGCCGTGCCCGTGTGGCTCGCCTCTGCCGCGCCGCTGGCCGGGCTGGCCCTCGCACCGATGGCCGCCCGCCTCCTGGGGCTCGGACAGGCCCATCCGCTGGGCGCGGCACTGGCGGTGCTCGGGGCGGGCAGCCCTCTCGTCCTGCTCGCATGGCTCGGTGGGCGTGGAGGGTAGCGCGCCCTCCGTCCGCTTCTGGTGTATCCTGTCGCGCCGGTGTCACGGGGCCGGCCTCGGTGAAAGACAAGCGTCGATGCGTTTCGTTCTGGTTGGCGTGCTCGGACTGATCATCGCCGGCTCGGCGGTGTGGATCGCGCGCGAGGAAATGGCGTCCGAGCCCGTGGCTCCGCCGATGACGAGCCGAGAGGCGCCTCCCGCCCCTCCACCGGCGACCACGCAGGCAGCCCTCCCCCCGCCACCGCCGCCGCAGACCGCCGCCCCGCCTGCGCCGCCCGCCCCCCCACAGGCGGCAGCTCCGGTCCGCCCGAGCTTCGACATCGTTCGCATCGGCGTCCGTGGCGTCGCGGTGCTTGCCGGGCGCGCCGCGCCCGACGCCGAGATCATCATCTTCGACGGCGAGGTCGAGATCGGCCGAGCCCGGGCGGACCGGCGCGGCGAATGGGTCTTCGTCTCCGCCACGCCGCTTCGGCCGGGCGGGCGGGAACTCTCGCTTCGCGCCCGCAACAGCGACGGCAGCGTGACCGAGGCGGCGAGCACGGTGGTGCTGGTCGTTCCGGAGCCGGAGCGCAATGTGGCCGGCCAGCCAGCGCAGGGCCAGGCGGCGGCCCCCCTGGCGCTGCTCGCGCCGCGCGACACGCAAGGAGAGCTGCGCGTGCTCCAGGCCCCCGCCCCGCCCCCGCCCACTCCGCAGGCAGCGCCCACTCCGCAGGCAATGCCCACACCGCAGGCGGCTTCCGCGCCGGTGCAGGCAATCGAGCCAGCACCGCCGGCCTCGCCCCAGCCGTCGCCGCAGCCTGCCGCAGCGCCTGCCGCCCAGGTCGCCG
>NZ_VFAC01000044.1 GCF_007644105.1 Elioraea rosea | reverse complement strand
CCGTCGAACCGCTCGCGCCCCCGCCTCCCCCGGCGATGCCCGAGGAGCTTCCGGCCCGCGCACGCAACGCCGAGGCACCCCCGGCAGCGCCGCCGGCAGCGCCCGCGCCGATCCTCTTGCCGATCGAGGCGGCGAGCCCGCCCCCGGCGGCGCCTCCCGTTTCGTCGGCTCCGCTCGCCGCGCCGGTGCCGCAAGCCGCACCACCCGCTCCGGCCGCCGCAATGGCCCCCCCGTCTCCCCCACCTCCGCCCCAGCCGGTCCAGCCCTCCGTGGTGATCGACCGTACTGCCCTGCAACCCGGCAGGGGCCGGGTGGCGCAACCCGGCTACGCCCTCTCCTTCCTGCCGGGAACGACGACCATCGTCGCCTCCGACAGGGCCGTACTGGCGAGCCTCGCCTCGCGCGGAGCGGGCTCAACCTTCCGGGTGACAGGCTTCGCGGACGAGGCTGGCACCGGCCGGGCGCTCGATCTTCCCCTCGCCCGGGCACGGGCCGTGGCCGATGCGCTTCGGGCCGCGGGCGTCTCCGCCGAGGCGATCGAGCTCGGCGGCGCCGCCCGCCCCGGACCCGCAGGCCGGGGCGCGGAGGTGACGCTGATCACGGCCCGCTAGCCTCGTCGCGCCGGGGCTGCGCGAGGATATCTCGACAGCAGGCGCCGCCCGGTATACCCGGACGCTCCTCGCCACAGGCGGATTGCGCCATGCCAGCCGATCAAGGCCCCGAGTTCCACCGTATCCGACGCCTTCCCCCCTACGTCTTCGCCGAGGTGAACCGGCTGAAGGCCGAGGCGCGGGCACGCGGCGAGGACATCGTCGATCTCGGGATGGGCAACCCCGATAGCGGCGCGCCCGCCCATGTGGTGGCCAAGCTCACCGAGGCGGTGCAGGACCCGCGCACGCATCGCTACTCGGTCTCGAAGGGCATACCGGGGCTGCGGCGCGCCGTTTCGTCCTACTACGCGCGCCGGTTCGACGTCGCGCTCGACCCTGACCGAGAGATCTGCGTCACGCTCGGCTCAAAGGAAGGGCTCGCCAACCTCGCCTCGGCCATCACGAGCCCCGGCGACGTCATCCTCGTGCCCAACCCCTCCTACCCGATCCACCAGTTCGGTTTCGTTATCGCCGGCGCGGCCGTGCGCTCGATCCCGCACGAACCGGGCGAGGAGATGCTCCGCGCGCTCGACCGCGCGGTGATCCACTCCGTGCCGAAGCCGACGGCGCTGATCGTGAACTTCCCCTCGAACCCGACGGCGTTGACCACCACGCTCGATTTCTATCGCGAGCTCGTCGCGTTCGCGCGGAAGCACGAGGTCTTCATCATCAGCGACCTCGCCTATGCGGAGATCTATTTCGGAGACACGCCGCCGCCCTCGGTGCTCGCCGTGCCTGGCGCGAAAGACGTGACGGTCGAGTTCACCTCGATGTCGAAGACCTATTCGATGGCGGGCTGGCGCATCGGCTTCGCGGCCGGCAATCCGCGGCTGATCGCTGCGCTGTCGCGGGTGAAGTCCTATCTCGACTACGGCGCGTTCGCGCCGATCCAGATCGCCTCGGTCGCGGCGCTGAACGGGCCGCAGGACTGTGTGGGGCAGATGCGCGCGCTCTACCGCGAGCGGCGCGAAGTCCTCGTGAAGGGGCTGGCTGCGGCGGGGTGGACCGTTCCGGCGCCCGAAGCCTCGATGTTCGCCTGGGCGCCGATCCCGGAGCGGTTCCGCGCGCTCGGCTCGCTCGGCTTCTCGAAGCTCCTGCTCGAGAAGGCGCAAGTCGCGGTCAGTCCCGGCGTCGGCTTCGGCGAGCATGGCGATGGACATGTACGAATCGCGCTCGTCGAGAACACGCAGCGCATCCGCCAGGCCTGCCGCGCCATCCGAACCTTCCTGCAGGGCTCGAACGCTCCAGAGCTGCCCGATCCCGAAGCCCCGACGCCGGGCGTGGAGGACGCAGCCTGATGCCTCATCCGCTTTCCATCGGCATCGCCGGGCTCGGCACGGTCGGCGGCGGCACACTCGCGCTTCTGCGCCAGAACGCCGAGCTGCTCACCGCCCGCGCAGGTCGGCCGCTCGCGGTCACCGCCGTCTCCGCGCGCGACCGTTCGCGCGACCGCGGCATGCCGCTCGGCGGGCTCCGCTGGTTCGACGATCCGGTCGCAATGGCATCCGACCCAGGCGTCGAGGTCGTCGTCGAGGCGATCGGCGGGGCGGATGGGCCGGCCCGCGCCGCGGTCGAGGCGGCGCTTGCAGCGGGCAAGCCGGTGGTGACGGCGAACAAGGCCATGCTTGCCGTGCACGGCGCAGAGATCGCCGCGCTCGCCGAGGCGAAGGGCGCGCCGCTCCTGTTCGAGGCGGCCGTGGCGGGCGGCATTCCGGCGATCAAGGCGCTGCGCGAGGGGCTCGCCGCCAACCGCATCGGCCGCGTTGCCGGCATCCTCAACGGAACCTGCAACTATATCCTGACGACGATGCGCAACGAGGGGCGCGAGTTCGCAGAGGTTCTCGCCGAAGCGCAGAAGCTCGGTTACGCCGAGGCCGACCCCTCCTTCGACATCGACGGCATCGATGCGGCGCACAAGCTCGCCATTCTCGCAGCACTCGCCTTCGGGCGGCCGGTCGATTTCGCCTCCGTGCACGTCGAGGGCATTCGCTCGGTCTCCGCGCTCGACATCGCGTTTGCCGACCAGCTCGGCTTCCGCATCAAGCTGATCGGCATCGCCGAGCGCACCGCTGCGGGCGTGTCGGCGCGCATGCATCCGGTGATGGTTCCCCTCGCCTCGCCGATCGCGCATGTCGATGGGGTGTTCAACGCGGTCGCGATCGAGGGCGATTTCGTCGGCCGGGTGATGCTGGAAGGGCGCGGCGCAGGCGCTGGACCCACCGCCTCGGCGATCGTCGCCGACCTGATCGACATCGCGCGCGGGCGCCACACGCCACCCTTCGGCATCGCGGGGAGCCTGCTCTCGGCAGAGCCCTCCGTGCCCATCTCGGCACGACAGGGTGCGTACTATCTTCGCCTCATGGTGGTCGATCGCCCTGGCGTGATCGCCGATGTCTCGGCCATCCTGCGCGACCATGCCGTGAGCCTCGAAAGCATGCTGCAGCGCGGCAGAAGTCCTGGCGAGGCCGTTCCTGTGGTGCTCACCACGCATGTGTGCCAGGAAGCGGCCATGGCCGCGGCGCTCGAGCGAATCACCGGGCTCGATTCCGTGATCGCACCGCCCGCCATGCTGCGCATCGAATCGCTCTGAGAACAGAACGCCCCACGCGAGACGGGAGACAGTCCAGATGGCCACCAATGCCCGCACCTTTGCCGCAGGCGGCGACGCCCCGGATGCGACGAACATCGACCGCAACCTCGCGCTCGAGCTCGTCCGCGTCACCGAAGCGGCATCCCTTGCGGCAAGCAGGCTCATGGGCCGCGGCGACGAGAAGGCCGCCGACCAGGCCGCCGTCGATGCGATGCGGCGCGCCTTCGACACGGTCGCGATCGACGGCACGGTGGTGATCGGCGAAGGCGAGCGTGACGAGGCGCCGATGCTCTACATCGGCGAGAAGGTCGGCATGGGCGGGATGAAGGCCGACATCGCGCTCGACCCCCTCGAGGGCACGACGATCACCGCCAAGGGCGGCAACAACGCGCTTGCGGTGGTCGCGCTCGCCGAAGCCGGCAACTTCCTGAACGCGCCCGACGTGTACATGGACAAGATCGCCGTCGGCGGCGGGCTGCCCGACAACCTCGTCGATCTCGACGCCACGCCCGAGGAGAACCTCGCCGCGCTCGCCAAGGCGAAGAAGGTCGACGTGTCGGACCTCGTGGTGTGCATCCTCGACCGGCCCCGCCATGCGGAGCTGATCGCCAAGGTGCGCGGCGCGGGCGCGCGCATCATGCTGATCAGCGACGGCGACGTCTCCGGCGTGATCGCGACCTCCCAGCCGGAAAGCGGCATCGACATGTACATGGGCTCGGGCGGTGCGCCGGAAGGCGTGCTCGCCGCGGCCGCGCTGCGCTGCATTGGGGGGCAGATCCAGGGCCGCCTCCTGTTCCGCAACGCCGAGGAGAAGGCACGCGCGGCGAAATGGGGCATCACCGATCTCGCGCGCAAGTACTCGACGACCGAGATGGCGAAGGGCGACGTGATGTTCGCCGCCACAGGCGTCACCAACGGGGCGATGCTGCGCGGCGTGCGGCGCATCAGCGGCGGGGCGATCACGCATTCGCTGGTGATGCGCTCCAAGTCGGGCACCGTGCGTTACATCGAGGCGCACCACAACTTCACCCGCAAGTCCTGGATCGGTGCCTGACGACATCTCCCTGGGCCCGTCCTTCCCACCCTCGCTGAGCGGGCGGGCCTGGATCCTCCGCGCGGCCGATCCGATGGAGGCTGCGCGCTTCGCCCAGGCAGCGCGCGTTCCGGAGCCGATTGCGCGACTTCTTCTTGCCCGCGGCATCGCGGCGGACGCGGCTGAGGGCTATCTCGCGCCGAGACTGCGCGACCTCTTGCCCGATCCCTCCTCTCTCGCCGATGCCGATGCTGCAGCGGAACGGATCGCCGATGCCGTTGTGCGCGGCGAGACCATCGCCGTGTTCGGCGACTACGACGTCGACGGCACGGCGAGCACCGCCCTCCTCGTTCGGCTGCTCCGGGCACTCGGCGCGACGGTTCTCCACGCGGTGCCCGATCGCGTGCGCGACGGCTACGGGCCGAACGTCGCCGCGTTCCGGGCGCTGGCCGAGGCAGGGGCCCGGCTGATCGTCTGTGTGGACTGCGGAACGGCCGCGCATGAGCCGATCGCGTCCGTCGCCGGCCTCGCAGACGTCGTGGTGCTCGACCACCATGCCGTCGCGGGAGAACTGCCGCCCGCCCGGGCGGTCGTTAATCCGAACCGGCCGGACGACACGAGCGGCCTCGGCCATCTCTGCGCCGCCGGCGTCGTCTTCGTCGCAGCGGTCGCCTTGATGCGCAGGCTACGCGCCATCGGCCGGTTCGACCGCACCGGCGCGCCCGAGCTGCTCGACCTGCTCGATCTCGTCGCACTCGCGACTGTGTGCGACGTGGTGCCGATGCTCGGCCTCAACCGCGCGTTCGTCGACCGTGGCCTCGCACGCATCTCGGCGAGCCCGCGGCCTGGGCTTGCCGCGCTCTCGTCGATCGCCGGGCTGAAGCGGGCCATCGACACCCAGGCGCTGGGCTTCGCGCTCGGCCCGCGGCTGAATGCCGCCGGGCGCCTCGCCGACGCCGATCTCGGCGTGCGGCTCCTTCTCGCCGACGACCAGCCGACGGCGGAGGCGCTGGCCTCTCGGCTCGATGCGCTCAACCGCGAGCGGCAGGGGATCGAGCGCGCCGTGCTGGCCGACGCGATCGAGGAGGCGGAACGGCAGGTCGCGGCCGATATGCCCGTGCTGCTCGTCGCCTCGGACGCATGGCACGAGGGCGTCGTCGGCATTGTCGCAGGGCGTCTGAAGGAGAGGTTCCATCGTCCTTCCTTCGTGTTCTCGGTCACGGCAGGCATCGCCAAGGGCTCGGGCCGGTCGGTTCCGGCCGTTCATCTCGGTTCGGCCGTTCAGCGCGCCGTCGCGGCCGGCCTGGCACGGAAAGGAGGCGGCCACGCGCTCGCCGCAGGCGTCACCGCGGAAGCCGGGGCGCTGCCGGCGCTGCATGCCGCGCTGTGCGAGGCTGCGCTTGGCCTGGCGCCGCCAGGCCCGCCGCCTCTCGAACTCGCTGGAGCCCTGAGCCCGGAGGGAGCGGACGCGGCGCTTGCCGAGATGATCGCGCGCCTTGGGCCCTTCGGCGTCGGCAACGAGGAGCCGGTGTTCGCTGCCTCTGGCGGGCTCGCCCATGTCGCGCGTATGGGCCGCGATGGCGCGACGCTCGGGCTCACCCTCGCGGGCGAGACGGGCGCGAGGCTTCGGGCCGTCATGTTCCGCGCCGATGACAGCCCGCTGGCCGAGGCCTTGCTCTCGGCGCGCGGCCGATCGGTGCGGCTGGCGGGGCGTCTGCGACGCGATGATTTCCGCGGCGGCGATGCCGTGTGCTTGCACGTGGCCGATGCCGCGCTTGCGTGAGACCGGCTTGCAAGCCCCGCCTGCCCGGGTTAGGCAACATCCGCTGCGTCCCGTTCGTCTAGAGGCCTAGGACACCAGCCTTTCACGTTGGCAGCACGGGTTCGAATCCCGTACGGGACGCCAAGACCCTTTGAAATTGTTAGTGTTTTGGGCGCGGTAGCCGATAGACCCCACGTAGGCCCCCACAGAGCGCACTTGCGTCTTAGTTGCGTATGCCGGTTCGCCAATCCCATGGCGCTGTGAACCGCCCAGCCCACATGCCGCGCCGCTGTAGTTGCGCCTCGGCTTCCTCGCCGACGTAGTCTTCGCCAAAACGGCGGAAGGCTAACGCCCACCCCTGCCGCACCATCCAACCGCCCAAGTCGATGCTGTCCAACGTGCACCGGCCGATCAACCGGCCGTAGCGATCCCGATCTAGCGGCATGCAATGCACGATGCGCAGCCGGACGCGTTGGTGAAGTACCTCGGCCGCGTCTTGCCCGCACGGCCATGTCTCGCCTGATGCCGTGAGGCAGGTTTGCCGAAGCTCTGGCGCGTCGATCGCATGGAGGCGGATCAGCGTGCCGTCGATTTCGAGCGTGTCGCCGTCGACTACCGAAGGTCGGCCGCTGATGAGTGTCCCGGCGGAGGCAGCGCACACACTTGCGGAGGCAGCGACGAGAACCAGAGCGAGGGAGAACCGCATCGCTGGCCCTTAGCACGCCACAAACCATTTGCGTGCCCGCGCGGGGTAGGTCAGGTCGCCAATCTGCTGTGGATATCGATGTTCTTGTTTTGTTCGAACCACGCAGATACCCTGCGGGCATGGCTGACGAAAAGCTAATCCCTGTCGATCGCGCCAGCCTTGCCGCTGCTCTGTCCTACGCCCTGAGGTTCCGGAAAAGCGGCCAAGCCCATCGGCACGCGCACGAGCTTGCCGCGCGCATAGTCGCTGAAATTCTGGCCGAACACATCGAGATGTCCGGGTGGGTGGTAATGCGCCCCGTTTCGAGCGTGTCGCCTTCCACTGCCAATAGCAGGACCCCGAAACCAGAGGGCGCGCCTTAGCTGAGTGCTTCACTCGAGACCGCGCTTGCCAGAGCAACCAGGCGGCGCAACTCGCCAACCGTCAGCCAAGGTCGGCGAGCGTGGATCATGCGATGACAGTTGGCGCAGAGCACCACGAGGTCTCGCCCAGTCGTTCTTGATCCGTCTGCGAGCGTTTCAAGTGGTTTCGTATGGTGGCACTCGATGAACCCGGCTCCGCGATCGCCGTAAAACGCTCCGAAGTCAAAAGTGCACGCCTCGCAGGCAAGTTTTCCGGTTTCCCGAAGCACCTGTTCCTTTTTCCGCCTCACGATCTCCCTGTTGCGCTCGCGATAGCGGTGGAGGCGCATTAACAACCGCCCCTCCGCAGCTTCAAATTCTGATTCGTCGGCCGCATCCTCGAACAGCACCGTCCCGATAGCCGCCTTGATTGCGCCTGCAACGCGAGCGAGGCGATCGGGATCATCTGCAAACTCGTCCCATACAACCCGCTCAAGCTGTCCTCCGCCGCGCAAGCCAGAGCGCTTTGCGGCTTGCACAGTGGGATCAAGCCGGCTGAGGTTCATCAGCTTCATGTAAACACCGGCTGTGTTCCGCAGTCGCGCATTACCAACCGTGCCGAGCGAGCGGTGCAACTGCCGCAGCGTGTTGCTGAGTTCTTCGATTTCCCGAGCGCCCTTGCCGGGGAGGCGCCCATGACGCGCCCGATGGTCGAGGTAGAGATGCAGCGCCAGGATGATTTCGTCGCGGAGCCAGTCGGGGTTCCTAGGCTCGTTATCAGGTAGTGCCAATGCGCCCTCCATCTATGAAGGTACCAGGCTGCCCACCTTCCTTGATTGGCACAACTAGGGGCTCGTCCTCCGCCCCTTTCATGGTTCCTGTTGCATGCGGCGTGCTCGGGCACGCTACTGCTGCGGGCCTGATGTACTCGCGCGCGAGCGCGCACACCGCGCGCGCGTCGATGACGCGCCGCAGCCCTCTTCCCGTGCAGCTTTGCCCGCGCGCGCGTCCGGTCAGGACGCTGGTGACGCAGAGGTGAGTCAGCCCCTGCGGTATCCGCGTGATGTGCGTGAGGGGCCAGGCTACGAGAGAACTATTGCGCATCGAACCGTTGCGAAATTGATTTCAGCGTTAGCATGACGTCCGGCGAACGCGCAGGCGTCCAATTGTACTGCAGACCGGCAGGATCGTGGACTCGCTGGTGACGACTCATTACGATTAAAATCGGCGCAGCGAAGCTTTCGCGATAAGCGTCAGGGGTGCGTCATCCAACGTGGCTCGGGGGCACTGGCGCAGCAAGGTATGAGGGGGAAATAACGTATGGTCACTGTGCGCGCATTCGCAATAGCTACAATCGCCCTAATCGCAGCAGTAGCAAGTTCACCAATCCAAGCAAAAGCAATATTTACATATATTGGACAAGTAACTCACCTTGAATACAATAACTTACCTCAAAATACTGCGTCGCCGTTTGCCTTAGGTCAGACTGTTACTGGGATTCTGGAACTTGAGATATACGGACGGCAGTTCGGAATCTACAATGGTATTCTGTATATTTCTGAACCGAGCGGCGTCAAGACGTATCAAGATTTCAATGTGAGCGGCTTCGTACAGTTCGGGGATGCGGGTGAACGTGCAAGTTTCGGTCCAGCAATGGTAGGTTTCGCGTTAAAGGGCAATCTGTCCGAAAGTAATGGTCAGCTAATTGAGCATGCCGATTTTTGCTGTGGTTTCAGTTCCTACGGAGCGGGCTATGAGAACGGACAAACTGTTTTTGAGGGTGATAATTTTCGAGCGGCGTATAGGCCGACAGGACAGACAGACACTAATGTTTCGGTGTGGGGGACAGGGATTTGGGCTGTTCGCGTCATCCCGGAACCGCAAAGTCTTGCATTGCTATGCACCGCAGTTTTCATACTGCTTATGATCCGCCATCGCAATCTGAGGCGGAAAGCTGTGTAAGAGCGCTTCCTATCCAACTCGCGATGTCGGGGTGGGTGGTCATGAGCCGGAATAAGGCGCTCCCACCTTCGTCCGCTTCAGCTAACGTCACTACCGCCGCTGAGCGGACGGAATAGGCGAAGCAAGACGCGCTCGTCACTGTGCCATCGTACCACGCCTCCCCGCCCTCCAATGCCACGGGTAATCAAGCCTGCCCGCCCGAACACCATCCGCTTCAGCGCCGCCTCCGCTTGCTCAGCCTCGTAGTCCAGCCATAACCTCTGGAACACTCAGGCCCGCCCGTCTCCCAACACACAACCGCCCATACCGCTGAGGGCGATGCAAACGGGTTGCGATATGACAATAGAATCTGACGCCATCTACGATGAAAATCACATTCTTCAATTCTGGTGCCCAGTATGTCATGGGTCCTCGCTAAAGATTGAAGAAGAAACTTTGCATTGTCCCCTCTGTTTCGCTTGTTTTCCGGTCGTACGCAGTATCCCCATACTGATCAATGACTCAAAAAGTGTTTTTGCTGTATCAGATTATATTGATCGCGGCGGTTATGAAGGTGTCGCTTACGGCACTCAGACTGACCGTCAGCGCGGCGTCAGGCGCCTCTATCGTCGCATGGCTCAGCGCCTCTCAGAATTCGCAATCCCGACTTCGCATGTGACCGCCGAAGCTGCCCTTGCAGCTTTCTGTCGCGATCGTAGCGTGCGACCGCGAGTGCTCGTGCTTGGTGCAGGGAATACGCGTTACGATGAACCGGCAGAAGTTATCTACACGGACGTTGCCTTCTCGCCCGGTATCGGTGCGATCGCAGATGGCCACGATCTTCCCTTTGACGACGGGTCGTTTGACTTCGTCCTCGCGGTATCAGTACTAGAGCATGTGGCCGATCCCCCGCGCGTGGTGTCTGAGATCTGGCGCGTTCTAGCCCCCGAAGGCCGCGTTTACGCGGCTACGCCGTTTCTGCAGCCGGTGCATATGGGCGCCTACGACTTCACGCGGTTCACCCCACTCGGCCACCGTCGCTTGTTCCGCCGCTTCTCCGAGATCGATAGCGGGATGGCGCTTGGACCCGGTGTCGTCGCAGGGTGGTCTCTCAGAATGGTTCTCGCGAACCTATTCCCATCACGCCGCTGGCGCGCCGCAACGTCGTTCGTTTGCCTATTACTGAGCGTTCCGCTTAAATTGCTCGACTTCGCCACCCGTCGAAATCCAGCGTCGCTTGATGGTGCTGGTGGCGTCTACTTCTACGGCACTAGGCAAGAGGTCGCGCTGCCAGACCGCGAAATCATCGGACTCTATCGCGGCGGGTTTAGCTGAAAGCGGTGAAGACGAGCGCTCGGGTGTTTCTCGATGCCGCCGACCGAGCTCAGAGTCTGTGGTTGGCAAAACGTCTTGGGCTAGTCTGTCGGACAATGCGGCCATTAGTTCCACCCGCACCGTTATTTCCGCACCAGCAGCAATGCTCGCGCGTTTAGGTGTGGAGGATCGCGGAT
Source organism: Elioraea rosea (assembly GCF_007644105.1). Taxonomy (GTDB): domain Bacteria; phylum Pseudomonadota; class Alphaproteobacteria; order Acetobacterales; family Acetobacteraceae; genus Elioraea_A; species Elioraea_A rosea. The sequence goes on along the minus strand of NZ_VFAC01000044.1, from coordinate 15,044 downwards.
CGCCACCCCTTAGCCTCTCACCGCCCGCGCCCCGGCTGCACGCCGCATTGCTCTCGCCGGCGGGAGGATGCGCACCACCAGCTGGGCGGAGGCTTGGCCGGCGCATGCTGCCAACTTTGTATTCATGTCCTTGGCGGATTCTGCGGGCCGAGCTGCGTGATCTGCCAATCGCGTGGCTCGTAGACCGACACGCAACGAATGAGGCGATTGATGAAGACCATTCGACCTGCCCTGATCGCGCCGGGCGCGGCGATGTTGCTGGCCGGGTGCTTCAACATGCCAACTCCGCCAGCACAAATTGCTGGGATGACGGTTTCAACGCTCCCTTACGAGTCGTTCGATTGCACTCGGCTGCGTGCAGAGTTGGACAGTCTGAACCGTCGAGAAACCATGCTCGCAACGGCGCAGGACCAACGTTATCGCACCAGCCAAGTTCAAGCCTTTTGGATCGGTGTCGGACAGGGCGACGGGATCGAGGCTGCCGAGCTCGCTTCCGTTCGCGGTCATGCAGAGGCTGTGCGCCGCGCGGTCGGAATAAAACAGTGCCCGGCTGCTTGATGCGTTGGCAATAGGCGCCGAGTGTCTGGCAGCGGCACCGGTCCACGTGCGCCCGGACAGATGGACAACGGACGCTCCCTAGGGGCTGACCAAAGCGAGCGTATTTCCGTCCCGACGCGAGCACGCGAGTGTAGTCTCCCGCTTCGCGCGTGAGCGCGCACAACGCGCGCGTCCGGTCGCGTTGCCACTCCCGCCGCGATGCACTCGCACCGATTGTCGAGGCTAAACCGCAGAGGCGCCCACGTTCGGGTCACCGCCTTGTCCCGGCCACCCACAAGCAGGCGCAGCGTGGGTAGGAGCGCGGCACTACCGTTAGGTGAAACGTTCCGGAGGGCTCGCTCATGTTCGGTCTGCGACCGGAATCAACGATTGCAATAGGAGGCGGCAAACACTGATACTTGCCGCAGGGAGAAAAAAGGACCGTGGGGGTCCGCCATTAGGGGAACCACATTCATGTTGATACGAACTTTCTTAGCGGCCGCGCTAGCGGTAGCGACGACGCTCGGCGCCAGCACGAGCGCTATGGGTACGGTGTTCTTCAAGTTCACAATCACCGAATCAGTTCCGGTAGGAGCCGTTAGTGCCTCGGGCTGGCTCGCGATGTCGGACCACGCATTCGAAAGTGGCGTTAACTTCGCCTACAATGAAGATTCAGCAACAGTAAATTGGAATGATGAGGGCATCGAAGCGTTGTATTTCACCGCTGGGAATGGGTTTAGTTTTATATCTGCGACATTGCAGGATTTGGACCCTTATGTAGATATCTTCGATAACGATCGATGGAATTTTCAACTGCAATCAAGCGGAAACGGTCTGCCGACTGGCGGTTTATTTTTTTCCGATCAGAATCGGGCCTTCAGTTTCGTTTTGGACAGTATTAGAAGTTCTGGTACGTTTGGCGTTGACTCCCCGCAGCCGGACGGGCTGTGTCAGCGAACAGGCGCATGCCCTTTTAGTGGAATCTTCGAGAGGGCCGAGTTGGTGAGCATCAGTGAGCCTCCGCCATTGCTGATTTTGGTGTCCGCCTTCTTCCTCCTCATCATTTCTGCCTTTTCTACCTTTGTTTCCGTGAGGGCAGTTAAGTAAAACTCGGATGCCCCTGGCTGAGCGGTCAGCCTATTCCGGCGTGACCAGCACAATTTGCCCGGGTCGCTGAAGGTGGAGTTTGAATGCAGTCATGGACCCGCCGGGCAGGCGCGCCCAGACAAGCCCGGTCGGGGAGAGATGCCAGTCGTTCAACAGCTATGTCATGTTCGCACCTCCATCACGTTTCGCGCGTCGTCCAAATGGTTCGGCGGGTGGCACGTCGCACAGCGCCAGCCCTTCGGGTCGTGACGCTCGCGCCACCACCGCCCCGCGCTCTTCTCTCGCCTACCGCAGCAGCCGCACCACGCGCCGGGCGGAGGCTCGGCCGTCACCTCCGACCACGCCGGGGCGCACATGCGTTCGTCGGGGTCATCGCTAACGCATTGGCAAGCGGCGAGCAGCGCGCGCGCGGCGGCCAGCGCCTCGGGGTGCCCCGGCCCATGGGCGCGCACCATGGCAGAGAGATGCGCAGCAGCCTCGGGCACGCGCCTACTGTCACTTTCCCCGCGTTCGCCAAAATCACCACAATCACCAGAACACCCCGGCATCTCCGCTCCGTGGGCCGGGGCTGCGTGTTGCGCGCCCGCACCCTCCGCTTGGAGGGAGGTTCGTGCAGCGGCAAGCCATCGGCTCATCGGCACGCCTCCCAGACGCGCGGGTTCATCGTGTAGTCAGCGCGCGGGCGGCCTGCCTCGCCGCTCGGTGTAGGGGCGAACAACCAACCTTCTTCCACCAGATAGTCGGCGGCGGTCCGTATCCGCTTGGCCTCTCTGAGCCCAGGCAGGCGCGCGCTGCTGCGCACCTCGCGCGTGTTCACCACTGCCGGACGTGTGCGCATGATCCAACGCGCGAGCGTGGTTGCGTCACGTTCAACTTCGGTCGCGGCGGCGTCGCCGAACACCCGTTCTGCCATCGGGAGAAGGTAGGCGTCCAACAGGCCGCAGGCGGCCTGCACGGCCGCAACCGTAACGCGGTCTGGCTCCGGCGCAGAGGCATCGGAACACCACCACAGGAACGTTAGCACGGCCGCCAACCGCAGGACGTGCCCCGGCGCCTTCCCGATCGCCCCTGCCATCAGGCCGGCATGCTCGCGTGCCCGGAGGTCCGCGCGGAACGCTTCCAGCGCGGCGTATGCGTCAGGGGTGAAGCGCACGATCCGGGGGCACGGGTTGCCCCGTTCGTCGCTGGCCATGGGCAGCATCGCGAGGCGGCGCAGCGCGGGCAGCGCAGCGGGCAGGTCGGCGCATCGCAACGGCGTCGGCCGCGCCTGCGCCTCGGGCCAGGCGAAGAGGAAGCGCGGCAGCAACCCGTCATCGGGGTCGTTCATCGCCTCACTCAGCCGGGCGGGCTGAATACCTCCAAAGATCGCGACCGACAGATGCCGAACATGTACTGGCTCAGGATGCTTCTTGCGATCGACCGTGTAGGTTCGGCCGCCATATGCTTCGATCCAAAAAGCCCGGTCGCCGCCGCCGCTGTAGCGGTCAAAGCACGCGATCCAGCCGGCCAACTCGTCGCGGGTGAAGAGCAACCCCTTCGGAAGCCCCGCCAGCATCTCGACAAGCCGCTCCATCGTCACATCGTTGGCGCGCACGCGGGGCCGCATCGGCTCCGGCGGCTCATCCGCGTCCTCCGGGATTTGCGGCGGAGGGGTGCCCTTCTCGGCTGCGGCCTTCACCTCCGTCAGCCATTTCGCCTTGCGCGCTCGCGCCCCTTCGCGCTCCGTCTCCCATCTGCGCCGCACCTCGGGGTGATCAGTCGCCAGCTCGTCCTCAATCATGGAGACGATGCGCATGACGGGATCGGCGGCGGGAGACTTGCCGCTGGATGGATCGCCAACGGCTGCGCACCACAGAACCGGCGGCTCCGACCATCCATCGCGTGCCAGGACATGCCTCGCATTGCCGATCAGCGCGCTTGCGGCGGCGAGCAGGGCGGCCATGGTGTAGTCGGGCGGCGCGTCGCTGCCCTCGGCCGCGTCGGCGATCCAGCGCGACCAGAACGGCCCGAACAGGTCGAGCGGCAGCGCAGGCGCGTCGCGACGATTGAGGCGCAGCACGGCTATGTTGGGCGCGGGTGGCACCGCGTCATGCGTCGTGTAGCCGTCAGCCATGGCGCGCGATCCTCCGGCGCAGAATGTCGTTGAAGTCCTCGCCGGGCCGGTCGGGGATCGCCACGCGCACGGCGCGGCCCTCAGCCAGAAGCCGCTGCGCGAGTGCATCGGCCGCGCGCTGGCCGGTGCCGCTCACGTCGTTATCGGCGGCAACTAGAACCGAGCGGATCGGAGCCGGAAGCTGCACCGCTTCCAGCCCGCCAGCCGTGAGGCAGGACCATGCGGGCAGGCCGAACAGCGCGGCGGCGGCCAGAGCCGTCTCGAGCCCTTCCGCGAGCACCACCTTGGCGGAGGCAAGCAGCAGCCGCACAGCGCAGCCGGTCGGGGAGCCGAGCGTCTTTCGTGGCGGGTCAACTTTCGCCTTGCCAGTGCCGTCCTCACGCAGCCAGGTGCGATGGACGGCGCGCACGGTGCCCGCCTCGTCGCAGGCGGCGGCGAGCAGCACGGGGCCAACGTGCGCGGCTTCCTTGTGTCGCTCGGCCGGCAGGAATCGCAGCGCGTCGCTGGCCACCGCGCCGAGCGCGCGCGATCGGAGGTAGGTCTCGGCGACGGTGCCCGTGATCGGCAAGCCGCGCTCCCACAGCGCCTGCGCCCGTGCCGCGCGCTGGCCACTGGAAGGCACAGGAACGCGGTCACACGGCGCGGGCGCTATCGCGTAGCCGTCACCCGTTAAAGCCGCTGTGAGGGCTTCCTTGTCGCGGCAGGACGCGCACCACCACAGTGGCGTGCGTTCGCTGCCGAGGCTCATGACAAAGGAGCCCGCATAGCCGCATGCAGGGCAGTCGCCACGCCATTGGCTGCCGACGCGCTTGAGCCCTAGCCGCGCAACGATCGCAGGGGCGATCACGCGCCTTCTCCACAAAGGCGACGGCGAACGATCAGGCCAGCCTGAAACCAGTCCGCTTCATGAAAGACGTCTCTAAGCTCCGTTTCCGGCAGTGCTACAAGAAGCAGCTCGGCAAGCTTGTCCGTCGCGCGTCGCCGTCGCTCTCGCTGTTCGGCTTGTCGCGCGTTCTCGCGGGCAATCCGGCTCTTCGACTGCTTTGGCCGAGGCTGTAGCCGCCCGACATTAGAACTAAAGCGTGTTTCGCGGCGGATTTCGCTGCGAATGCTCTTCGGCGTGATCGGTTTGCCGGCGACGACATCGGCGATTAGTCTCTCGCGAACTTGCTCGGGAATGGCGGGGGCCGCCAGCGCGTAGAGTGTGCTCGGCGGCAAAAGCGAAACGATTTCGCATTCGCCCTGCGGCAGGCCGTTAAGTAGGCGCGCGGCGGCCATAAAGTTCTGTGCCGTACGTGGTTGTAGCTCAAGTTCGGCCCGGCACCATGGCAGAAACTCGCCATGCGTCAGGCTTGCTTTGATGGCGAGAAGCTGAACGCCGATCTCAGAGGCGCGGCGCATCACATGCCGCTTCGCGTTGTTCACGTCGTGGTCGAGTGCGGTCAACTGACTGCGGAGAGTCGCGGCACGTTCCTGCAGTTGCGCCCGATCGACTGCCGGCAGTCGCGTATAGTCGAACCCGGATTGCCGGCCGGGCGTGACGGCAGAAAGGCTCTTGCTCATGCTGCCCTCACGCCGAACACGTCGCGATGTGCGCGGAACAGCCACCCGCATTCAGCCCAGCCGAGCGTCTCGGGCTCGCGCGCGCAGACCACATGCTGGCAGTAATGAAACAGCGTGGTCCCGATGCGGCATGAATGCTCAGCACCGATGACGAATGCGCACTCCCAGGCGCGGCGCTGCACCTCACGAGGAGGCGGGAGAATCTGGTCAAGGATCATGTCCGGCATTCCTCTTGCCGGGCACGCGAGACGGTGGCGAAGCGATCCGTTCGGGGCTATATCAGCGTTGTCACACACGACTGCCGCGAACGTTTCGCCGCCCGGTTGCCACGCGCGCCGGGCGGTTTCTATTCGGCAGTGATCACGGGCGAGAGCATGCGGCGAAGGCTGTCGCCGCTGATCAGCGTGCGCCCCCCGTTACGGAACAGGATCAACTCTCCCGCCTTAGCGCGGCGGCGAAGCGTCGCGCTGCTGAGGCCTGAGATGCGTTCGCCGTCGCGCAGCGTGTAGGAGATCGCGGTCGGGCTTGGGGGCTCTAGATTGAGTCGGCGTCGGGGCATTGGTCACCTGTCGAGATGATCCGCAGTGCGCGGGATGCCCGGATGTATATGCGCAGTAACGCCAAAGTTAATCCTGTCTATGGCATCTCGCCACTTTTTGGCGAATGCAATCTTTACAGAGGGTTACTTAGGCGCGAGTGCACACAGCGCGCACAGTGCGCACAGTGCGCGCTGTAAGCGACTGAATATCAACAGATTTTTACCGATGTGTTTTCGGTAACGTTTTGTTTCATTCTGCATCCAGCTGCGGTCCAACCGCGCCCGAGAGCGGGCCTATACTGCGGCTCTGGCGCCCCGCAACGCCTCAGTGGGGTTTTTGGTATTTTTGGGGGTTTTGGGGGCCACATAGAGCGCCCACTCGCGCATGAGGCTCACGCGCCGGTCGAACAGGTCGGAGCGTCGATATGCGCCACTCACCTTATTGGCCACCTCATGGGCCAGCGCCTTCTCGGCGGCCTCGCGTTCCTCGGGGCGGGTGTCGTCAACCCAGGTCGAGAAGGTGGCGCGGAAGCCGTGCGGCACAGCCTCGCGCCCGTCAGCATCACGCCACGGTGCTGGTGTCCCCTTGCGCCGATGGGCATTCATCCGCCGCATCACGGCCGAAAGTGTCATGTCGCTGATCGGCGTGTGCATGGTGCTGCTCGGGTAGATCAGCCGATCGCCCGCGAGCGCGGCGAGGCGGGGCAGCTCGGCCACCGTCACCGCCTTGCCGGTCGCGTAGCCGTAGGCGCTGGCCAGCGTCTCAAGCGCGGCGTCGGAGAGCGGCACGCGATGGGCCATTACGTCAGCCGATTTCTTGCCCTTCATCACCTCGCCCGGAACCGTGAGCGTCGGCACACCATCGAACGAGAGCCAGGACCACCGTGCCGCGCGCACCTCGCCCGAGCGCAGCGCCGTCAGGATCGCAAGGCGGAGGGCTAGCGCGCCGAAGCCCTCAACCTTGTCCAGCGCGGCGATGAAGGCCGGCAGGCGCGCCCAGGGTAGCGAGGGCTGCTTGCGGCCACCGGGCAGCGCCGGAAGCCCGGCATTGCGAAGCATGCGGGCATCGGCGGGGTTGTCGTTCGCGCGCCAACCGTGCGCGGCGGCGTAGCGCAGAACCGCCCCGATCCGGCGTAGCACCTTCCGCCCTGTCGCTGGCCGCGTCGTCCATACCGGCTCCACAGCGCGCAGCACCGCCGCGCGATCGATCTCCGCCACCGGCATCTTGCCGAGCACGGGGAACGCCCACCGCTCAAGCGAGCCCGTCCACATCACCGCTGTCTTGGCGGTTTTCCAACCGCGCCCCTCGGCCGCGACATAGCGGCGCGCGATCGCCTCGAACGTGCGGCCCTCGGCTTCCTTCTCCGCCTCGCGTTCGGCTGCCAGCGCGCGCTCGCGCTTCTCCCGCTCAACGATCGGGTCCGCCCCCTCGCTTGCCACGCGACGGGCCTCCTCTGCCTTTCTACGGGCATCCTTGAGGCTCACGGCGGGGTATCCACCCAAGCCCATGTCGCGACGCTTGCCGGCCACCGTGACGCGGCACAGCCAGACCTTCGCGCCGGTAGGCTTCACCTCAAGCAGCAGCCCTCCGCCATCGGAGAGCCGATAGACGCTCGCGCGCTTCTCGGCCGCTTCCACCGTGCGGGCATCGAGGTTGCCGGATCGCTTCATCGGGGCTCGCTCCAATGTGGGGGTAGAGGGAAGCCAAACCACCAGCCCCCACACTAGCCCCCACAGCCCCCACACGCAATGTCACCACGGTCCAAGCCGCGTCACCGTGCGTCAAACCCAGTCAATTGCTTACGCTTCCGCCATCTCTTCCACCGCTAGCGCATCAGCTTGCACGGCAGTGAACACGTCTGATGGCGTCCGTACGGGACGCCACCTTCTTCCGCGGCAAACTCTCTCGCTCCTAACGGGCCGCGTCCTCAGGCGCAGGTTTTCCGCGGCTCCCGCGCCGCGACTGGCCGATGCGGGGCCGAAACGAGGCCCCAAAATCGCTCTCTCCCGCCCCGTTCTCTCCGAACCTGGCTACTTGCACGATTTACCCGCCAGCCGGAAACCCTCAGAAAACCTACACTTCGTGTGGCGAAATCTGGGCAGAGTTCGCATAGGAGAGTGCCCCAGCAATCGCAACCAACAGCAGAGCGCGAGTGCCACGCCCTTCGGACCGCTCGCTCTCATTCAGTACCAGTATGGGGCGGTCAGGACCGCCCCCCTCTATCAGCGTAACCGCCAAACCTCCGCGACCTTGTCGATCAGCTCCTTCTGACGCAGCTGAAGAGTCTTCGGGGTCCAGGTCTCTTCGGAGAGTACTTGGCTCGTCAAAGGGAAGGCGCACACGCCGCCTTTCGTCATGAAGTAGCGCGTCTTCTTCTCAGCGAAGTCCAGATTGCCCGCCTGCGAGTTCTTCCGCTGGGTGAGCAGCACGAGATTGGCAAGACGATGAACCCAGGACACACGGTCAGCCTCCTCTGGGAAGTCATTCATCCACAGGCTGCCAGGTGCTGGGTTCTGCGGTAGCACGTGCTCCACCGTGACGATAGGGTTGTCGAACTCCGCGGCGCCGCCTGAAAGCATCGAGTCGAGCCTCAGAAGCAGGGGAAGGCGAATGCGCGTCACTGTGTAAATCTCATCATTGAGCGTGTTCAGCACACCCACCTTCTCGGCTGCAGTGAGCTGCAGCGGGGAGTCTTCCGCGAAGAGGTCAGCGCCGGCCTGAATGGCCTGCAACAGCGCTCCGTAGCGCCCGATGCGTGTCGTCGCGTCGGCACGCGTTAGGAAGAGGCCATAAGCCAACCGCTCAAGGTCGGTCACGAAGCGAACGATGAAGTCTGGATCCGTCCTCCATCGCGCAAACACATCGATCGCTGGTGGCTGCCAGTCGATGTTGTCCAGGCGGGCGAGATGGCGGAGCAGGCGGTTGACGTCTTCGGCGTTCCTAAAGCTTGAAAAGTTGCGATCGGTGATGTCCTCGTAGGCGTCGCCGCAGGGCGTCAACTCGCGATCGATAAAGCCAGCCGGATCGTCGCGATACGGCACATATTCACGAAACTCGGCAACGAGTGTTCCGCGGATCTTCTGCTTGCGATGGATCATGCGGATATGGCCGAACAGGTCTGCGAAGCGCTCGCGCCCGAGCATCTCCTCCAGGTTTTCCCAGCGCTCTGTGTACTCCTCGCGTTTCTCGACCGGCACCGCACCGATGATTTCCGCTTTCAGGATATCGGCGGGAGACAGGTCCAGCCCGCGTGAGTTCAACACGGCGAAGATGCGGAATGCTGATTCCTGATCTGACGCCGCGACGACGACCAGGTAACACCGCTGAACCAGATACCTCGTCAGCCGTTCGCGCGCGGCTGCGTCGAGTACTAACAACCGCTCACGCAGCAGGGCAGCGTTCTCGACAATGCGAGCCTCTGAGTCCTTGTGATTGCGAGGATCGGGAAGCTTCGCCGTTACGCCTTCATGTTGGATCGTCTTCTCGAAGAAGGCGGCGTCGCGCTCCCGGCCGCGTGCTCTACCGCCTTCAGGATATCGAGCAGTACGAGGCGGACCAGCGGCGGCTGGCGGGAGCGCGGGCATGAGCGCGGTCCCGTTTGGCTCCGGCGGCGTGCTCGCGTCGGCCTCGGCGGAGAAGCCGATCACGTATACGCGGTTCGTCGGGTTTGGTGCTGCGAGCAAGACCGAGCACACGACGACGCTGGGCGACCTCATCGTGCTCATACGTGCGACCGCGGCGGGGGAGAAGGCTGACCTCCCCTGGCTGAAGCTCGCCCGCTTTGGCGAGGATCGGACCGAGAAGGGCAGCCTCCGCCACGACGCGAACGTGCTGGCCATCACCGGTATCGAGGCCGACTACGACGACGAGGAGATCGGCGTCGCGCAGGCGGTCGAGACACTCGACAGGGCCGGCCTGCTGGCGATCCTCTACACCTCGCCGAGCCACACGGCGGAAAAGCCCCGCTGGCGGGTGCTGTGCCCGTCGTCGCGGGAGCTGCCACCGACCGAGCGAAGCCGCCTCGTGAGCCGGCTCAATGGCGCGTTCGGCGGCATCTTCGCGGCCGAAAGCTGGACGCTCTCTCAAGCCTACTACTTCGGCTCGGTCGCCAATAACCCCACGCACCAGGTCGTGCTGGTCGATGGCACGCCGATCGATCTGCGCGACGACCTCGACGCGGGCGCGATCGGCAAGCCGGCGACCAAGCAGGCTGGCGACGCAATCGCCGGCACAGGCCCGCTCGACGAGGAGGCACTGCTCGCGGCCGTGGCCCGCGCAGAGAGCTACCATCAGGCGACAGTGCGGCTGGCCGGGCTGTATGCATCCCGTGGCGTACCGAAGCACGAGGCTGAGAAGCGCCTGCTCGACGCGATGGAGAGCGTGTTTCCGCCGGACCGTGACGCACGATGGCAGGAGCGACGTGACGACATCCCCCGTTGCGTCGAAGACATCTACGCCAAGGAGGAGAAGGCCCGCGCCGACGCCGCCGAGGGCCTTGTGACCGAGGACAGCGTCGCGCTGGCCTTCGCGCGGCAGCACGCCAGCGAGCTCCGCTTCTGCCACCACACAGGCAAGTGGTTCCGGTGGACCGGAGCGATCTGGCAGAAGGACGAGACCCAGCTCGGTCTATGCCTCGCGCGCGACCTCGCCCGTACCAGAGGTGCCGCGCATGACGACAAGGTGCGGCGCAGCACGGGCCGATCGACGTTCGCTTCAGGCGTCGAGCGTCTCGCCCAGGCCGATCGGACGCTCGCCGTCACCAGCGAGGCCTGGGACCGAGACCCCTGGCTGCTCGCCACGCCCGGCGGCACGGTTGATCTGCGCACTGGCTTGCGGCGCGACGCATCACCAGACGACCTGATCACGCGGACGACGGCAATTCCTCCAGCGCCTGTTGCTGAGTGCCCGAGCTGGCTGGCCTTCCTCGACCAGGCGACCAACGGCGATGCGGACCTCGTCCGGTTCCTGCAGCGCTGGTTCGGCTACTGCCTGACGGGGCAGACCCGCGAGCATGCGCTGCTGTTCCTGTACGGTCCGGGCGGCAACGGCAAGGGCGTGCTGCTGAACACCGTCGCTGGCATCATGGGCACCTACGCCACCGTTGCCGCGATGGAGACCTTCACCGCGAGCAAGGGCGACAAGCACCCGACGGACCTCGCGATGCTGCACGGGGCGCGCTTGGTCATCTCCACCGAGACCGAGGAAGGCCGCCCTTGGGCCGAGGCGCGGATCAAGGCCCTGACAGGAGGCGATCCGGTCACGGCACGCTTCATGCGCCGAGACTTCTTCACCTTCACCCCGGCCTTCAAGCTCAACGTCAGCGGCAATCACAAGCCAGCTCTGCGCAACGTCGACGACGCGGCGCGCCGAAGGTTCAACGTCGTGCCGTTCGTGCACAAGCCGCCGAAGCCGGACCCGGAACTGCCGGAGCGGCTCCGCGCCGAGTGGCCGGCGATCCTGCGCTGGATGATCGAAGGCTGCCTGAAATGGCAGGAGATCGGCCTGCAGCAGCCCAAGGCGGTGATCGATGCCACGGCCGAGTACTTCCTGGAGCAGGATCTCGTGGCGCAGTGGGTCGATGAGTGCTGCGACCGTGACGTCGGTATCGGTGACACCAACGCGAACCTTTACGGATCATGGCGTTCGTACGCCGCCCGACGCGGCGAGGAAGCTCGCACCGCTAAGTGGTTCGGCACGACGCTCGAACGTCTCGGCTTCGAGCGGGCGAAGGATTGCGAGCACTTCAGGGGGAGAGGGTTCCGGGGCATTCGCGCACGCCTCGAGCCAGCCTCACCGCACTGGCAGGACCGCGACCCGTGACAGCGCAATCCTGCCCTTCGCGACACCTGCGACACTTGCGACCGTCGTTCCAATTGATCCCCATACGCGCACGCGCGCGTGTAGGGATAACAGGAGAAGCCGTCGCATCTGTCGCAAGCGTCGAATGCCATTTCGTGGACAGCGACGGAGCCCCCGCATGACGGTCATCGCACCCCCATTCCCCGAATACAAAAAGGCCCTGGTGGCGGAATTGGTTCCGTACGCTCGGAATGCGCGGACGCACAGCGACGCGCAGGTCGCACAGATCGCTGCGAGCATCCGCGAGTTCGGCTTCACCAACCCGATCCTGGTCGACGGCGAGCGCGGCGTGATCGCCGGCCACGGGCGGCTGCTCGCTGCGCGGCTGCTCGGCATGACCGAGGTGCCGGTGATCGAGCTGAGTCATCTCAGTCCTGCCCAGCGCCGCGCCTACGTCCTCACAGACAACAAGCTCGCGCTCAACGCAGGCTGGGATGACGCGATGCTGCGCCTCGAGCTCGGTGAGCTGCAGGCCGACGGCTTCGACCTCGGCCTGATCGGCTTCGCCGAGGACGAGCTCGCCGCCCTGCTCACCGAGCCCACCAGCGGCCTCACCGATCCCGACGACGTCCCCGCGTCACCTGTGGTGCCGACCAGCCGCGCGGGCGACGTGTGGCGACTGGGGCGGCACCGGTTGGCCTGCGGCGACTGCACGGACCCTGCCGTGGTCGAGGCCGTGCTCGGCGGCGTGCGGCCGCACCTGATGGTCACTGACCCACCCTACGGCGTCGCCTACGACCCAGCCTGGCGCAACCGAGCCGGGATCAGCACCACGAAGCGGACCGGTGCGGTCGAGAACGACCACCGCGCCGACTGGCGCGAGGCCTGGGCGCTGTTCCCGGGCGACGTCGCCTACGTCTGGCACGGCGCCCTGCACGCCACCACCGTCGCCGAGAGCCTCGCCGCCTCGGGCTTCGAGATCAGGGCCCAGATCATCTGGGCGAAGGAGCGGCTGGTGCTCGGCCGTGGCCACTACCACTGGCAGCACGAGCCCTGCTGGTACGCGGTACGGGGACAGGGCCACTGGCAGGGCGATCGGCGGCAGACGACGCTCTGGACGATCGCGAGCCGTGACCAGGATGCCGCGACCGTGCACGGCACGCAGAAGCCGGTCGAGTGCATGCGCCGGCCCATCCAGAACAACAGCGCGCCAGGCCAGGCCGTCTACGAGCCCTTCTCCGGCTCCGGCACCACGCTGATCGCTGCGGAGACCACCGGCCGGGCCTGCCACGCGATCGAGCTCTCTCCGACCTACGTCGACGTCGCGGTACTGCGCTGGCAGGCCTTCGCCGGCGAGGCGGCGACGCTGGAGGCCACCGGGGAGAGCTTCGAGACGCTCAAGCGTCACCGGGCAGAGGAGGCCACCGATGCAGGGCGTGCGGTTTGAGCCGACCGAGGAGCAGCGCCGCACCGTGCGTGCCATGAGCGGCTTCGGCATCCCCCAGGAGGACATCGCCACCTTCCTCGAGATCGAGCCGAAGACGCTGCGCAAGCACTTCAGGCGGGAGCTCGATCGCGGCATGGTCGAGGCGACGGCGAAGGTGGCGCAGTCGCTGTTCCAGATGGCGACGACCGGCAACAACGTCGCGGCCGCGATTTTCTGGATGAAGGCGCGCGCGGGCTGGCGCGAGAAGCAGGAGCTTCGCGTCGGACCGACGCAGATGGACCAGATGACGGATGCCGAGCTCGAACGCATCCTCCAGCACCTCCGCGACGAGATCGCCGAGGCCGATGAGCAAGCCGCCGAAGCGGCGCAGCTCACCGATGAGCAGCAACCTCCATCCACCTGACCCTGTTCAACACCGACCAACGACCGTTGCTCGGTGACGAACAGATGCGATGGATGGGTCCGTTTCTCAGCAATCGGCGATTTGGCCTACGATCAGCTGCAGGAGGGTTGCCAGATGCGCTTCAACCACGTTGCCAACCGTCTCGATGCCCAGCACTTCGAAACGATCGTCGAGATGCTGACGACCCAACTTGGCTTCGTCACACTGCGGCGGACCGCACGGTCGATCTGGCTCCGTCAACCGGGAACGAATATCGACCTGCAGTTCAGCCGCAGCGAGACGACGCATCGCGACCCGGACAAGCTCCGCTCGCAGGTCGCATTCCTGGACGATGATCCAAGAGCAGCCTTGGAGAGGCTCGCAGAGTGGCTGGCAGCACGCGGGATCGAGGCGAGCGTCGGCAGCTACTCAGACCGCGAGTTCTATCTCGACGCGCCTGCCGCCTTCGTGGACTTCGTGATCGAGGCGATGTTGCCGGAACTCGCTGACTACGGCGTCGACGTGTAGCCCTGCGTCAGACGCCTGCCCGTGCGAGTAGCCGGGCGACCGTCGTGTGGGTCCAGGCGGCCCGCCCGCGTGGCGTCGGGATGGCGCGGTCGGTGAGTGCTCGCGCCAGTTCCGCGTAGCCAGCGACGCCATCCGCCCGCAGCGCCTCGATCTCGAGGAGGATGCGGTGCGCCGTGCGGTCGGCCTCGTCGCGCCGGGCCTCTGCGGCGGCGCGCGCGTCGGGGCCTGAGGCTGGCCGATAGCCGCGGTCCCCGCCGAGGCGCTTTCCCCGTGCCCTGGCCGCGGCCAGCGCCGCGCGCGTGCGCTCGCTGATCAGCTCCCGCTCCTTCTGCGCCATCGCCGCGTAGACGCGCATCATCAGGTCATCCGCGCCGGGCATGTCCGCCGCACGGATCGCGACGCCCTCCTCCAGCAGCTGCGACAGCGTGTGCGCCCGGCGGGTGATGCGATCGAGACGAGCCGCGACCAGCACGGCGCCAAGCTGCCGGCAGCGCGCCAGCGCCGCCTGGAAGCCCGGCCGTCGGTCGTCCTTGCCGCTCGCGACGTCGGAGAACTCCGCGACCAGCACCCAGCCCTGGCTCGCGACGAACCGCCGGATGCTCTCGCTCTGTGCCTCCAAGCCCAGCCCGCTCTGGCCCTGCTCGGCCGTGGAGACACGGGTCAGCCCGACCGCATAGCGCGGCCGGGCCTCCGTGCGTCGCATCAGCCGGCAATCCGGTAGATGCTGTAGGACCCCTTCGCCCCCTGCTTGTTGGGCCCGACCTGCCGCACGCGCTCGAGCACCTCCACGCCGATCCCCCGCTTCTTCAGCCCGGCGAGGTAGCCCCGGACGGTGTGCGGCGCCCAGCCGGTGGCCTCGATGATCTGCGCGATGCTCGCGCCGTCGTCGCGGCGCAGTAGCGTCAGCACCGCCTCGTTCTTGGTCCCGACACGAGGCCCCCGGGAAGCCTTGGGTGCAGGGGCCAGCGCGGCCTTCAGTGCCACCATCGCAGGGGTGACGTCGCTGCCGCCCTCCCAGGCCGCCACCAC